>CAYVPJ010000058.1:5314-17706 GCA_964453505.1 uncultured Oscillospiraceae bacterium | reverse complement strand
CTTCCTTTATGTTCAGCCTGTTAGCCATGTTTTGAGTTCTTAATCTACTTGTTTAGACATTATACTGCTCCGGTGTATTCGGCACACATTCGCTCAAAGCGTGCCACGTATTCGCCTACGCTCGAAACAAAGTTGGTATCCATGGCATCGAGCAGGTACTTGCGCTCGTTGCCTATAAAGCGGGGATCGTGCAGGGGGATAAACTCGCTTGGCTCGTGAAAGGTGGAGCGGATAAAGGAGATGATGTTTTCGTAATTCATTGTTCTGTTTTTTGTTAAAGTGACTGCTTTGGGATAGCGATAACCCTTTCTTTGAATTTGTGGAATATTACACTGTCGTCGCCAATGTTTTTTTCGACAATCATTCCTGCTTCAATTTTGTTGCGATTACCAATACAAATGCCGGGTATTGTTGCACTATTGATGCCAAATGTGTTGCAATCGCCAACTTGGGTATTGCCTGAAAGACTAACGTTTGGCGTTATAAAATTGAATTGGCCAACTACACAATCGTGGGCAACACTGCAACGGGAGTTGAGCAGAGTGAAATCGCCAATCACGGCGTTGGGGCCAACATTGGCATACGGTGCAATTACAACTCCTTCGCCAATTTTTGCGGATGCTGAAATGTAGGCCATACAATGAATGAACCCTGTAAACTTAGCCCCGCGCGAAAGATAATCTTCGACCACCATTTTTCTGATCTTTACATTCGCAATAGCAATGATGTAAAAGATATCGGGTTGAATTTCATGATTGGTGATTGGCCCTAAAAATGGGGCAGGGTAGGCATATTTGTGGTAATATGCTTCATTATCATCAAGAAAACCAAGCAAATTAAACTCTTTAATTCCGGTGATTTTCTCATTGTAAGCAAGATAGTCGTTTATTTCTGCGGCATGTCCACTTGCTCCTACAACTATTATATTCTTCATTTTCTGGTTTTTATTTGGCACTATAGCCTCCGTCGATTATTAAATTACTGCCGGTTACCCAGCGGCTGGCATCGGAGAGGAGGTAGATACAAGCATAGGCTACATCTTCGGTTTTTCCCAATCCCAGCAAATGCATTTTTTCCAATGCAGCTCTTTTCTCAGGATCGGCCATATGTGGTAAATTTTCATTGATTGGGGTGATTATTGCGCCCGGAGAAACGGTATTGACCCTTATTTTCTTGTGCGCCAGTTCGCATGCCAAGGACTTTGCCCCGGAAATCAGCGCTCCTTTGGTCATGCTGTAAAGCGATTTACCTGCTTCGCCAATGATGCCCATTACAGATGAAATAAAAACGATGCTTCCTCCTTCTTTCGAGAAATTGCCCATCTGGCATACTTCCTTGGTGAGCAAAAATGCAGCATAGACATTGGTTCGGAAGAATTCGTCGAGCTTTTCTTCACTGGTCGATTTCATTAAAAGGGTTGTAGAAATTCCGGCACAGTTTATTAACCCGTCGATACGGCCTTTCGCCTCCACAAGTTGTTTTACGGTGCTGGTTATTTGTCCAGGTTGGGTGAGGTCGGCCTGAAAAGTGGCGTGTTGTGTTGGATTTTCGGTGGCAGCCAATGTTTCATCCAATCGTTCTTTGTTGCGGCCAAGTATGGAAACAGTTGCCCCGGCAGCAGCACAACGTATGGCACATTCCCGGCCAATGCCCGACGATGCCCCGCTAATTACGATGTGTTTTCCTGTGAGGTTGAAAGGGTTCATACTTCAACTATTTCGCTTATTTTCAAATCGACAAACGGAACAATTGCAGTAGCCCATGTCATGCCTACCCCGAAAGCGCTCAACAGGAGGCTTTTTTCTCCGTTCATCCTGTCCTTTAGCTCACTTACAATGGTTAATGGAACCGATACTGACGAGGTATTTCCAAACTTTTCAATGGTTGACGGTATTTTGTCCATATCAAGTTTCAATTTCTTGGCAACATGGGTATTAATGAAGTTGTTGGCCTGGTGAAACACCAAAAAATCGAAACTGTCTTTATCCCGTTGGGTATATTCAAGCAGGTTTTTAATATCACGGGGCACTTCTCGGTTCACGAATGTAAACACATCGCCGCCATTCATGTAGCCTTGTTCCTCGCTGCGGATGTTTCCGTATTCATCCACAACTTTTTCCACCAGGGTATCTGGCGAACTTGGGTTTCGGTAGCCACCGGCATTAATTTTTATGAGGTTCTCGCGTGAGCCATCGGAGTTCAACGAAAAATAGCTGTTCCCGAATTTTTCATCACGTTCAATTAGCGCGGCAACCCCTGCATCACCAAAGATGAAGGCTGTACGGCGGTCTTTGGGGGAATAAACCTTTGAACGGGTTTCCCCATCGAGAATTAAAGCCTTTCGCAGACCTGATTGTTGCATCATGGCATACACCACCGACATTCCATAGATAAACGCAGAGCAACCTAATGTAATGTCGAAGGCTATAGTGCTGTTTGACAAGCCTAACCGATGCTGCAAGATTACCGATGTGGCGGGCATGCGGTAGTCAGGCGTTTGTGATATGAACACGAGCAAATCAATTTCTGACCGATCGATTTGGTTGTCTGCAATCAGTTTTTCAGCGGCTGCAAAACACAAATCAGATGAACACGTTTCGGCATCGGCAAACCTTCGTTCGAAAACGCCAACCTTATCGACCACCTCTTTTACTTCCTCTTTCGGGAAGAAGCGGGTGTATTCATAGTTGTTGATCACCGTGCGGGGCACAGCGGCTGCCATGGCAGAGATACCAACACCATTGTATTGCAGATAAGCCATTGTAATGAATTTTATTAATGAAAAAGTGTTTTAATTCCAGACGATCAGGTATTATTTGCCTTCACAGAGTTTAAACAGGTCGCCTACCGTTTTTAGCTTTTTAAATTCAACTTCTTCAATCTGGATGTCGTATTGATCATCGAGCATGGCAACAATTTCAAGGTAGGCGAGCGAACTCCACTCGTCGTAATTGCGGAACTCATCGCTCATGTTTATTTCATCTTCACGCTCTAACGCTTCTTTCAGTGCTTCAATAAATTTTTCTTCCATAATGGTATTATTATCCGTTTTAACTTCAGTTTTGTTTATAAATATTGTAATGCGTTTGAATAATGAAAGCCGGAGGCCGCCTTTAATGAATTTAACGATAGCTGTTTCCGTTTTTCTTCATTTTCAGAAAGCGAAAGTATAAAGTTAATTATTTCTTCTTGTTGGTTTTTTGTAAAACATGAGCCATTTTCATATTTCTGTACCAGTAAATCCAATTCAGTGCCAAGGGGAGCTAGGCAAAGAAGAGGAGCGCCAACAGCCAGAAGGTTGTATGTTTTGCTTGGTACGCTTTGGTGACCCGATTCATTGTTTAGTGTAACAACAGCTAAATCGGCCGATGAAAGCGAGTAGGGAAGAAGGGCTGCGGGTTGCCATGTTAAAAAGGTGCAATTGGTTAGTTGCAGCTCTTTGGTTTGTTTTATCAATTCTGGTTTTTTCTTTCCCTCACCGATAATCACAAAATGTATATGGCTGAATTCTTGAAGCTTTTCAGCAATCTCGGGTATTAGTTCAATATTATGTGTGTAGCCAATGTTTCCCGAATAGAGAACAATAAATTTGTTTTCAAGGTGATTTTCAACAATAAAGGGATTGTTTTTCTTTTCTATCGGTTTGAAATTCTCAGATGCCGACCAGTTGCTTACAACCTTGATGTGTTCTTTTGAGATGTATTGGTTCAGTAAGTCGGCCATATTTTCGCTTAGGGTTATAATTTTATCGGCATGGGCAAATATTTTTTTATTGGCATTTTGCCAAAAGCGATAGAAAAAGTTCTTTTCCGAAATACCAATATTTTTTAGGGCATCGGGATAAATATCGTAAATAATCAACGAGTAGTTGCGCTTTAGCAAAAGTGAAGACAAATAGGCCATTGGGGGATTGGTTACATACACAATTTCATGAGCACGATACCTGAATAGTAGTAGAAAAAAGATTTGGAGACTGCCCCAAACCCAGGTAAGTATCCTTTTAATTGATGATGTCCGGTTATAGGCGGTTATTTGTTTCAATCGTATTTTGGGTGATAAGTTTCGTTCGGTGACTTTTACCGAGCCTGCCAGTAACACTACTTCATCGTATCGCGAGGCATAGGCATTCACGATATCGATCATTAAATATCCGGTACTCTGATTGATTAAAACTACTTTTTTGCTCATTTTCCTGATGCAATTGTATCCCCTAACTCCATCGAAGTCATAAACTCCACGTTAGGCCAGCGTTTTATTATTTGCGTAAGCAAAATGTCTAATTTTCTTAATCCGTTTTCACGATTTTCAGGGTTCATGGTACCCATATAATTTACCCGGTGCGAACTGATGGTAGCCGGTTTATGACAACGGAAAGCGATATCGATCTCTTTCATACAGCTGTTTACCCAATCCCAATCGCGCGCTTGTTCCCAGCTATTGGGTTCGAAAAAACAATTTCGCGTCAGATATATCTGACCATGATGATTACGTTTGCCTATATAGCGGAAATGCTTTTTATATGCTCCATTACCCAACGGTTCGCGCTGTATTTTGCCTGTGCCAATATACTTTACTCCTTCCTTTGCGGTAAGTGCTTCCAGAGAGTTATTAAAAGGCCCGTTAGTGGGTATAAAAAACGACGACCGATAGCCAAACAGCTTTTCAAAAGCATCCATACCCGTTGTAATCACTTCACGCAAATACGGAATATCTTCTATCCTGTCAATATCGAAGGCAGCACGCAGGT
The DNA here is from genome assembly GCA_964453505.1 of uncultured Oscillospiraceae bacterium. Taxonomy (GTDB): domain Bacteria; phylum Bacillota; class Clostridia; order Christensenellales; family Aristaeellaceae; genus CAYVPJ01. Next base: position 12,959 of record CAYVPJ010000058.1, on the reverse strand, counting down.
CAGGGAGTCTTTCCCCCTCCATACCTTTACTCAATGCCGATACACCATAATCAAAAGCAAGCCGTATCGTTTTATTTCCCTCCTGCAACAAGCGCATCCAGCGCTGTACATTCAGATGTTCTCGGCCGTGAAAAACCGGAACCAAAAGTCGTTCACTGATGCCCTGCTGCCATAGTTCCTGTATGCGGTTACTACCCGGGAAACGTTTAGCTGTATCAGGAAACAACTCATATTCGTATTTTGTAAATCCATTGGCCCTGATCTTTTCGAAATCGGGATTTGCCACCACATTTACCCCTGTCATTACCACATTACGTCCTGTTGCATCCTTGTGTTTCCGAAGCACTTCAAACAGCATCTCCATATCCTCGTTCGACTCCAGCGTATCATTGTTCACATAATGCGAAGTCAGCGGTATTCCTTTTGCCTTTAAGGCCTCCAGCGATTTTCGATCAGGCATATACACCGAACCCCAGTCATCGCTCTCAATGACCACAATGTTGCGTTTCGTTCGCCAACCCGGTAAATTACTCAGATAAACCTGTATTTCCGATTTCTTCGTTCCTGTGTACATTATAATATATTTATTCAACGAATTTCAGAATCTTCTCTTATGCGTAAAACTTTAGCCGGATTACCACCGACTACAGTATTTGATTCTACATCTTTCACAACTACTGCACGAGCTGCTATTATAGCATAATCGTTAACCACTACATCAGGTCCAATAAAAGCTTCAGAAGCAACCCATACTTCACTTCCGATTTTCAACCCGGTTCGTATCAATTTAAATCCGGGATTCTTAATATCATGTGTACCTCCACATAAATGTGCATTTTGTGAAATAATTGTATGCGTACCTATTTCTATCTTACCTAAATTATAAATATTGACATTCCAAGCAATGATTGACCTGTCACCAACTGACAGCAACCATGGATGAGTAATTTTTACAGTTGGAAAGATTTTTACATGTTTACCAATTTTTGCACCAAATAATCTCAAAATCTGATTCCGCCAACCATAAAAAAAACGGGGAGATAATCTAAACACTAATTGAAAGATTATTTTCCAACAAAGTCTTAACAAGATTTCCTTATTTGAATAATATGGATGTTTATATCTCATTTTAATAATCGCTGATATAGTTTATAAAGGTCTTCTCCTATTTTCCGATCGGTAAAATTATCGAAAACAAACAACTGATTTTTAAATGACAATTCTTTATCAAATTCAGTTATTTTAAGTTTGCTCAACATAGCTGAAATCGTGGTCATATCCGGTTCAATCATATATCCCAGCTTATTTTCAAACACATGTGGGAAATTACAGCCAACTGTTATAATTGGAATTGCTCCGAAACTCATAGCTTCAACAATACTTGTTGGGAATCCTTCACTATATGATGGTAATACATAATAGTGAGATTCTCTCAGCAATTTCTGCTTTCCTTCACCATAAACAGGACCAAGATACTTAATGTTATCCGTAAAATACGGTTTAATCCTTTCCAGCTCTCCTTCATCTTGACCGGCAATTAAAAGCATTGAATCTTTATCATCTCTCATTGTCTCAGACCATGCTTTTACCAAATGTATTATTCCTTTCTTGTGATGCAAACGAGCCATAAAAAGATAATTGGTTATCTTGTTTGGTTTATTTAACACCTCTGTTTTATTAAGAATCACGCCATTATATACAGTCACAATTTCACGTTTAATCTTTTTTTTCAGATTAATCCGCTCACTATCCGCAACGGCTTTTATAGCATTTGCCTGTTTAATCATGGGTTTTTCGCATAAATTAAAATACAACCATTTAGTGATTCCTTTATTAGCTTTCCATGGCTCGTGCATACCATGGGGTACCGTTACCCATTTAAATCCAAATAACTTAGCTAAAAAACCTAATCTTGTAGGAAGTAACCATGCACCATGTGTTACAATTATTGTTTCATTTTTGTTGTACTGTTTTACCCACCTTTTAAAGCCAATGATATGAGTTTCCTTTTTCTTAAAAAAATTGTATTCGATATCAGGTTGTATTTCTTCTGTATAACTATTATTACATACCCACAACTCAGAATCAACATTATATTGTTCTTTCAAATAACCGGAACCAAATATGGCTGCATTCCAAACCCCAAAGTTGATTCTATTAATCGATGCTACAATGTGAATTATTTTCATATTATATTCATGTTATAAATAATCCCGACTGCTGTGCCAGCAAACCTATTTCTTCGGCTATACGGCCGGTGCTGCCGGTATTGGCAGTAGCGTTGAGAAGAAGGAGTTTCATTGTTTTGTTTTTTGTATCACAGTGTTTCACGGAGTTTGTCACAGTGTTTCACAGTGTTTTTTCTTACATAGTGTGACTCTGTGTGTACTCTGTGTAACTTTTATCTTTCACAGTGTTTCACGGAGTTTGTCACAGTGTTTCATGGAGTTTTTTCTTACATAGTGTGACTCTGTGTGTACTCTGTGTTACTCTGTGTCACTTTCAATCTTTATTCATTAAAAATTCATAGTACTGCTCACCAATATTCTCCACTGAAAACCTCTGAATACTTTCACGTGCATAAACGCCCATACGTTGTCTTTCCTCTTCATTTTCCATCAAATATCTCAACCTATCTTCAAACATCTTATCATCAAACAACGGTATCAGATAGCCATTCTGTCCATCCGCTATCATATCCGAGGGGCCTGCCACACAATCGTAAGCCACAACAGGTAATCCCGCCGACATGGCTTCACCAATCACGTTTGGAAAACCCTCACTACTTGAAGTAAATGCAAATATTTCAGCTCGCAACAAGTATTCTTCCACATCTTTCTGATTACCTGCTAAAATGATATTGTTTTGCAATCCGAACTCATCGATTTTTTGTTGTAAAGTTATACTGTTTTTTTGTTTGATGGCATCACCTCCTACAATTATCAATCTCCAATCAGGTTTATTGATTCGGGCAAAAACGTCAATTAAACGATCAAAGTGTTTGGTGTTAATCAATCTACCAACCGATAAAATAATATGTTCCTTCTCAATGTTGATTCGCTGCTTAATGTCCCGAATAGGATTTCCAATTACAACTATATTCCTGTTTAAATTTGCTTTTTGATAAATTTCTTTCGCCTTTTCTGTTTGTGCAATCATTCCGGATGCAAGAGGATAAAGCCATTTTCTGAGTAGATTCTGAAATAAACCAAAACTTTTATCAGGCTTACATCTGTCCGAAATATATACCGGATATTTTAAACCAATTAAAGAGATAAGCACTAAATTATTCCATAATTCACCAAAACTTAATGTGCTGTGTGGTTGAATAGCTTTGACCAATTTTCGAATAAAAAAAATAGTTCGAAAAGTGTAAAAAGTTCTGTATTTATCATCAAAATCAAATTCCGGTTTATGAATATTTATTTCATCCGATAAATCGTAAAAGACCTCCCTGTTTTTCCCATATATTATTAAATGAACTTCCAGATTTCTTTTTTTTGAAAAGTAATTCAGCAGTTCACACATCACTCTTTCCATACCTCCGGGTTGAAGTGAAGGTATCAGGAATACAATCTTTTTACTTTTTATCTCCATTAATATCTTCAACTACTCCTTCTACCATCCAACCACAAAAATCAAAATTCTCACCTGCATGCCATTGCATATCTACGGTCCAATATCCTTCGCAGTGGTCATAAGCATTTACTGAATATCCATAACTTATTTCTACTATCAGCGGGTTATTATCATTGTCGAAAACAAAATCGTAAGCAATGCTTTGTGCTTTTAGCTTTTCATTTACTTCGAATGCAATCTTTACACAGCGTTCGTCAATCTCATATTTGGATTTGTCTATCTTCCGTAATAAATTTATTAATACTTTCTCAGCTCCTCCTTCACCCATAGATGGCATTAGAAAAAGAATTTTTTTTCCTTTCATTCATGATTAGCTGACCCAATTCATCCGAACTCATAAACTCCACATCAGGATATTTCTTTGTAATTTTGATTAACAGTTGCTTAAGGAGCTTTAAATTGTCTGTTCGGTTTTTTTCGTGTATTGCCCCTATTACGTTCAGTCTGTGCATACTAATAATTGCCGGTTTTCTCCAACGAAATGCTATTTCTATACGATTCATACAATTATCGACTGCATTAATATTTTTATTTATAGTCGGCTCAAAATAACAATTTCTCATTAAATATGTTTGACCAATACTGTTTAGAGTTCCCATAAAGTGCATTCTTTTCTTATAATCCGTTACGTTTTCCGAATGATTTGGTATGGATTGATAAATAATTCCCTGAATAGTTTTCACACCATTTTTGTGAAGTATTGCCTCTAATGATATTGGCCAGGTATAACAAGGTGCAATAAATGAACTGGAATTATAACCAAACATTTCTTTAAACATTAACAAACCCGATTGAACAATATCTTTATAAGCATTTTCTTCAATTTTATTTCTGCAGTCAAACGCTTCCATGAATGCATTTCTGAACTCACTCTTCACTGAACTTATGCTAATCATTTCGTTCTCGAATGCTTTATGTAACATTATATCGTCATTCTGTAAACCTTTCATCCATGATGCAACATTCAGATGTTCTCTTCCATGAAACTGTGGCACAAAAAGTTCATTCTGAATCCCTTCTTTCCATAGAGAAAATGAATTTCCGTGTTTGGGATAACGTTTTAAGGTTTTATAGAATGGTTCGTAATAATAACTTTGAAACCCGGAATCTTTTATTTTCTCAAAATCAGGATTTGCGACAATACAATTGGCCGTAATCTTGGCATATTTACCATTTTTATCTTTAATAGAAGACAACACTTCGAAAAGTGCAGTTAAATCATCTTCGCTTGCCAACGAATCATAACACATATAAGGGTGCGAATGAAGATTGAATCCATTTTTGTTCAATTTTTCATAAATCTCTATAGAAGGCATACGTATGCTACCCCAGTCATCGCTTTCAATTACCACAATCTTACGATTGGTTTGCCAACCTGGAAGGTTTATTACATTATTAGTAACTTTAGTTATAATATTAGATAAATAAGGCATTGATTCTTATACTTCTATAGTGTTATTTTTGTAGTTGCTTCAAATCCAATAACCAACAATTCAACAATTCAATTTCTTTTTGCTGAACAACATTAATTTCGTAAAGCGCATTATAAGCCTTAATTAGATTATCACCAATACTAACGTGAGGATCAAGACTCCTTTTCACAACATCTACAACATCTCTTGTTGTTTGGTACATGGGTATTTCTGATAAAAAGTCTTTAAAGTAATTATGGGGATTTCTTTCCTGAAATACTGTAGCTTCAGTGAAACCCAATTTATAGTTATACAACCACATTATTGGCTGTGCAACCAATCCTCTTAGTATGTCCGTATAGCGAAAGGTTACAGTCGAAGGCAAATAAAGCAACGGAAACAATTCTTTTCTAATTTTAGTATTTTGAGTATTAAACGGACATACAATTCCCTCTTCAAGAACAACAGGCGATCGCTGCTCAAAATTACAAGGAATATCTGAGGTCAGACGGTAAATCGCATCCACATCGGGATCATTATCAGCTAATCCCTGCCAGATACCTATCTCTGAATTTTGTTGTTTTAATTCTTCGGGGTATATCGTTTTTTTGTTAATTAACTCAAGAGGTAAACCACGTGGCCAGATTTTCATTTCGGTAAACAACTCATAGATATTAACAAAATCACTACTTTGATCAACAATAGTATCATACAAGCCATTAAAATGCGGAAATGAAAAATTCTCATAAGGGATATTGTCATCATCAGTATCTATGATAAAATCTGCACCGTCGTTTATTGCATGCAAATAACCTATCATTTTTCGAGAATAGTGATTGAATGGTAGTTGCTTAGAAAGTGCAAATATATCTTTGCTCTGCTCATCAGGTGATAAATATTTTACACCGGGATAGCTCCAATTTAATGGCGTTTTTTTGTCACCCACCACATATAATTGGCTATTATTTAATTTAGCAAATTCTGTAACCGCCTTTGTTGGCTGATTTATTGATGTAATTACAATTGCATTCATTTATTTTGTATTTAGTGTTTTTTCGCATTCATTGACAATATATGTGGCAAAAGCTTTTGGAGACCATTTTGTTTGAAAATTCTCAATAACCTTTTCACGACTTACATCAGGTAGATTCCTAATATTTTGTTCAAAGTCGCTCCAATCAACCTGGTCGTTAGGAATGTAGCCCATTTCTTTCAATTCAACAACCTCCTGGTCGAAAGGTTGATACCATTTTACCGAAAGTTTATCAGTGACTATGGCAGTACCTACACAAAAACTATAGATAAAACGATTTGGGATACTTTTTCTATATCCTGAAATATTAAGATTATATTGAAAGCGGGCTATATGCCTTGTGTAGTCTTTTAATGGAATAAAACTTTCCTGATTATGTTTTTCTAATTGCCCATCTTCATTAAAAACCTTAATAATTCTCCCATCATAATTTTCACCTAAGCTTGAAATAATCTGAGCTGCTTTAGCCCTTTTTTCGTTTGGATGGTTAATGAGATTCCTGAAAAAAGAAAGAATGTGTGATTCTTCCAGATATAAATCTGGATTATAAGAAAACTCTGGCTTTGGTCCTTTGTTTCCGCCAAAATAGCACATTAGGGTTTTGTCTTTTTTTATGTTGTTTACAAAGAGGGTTTTATAGCCTTCATGTAACGCATTGTAAGAATAAATATTGTAACACCACCCGCCAGGTGCAAGCATGGAAGGTACTATTTTGTGGGTATTTTCTAATACAACTGGGTGAAAGGGGATATAAATATCCGGAGTAAGGCTAAACCCTTTTTCATCTATCGTTGTTGGGCATTGTGCTTTAAAGTAGCAAACATCTTCGTTCAGTTTTTTTTGGTTAAAAAAGTATGGAGTATCTGCAATGTCATATACAAACTGTTGCTTTTTTCCATTGCTTTCAAAATAACCTTCTAATAGGTATTTTTTTTGCATCTTTTTTGCTTTGAACAATCCAAGATATTTTCGTAAACCCAAAAAAATTTTAAAGTTTGAACATAAAATAATATCTACAGGTGATTTCAGTTTGATTTTTAGTACGATTTCTTTTTCCTGATTAAGTTGGTGAAGACCCAGGATAAGCCATTGATAATAAAAATAATATTGCAGTGGGACTTTTGTGATTACTATTTTTTTCATAAATGATTTTTTATAATAAACTTTTTATAGCTTCTATAAACGGAGCTTGATTTGTGATGAAAAGTGATAATACCGGGTTGCCAAAGAATAAAATCCAACTTGATGTTTCTAAAGATATTCGCAAGCCAACAATAATATAAATAATAAGGATTGGAACGGATAATAAATTAATAAAATGCAAATATTTTGTTCGTGGGCCATGTGCCGTAAATAAAATTATGAAGGCATACAATACATATAAAGCTATATTAACAAAGCGGTTCATTGATGGTACAATCGCAAAAATATTTGCTATACTAGAAAATAGAAGAAAGAAACAAAAGATGTTTAAAAAAGCAGGTTCCTTTTTTAACGTTTGTTTACCTTGAACGAATATGTAAATAATGTATAAATAGCCGATATAAGTAAGCATCTCGGT
>CAYVPJ010000058.1:0-5304 GCA_964453505.1 uncultured Oscillospiraceae bacterium | reverse complement strand
CCAATTCGAAACAGAAATACTTTCGTTTACTGCTTCAGCATAGAGTGGGTTTGTATAACTTTCTACTTTCCCTTGCAAGAAGCTGGGTATTATATTTCCTAAAATATCAGATAAGAAATCAAGTTTAGTTTCAAAAATAAAAGTTGAGAAAATGAAAAAGCCAAAAAACCAATTTACTTTCTTGGGTATAAATTTGAATAATACGGCTATAGCAAGCGGAAAAATAAAGGAAAAATGGATTAATGGGGTAATGAGCATCCAGATGTAACCGTGATTCTTTTTATTGATATAAACATGAAGGAAACCATATACAAAAACAACTGTTGCTGTACTAAACCGAACAAATTGTAACGAGTGTAATGATTGAATAAAAGAAAAAGTAAGTAATAACAAGCCAAGATAAAAACCTTGGTTTCTTTTTGACGAAGAGAAAGTATTATCTATGATTAACCAAATATTTCTTGAATAAAAATAGCCAAAAAATAAGCCAACTATTGCATAAAAAATCTGTGGATTTGAGGTAAATCTCGACACAATAAACATTAAGAATGGCTCATAGACATCTGTTTCACCTTTCGCAATAAAATAATTCCCAAAAACTTCCTTAAACGAAAACTGATTGTTCGCCATAAAGATAAAATCTTCAGAATAACGATATGCATCAAGTCCTGTATAGCTTGCGACAATTGATAACCCGTAAAAGCATGCAAATAGCCAAACAACATTTCTGCTTTCATATTTTTTAGTGTTAAATATGGAATAGACTAATGTGCCAAACGGCCAGATAAGAAAACTTAACCACAGAAAGTGGTCTCTTTTCTTATTAATTAAAGGGGCATTTGATCCTATAGGGTCAGTGTTATTCATTATTTATTATAATGCTTGTTGGAAACGATGAATTAAATCCATGCTTAATCGGTCTATTGATAATGATTCAATAATTTCATTTCGTTCATCAAAGTCAGATAATTTATATTCTTGCCTTATAGCCTTGTCTATAACATTTTGTATGTTCTTGGGATCATGGTCACTAAAAAATACGGTGCTTTTTAATGAGTTTAAAAACTGTCTGGATGGACTGTTGTTATTTGTTATGCAGATAATGGTTCTTTTTATTGGTAAATATTCTTTTAATTTGCTTGAAATAAACACATCACCTTCAATATTGGCATCAACATCAATCAAGACCTTCGAATTCTCAAAAACACTCTTTAAGTCATTTGTAAACTCAAAAAACTTAATTTTCTTCTTGGCAATTTCAGTAATGTTATAATTTTGGAGATTGAGAGTTATTCTACCATAAATGTGAAGTTCACAATCCTGATTAACTTTCAGATATTCGGAAAAAGCCATAAATAGATTGTCAGGCTTCCTTGCCCCGTAAAAAGAACCTAAAAAAGTTAATACATTCTTTGTTGGTGCTTTATTTATTTCATATTTATTGGTACTTACAGGATCTGGTAATATAAAACTTTTGGCTAATATGTCAAAATTCAAACAAGACTGTTGAAAAGATAACATTTGAGGATTTCCCATTGAAAATATATTCGCTTTTTTAATTGCCTTTTTTACGGTATGAATTCTGCTTTTTCGGTATATCTCATAGTTTTCCCAATCAACAGTACCAGGTATTGGATCAAACATATGTATCGCAAAAGGTATATGCATGTAATCGGCCAGTTTAGCTCCTAAGTTCAACACATCTTCCGTGCCACCAGATCCAATTGAAAAAATAATGTCCGGATTAAACGCTGCCATCATTTTTTTGTGTTTCCTGTAAACAAAATGTTTCCAGTAGAAATGTCGGAAACTAGTATGAAAAAGGATATTGAATAGTTTTGTAAGTTTTATTGGAAACTCGTGCATGAACGGGACTTCAAGCATCACTGTCCTTTTTAAGTATTCTGAGGTATTATTGGTACAAACGATCATCAAATTTTGTTTTTGAGCCATTAATCCTGACAAAATATTTTCAACAACCCGACCTCCAGCCGTAAGTCCTATATCAGAAGTGATTACTAATATATTCATGTTATTTTTGGTGTATATTCGTAATCCTTTTCAAAAAATCAATATGTTTACCTAAAACTACTACTCTGCTAAAACTGCGAACTGCTTTATCTCTGCAATTTTCTCTAATTTCAATTTCGTTCCTTTTGTCAACAAATCCTGTAATTCCATGCATTAAATCATTTACGTCTTCTTCGTTAGCCAGATAACCATTAAAGTCATGATCTACAATATCAATTAATCCTCCGACTTTAAACCCCACTACGGGAGTTCCACAAGCTAATGATTCCGCAGCCGTGTTTCCAAAAGCTTCGGCAAGTGTTGGATTTACATACACATCCACAGCATTATAAAATAGTGCCATACTACATCTATCTTTCAATTGACCAAGGTTGTACTGGGGTACGTTGTCAATGAAAGAAGTTTCGCTATTATTAGTTCCAAATGACACAATGCTGAAAATGAGATTTTCCGTACTTTTTATTTTCGCTAACGCTTCTTTCAGGTAACAGCCACCCTTCAATGGGTTATTTACATCCCTGGCCCCAAATCCAATTAGAATTTCATTTTGCGGAAGATTCAGAATTTTTCTGGCTTCTGATTTGCTAACTGGCTTGAAAATAGTGGTATCGATACAATTATGAATGGTTATTACAGCGGATTTGTTGCTTACGCTTGCTTTTTTGATTGCATCCGTAGTCCAGTTACTAATTCCTATAAAAAAAAGATTGCTATACTTGTTATATATCCTGAGTTTACTTTTTTGCTGCAGTTTGGAAAATTTTAGTATTTGGTTCTTTTCATTGAAAACAGGGCAGGGAAAACAGTGAGTTGTATATCTTTCGCAATTTAGGAAGGAGTGACACCCACCGGTTATTGGCCACATATCGCGGGTAATAAATACAACAGGTTTTCCAAGCTTTAGTATTCGTTCTATTTCATTTAGTGACAGTAAAGAGGAATGAGCAACAAAATGTAAATAGATAACGTCGGCAGCGCGCACCATTTTGTGTTTTGATAACCCCGCACCTATAAATGGATAAGAATACATTCCTCTGGTTTTATTTATATTTCGAAATAATTTTGAAGAAACAATATTACTGAATACTGACCTTATCTTATCAGAACCTCCCACCAGATATATATTCCGTGCGTAGCCCAAATCATGTTTGGCTACAAGCATTGTCGAATCTATTCCATTTTCGAGCATGGCTGCATGCAGTTCTATTGCGCCACCACTGTCGGTGTTTGAAATATGGATTACCTTCATTTATAAATATAATATATTGATTATTTGTGTTTTTTTAATTGTCCTTTATTTCGGAAATGAATTAAGAATTGGCGATAAAATTCATTTTTAATATTAGAATAAGCATTAATTCTAAATAACTCAGAAATGATAATAACTAAAACAAATGAAGTTAATGTTAAAACGACTAAACTCACTAAATCATTTAAGTTAATAAAATGATTCATAATAAGAATAATTATGCCAACAGAAGTTGCCATTACAAAACTTGGTAAAATATCAATCAATTGTTCACTGGTTTTATAATCTATATACTTCCCTGTCCAATAGCTATAGAGGAAATACCCAATTATTGAACTTAAAAGCATTCCGATAATCATTATCTCTATTCCATAAAAAATACCTGCTATAATGATTGGTATTGCAAATAACTTTTTTACAATTTCGAGTTTTAAAAACATATCAGAATGGCCAAGGACAAGCATTAAGTTCGAATTTAATTGTTGCAATGGGATTAACATGCCAACAAAACACAGGATTTGTAAATACAATACTGCCCCTCTCCATTGCTCTCCCAGAAGTGTGATAATCATTGGTTCAGAAAGAGCTGCCATACACATCATAACTACAAAACTTATCAGCATTGTGCTAGTAATCATTTTCTTATAATATTGCTTTAATAATACTAAATCGTCTTGAACTTGAGTTAAAACTGGATAAGAAACTCTGAAAATAATACCTAGCATGTTTTGGGCTGGCAAATTTTTAAACATATCTGCCCGTGTATAATAGCCTAATTCTTTAGCGGAAAAATACTTCGCAATAATAAGATAATAAACATTATTATATATAGTGTCAATCACTCCGTTTATCATAAGTTTAGAACCAAATGAAAATAATTCTTTAAAAGAAGTTTTACTAAATTCCAGCGTTGGTCTCCATTTATTCCAAATCCACAATAAAAAAGAACGTATAATCTGACTTAGCAGATTCCTATACACTAAACTCCAAACTCCAAAGCCTTCATAAGCTAAAAGGATTCCAAACACACCTGAGATTGTGATTGATATTAATGAGATTTTTGCCTGAAGTTTGAAGTCAACCCTTTTATTTAAAATTGTAGATTGAATGATAGTAATTGATTCAATAATTAGACCAAGACTAACTACTCTGATAATGTATGTAAGCTCAACCTCGTTAAAAAAAACACTAATTAAAGGAGAAGTTAAAAATAATACTAAATACAAAATCAGTGAGACAAAAAGATTAAAAAAGAAAACTGTTGAATAATCTTTATTTGAGCAATCCTGCTTGCGAATAAGCGCCTGCATAAAACCACTGTTTACTAATACAGATGATATTGCAATAAACACAGTTGTCATTCCTATTAATCCAAACTCCTTTGGACTCAGTAGTCTCGCAAGGATAATACCTACAATAAAACCAACAATCTGATTTACGAAATTGTCAATTGAACTCCATATTAAACCATTAATTGTTTTTTGCTTTAGTGACATTAATTCGATTATTTTTTTTCACGCTCCAAACCACTTGTTTCACATAATCTGTATAATTCAGAATAATGTGCACCATGTTGTCGCTACGTTGGGCATGGAAAAATTGAAAAGTGAAAAATATAAAGTAAGAAGGAGAACCGGAGACTGGAGATTGGAAACGGAAATGTTTATAGTCTATTGTCTTGAGTTTTGATACTTCAGTTCTCGCTTTTTCGCCACACCATCTTGTTTACCACATCGGTATAGCTTTTTTTAGAACACGGATGACACGGGTTTGACGGATTTACACGGATGATGTTTTTTAGAACGCAGATGACACGGATGACACGGATTGTGATGGATAAAATTATTTTTTAGTGCCTTAGTTCCAGTGTGTCTTAGTGTTATTTCATTGTCAATTGTCAACTGTCAATTATCAATTGGGTCAGTTCATTCACAGCTTCGCCTCCTCAGTCACAGTGCGATGAGTGGTTAAGGGTTTTAAAAAGCGGTACAAAAATAGCAAGTATTGTTAGACATAGTGTAAAA
>CAYVPJ010000057.1:0-17752 GCA_964453505.1 uncultured Oscillospiraceae bacterium | reverse complement strand
TCACAGAGAAAGCAAGAGAAGCAAGAGAAGCAATAAGCGGCAAGAGATTGCGAGAAATCGTGAGAGATTGCGAGAGATTGCAAGGAATTGCAAAGAAGTCTTTCAACTTCGAGGTCAACTTTCCCCGTGCGGTTTTCAGGGTGCAGCTTGAAAACAGTATACAATTTCCGGTGACTATGGCGAGAGGGTTCCACCTGTACCCATACCGAACACAGTAGTTAAGCCTCTCAGCGCCGATGGTACTTGGCTGGTAACGGCCCGGGAGAGTAGGTCGTCGCCGGATTCTACAGAACCGCATACTCTTGTATGCGGTTCTTTTTACGTTTTCTTTGCGCAAATATGCAGTATAATTATGCTATTTATGTCGCTTGACGCTTAAAACATTCTGTGTTATGATAATTTTGTGATATTATCCCATATATGATACACATGACAATCCATAAGCAGCATAAGGGAGCTGACCGTATGAAGAAGCGTCGCACCGCAAGGAACATACTTATCGCGCTGATACCAATATTCATAATTATTCTGGGCTTTTCATTTTTTTCCGGCTTTCGCGCGGACATACCGCCGTTTTCTAACAAACTCGATTTAGTTCAGCCAGCGTTGAGCGTCGCCTGCTTAGACGACGGTTATTACGTGCTGGACGATTCTTCCATGCGCGTTGTTTACGTCAAAAACGGCGTGCTGCAATGGCAGATAAATTCAGACGGCGATACGTTTTCTAAAGCTCAGTCTATAGCCTCGGACGATTCTGGCAATCTGTACGTCCACGACATACAATACGACGACCAGGGTGTTCTTATAAAAAAAGAACGCGTATTACGCTATAACATAAGCGGCGAGTTTGAGAAGGAAATCTATTCCGTCGAATACCATAAAGTCGAAGATCGCCCCGCAAATGTCGGCAAAATCGCTTCCGTCAAGTTTGTAAACGGAAACATCGTCATTTTAACGCGGCTTGACGACGCTATACTGATGCTCATAAACCGCGCCAACGGTCTGAAAGGCGAAGAACGCTTCGTGTCTGAGGGCATAGGCTCGCGAGCGCTCGCCATGACCGTAGACAGTGAAAACAGAATATACTACACCGCTAAATCAGGCGGCATATACAGAGTCGACAAAGAGGGCGAAACGCTCATATACATGCCCGCGCAGACGACCGACGAGCGCATGGATACGATAGCGTATATGCTTGATATTGACGAAAACGGAGACATATACTTCACAGACATAGGTCTGCGGCGCATACTGTGCCTTCCTTACAATAAGAATGCGGCGGACGGCGAAAGCCTTTATCAGCAGGTTCGCGTGGTCGTCGGAAACGAAGGCGACGACGCTGAGGGCATAAACAATTCGCTTTTGCGCTATCCCATATCAGCGTCATACGGTAAGCTAATAACCTCCGACGCTGAAAGCGTCGAATGCTTCACGCCGCAGGGCGAATCGGCCGGCTCGTTTATGAGCGTCGAGCTTTCCGGCGCGCAAATAACGATACAGTGGCTCGGCTGGTGCGGTCTGATAGGCCTGGGAATACTCGCGCTCATAGCGCTCGTGCTCCTGCCGATTCGCCTCATCAAACGCGCCGAGGGCATCACGTTCAAACTGGGCTTGCTGTCGCTGGTCATAGTGCTCGCGACGACCGCCGTCATCGCCTATATAATGCTGAGCGACACTGGCGAAAACATAGACGACGAGTTCAGAAAGAACATCACATATCTGGGTCAGCTCATTTCCGAAGGCATTGACGGCGACGCTCTGCGCGAAATCGATTCGCTCGCCGACATAGAGGGAGAAACCTACGCCGAGCTGAAAGAGCAGATGACTACATATATAGACGCGGCGTATGAAACAGACTACGGTCTGTATTATCTGCTCTACCGCCGCATAGCCGGCGTGACATGCGTCGTAATGGACGCCGAGAACCAGTTCCCGTGCGTATATCCTCAATACATCGACGAAGACCTCGACCAGCTCATATACGCCGATAAGGAGCACGCCGTCACGACCAACTACCGCGACGCGAGCGGCATATGGGCGTTCTGCGTATACCCGATATTCGATTCCGATGACGAAGTCGCGGGCGTTCTCGAGCTCGGCATAAACATGTATTCCATGCAGCAGAAACGCGACAGCCAAACGCTCGAAATGCTTTTGACAGTCGCCGTGATCGCTGTGCTGGTGCTGCTGCTTCTGGGCGAAGGCATCGTGTTCGCGGAAGCCAGGGGCAAGCGTAGCCTTGCAAACGGCGACGGGAGCGAGCTAATGTTAAGGCTCGTCATGTTCCTGCTTATGGCGGCGCAGAGTATGCAGGATTCATTCATACCCGTGCTCGCCAAAGATATGTACATACCGCTGCCGGGCATACCCGACGGCATAGGCGCGACGCTGCCCATAACGCTTGAAATGTTCATGGTCGCCGTCGTCGCCACGATAGGCGGTTCGATACTCGCCCGCATATCGCTTCACAAGGCGCTTAGGGGCGGCTTAATCGTGGCTATAGGCGGTTTCGCGGTAAGTATGCTCGCGTCCGACTTCTACATGCTTTTGCTGGGCAAAGCGATAATCGGCATAGGCGTGGGCTTCTCATACATAACTCTCAACACGATGGCGGCGAACCAAAGCACCCCTGAGCGCAGCGAAAGGCTGTTTTCGCAGCTCAACGCGGGAATGCTCGCGGGCACTCAAACGGGCATAATCGTCGGCGCGTATCTCTACGCCGCCGCGTCGTACACCGGCGCGTATGCCGCAAGCGTTCTGTTCGCGGTGATAGCGCTCGTGATAGCCTTAACATGCGTGACCCGCGCGATGGGCTTCGTCGCGCCCAACGACGACGAAACCAAGAGCATATCGGGCGTGAGATTCCTGTTCAAGCGCCGCACGTGGTCGTTCATACTGTTGGCGCTCATACCGTCGCTCATCGCCATATCGTTCTTCGAATACTATTTCCCGTTGTTCGGCACGGACAACGGTTTGAGCGAGGAGCGCATAGGTCAAATCATGTTGCTCAACGGTCTGTGCGCCATATACGCAGGGCCTGCGCTCACGCGTAAATTGCTAAAGAAGCTCGGCGCGCGCATGACGACCGTTCTGGCGGGTGCGCTGTTCGCGCTTACGCTGCTCGTGTTCGCCGTCGCGCCCGGCATACCCGGCATGTTGTTCCTTGTGTGCGCGTTCGGCCTTATAACCGGATTCTCGTATTCGGCGCAGGAAGCATATTTCAACCGCATCGAGGGCATAAGCGAGTACGGCACGGGTCGCGCCATGAGCATGTATTCGCTGTTCCAGGGCATAGCGCAGGCTTTCGCTCCGGTGCTCATCGCTGCCGCGCTTTTGGCGGGCGACAGTCAGGGCTCTTACTATCTGGTTTACGGTCTGGTGGCGACGACGCTCCTGTTCTTCCTGTTGAGCGTCAAAAAGCGCCAGCAAAAATAGTCGATATCGAAAGAGGGCAGTTCATTCATGTTTTCTCTATCTCCGCTCAGAGTTGCGGACGTTCCCGAAATGGTTCGGGTGTACAACAGTTTTTTTGAAGACGCGCGCTGGCCTGAACCGTACTTCACAAGGATTTTGAACCGTAAGAATATTTGCGGGCTTAAAGCGGAGGCGGACGGCAAGCTCATTGGCATACACCTGACCGTGCAGGGAGTGCACTTCACAAACGCCCATGCCGAACTATACCACACGGTTTCCGTGAAAACCGCCGGAATGAACGTATATACGGGCGACATGGTTTTCGTAGACCCCGCGTACAGGGGAGAGGGCGTCGCCGAGGCGCTCATAAAGGCTGCTAAATCGGCCATGCGCGATATGGGCGTCGAATTGATGCTGACCGAATGCGTGGTCGATCCGAAAGGGCGCTGCCCGGGGCTTATCGCGGGCAGATATTTCGAGCTGTACGAAGACTTCGGATTCTTCCCGAACTTCTACGCTCACGAAGTTATCGACACGCCCTGTCTCGTGTGCCATCAAAACCCCTGCGTTTGCGGAGTGCGCGTATTGCTGTATAAGGTCTGACGCTACCGACGGAGGTGTGCCCTATGTCCGAAAATCAAAGTTTGAGTAAGCGCGTGAGGTTTCCGCTGCAGCGCAAGTTCGTGCTGGGCTTCACTACGCTGATACTGCTTTTGAGCGCGCTGTTGGCGTGGCTGGGCAGCGAAGGCTACAGAAAAGCGCTCGAAGACCAGTGCGCGTGGGCGGGCAACAGTCTCGCACGGTCTATCGCCGTTTTGATAGACGGCGATAAGGCGCTCGAATACGCCGAGACTCTCGAAGCCGACTCCGAGTGGAATCGCATGTATGAATACTTCGAATATGTGATGGAGCGCGAGGGCATCGACTACGTTTACGTAGTCATTCCGGGCGAAGAGGGCATCACATATGTGTGGGACGTGCCCAAGGCGGGCGAGATCGGCGCGCCGCTCGGTGAGTTTGAGGAATACTGGAACGAAGCCGAGCAATTCGGCTTTTCAGTGCTCGCGGCGGGCGAACCGATAGACGACGTGATCATTACAAACAGCGCCGAGTTCGGCTATCTCGCGTCCTGCTATGCGCCTGTGTTCACATCAGACGGCAAAGCCGTGGCTCTGGTCGGCGTAGACATATCGATGGAGTTCATAAACGCCAAAGCGCGCGAATACACAATACGCCTTGTCGCGCTCTCCTCGTCAATGATAATACTGTTCATGGTTTTGTATCTCGTCTACATAAGCCGCAGGATTGTGCGCCCCGTCAAGCTGCTTTCGTCGAATGTCAGCGCGTTCGCGCAGTCGGACGACAGCCTGAACTATAAGCCGCTTACGCTGCGCGGGCATGACGAAATAGACGCTCTGTCACACTCGTGCGACAAGATGGTCTCCGACATTCACCGCTTCATACACAACCTCGCGCGCATTACCGCCGAGAAGGAGCGCATATCCGCCGAGCTTGACGTCGCTCATACGATCCAAATAAGTATGCTGCCGAGCATATTCCCCGCGTTCCCCGAGAGGCGCGAGTTCGACATATTCGCGTCGATGACCCCCGCCCGCGAGGTCGGCGGCGATTTCTACGATTTCTTCATGTTGGACGACGATCGGCTCGCCATTGTAATAGCCGACGTGTCGGGCAAGGGCGTGCCCGCCGCGCTGTTCATGGTCATTGCCAAGACGCTGATCAAGAACCACGCTCAGAACGGCGAAAGCCCGGCGGAGGTGTTCACGTCCGTAAACAACCAGCTTTGCGAAAACAACGAAGCCGGAATGTTCGTGACCGCCCTGCTCGCCATATTGAATCTCAAGACGGGCGTTTTGACATACGCGAACGCCGGGCATAACCCGCCGCTCATAAAACGCGCGGACGCTGGATACGAATATCTGCGTATGCGCCCCGGATTCGTGCTCGCCGGCATGGAAAACATAGCGTACCGTCAGGCCGAAACCGTGCTCGCCCCGGGCGACCGCTTCTTCATGTACACCGACGGCGTAACAGAGGCTCTCGACACAAACCAAACCCTGTACGGCGAGGCGCGCCTGCTCGAATGCCTGAACGCTTCCGACGCGAACAATCCGAGTATGCGCGATTTGACGGCTTGCGTCAAGCTCTCTATAGACGAGTTCGCCGCGGGCGCGGAGCAGGCAGACGACATAACCATGCTGTCGCTCGCGTTCATAGCCGTCAAGGACTGATCAATATCTTCATATGAAAACGCCGTCGCCCTTATCGGCGACGGCGTTGCTTTATGCCTGAACGTCTTCCTTAGATATGTTGCCCACCGCTTCCGTGCCCGACGTTCGCTTGCGCAGTCCGAGCAGCGGGTAATGCGGCCTGTTATACGTGAAGCCCTCGCCGCCGACTTCGTGAGCGTCGGTTATCACGACGAACGCGTTCAGATCTTCTGATTTGATTATGTGCTTTACGTGAATGATTTCGCGGCTACTCACGACGCAATACAGAACCGTCACCTGCGAACCCGAATACATGCCCGTAGCGTTCCAGCACGTCACGCCCCGCTCGATCTCGGCGAGTATGCGCTTTGAGATCTCGCACGCTTTCGGCGTTATGATCATGAACGCGCGCGCCGAGCGCACGCCCTCGAACATGAAGTCCATGACCTTGGTGCTTATATATATCGTAAGAAGCGCGTATAAACCGTCCTGCGGCTCGAAAGCCACGGCGGCGGCGAGTATGACGACCATGTCAAGCCCGAACAGCACCCACGGCATAGACAGCCTCGGCATTTTGCGTTGCAGCATTTTCGCTGCCAAATCCGTGCCGCCCGTCGTCGCTTCGGCGAGCACCACCAAGGCAAGACCGAACCCCAACAGCGCTCCGCCGAACAGCGCCGACAGCAGTTTGTCGTTCGTGACTTCGGGAAGCGGTATCAGGTCAAGCGCCAGCGACAGAAGCACCGTCGATATAAGCGTCTTTACAATGAACGCGCGCCCTTCCTGCTTCAGACCCAGCAAAAACAACGGCAGGTTGAAAGCCAAGGACACCGCGCCCACGGGCAGATTCGTCATATGATATATGATTGTCGCCGCGCCCGACACGCCGCCCGGCGCGATTTTCGCGCGCACCAAAAACATGTTGTACGCGACTGCCATAACGAGCACTCCGACGACTATCAATATCAGATCGCGAGCCCATGAGCGCATTTCCCGATTCCTCCGTTTCCGATGTAAGGCTTACTCTTTTTCGACGATCTTGATTGCCAGCGCGTCCAACTGATCCTGTTTAACGTCCGCGGGCGTTTGCATCATGAGGCACGCGGCGTTGCTCGCCTTCGGGAACGCGATCGTGTCCCTCAGCGATTCGCTGCCCGTCAGTATCATCGTCAGCCTGTCTATGCCGAAAGCGAAGCCGCCGTGCGGGGGCGTGCCGTATTTGAACGCGTCGAGCAGGAAACCGAAGCGGTGGCGCGCTTCTTCTTTCGATATGCCTATCAGGTCGAACATGCGCGACTGCACTTCGCTTGAGTGTATGCGGATCGAGCCGGAGCCCATTTCAACGCCGTTCAGCACCAAGTCGTATGCGTTGGCGCGAACGTCGCCCGGGTCGGTCGCCAGCTTCGCGTCGTCCTCCGGCATCCAGCTTGTGAACGGGTGATGCATCGCCACGAATCTGCCCTCTTCCTCGTCGTACTCGAGCAGCGGGAACTCCGTCACCCAGAACAGGTCGTATACGTTTTTGTTAATCAGGTCGTGGCGCTTCGCGATCTCTATGCGCAGCGCTCCCAGCGACTGAAGCGCTATCGGCTTTTTGTCGCACGCGAAGAACACTATGTCTCCGTTTTCTGCCGAGAACTTCGCTTTCGCCGCCGCCGCCAGTTCCGGCGTCAGGAACTTGTTGAATGACGATTTCGCGCTGCCGTCGGCGTTGAATACGATATAGGGGAGACCCTTTAGCCTGTACGTCTTTACAAACTCGGCATAGGAATCGATTTCCTTGCGCGTTATGCCGCCCAAGCCCTTCGCGAGTATGCCTCGCACAGTGCCGCCTTCCGCGACGCAGTTTTCGAACAGCGGGAAGCCGCACGATTTCGCTTCCTCCGAAAAATCGACAATGAGCATACCGAAGCGGCGGTCGGGCTTGTCGCTTCCGTAATTCTCCATAGCGAACTTCCACGTTATGCGCTCAAAGGGCGCCGTCAACTCCATGCCCATGACCTTTTTGAATATGCGCATATACGCGCCTTCGACGACCGTCTGTATGTCCCTAGGCTCGACGAACGACATTTCAAGGTCGAGCTGCGTGAACTCAGGCTGTCTGTCGGCGCGGCTGTCCTCGTCGCGGAAGCAACGCGCAAGCTGATAGTATTTGTCGAAGCCCGCGAGCATCAAAAGCTGCTTATATATCTGCGGCGACTGCGGCAAAGCGTAAAACTCGCCCTTGTGCAGCCTTGACGGCACGAGATAATCGCGCGCGCCTTCAGGGGTGGATTTTGTGAGTATCGGCGTTTCGATGTCGAGGAAGCCCATTTCCGCCATATACGCGCGGATCTCTGTGACTATATCGGAGCGCATACGCAGATTTTGCTGCAATTTCGGCCGGCGCAGGTCGAGATAGCGGTATTTGAGCCTGACAAGCTCGTTCTCGTCGGCCTTGTCGTCTATATATATCGGCGGGGTTTCCGACTTGTTCAGAAGCGTCATATCGGTAACGAATACTTCGATTTCGCCCGTTTTCAGCTCCGCGTTCACGGCGCTCTTGTCGCGCGCCCTGACTTCGCCCGCGCACGTCAGCACGTATTCACCCCTCAGCGCGCGCGCCGCCTCGAAAGTATCATGCCCGCAGACCGATTCCTCAAACACCAACTGCACGATGCCCTCGCGGTCGCGCAGCCATACGAACACCACGCCGCCCACGTCGCGCTGGCGCTGCACCCAGCCCGAAAGCCGCACGTTCTCGCCTACGTTTTTTCCCGTCAGATTTCCGCAATATGCCGTCCGCCTGAA
The DNA here is from genome assembly GCA_964453505.1 of uncultured Oscillospiraceae bacterium. GTDB lineage: Bacteria > Bacillota > Clostridia > Christensenellales > Aristaeellaceae > CAYVPJ01. The sequence continues at coordinate 9,317 of CAYVPJ010000057.1, read as the reverse complement.
GTTTACCATATACTGTCACTCTCCCGCCGATATAATGCCCGTAATATCGTCAAGCGGCGCTTCGGTTTCCTCGTGCGTCGCCATGTCCCTTATTTTGACACTGCCCGCCTTTAGCTCGTCCTCCGCGATAACGACGACCTTTTTCGCGCCGAGCTTGTCGGCGTATTTGAACTGCGCCTTAACGCTGCGCGCGGCGTGGTCAATATCAGCCTTAACGCCTTTCAGCCGCAATTCCCGCGCGATCCTTGCGCCTTCATCGCGCGCTTCGTCCGAGCGCGTTACCAGAAACACGTCCGTCGCGTTCTCCGCTTCTTCGCTTATTCCCAGCATATCCTGCACCATAATGATGCGCTCGACTCCCATGCCGAAGCCCATGCCCGCCATTTCCGGTCCGCCCAGCTGCTCGACCAAGCCGTCGTAGCGCCCTCCGCCGCAAACCGTCATCTCGCCGCCGTCGGGCATTTTCGTTATTATCTCAAAAACGGTCTTTGTGTAGTAGTCCAGACCGCGCACGATGCCCTTGTCGATTTCATAATCGACGTTTAAGCGGCCGAGATACTTCTTGAGCCTTTCGAAGTGGTTTTTGCAGTCGTCGCACAGCATGTCCAGCATTGCGGGAGCTTCGCTCGTCAGCTTTTTGCATTTCTCTTCCTTGCAGTCGAGTATGCGCATCGGGTTTCTGTCGTACCGTCCGCGGCAAGTCTCGCACAAATCTGGAAGCAGGGGTTTCAAAAACTCGCGCAATTTCGCGTTGTACACGCTCCTGCATTCGGGGCAGCCTATCGAATTTATGTGCAGTTTCAAGCCGTTAACGCCCGCTCGCGAGAGCACGTCCATGGCTATCAGTATGACTTCCGCGTCGGCGCTCGCGTCCTTCGCGCCGAACATCTCAACGCCCAGCTGATGATGCTCGCGCAAACGCCCGCTCTGCGGTTTCTCATATCTGAACACTGGGCACGACACATAATAATACTTTTGCGGCAGAGGCTCGGCGTACAAATGCGATTCTATCATCGCGCGCACCACTCCCGCCGTGCCCTCGGGCTTCAGCGTTATCGAGCGGTTGCCCTTGTCGGTGAACGTGTACATTTCCTTCTGCACAACGTCGGTCGTGTCGCCCACGCCCCTCAAAAACAGCTCCGTATGCTCGAACACGGGCGTGCGTATCTCGCGATAACCTGCCAGCGCGCAGACCGAGTGCATCGCTGCCTCGATGGAGTGCCAGCGGTGACTGTCCTTGGGAAGCATGTCGAGCGTGCCCTTAGGCGCTTGCGTAAGCATATTTTTCCAACTCCCAACATAATAAATTAGGCCTTTCGCCCCCATCGTAGGGGCGAAAGGCCTTCGCGTTGCCACCCTGCTTAGGCAGCGTATGCCGCCTATCTCAAAACCCTTTATCGCACGGGCTGCGCCGTGGTTTCCCACGCGTGGCTCGCGGGCTGTCTTTCGCGCCGTCCCCCGCAGGCGTTTTCAGCTTACGCGCCCTCTCTGCGGCGGGGAAATTGTGCGTTACTCTTCCCGTTCACTGCCGATATGCATACTCTTTATGCAGGAAGTATAGCCTCGGCAGGAGATTTTGTCAACAGCCTTTACTGAATCTCAATTTTGCGGGGCTGGCGTTTGTCCTCGGCTTTCTTAGGCATCGTGAGCTTCAATACGCCGTTTACATACTCGGCTGTGATTTCTTCTTCCTTGATGTTTTCGACAGAGAAACTGCGCTCCGCCACGCCGTATCTGCGCTCGCTGATTATATAGCCGCCCTTGTCGTTCTCGTCCTTCTTCTGAGAGTTCCACTCGGCGCGGATCGTCAGCACGCCGTCGTCCAAGTCCACCTGCACGTTGTCCTTCGTCGCGCCCGGTATATCGGCTTCCAGCAGGTAGCTGTCGCCCATGTCCTTCACGTCAACGCGGAAAGCGTTTTGCTGTGAGCCGCCGAAGAAGGGGCGCAGCAGCTCGTCGAAAAATCCGGTTTCGGGGAACATAAGGTTGTTGCGGTTGTTTCTGTAAGTCATCAGGTTAGCCATAATTGCGACCTCCTTATATGCGTCGTGCGCTTTAATGTAATCGTTTGCGTCTTGGGTTTCTTTCCCTTCGACGTTTTGGATTATAGCACCAAGGTCAAAGATAGTCAAGGTCAAAGAAAGACAATTTACAAACGATTAACATCGCGCGCGTACAGGTTATTTTGCCCGACGGTCATACAGCGAATACGCGCCTTTGCGCGATGTCAAAAACTGTCCGCGAACGTTCAAAACGCACAAAACGCTTGCAAAACGGCGCTTGGGGCTGTATCATTGAACTTACATATGAAACGGGCGGTGAAAATCGAATTGACGCATAAACTCTATTACGACGACGCATACATAAAGTCGTTCGTCGCGCGCGTTTTGCGCGTGGAAAAATCCGAATCGGGCGCGTCTGTCATACTTCTCGACAAAACCGCGTTCTATCCGACAGGCGGCGGGCAGCCGTGCGACTTAGGCTTTATAAATGGCATTCCCGTAACTGACGTATATTCGGACGCTTCGGGCGACATATGGCATTCGGTTTCGGGCGATATATCGGAAGGCGAAACTGTGTCGGGCGAAATTGACTGGTTTCGCCGTTTCGACCACATGCAGCAGCACGCCGGCGAACACATGCTGGCGGGCTGCATACACAGGCTCTGCGCCGGGCGCACCATAGGCCTGCATCTGGGCGCTGACGACTCCACTATCGACGTTGAATTTGCAAACCGCGACATGCGCGTTCCTGAAAACATGCTCGACGCGTTAGAAGACGACGTAAACTCGCGCATACAAGCCGACGAGCCTATCAGGTGCTGGTTTCCGTCCGCAGACGAGCTGGCAACCCTGCCCCTGCGCAAGCCGCCGACCGTCGAAACTGGCGTGCGCGTAGTAAGCATAGGCAAAGACGAATACTGCGCCTGCGGCGGCACGCACCCGTCGTCGTCGGGTCAGATAGGCTTGGTCAAGATAACCGACGCGCGCCCGTCAAGGGGCAAAATGCGGGTTTCGTTTCTGTGCGGTATGCGCGCTTTCCGCGATTACCGAGCACGCTTCCGCGTCTGCCGCGAAGCCGCGTCGAAGCTGTCGACCGGCTATGAAAACCTGCCGGACAGCGTGCGTTCTCTTGCCGAACGCGCGAAAAACGCCGAATACAGGCTCTCGCGCGAACGCCTTGAAAGGGCGCTAGACGCGCGCGGCGCGCTTGTTGAAGCAGCCCGCGTCATACGCGGCGTGAAAATCGTCTCGCACGTATTTTCTGACCTTCCGATGGACGCGCTTTCGGAGGTCGCGAGCGCCGTTTGTTTGGACTGCGGCCGCGTCGCGCTTCTGGCGAGCGCCGCCGAAGGCAGTTTCTTTCTCGCGTTCGCGCGATCCGGCGACGTCGACATAAACGCGGGCGCGCTTCTGTCCGAATCCGCCCGCGCTTTCGGCGGCAAGGGCGGCGGCAAACCCGAATTTGCGCGCGGTTCTTGTATGTCGGCCGATGCCGTCGAATACGCGTTTACCAAAATTCAATCGGCATTTGACTGAAAAATCAACTATCGAAAGTCGATTGGCGCTATACTATAATTCGTGTAATACATATTGAAGGGAAACCCCGAATGTTCCGAATTTTTCGAAGGCTGTTCAGCGTTTCATCGCTCATACCGCAAGGCGGCGCGGGAGACGCGCCGAGCAGTCGGGAAGCATATGCTAACCTTATACGCATAGCTCTGCCCAGCGTGTGCGAAATGGTGCTCATATCGCTCATCGGCTCTGTGGACACCATAATGGTAGGCGGCGTGGGCACAGAGGCGATCGCCGCGGTGGGCTTGGTGGGTCAGCCGCGAATGCTGATGCTGTGCATGTTTTTCGCGCTCAACATAGGCGTGACCGCCGTCGTCGCGCGCCGCAAAGGTCAGGACGACCGCGCCGACGCGAACCGCACCATGCGCACCGCCATACTCATAATACTCGCGCTGAGCGCCGTGATGCTCGCTGTCGGCATGACGTTTTCAAGGCAGCTCATGCTCCTTGCGGGCGCGAAAGCCGACACGGTCGACGCGGCGAACGACTATTTTCTGATCGTCACAAGCGTGCTGCCCCTAAACGCCGTATCGATGGCGATCTGCGCCGCGCAGCGCGGAGTGGGCAACACGAAGCTCACGATGTACGTCAATATGACTTCGAACATCGTAAATGTCATACTGAACTATCTGCTCATAAACGGCGTATGGATATTCCCGCGCCTCGAGGTGCGCGGCGCGGCAATCGCCACGGCGGTCGGAATAACCGTGGGCGCGTTCTTCGCCGTGTTTTCGCTGTTTCGCGGGCGCGGTGGCAATTCGTTTTTGCACTTAAGCGTGCACGACGACTGGCGCTTCAACCGCCAGTCGGCAAAGGCGGTCCTGAAAGTCGGCTCGAACTCGATGCTCGAACAGCTCGCTCTGCGCGTCGGGTTCTTCCTCTACGCGCGCCTTATTGCCGATTTGGGCACGCAGGCGTATGCTTCGCACGTAGTGTGTATGCAGTTTTTGAACCTGTCGTTCACGTTCGCCGACGGCATAGGCGTGGCGGGCACTTCTCTGGTCGGGCAGATGCTCGGCCGCGAGCGCCCGGATTTGTCTCATATGTACGGAAAAATCGCGCAGCGCCTTGCGATAGTCGTAGCGATCGTTATAGCGAGCGTCATTGCACTATTGCGCTATCCGCTCGTCGACCTGTTCACTGACGACCCGACCGTCATGCAGCTTTCCGCGATGGTTATGCTTATCGTGGCGGCGTTCCAGCCCCTGCAAATGCTCGCCATTATAACGTCTGGTGCGCTCAGAGGCGCGGGGGACACAAAATTCGTGGCTCGCGTAATGCTTCTGTGCGTCGCCGTCATACGCCCCGTGTTCGCGTTCGCGGCGCTTAAGATAATCGCTGAATATTTCACGCCGATATATTCGACCGTCGCGTTCACAGACACCGCCGCGACCGTCGCGTATTGGCTCAAATTCGAAGCTCCGGCGTGGGGCTTGCTCGGCGCGTGGGGCGCGAGCCTTATAGACATGATAGTCAGAATGACTCTCGTCATGCGCCGCTTCAACAGCGGCAAATGGCATTCGATAAAGGTGTGAGGTTTGTTCCGCATGATAAACATATCCGACTTCGACGCATTTATGTTCGACATGGACGGCACGCTGCTCGACTCGATGGGCTACTGGCGCGGCGAGAACCGCAAATTCATGGTAAGGCACAATCTGCCCATACCTGAGGACATCGAAAACACGATAGACACAATGTCCAGCCACGCGTTCGCCCGCAGGATCGTGAAGGACTATCCCGACGAGTACACGTTCAAAGGCATCGTTTCAGAGCACGACTCGCGTATGCCGGAATACTATAAAACCGTAATACAGCCCAAGCCGGGCGCGCGGCGCTTGCTCGAAGCGCTTAAAAATCGGGGCATAAAGCTCGCCGTCGTCACGGCGACATACACGAAAACCGCTAAAATGGCGCTCGAGCGTCACGACCTGTTGAAGTATTTCGACATTGTGACCGACGAAACCGACACTCCGTTTCAGAAATCCGACCCGCGAATGTATGTCGCGGTCGCTGAAAAGCTAAACGTGAAGCCCGAAAGATGCGTCATGTTCGAGGACTCCCTGTACGCCATGAAGGGCGCGAAGGCTGCGGGGCTGACCGTTTTCGCCATATACGAGCGCATACATTCCGATAAACCCGACCTGATGCGCGAAATACCTGTCGTTTCGAACATGTTCGTAGACACGTTCGATTCGGCGCTTACAAACCTCGGTTTAGCATAATAAACCCAAATTCATATAAGGAGCGACAAACGACATGAAAGCTATCGTAAACGGCAAGATCGTGCTGCCGAACGGCATAAGCGACGACTCCGCGCTGATCTTCGACGACAAAATCCTCGGGCTTGCGCCAATGGACGAAGTCGACGGCTGCGACATAATCGACGCCAAAGACAACTATGTGCTGCCGGGCTTGGTAGACATGCACATTCACGGTTATTTGGGCGAGGACGCGTCCGACGGAAGCGCCGAGGGCATTCGTAAAATGGCGCGCGGCATAGCTCAAAACGGCGTGACTTCGTGGCTGCCGACGACCATGACCGTCTCATACGACGCGCTCAGACGCGCGTTTTCAGCCATTCGCGACGTAATGGCGGAGAGCAAATCAAACGATTTCATTGGCGCCGAGATAATGGGCGTGAACGCCGAAGGCCCGTTCATAAACGCGTCGAAAAAGGGCGCTCAGGCGGGCGAGCACATTCGCGACTGCGACCCCGAGTTCATAAGCGAATACTCCGACCTCATACGCGTGTTCACCGTAGCGCCAGAAGTCAACGGCAATCTCGCCGCGCTGCGCCGCATACACCGCGAGCACAAGAATCTTCTCATATCAATAGGACATACGAGCGCCACGTTCGATCAGGCGCAAAAAGCGGTGCGCGCGGGCGCTCGCCACGTGACGCACCTGTTCAACGCCCAAACGCCGCTCATGCACCGCGACCCCGGCGTGGTCGGCTGCGCGCTGACCGATTCGCGCGTGTCAGCCGAGCTTATCGCCGACACTTTCCACGTCAACAAGGCGCTGTTCAAGCTCGTCGCGGACGCCAAAAAAGACAAACTCGTGCTCATAACCGACTGCACGCGCGCCGGCGGCATGTCTGACGGCGAATACACGCTGGGCGGTCAGCCTATATTCGTAAAGGGCATAGAATGCCGGCTTCAGGACGGCACGATAGCGGGCAGCGTTTTGAAGCTCAACAACGCCGTGCGCAACATGCGCCTAAACTGCAAGCGCACGCCATTCCATAAAATCGTGAATATGGCTTCGCTCAACCCCGCGAAGGCGATAGGCATAGCCGACGTGAAAGGCTCTATCGAGGTCGGCAAGCACGCCGATTTCTGCATAGCCGACGCGGACATGAACGTCACGACCACAATATCGCGAGGCAGGATAATCTACCGGGCATAAAGACAGGAGGTATATTCATGGAGCTGAAAGTCAAGGCCGTGTACGACCCAGCGTTCTACCCGATGCGCAAATTCTTGGACGACTTCGAGCGCGACGTTGAAATCGCGGGAGGTCAGCCTATCGCGCTGTCCGTCGTGCGCAACAGGGGCTACACACACACCGTGCGCATGACTGTATTCAATGACGGCGCTGATGACGCGCGCAACTTCGTTATGGTCGAGCGAATTGTCAAAACCCTCTTGTGGGTGTACGGCGGTTATAAAATCGTCGTCGCCGGGTCTTTCCCGATATTTGAACACATAAAACGCGCATACGCCGCCGATGGCGAAAGAGCGTTCGATTTCAACTTCATGGCGGGCGTGTACGAACAGCCGTTCAGCGTCGAATACATAGAAAACGTTGACGACGCGCCCGAAACGCGCGAGTCGGCAAGCCCGGTGGGCAGACACTTGGACGGCTGCCGCGTCGGCTTCGACGCGGGCGGCTCAGATATGAAGGTCTCCGCCGTAATAGACGGCGAGAGCGTATATTCGGAAGAAATCGTGTGGCATCCCAAGACTCAGACAGACCCCGCTTATCATTTCAACGGAATACGCTCGGCAATCGAAAAAGCGGCGGCTAAGATGCCCCGGCTGGACGGCATAGGCGTTTCGTCAGCGGGCGTATACATCGACAACCGCGCGATGGTCGCCTCGCTCTTCCTGAGCCTTTCGGAAGCCGATAAGCAGAAATGCAAGAACATATATCTCGATGTGGCGGAATCCTTAGGAAACGCGCCGCTCGAGGTCGCGAACGACGGCGACGTCACAGCGCTGGCGGGCGCGATGGAGCTGAACGACGACTGCGTGCTGGGCATAGCCATGGGCACGAGCGAGGCGGGCGGCTATGTGGACGGTCACGGAAACATTACGGGCTGGCTGAACGAGCTGGCGTTCGTGCCCGTCGATATGAGCGAATCGGCTCTGGTCGACGAATGGTCGGGCGATATTGGCTGCGGCGTTAAATATTTCTCGCAGGACGCCGTAATAAAGCTGTGCCCCGCCGCGGGCATAACTCTGGACGACAGCCTGACGCTCGCGGAAAAATTGAAATACGTTCAAAAACTCCACGCCGACGGAGACCCGCGCACGAAGGGCATATATGAGACCATAGGCGTGTATTTCGGTTATCAGATCGCTTACTACGCGCGCTTCTACGATATTCGCCACGTCCTAATAATGGGCAGGGTAACGTCGGGCGAGGGAGGCACTATCCTCCTGAACAAAGCGCGCGACGTACTGGCTCTCGAATACCCTGAACTCGCTCAAAAAATATCGCTGCACATACCCGACGAAGCCAGCCGCCGCGTGGGACAGTCTGTCGCCGCCGCGAGTCTGCCGGTGATTTAATCGTTCACTGATGCGTCCAACGCGCTCAAAACCGCGCCCACGCTATCCCTTATGACAAGCGTCGCTTTCATATCGGCCTGCGTGGGCGTCTTATTTATGAGCACGAGCTCGCGCCCGTTGAAATAGTCCAAAAAGCCGGCGGCGGGGTATACCGTCAGGCTCGTGCCGGCTACGATAAGCGTATCCGCGTCCGAAATAACCCTGAGCGCGCCGCGCACCGTAGCGTCGTCAAGACCTTCTTCATACAGCACCACGTCGGGCTTTATCACGCCGCCGCAGTCGCATTTGGGCACGCCCGACGAATCGCGTATGAATGCGGCGGAAAACGCCTTGCCGCACTCCATGCAGTGATTTCTGTATATGCTTCCGTGCAGCTCGAACACGCGCTTGCTGCCCGCGAGAGTGTGCAGACCGTCGATGTTCTGCGTAATGACGCCCGTCAGCTTGCCCGCGTCCTCAAGCTCGCGCAGTTTAATATGCGCCGCGTTCGGCTTTGCGTCAAGCACAAGCATTTTCTCTCTGTAAAACCTGTAAAACTCGGCTGTGTGAAGCATAAAAAACGTGTGGCTCAATATTGTTTCGGGAGGATAGTCGTATTTCTGATTGTATAGCCCGTCAGTTCCCCTGAAATCGGGAATGCCCGATTCCGTCGACACGCCCGCGCCCCCGAAAAACGCCACGCGGCGCGAGCCTTCGATTATCTGCCGAAACGTTTTCATGTCCGCAACTTCCTTCATATATTATGCGACGAATATATCACTTCCGCGTATAAATGTCAAACCGCGCGCTATCGCGTATTTAGTGTAAAATAAAGCGACACGCGATTTTTTTGTATTGACAAAACGCATGGGCGTTGATATAATACACAGGCTGTCACCGAGAGCGGCACAGCGTGGAAGCTTGAAAATGATACAGAGAACGAGAAGCAAAGACAGTCGATTCG
>CAYVPJ010000056.1:0-20136 GCA_964453505.1 uncultured Oscillospiraceae bacterium | reverse complement strand
CGCCGTCCCCGTTCCCCTCGCAATCGCTTACGGAAACTCCGCAGAGTTTCCGTAAACGATTGCCCTGATTCTCGTCGGCGTACAGCAGATTATCAGCGCGTATTCTCAGGCGAGTTTCGCGGGTTTGTCGGTGCGCGCCTTCAGCAGCGCAAGGTACTTTTCGGCTTCCGCCGCGCTCATCGTCTCTTTCGGAAGCGCGTCCGCGCGCTTTATGCCGAAGCGCTCCGCCTTGCCAATGCCCAGCGGGTGATACGGCTCAAGCTCGATGCTCTTTATGCAATTCAGGCTGTTCGCGAGGTTCGCCAAATTTACGATGTGTTCATCTCTCGCGTTGAACGACGGTATCAGCGGGCAGCGCATAACGACGCTCGCGCCCGCGCCGTCCAAAGCGCGCAGGTTTTCAAGAATAACGTCAGGGTATACAGAAACGAACTCCCTGTGCTTTTCTCGGTCGGTTTCTTTTATGTCGAACAGGAATAAATCGACGTATTCGCCAAGCGCGAGCAGGCGCTCTGTCGCGCAGAAGCCGCTCGTCTCCAAGCACACGTTTATGCCTTTCGCCTTTGCGGCTTTTGCAAGCTCCAGCGCGAACTCAAACTGCATCGTGGGTTCGCCGCCCGTCAGCGTAAGCCCGCCGCCGCCCTCGGCGTAATACGGCATGTCGCGCTCGACTGTCCGCATGACTTCCGACGCGGAACAGTCGCGACCCGCCGTTTCCAGCGCGCCGAAAGCGCACGCCTCTACGCACCGCGAACACGATAGGCAGCCGGTTCTTTCGAATATATGAACGCCGCCAGTTACCTTGTGCCGTTCGGGACACGCTTCGGCGCAAGCTCCGCACGTCGCGCATTTGCGCGGGTCGTAGCCGATCTCCCTTTTGGGCGAAAGCCCCTCGGGATTGTGACACCACGCGCAGTTTAGCGGACAACCCTTGAAGAACACCGCCGTGCGTATGCCCGGACCGTCGTTTAAGCAAAACCGCTGAATATTGAATATCACGCCCATGCAAACACACCCTGTTTCGTTATAGTCCGCGCCTCATCAGCGTGTAGTCGAGCATTTCGCGCGTGAAACCGCAGCCGATAAGCGCGCTCTCCGCTTCCTTGGGATACGATTTCACCGTTACACGCCTGCTCTGTGAAAACACCGCGCCCGCGACATACGCCTGCGCGAACGCGTTCACCGCGCCCGATACCGCGTCAAAATCGAAAACGCGCAGAACTTCGCCCTGCCGCTCAAACACGGCGGCGACTTCGCCGCCCTTCAGAACGACGGCGGTCGACGGAAGTCTCATGAACTGCCGACCTTCTTCGTGTTTGAGTATCGCTCCCCACGGCTGCAGCGGGTCGGCGGCGCATACGCATATGAACCCTGCGTCGGGCGAGTTGAGCGCCGCCGAAACTCTGCCGAAATCGGACTCGCGCACGAACTGCGCGCCGCTCAATCCCTTTACGAAATATCCGCGCCGCGCCTGACCCGCGTATTCCATGCGCCGGAGCGTTTCAAGCAGCGTCGGCCAGTCGCCCTCGCGGGCGGTCTCGCGGCACGCTATCATATAGCGGTCGAATATGTCTTCCAGCCTTCGCTCCGCCGTATATACGACCGTCGGGCGGCATATCTCCCAGCGACCCGCGTCCATAGCCTTCACGCGCCTGCGCACGTCGGACTTCGCGAACCCCGAATCCCGCGCGATCATTTCGCGCACGGGCGCGAAGCTGTCGGCGCGCGCCAAGCCCAGTCCGGCAAGCGACATAAGCGCTTCGCCCGCGCCCCTGTCTCCGGCCGCCGCGTACAGCGAGTGCGCGAAGCTCGCGCCGCGCGCTTTCAGCGCGTCGTAAACCGATTTCTGCGAGCCTGTCAGCCCCTCCGGCGCGTCCGGCATGTTCCCGACGCCCGCGTCCTCGTCCTCCGGCATATGGAACGCGACCTTCGGGCGCTCCGACGGAATTACTCTGTACCACGCCTCGCCCCGCGCCAAGGCTTCGTCGAGCTTCGACGGCCTGTAGCCCGCCACGCGCGCCGGAAGCAGCCAGCCCTCCCACGCTTCGGGCGGTTGCGCCTCGCCCGAAAGCGCTTTGAGCGCCAGCCTGAGCTGTTCCGATCCTGAGCCCGCATTCCTGAGGTTTGTGAGCAGCGCGGCAGAGTAAGCCGCTCCCGCAACCGTTTTTGCGCTCGCGCGCCTGTTGGCGACGGTGCGCCGCTGCGCCGTTTTGTATGTCTCCGCGTGCAAATACGCGCCTTCGTATTCTGTCAGCGCGCCGGAGCGCGCAAGCTCTGAAAGCGTCTTTTCGGCGCGCTCCTCTGAAACCGCGTATCTTTCGCGCACGGTTTCCGCGTTCTGCGCGCCCGAAAACCGCGCGAGCCTGCGCACGATTCGCGCAAGCGCCATATCGTCGCCGCCCGCGAGCGCCGACATATACACGTCCTCGCTTTCGCGGGCTATCCACAGCCCGGGTTCGATATATAAGGCTCTGCCGCCGCGCGCAAGCTCCTCCAGCCAAGCAAACGGCGCGGACAGTTCGTCCGCGACAATATCGCCCTCCGTCATAAGCAGGGTGTGCAGTTCCTCGGCGTTCGCCGGTTCGCGCCTGCGCTTATACGCCTCGTCGACCGCCGCTTTATCGGGCTTGAGCTCTATATCCTGCTCCTGCGCCATCTGTTTTGCGGAGGACGGTATCATTGTGTCGTACATAAGCTCCATTTCGACCTGCCTGCGCAGATTCAAAGACATCGGAGACGGTTTGTCCGTTTTCAGTTCAAGAATCTTCACCCTGCCCGCGCGGACGCGCGTGAGCAGCTCGGTGAGAGCGTCCAAATCGAGATAAAACTCGGCGCATTCCCGCAGCGTTTCGATCATCATCGGGTGTTCGCGATGCCTTACCGCGCCGCCCAGCGTCTCCGCGCCGCGCAGGCGCTGCACCCACAAAGGCTGTCTTTTGCCGCTTTTCGCGCCCATGAGCATCGCCCGCGCCGCGTTGTACCGGAACAGCATCGAGAACATGGGGGAGGCGGGCAGCATTCGGCGCACCTCGTCGGCGGCCGTCTTAGGGTCGAGCCTCTCTATCATGCCGAAGGGCACTTCGCCGCCACCCAGCAGATACACGAGCGCGCCGTCGTCGTCGTCGTATGCCCGCGCGTCAGTGCCTGTCAGAAGCGTCGCCTCGCGCGTTATGAGCATACTGAGCGCGCGGTTGACCCTGCCGCCGAACACGGAGTGTATCATAAGCTGATGCTCGCCCGCGTCGTCCGCGAAGTGCTCGGCTATGATCACTTCGTCCGTCGGCAGGCAGCCGGTCGAGCGCATCTGCTCTTTGATAACGCGCGCCGCGTTCTCCGCCGCGTCGCGCGAGAGCGCGCTTTTCATAAGCGTTGAAATCAGCTCTTCGTCGCCCAGCCGCGCGGACAAATCGAACTCGCGCAGTTTTTTTCCGAAGTATTCGCCCGTCCCGAACTCGCGCAGGGCGCTGTCTCCCTTCCAGAAGGGCGACGTCGCGCCTGAGGAGGTCGTCTGCGAAACTATAACTCGGTCGCGCGTTATTTCGATTATCTTCCACGGAAACGCGCCCAGCAGGAATTTGTCCCCCAAACGCGCCTCGAACACGTATTCCTCGTCAAGCTCGCCCAAACGCGTGCCGTCGGGCAGCGTTACGGCGTACCAGCCCCTGTCGGGTATCGTGCCGCCGGAGGACAGCGCCAGCATACGCGTGTAGCTGTCTCCCGAGACCCTGTCTGAAAGCCTGTCGTATATGACCCTCGGCCTTACGGGCTTATCGTCCGAATGCTCGTAATCGCCCGCGAGCATACGCAGAACGCTTCTGACTGTCTCTTCGGTCAGATCCCTGTACGCGTAGGCCTTTGAGATCATCTCCGCAGCTTCCGAAACTGTGTATCCGTCCGCCGCCGCCATCGACACCAGATGCTGCGCGAGCACGTCTAAGCACATTTCGGGTTCATGGATCGCTTCTATTTTGTTATCGAGCGCCGCGCTCGCCGTGAGCGCGCACGCCACGCCCTCCGAAGCTGTGCGCGGGTATATGCGCATACGGCTCGTCCTGCCGGGGCTGTGCCCCGCGCGGCCGAGCCTTTGCGTGAGCGACGAAACGCTCGGCGGGTTTCCGACCTGCGCCACCTCGTCTATTTCGCCCACGTCGATGCCCAACTCCATTGACGACGTGGCTACCATAACCTTCAATTCGCCGTTCTTGAGCTGCTTCTCGGCGCTCAGGCGCTGTTCCTTCGACACGCAGCCGTGATGCGTTCTGGCTATGTCCTCTCCCGAACGCTGATTTATGTGATATGCGAGCTTTTCGCACGACGCGCGCCCGTTTACGAACACAAGCACCGTGCGAGCCGTGTGCAGCGTGTCGGACACTCTGTCCGCGAGCGCGGGCCACACGCTGTGTTCGGGCAGCAGGCGCATGTCGGGCACGCAGCTCTCGACCAGCAAATCGACCTTTTTATCAGACTTGGGCGCGATTATCGCGCATTCGCCGCCGCCCGTAAGCACACGCGCCGCCTCGTCCAGCGGCTTTATCGTCGCGGACAGCGCCACGCGCTGCAAATGACGGCCGCACAGCGCGTCGAGCCGCGCGACTGAAAGCATCAAATGCGTGCCGCGCTTTGTGGATATTGCCTGATGAAACTCGTCGAGCACTATGGCTTTGGCGGTTTTGAGCATGTTTCGCCCTGAGTTTGACGTGAGCAGCAAAAACAGCGATTCGGGCGTCGTTATCAGTATATGCGGCGGGTGTTTTATCATCTCCCGCCTGTCTTTCTGCTCGGTGTCGCCCGTCCTCACGGCTGTGCGCACGGCGGGCGACAGGTTCAGACCCGATAGCGGTCGCTTCAGGTTTTCGCGAATGTCGTTTCCCAAGGCCTTAAGAGGCGAAATGTATATGACCTGCAACTCGTCTCGTAGCTCGCCTTTTTTTAGCTTCCGCGAGAAACCGTCTAAAAAAAACAGAAACGCGGCGAGCGTTTTGCCTGAGCCGGTGGGCGCCGATATGAGCGCGTCCTCGCCCGACGCTATAGCCCGCCAGCCCAGCTCCTGCGCGCGCGTTGGCGCGCCCACGTTTTGCATAAACCAGTCGCGCGTCCTCTGAGTAAACAATTCCATTGCCTGAAACCTCCGCGCCCGAGTAATAACCGAACAACTGTTTTATTTTACCATATAATCGCGCAAACCGCAACATCATTGATTTTTGTGATTGCGCTCAATCCGTTTTTGTTGTATACTGACGCAAAACCCAAGGAGGTAGAAACACAGTGAAGATATATGAAAAATCGCGTCACGCGCTCGACGGCGCTATCGTATACATGCGCGACGGGGGCGACAGGGACGTGCTCGTTTGCGACGGCAAGCCGTACTTCGGCGGCGCTTACGGCCTAAACGAGTTTGAGCTTACGCACTCTGTCGCCGACAGACTGCGCGCGCTGTTTCCGTTCACGTCCCCCGTGCCCGTGCTGGGCTGCGACCGCACGGTCGGCGTCGGCGACCGACTCGGCATAGCCTCTTTCGGGCACATTCGCGTTTTTGAGAAGTACGACGCGCTGCCCGTGCTCGCGCAGCAGTCTATACGCGAATTGAACCTGACTAACCGCACATACGAGGACGTGCTCGATTCCGTGACGTTCGCCGTATTCCGCGAGAATTTCACGCGCGGTTTCGCCGCCGACGGCGACCACCTCAAAAAGCCGGAAGACATCGAATACGCGCTGTCGCTCGGTTTCACAATGATAACTCTCGATTTGTCGGATCACATCAGAACCGACGCGTCGGGTTCGTACTCCCAAGACGTCGCGGATATGTATGTAGGCAAAACGTTCAAAACCGACCGCGACGAGATAACGTTCACGAAAGAGCAGTTTGACAGGGCGACGGGCATATACGGCCGCGCTCTCGATTTCGCTGTGGAGATGTACGACCGCTTCCTGAAAGACGGTAAGTATACTGCCGAATTTGAAATTTCAATAGACGAGACCACCGAGCCCACGCTTCCGCGCGAACACTTCTTCGTTGCGAACGAGCTTACGCGCCGCGGCGTCAGATTCAGGACAATCGCGCCGCGCTTCATAGGCGAGTTCCAGAAGGGCATCGACTATATCGGCGACATACGCAAATTCGACGACGAAATGCAGTCTCACGCGTCCATCGCGCGCCTGTTCGGTTATAAGCTCAGCATTCATTCGGGTTCTGACAAATTCTCGGTGTTCCCGTCAGTCGGCGCGCGCACGAATCAGACGTACCACGTAAAGACGGCGGGCACGAACTGGCTCGAGGCTATGCGCATCGTCGCGGAGTGCGACCCCGCGCTGTACCGCGAAGTGCACGCGTTTTCGCTGACTGCGTTTGACGAAGCGCGCAAATACTACCACGTCACGACCGACATAACCAAAATCCCCGCGCTTGACGCGCTTTCGGATTCGGAGCTTCCGTCGCTTTTCTCAAACAACGATTCGCGCCAGCTCATACACATAACATACGGCCTGATACTTTCTGCGAAAGCCGAAAACGGGAAGCCGCTGTTCCGCGACAGGCTCTATAAATTGTGGCGCGACCACGCCGAAGAATACGCGCGCGCGCTTGACAGGCACATAAGCGCTCACCTGGAAGCGCTCGGCTGCCCGAAACGCACCTGAAACGCAATACTCTCCCGATGCGCCCGCCCCTCGGCGGGCGTTTCGTTTTTGTTAAATAATGCCGAACGGTCACAATCGGGCGCTCAGAAATGTGTTATATGCGAATGGAGGTGAGCGCATGAAAAACGGAACGCGTCGCGCGGGCGATTCCGTAACTCTTGCCATAGACCGCCATGGCGGCATGGTGTACCGCTTGGCATACGCCCGCACGCGCAGCCACGCGGACGCCGAGGACATATTTCAGGAAGTGTTCATGAAAATGCTCAGGAATGCTCCTGAATTTGAGAACGAAGGGCACGAAAAGGCGTGGCTCATACGCACGACCGCGAACATGACCGTGAACTTGCTCAAAAGCGCGCGGCGCAGACTAGGCGTAAGCCAAAGCGTCGAACCGACGGCGCCTGAGAACGACGGCGAGCTTGCGGACGCTTTGAACGCGCTCGACAGAAGAACGCGAACGGTAGTCCATCTGTACTACTTCGAAGGCTTGCGCTGCGACGAGATAGCCAAAGTCCTCGAGCAAAAACCCGCCGCCATACGCGCGAGACTCGCGCGGGGGCGTAGAAAGCTGAAAGACATATTGTCTGACGAAGGGGGTGTCTGAATGCCGAACGGCAGATACGTAAAAGCGTTTACCGATATATCGCCCGACAAAAAACTGATAAACATAACGAAGGGAAGGGTCATAGACATGGCAAATTCAAAACTCAAGCGTTATTTCCGCGGAAGCGCGATGCTGGCGGCTGTATTGGCGCTTATAACCGTATTCGCGGGCGTGGGATTCGCGACGGGCTGGTTTCAATCGGTGTTCGGGGGCATGGGCGACGTAGTCGGCTTGGACTTGCGCGCCGATTATGAAAAGCTCTCGGAATTTGCGAACAAAGAAATATCGTCGGAAACAAAGGGCTTCGACCTGAACGATTCTGCGACAGTCGGCGTGAACGAGTCGTACTACGACGGCGATCAGCTTTTCGCGAGCTTTGTCATAAGTTTCAGCAAAGCCGCGCCCGATTTCGGGTTTTCTGATGAACACGAAGAATTTTCGAACCTGTCGCCGATGGTCGGCGAGGGCTACGCCGTGCCGCTTCCCAGAAATTCGGGCGGCAGCTATTTGAGCGCGTACCTGACTGACGCGGAAGTCGCCGAGTTCGAAAGGCTGTTTGCCGAAAACGGAAAGGCGGGGGTTGCGTATTACGATTACTACATGGGCGACGGCGTGACCGTAAACGGCGAATATGCGTCGCCTGAGGCTGACGCATACGGAGAGAACGCCGACGGCACGTTGTGGCGATATATTGAGTTCGGAATACCGCTGCCCGAAGCCGCTCAGAACGCGGAATCGCTCGAGACGTCGATTCGCGTGTACCGCACGCCATGCTATTACTATAAGGACGCTTCGGGCGAGTACAGATATATTGATAACAAAAACCGCGTATCGCTCGACTTTATCGCCACGATCACCAGAAACGATTCCGAGAAACGCGATTATTACGCGCTTTCGGCGGGGGACGATTATTCGTCGAAGTTCCATGTCTCCGTAACGCCGGTGAACGCGCGTCTGGAGATCGAGACCGAAGTGTCCGAGCTATGGCAAAGCGCCGAGTGGGACGTATACGGCGGACGCGACGGCATAGACTACATATATCATTGGATAGTTTATGTTGACGGGGTAAGGAACAACAGTTGGGCTACCTCGAGTTCGCGCTACGGCAGCACAGGCTCGTTCGCGGTCGGCGCTGACGCGACCGAAATCACGCTCACGCCTTTATACGTGATTTCAGGAGAACATGCTGGCGAAAGCGTTTCTATATCGCTTAAATAATCACATATTGTTGCAAACGTCCAACGGCTTGATAAATATCTGAAATATTTTTTAGAATGTTAAAAAAGACGTTGACAAACGCGCGGGCGTGTGATACAATACGGGCGGATAGAGGAATGAACGATACGCGTAAAGTTTCGGAAAGGGGGCGATACCGTTGGACAGCAACGAATCGGTTTCGCATGGTTCTCCGCTTCGCCCGCGTCTGTCGCCCGAATGATTACGGCAGCCTGAACAAAGCCCCATAAAACATAAACGGGGCGAAAAAGCTGGTTTCATACGATGATCGACATTCGGGAAACTCTAACATAAACACTGTATGGGCGAAGCGGAGACGGGTTGACCGCGGTGAGGATGAAGGTTCGGTATTTTGCCTATGTAAACCGGTGCGGCGACGGGAACGTGTGTTTACATACAGCCAAGGAAACTTTCAACTGTTAATGTTTACACCGACGGATCGATATTCCGCTGCTTATCGCGACGAGTATAATCTCACGCTCTTGCCGCCGGAACAAACGTTAAACGACCAACGTCATTTTATATAGAAGGAGAAGAATCCCTCACGCGCGCGGGTTCGCCCGCATTCTCAAAACTTCATATAACCAATGCATTCACGGCCGTCGGCTTTTTGTCGGCGGTCGTTTGACGCGCGCTTTCAAAAGTATTCGCAGCCTGCGAAAAAACTTGCAAGCCCGCCTGAAATCGTGTATAATGTAATCGGAATATGAACGCAGGAGGTATGAATATGAAACTGATCATCGCCATTGTACAGGACGAAGACGCTTCCAAGCTCGTAAGCGCGCTTATGAACGACGGCTACGGCGTCACCAAGCTGGCGACGACGGGCGGTTTCCTGCGAGCCGGAAATACGACCTTGTTGGTGGGCGTCGACGATTCAAAACTCGACGGAGCTATGGCTGTAATTGAAAAGATATGCCACAGCCGCAAGCAGATCGCGACCGCGCCCACGCCCATGTCGGGCGCTGCGGGCGCTTATGTGCCGTATCCGATAGAGGTCATGGTGGGCGGAGCGACGGTGTTCGTCATGAACGTGGAGCAGTTCAAGAAATACTGATGCCGAGTCTGAAATCCTTTTCAGATCTCCGCGCAAGACCATTTTTGGCGGAGCAGCTTATGCGCCCGGTCGAAACCGGGCGCATTGTCCATGCTCAGCTCTTTCAAGGGCCAAAAGGCGTGGGCAAGCGCAGCGCCGCCGAACTGTGCGCGCGGGCTATAAACTGCGCGGGAAGCAGTCCCAAGCCGTGCAACCGCTGCGCCTCGTGCTTGCAGTTTTTAAGCGGCAACTCGACGCGCCTTATATCAGTGTCGCCCGAAAAATCGGCGATACGCGTCGACGCGGTGCGCGATATAATCGACAGGATAAACCTGCGACCCGCCGCCGGCAGACTGTGCGTCATAATCGACGACGCGCATCTAATGAACGAAAACGCTCAAAACGCGCTGTTGAAGACGCTCGAGGAGTGTCCCGACTACTGCGTTTTCTATTTGATCACCGACAAGCCCGACGCGCTTTTGCCCACGATACGCTCGCGCTGTTCGCGATACCGCTTCGCGCCTCTGGGGGACGACGAAGTCTCCGGAATACTGACCGGGTTGGGCGTCGATTCGGAAACGGCCGAAAACGTCGCGCCCGAAGCGGGCGGTTCGGCGGGCAGGGCATACGAATCGGCGAACGACGAAAACTATGCGGGGCTGCGTTCAAGGGCGGTCCGCGCGCTTTCGAGCGTGAGACGGCCGTCGGACGTCGCCGGGGCTTTCAGCATTATAAAAGACGATAAGGACGACGCGCGGCGCATACTCGACATATACGAGACGATCGCCCGTCGGCTGATGCTCGCGGCCGCGGGCGCTAAGACGGCAGACGACGAATGCGTGAGCGCGCTTATAAAAAACGGCGTTCGCGGCGACGCTTTGCTGGCTTCCTCGGTCGAATGCGCCCGCCGCTTCGGCTCTAACGTTTCATATCAGTCGGCAATGGAAATGCTGTTTTTCGATATGGCAAGGCAGGAGGAATAACTTCAATATGGCAACCGTTATTGGCGTTCGCTTCAAAAAAGCGGGCAAGGTATACTATTTCAGCCCCGGCGACGTGTGGCCGAAGGCGGGGGAATACGTAGTCGTAAAAACCACGCGCGGCACTGAACTGGGCGAAGTCGTCACGGGCGCGCGTGAAGTTGAGGACGCGGCGATCACCGCGCCCCTCAAAGAAGTCGTTCGCCGCGCCACGCAGGAAGACCTCGATCTGGCGGAACGCAATTCCGAACGCGAACGCGAGGCGTTCACCGTCTGCGCGCAGAAAATCGCCGCGCACAGGCTCGAAATGAAGCTGGTGAGCGTCGAATACACATTTGACGACTCGAAAATAATTTTCTATTTCACCGCGAACGGCAGAGTCGATTTCAGAGATTTGGTAAAAGACTTGGCGGGCATATTCCACACGCGCATAGAACTGCGCCAGATAGGCGTGCGCGACGAGGCAAAAATGCTGGGCGGGCTGGGCGCTTGCGGGCGACAGATATGCTGCGGCGCGTTCTTGGGCGATTTTCAGCCGGTCTCCATCAAAATGGCGAAGGAGCAAAATCTGTCTCTGAACCCGACCAAAATATCGGGTCAGTGCGGAAGGCTGATGTGCTGCCTCAAATACGAACAGGATTATTACGAAGAAACGCTCAAAAAACTGCCGCGCGTCGGCAAAGAGATATTCACGCCCGACGGCGTGGGTTACGTCACGGAAATCAACGTGCTGCGCGAAAAAGTGCGCGTCAGGGTGCGCACGGGCGACGATACGTTCGAAGTCCGCGAATACGGCGTAGACGACGTGCGCAGACCCACGCAGGCGGAGCGCACAGCCGAGGGCGAGCACACATACAAACGCCCCGAACGCCCCGCGCCCGCGCCCGCGCCGGAAGCGAAGGAAGGCGCGAACGCAGAGGACGAGACTAAAAAGAAGAGATACCCGCGCCCGAAGGCCGTCAAGACTATGAACACCGATCAGTATATGGAAATGCATTCCGACGCGCAGGCGCAGGACGATTCAGCCGACGGTTCGGAGGAAGAATGAGAACGCTGTGCAAGCGCCTTACGATGGGCGACGACCTGTACGCGAGCTTGAACGCCCTCGCCAAAGAGAACGATATATCGGCAGGCTGCGTCGTATCGCTTGTCGGTTGCCTGAAGCGCGCCGTCATCAGGCGCGCGGGCGGCGACAGATTCGTCGAGATCGAAGGCCCGCTTGAGATAGTGTCCTCAACGGGCACAATATCCCGCGAGCGGGCGCATATACACATTTCGGTTGCGGACAAAACGCTTGCGACGTTCGGAGGGCACATGCGCGAAGGCTGCATTGTCGCGTCTACGGCAGAGGTCGTGTTGCTCATAATGGACGATACCCGCTTTTCGGGCGAATTTGACCCGCTCACGGGCTATAACGAGCTTACAATACATTCGGAGGCGTGATGGATATGGACGATAAAAACCGCATGATTGACGAGCAATTCGAGCGCCTGCGCGACATAACACAAAAAAATCTGCGCCGCGTGGCGGGAGATATATGGAGCGCCCTTAACCCGTCTCAGGGTTCGGACGAAAAGAATATACCGAACGTCGCCGACCTGCGCGACGAAACGCTCGAAAAGCAGATTGAAGTCATAAAAAAGCTCACCGAAAACCAGACGAAAAGCGTGTCCGACGAGCTGTGGAAAGACCCCGAACCGCAGCCTTCAAAACCGCAGACCGAAAAGACAGAAGAAACAATAGCCGAAAAAAAGGAAGAAGCCGCAGAGCCGCCCGAGAAAATCGAGGATCTGCTCGCGGAGCTTCATTCATACATCGGCTTAGAGCGCGTGAAGGGCGAGGTCGAGAGCCTCATAAACATGGTGAACGTGCACAAACTGCGCGAACAGCACGGTTTGCCGACTGTCGATATGTCGCTTCACATGATATTCTCGGGAAACCCCGGCACGGGCAAAACGATGATAGCCCGCCTTATGGCGCGCGTATATAAGAGCTTGGGCATACTCTCGAAAGGACAGCTCGTCGAGGTTGACAGGGCGGGCTTGGTCGCGGGATACGTCGGTCAGACCGCGCCCAAAACGAGCGAAGCGGTCGGTAAGGCGCTGGGCGGCGTGCTCTTCATCGACGAGGCGTATTCGCTCACATACCATAAAGACGCGTCCGACTTCGGCATGGAGGCTGTCGACACACTGCTCAAGCTGATGGAGGACAACCGCGACGACCTCATCGTTATAGCCGCCGGCTACGACGGATTGATGGACGAGTTCGTCCGCTCAAATCCGGGTCTCGAGTCGCGCTTCAACCGTTTTCTGCATTTCGACGACTACACGATGGACGAAATGCTCGATATATTCAAGTCGCGCTGCGATAAGGGCGGCTACACGCTCGCGGAAGGCGCGCTCGACCGCGTGCGGGCGTTCATAGAAAAGCAAAACGTCGACCCGGTCACGTTCGGAAACGCCAGAGGCGTGCGCAATCTGTTCGAACAGATACTCGTGTGTCAGGCGAACCGAATCGCTGCCGTTTCCGACATAACCAAAGAAACGCTTATGTCCATAACGGTTTCCGACGTGGACTCGGCCGCCGAGCGCGCCGTGCCGCGCGAGAAAAGACAAGACCCGCGCGACGCGCTGCGCGACCTTCTGAACGGCATGAAGGCTCAGACAGAGCCTGCGGCGGAGGACACCGATGTCGCGGGCGAGTGAGTTTATAAACCTATATAAAGTGCTTGAAGACCTGCTCGAAGCGAAATACCGCGACGCGGGACGGCCTTCGACAAACACCGTATACCAGTTCGTGTGCGACAAAGAGAGCGCGCCTTTCCGCGAAAGGCTCGATTTGTGCAGGCAGGTGCGCAATCTGCTCACGCATTCGGCCGACATAGACGGCGAATCGCCTGTCGAACCGTCCGAATCGCTTCTGCAAACGCTCAACGCCGTCATAGACTACCTGACGCGCCCGCCGCTTGCGTATTCGTGCGCCACGCCCGCTGACAAGCTCCTGAAAGCGACGCCCGACGACCGTGTGCGCTGGCTCATGCGCCGCATGACGGAGAGGGGCTATTCTCACGCGCCCGTCCTCAACGGTTCTACGCTCGAAGGCGTGTTCAGCGTCTCCACGCCGTTTTCGATGGCGCTCGACGGAAGAATGGAATTGCGCCCCGACGCGCGAATCCGCGACATAATGCCGTGCCTGCGCCTTGAAGCCCACAATACCGAGCGCTTTCTGTTCATATCGGTCGATTGCGCGCTCGGCTTGGCGCGCGATATGTTCGCGCGCAAAACTCCGCGCGAAAGCCGCGTGGCGGCGCTGTTCGTAACCGAAACCGGCTCGCCGTCGTCGCCGCTTGTCGGAATGCTCACGCCATGGGATCTGATGGAGTCATAGCCGATATATCGATCCCGCGCCTGTCGGCGGCTATAAGCCCGCCCACGATGTCGGAGTATTCGCCTGCCGCGTAAAACGGCGCGTCCGCGTTTTCCGAAAACACGCCTATAATGCGTAAATCCGCCTGCGCCCGCGCCGGAAGCGCGTTGAATATGTCGCGCGCGGCGCTCTCGGACATTTCAGAAAGCGCGTTAAGCGCGTATTTCAAGGCTTCCGCGTAACCCGAATATCTGACGCGCGCGTCTTCGGACGACGCGCATTGCGCGTATGCGTCTATTGTCGCCTGCCCCTCGTCAGCCAATCCCCGCGCGTGGGCGAACTCGTGGCGCGCTATGAACGGTACTGAAAACGCCGGTTCGAGCGAGCTTACGATTGCTTCGCATGTGAACGGTATGTATATTCCCGCTATCCCCGCGCCGTTCAGCATTTCGGGATACCGCGCCGCCTTCACGCGCCCTTCGGAGAACGAAAAATCCATGTCCGCGCCGCTCGGTTCGCAAACGTATGCGGCTGTCATATCCGACAGTTTTTCGCACAGGCTCGCGAGCTCTTCGCGCGTGTAGTCCGAGCACGTTTCATATCGCCTGACACCGTACAGCGGAAACCATATAGCAACCAGCAGCCATGCGACCGTGAGCAGAGCCGCCAAAAATCTCTTTGCGCTGAATCGCGCTATCAGCGCGCCCGCAAGCATCAGCAAAAGCATTCCGAATATAGGATATGTAATCGCGCCCGATGCTTTCCCGACGCAGGGCATGTATACTCGCGTTAAGAATGCGCGCCAGAACGCGAGCGCCCTGTTGTTCAAAAGAATCGCGGGAGACGCCAAAACGACTGCCCTCGCTATATTTTTTCGCATGACACAGCCTCCCTTATACACATATATTATCCTACATTTTATCGCCTGTTTTCAAATGAAAAACATGGAAAAGTAACATGATGGGGGTATAATCGGAACGTATAACGCGAAAAGGAGCAAATCGAATGTCGAATATCACGCTTAACGTAAATCATATGATGAGCGAGTATCTGGGCGACAGGGGCATCCGCCGCGACGAAATGGAAAAGCTGTCCGAAAGCCTCAAAAACGCGCACGCCCGCGTGGAAGCCAACAGGGGCAAGGGTATGCAGGGCTGGATGGATCTTCCTTACAATCAAAACGAAACGCTTACGCAAATCGAGGACTGCGCCAAAGAGATACGCCAAAAGTTCGAGACGTTCGTCGTGCTCGGCATCGGCGGCAGCGCGCTCGGCCCCGCCGCAGTGCAAAGGGCGCTCAATCACCTTAACTACAACGAACTGCCCGCGCACAAGCGCCAAGGCCCGCGCCTCTATATCGTTGACAACATCGACCCGGAGCGCATGGCGGCGCTGTTCGACATAATCGATCTGGAGCACACCTGCTTCAACGTAATAAGCAAGTCGGGCGAGACCGCCGAGACGATGAGCCAATACCTGATAGTGCTCGATAAACTGAAAGCCGTGTGCCCCGACGACTATAAAGACCACATCATAATAACCTGCTCCGCCACTCGCGGCCTTTTGAGGGAGCTTGCCGACAGAGACGGCTACCGCTCATTCTGCGTGCCCGACGGCGTGGGCGGGCGCTTCTCGGAACTGTCGCCGGTTGGTCTGCTCGCGGCGGCGGTGTGCGCCATAGATATTCGCGGGCTTGTAAACGGCGCGCGCAGTATGGACGAAAGGTGCAAAAACGACCCGACGCTTTCAAACATGGCGCTTTACGAGGCGGGGCTTATGTATCTGTGCATGAAGCACGGCAAAAACATATCCGTCATGATGCCGTATGCCGACTCTCTGGCGCTCATGGGCGACTGGTACGCGCAGCTCTGGGCGGAATCGCTCGGAAAGAACAAGACACTCGACGGCGCTTCGTGCAACGTCGGTTCGACGCCCGTGAAGGCGCTCGGCGTGACCGACCAGCACAGTCAGCTGCAGCTCTATACGGAAGGCCCGTTCGATAAGGTCGTTACCTTCCTGAAAGTCGAGCATTTCCGCAAGTACATGCCCATTCCGAACGGCTATTCATACGCGCCCAAGATAGAGTTTTTGAGCGGCAAGAGCCATAACCGCCTGATAGAGGCAGAGCGCAAGGGCACGGAGTACGCGCTCTATAAGGCGGGCAGAATGAGCCAGACGATAACGCTTGACGAAGTGAACGCCGACACCGTGGGACAGCTTCTGTATTTCTTCGAGCTTGTTACGGCTTATACGGGCGCGCTTCTCAACATCGACGCGTTCAACCAGCCCGGAGTCGAGGAGAGCAAGGTAGCGGCATACGCCGTCATGGGCTATGAGAGCGAGATTCACAACAAAAAGCGTTTGGAAATGAACGAACGCCCCGCGGAGATCGCCGAATACATTTTCTGATCATAAACAAAACCGCCGCCGACGCTTTTGAGCGCCGGCGGCGGTTGTTTTCGCTATTTCGTGTGGAAGCGCTTTTTAAGCTCCCTTATCATCTCGTGCTTCAGCACAAGCATACACGCGCCCGGAATAGCCACGCCGCACGCCCCGAGCACGATCCACTCCCAGCCCGCCAGCTCAGGCGAAATGATTATAAGCGTTATCAGCGCGACAAGCGACGCGATCGCAACCCACATCATGGGCATCATGTTCTGCTTTTGCCTTTCGATGTCCGTAAAAAACAGTATGCCCAGCACGACCAGCCCCGCGAACCCGACGGTCGGAATAACGTCCAGCAACAGCTTCGGCGAGTATATGAAACTTATAAGCCCCAGCAGCACCGCCGCCGATATGAGCAGCTTGCTTATCTGGCTTATGCGGTTGTATTCTATTAAATTCGGAGACAGCACGACCGACCACACTATCCACATCGACCACAGCGCGATCAGACACCACGGCGCGCCGCCTATCGCAATGTTGATAACGGGGCACGCGTAAGCCGCTATCGAAAACGGCCACACGAGCGCCTTTCGCAGCGTCTGCGCGCGCTTTGTGCGCGCGTTGGCGGGCGGATATACGATGTCAATCTTCATACGGCTCGCTCCCTTCCACGCGCGGGTTCAGCGAATCCAGGCACAGCAATTCATAGAGCTTATCCTCGAACGTGGGATCGTATGTATATTGCGAAACGGTGAGCGTCGCCGTGTTTTTGAACGTCACAAGGGCGCAGCTCGCGCGGTTTATGCTCGTCGTTCCCAGCACGAAATCCATATGGTCTATGTGTTCTTCCATCTCGGGCGGCGCTTTTATGATGCCTAAGTTGGACAGCGTGTTCGTCACGCACTGTTCGCCCAAATATCCGTACACCATTCGCGCGACGGGCTGTTTGAGCGTGAGCGGCACGTACCGTACCATGCTTACAAGCTCGTGCGTCGAGCGCATCATCTCGCTCATGGCTTCGCGCGACGCTTTTTCATGAAGCTGGTCAGACAGCTTGGGCAGTATGTCGTCAAACGACGTTATTTCGCTTATGTTCAGCCTGATGCTGCAATACATTGAGAAATTGCGCAGCGTGTTTATTGGGTAGTATTTGCGCATGTTTACGGGCACGCTCACGCACTGGCTGCCCTCGGTCTCGTCGGTCGCGAACTTGCCCGCCAGAAACATCTGGGCGAGCAGATACGCGGTGACTGTCGCGCCGCGCTTTTTGGCGACGTTACGCAGTTCGTCGGAGTTCATGTTGAAATGCAATATCCTGTACGGCTTCGCGCGCGACATTTTTCCGCTCAGCTGCACCGCGATTTTGTTCAGGAAGCCTGAAGTTTTGCCCTCTTTTTCGACCGTCGGAAACGCGTTCTGCGTCTCCTCGACCGTCGGCAGCGACTCGATGTCATATACGAGGTCGGACTTTGGGATTTTTACGCCCGTCAGCCTTAAATACTCGCACACGAGCGCCTTTATGAAACATGTGCCGCCCGTCCCGTCGGTCAGTATGTGGAAATATTCTACGCTCACGCGGTTGCCGAAGTAAAGCACCCGAAACGACTGCGAACGGCTTTGCGCTACGTTTATGGGGCGGCAGGGCACGTCTCTGTCCTCGTGCACAACATACCTGCGCTTTGTGGCGTCGAGATAGTGCCAGAAAAACCCTTTCTTAACCGTGGTCGCGAAGCCCGGAAAGCGCTTGATTGTGAAAGCCAGCGCTATCTGCAAAAGCTGCGGCACGACCGGCTCTTTCAGATATACGGACAGGCGGAACACCGCCATCTGACCGCTGCTCATAGAAAGCGGATATATCTTCGCCGCGTCGTCAAGCGGATACCACACTATAGGCGGGCGCGAATAGAACCCGCCGAGCCGCGACGTGTCGAGCAGACTGAGCGCCTGCGCAAGCGACGCGCCGCTCGTCCTGTAATACATCAAAGCGTCTATAAAATCGCGCAGCATTCGCGCCGTTTCTTTTCGGTTTAGCTGTATATGCGTCCTCAGCTCGCGCAGATATTCGTCCAACTGTCCGTTTTCCTCGGCCGTGAGCGCTTTTCTGAACTCGGCGTAAGGGTCGGAGGCGGTCTTTTTCATGCCGTTTCCTTTCACAAGGCGTAATCATTGAGATTGATTGTATCACGAAGAACATTGCGATGCAACGCGAATTTGGTAACGTTTCATATATATACGAACGCCCACACCGTGCCGTCGCCGACTTCGACGGTCGCCGCGCCGTCAAGGATTACGTTGCTCACGCCCAAAGGCGCGTCGGGAGCGAGCGTATAGCCTGTCAACGGGTATTTGACGCCTGTGAGCGTCACGCCTCGCGCCGCGCCCGAAGCCGCGAACACCGAAAGCAGCGTGCCGGAGGGGCGATGAAACGTAGCGGACGAGTTGTGCACGGCGTACACGTCGAAATCCGCGCATATCAAAGCCGCGTCCTCGCCTGATTCCGCGGCGCGTGACAGTAATTGCAGATTCGCTATAAAATGGTCCTGCCTGCCGCCTCCGCCGCCGTACAGGCGGAAAACCCCATACCCGCGCTTCCGCCCTTCGGACAGCGCCAGACCCATGTCCGTATCGTCCTTTTCGGGCGGGAAGCGCATCGTCCGAACGCCGTCGGGCGGTTCGCTCAGCGAATCGAAATCGCCCACGAGCAGGTCGGGCGATATGCCGATGCTTTTCAGGTGTTCATATCCGCCGTCGGCGGCTATCACAAAATCTCCGCGAGCGGGGGAGAGACCGCGCGAAGTGAACTCGCCCGCGCCCATAATATAGCATGTTGACATGCAAAGACCTCCGATATAACTGTTCCGCTTGCATATTTTATCACAAATTCGCGCTTTTGTCACTTGACACGCGACGGAGCGCGGGCATATAATGCGGCAAGCGGTCAAAACCGCGGGGGGTGCCGTATAACGGCTGAGATCGGGCGAATTTGCCCGGGACCCTATGAACCTGATCCGGGTAATGCCGGCGTAGGGAGAGATGACGTTAAGACGCGTTCTTAATATACAGAATCCTCCCTGAGATTATTTTGGGGAGGATTGTTTTATGAAATCATCTGCCCGCGAGCTCGTCGAGTGCTCCGTAATGCTTGCCATAGGCACTGTTTTGAGCCTGTTCACCGTTTCCGCGCCGTGGGCGCTGGGCGGCGGCGTGACTTTTTGCAGTATGCTGCCTCTGGTGATAATATCCCACAGATACGGTTGCTTCAAGGGCTTTATTGTGGCGACATTATACGGCGCCATACAGATGTTTCTGGGCATGGCGAACGTTACGTTCGCCATAGGCGTGCAGGATTCGGTGCTCATGGGCGTGGGCGTTATACTGCTCGACTATCTGCTGGCTTTCGGTGTCGTCGGGCTTGCGTCCATGTTCAACGGAGTCATAAAAAACAGACTGTGGTCTGTTATTGCGGGCATTATCGCGACATTCTTTCTGCGGTTTTTGTGCCACTTCATATCGGGCGTCGTCATATGGGAAGTGATCGCCAAAAACGCGAAGGCGTGGGCCGCGCCCATATGGTCGCTTGCGTACAACGCGGCGTTCATGGTGCCCGAAGCCATAATAACGATCGCCGTCGCGTCCCTCTCCTACGGCCGCCTGAAATCGTACTGGCACAACGAAACGCGGCATTAAATTGTGCAAAACACGCGAAAACGGCTGGTCAACGTCCGCCGTATACTGTATAATCAAGGCAGTCGAACGGGGGAATTGCATGAATACGCAGAGTCATTTTTACGCGTATATGGCGCGCATGAAGCTCATAAAGCGCTGGGGGCTGCGCCGCAACACCATACAGGAGAACGATCAGGAGCATTCGCATCTCGTGTCGATGATCG
>CAYVPJ010000055.1:0-20890 GCA_964453505.1 uncultured Oscillospiraceae bacterium | reverse complement strand
GCATCTTTTTGCCCACCGCGTCGATAAGCGCGAACGGTTTGCGCACATCGACAGTTATTTCGACCGCCTGTCGTGACGTGCGCTTCATCGAAACGTATTTTATGTAGCCGATGCCGTTAACGCCGTATTCAACGGTTTTCGCAAGCTCGTCAATATCGGGTATCTTTTCTCCCATCACTAAGCCTGATTCACGTATTATGCGCTCGTCGGATATGTCGGCGATTGAGTTTTCGGCATTAAGGCGCAGTATAACGACCTCATTCAGCTTGTTATTGCCGCCGGAAAGCAGCAGCGTGAGCGCGCATATGAGTATGAGCGCCAGCAGAATCGCGGCGGTGTAAGCGCGCCGATTCGTCTTTTGTCTCGCCATGTCCTATCTCTCCTCAAGCGTGGCTTTCGTTCGTTCTATATCTGCTCCGAGCGCCGACAGAGACGTCTCCAGCGCTTCGTAACCCCTGTCGATGTAGTGTATGTCGCGCACCTCGGTCACGCCCTCGGCGGCTAACCCTGCGAGCGTAAGCGCCGCGCCAGCCCTCAAATCGCAGGCGCTGACCTTCGCGCCGACAGGCCTTTTCGAGCCTATAACCGCCGTGCGGCCGTATACCGTTATGTCTGCGCCCATGCGCTTTAGCTCCATTGCGTGGGCGAAACGGTTTTCGAACACGTTTTCTACGATCACGCCCGCGCCGTCGCAGGCGCACATGAGCGCCATGAACTGCGCCTGCATGTCTGTAGGAAAACCCGGATACGGCTGTGTGGCGACACTCACGCTTTTGAGCCTTCTGTTCACGGCGAGCGTAAGACCCGACTGAGTTTCAGCTATGTCGCAGCCGCATTCGCGCAGTTTTTCAGTAACGGCGAACATATCGTGCATGTTGGCGTTTTCGACGGTCACGCTGCCGCCCGTTATCGCCGCCGCGACAAGCAGCGTTCCCGCGACGATTCTGTCCTTTACGGGCGCATACTCGCAGCCGCTCAGACGTTTCACGCCCTCAATGACGATGCGCCCCTCGCCCGCGCCGCGCACATTGCCGCCCGCTTTGTTTATGAAGCGCGCCAAATCAACGATTTCGGGTTCTCTGGCGGCATTGAGTATAATGCTCCTGCCGTCCGCGAGCGCCGCCGCCATCATTATGTTTTCCGTAGCGCCCACGCTCGGAAAGTCCAGCAGCACTTCGCCGCCCGTCAGCTTTTCACCGTCAAGCTCTATCTGCCCGCCGCGTTCGCGAATCTTCACGCCGAGCGCTCTTAGTCCCTTCAGGTGAAGGTCGATAGGCCGCTGTCCTATGTCGCAGCCGCCGGGATACGCTACGTTCGCGCGTCTGAATCTCGCTATCAGCGGCCCCATCATGAATATGGACGAGCGCAGCCTTACGGATAATTCCGGCGGGACTGCCCATATATCGGCGGAATCGCTGTTTATGTATATATCGCGCCCGTTTACGACGGTCTCGCAGCCAAGCGCCTCTAGTATCAATCGCATGTTGCGAATGTCGTCCAGTTTTGGGCAGTCGGTGAGCTTCACGCCGCCCTCGGTCATTATCGAAGCCGCAAGTATTGGCAGCACGGCGTTTTTTGCCGCGTGTAAGCGCGTCGTTCCGCGCAAGCAAGCGCCTCCGCGTATACGGAATACATCCAAGCCCGCACACCTCCACATTGTCTACGCCTTTTCAACGTATGACGCGGAAGCTTTTTTGGTGCGAACGTTAATATTTCGTAAACGTTTGCTCACAGTCCGTCGTTCTCTGACGATATGTTGAGCAGCAGACCGACCGCTCCCATAACTATCGATACTGACGTGCCGCCCGCCGAGAAGAACGGCAGAGGCAAACCCGTTGTGGGCATAAGCCCGACGACGACCATTATGTTAAGGACAGTCTGCACGCCTATCATCATGCATATGCCGCCCGCGAGCAGACTGCCGAAGCGGTCGGGGCAGCGTATCGCCGCGCGCAGGCCGAAGAACAGAAGCGCGCAGAACAGCGACATTACCCACAGACAGCCGAGCAAGCCCAAATCCTCGCCCACGACGGCGAATATGAAATCGCTCTCCGGGTACGGCAGAAACGCGTATTTCTGTCTGCCCCTGCCCAGCCCCATTCCGAACAGCCCTCCGCTTCCGAAAGCCATAAGCGACTGCGCAAGCTGGTAGCCCTCGTCGGACAGATATTTGAACGGGTCTGTAAACGACATCATGCGCGAGCGCCTGTACGGCTCTGACAGCGCGTAGTACGTGCCCACGCACGCTCCGAGAACGCCGACGACCGACAGGTGCAGCCATTTTGCGCCGGCGAGCATCGTCATTATCGCGGAAACGATTATAATCGAGCCGGCCGTCGACAGGTTGGGCTGCATCAGAACCAGCGCGAACATCACGCCGGGAACGATGAACAGCGGTATCAGTCCGCGAAAGAAATCGCGCACGTTGCGCCTGTCGGACGAGAGCGCCCGCGCCATGAACAGCACCATAGAGTATTTCGCAAGCTCAGACGGCTGAAATGTGACTGGCCCCAGTTTCAGCCAGCGTCGCGAGCCGTTTATGTATACGCCCACGCCGGGCACTGCGACGAGCGCCAGCATTATGAAGCTCGCGATGACGAACGCGCCGCTTATCTGCGGAATTTTCAGAACGCGATAGTCGATCTTCCACAGAAAAATCATTATGACCGCGCCCGCGAATATGCCGAGCATCTGACTGTATACGTCAGACAGCGCGTTCCCGCCGTCCTGAGCGTTGTAATAGCTGGCGGCGTAGAGCACGACCAAGCCCGTCGAGAGCAGGAGTACGAACGAAAGCCATATGCCCTTAGAGGGGCGCTTGCCCGCCGTTTGGCGAAATAGGCCGGAGGCGGGTTTAACATTAGCGCCGCGTAAGCGGCTTATGCTCAATCGCCGCTTTCCTCAAACGAGTTTACAATGCGCTTGAATTCGTCGCCCCTGTGTTCAAAATCATTGAACATGTCGAAGCTTGCGCAAGCCGGCGACAAGAGCACGTTGCCGCCGTCAACGGCGCGCTCGCGGGCTACGTTTATTGCTTTAACGAAATCGTAGCCGACGTACTCGAAAGCCGTGAAGCCCGCGCCCGCAAGCGCGTCGCCTATGCGCTTCCCGGTATCGCCTATCAGAACCGCGTATTTGACCTCCGAATCGGCTATGACGCGGCACATCGGCGCGAAATCGGAATCCTTTTCGCTGCCGCCCAGTATTATGACGGTGGGCTTATTCATCGTAAGCACGGCCTTGACGGTGCTGTCGGGGTTCGTGCCCTTCGAGTCGTTTATGTATTTCACTCCGTTTAGCGTACGCACGGCTTCGTTTCGATGCTCGACTCCGCGAAACGTGCGCAGAGTGTGGCGCACTACGGGAGCGGGCACGCCGGAGCGCAGCGCCGCCGCCGTGGCGGCGAGAGCGTTTTCAAGATTGTGCGGACCGGGAATGTAGACGTCCTCCACGCGGCACACGTTCACTTGCGTTTCACCGCTTTTATACGATATGAAACCGTCGGATACGTAAGCGCCCGCGGGCGGCGTTTCAGTGCGCGAGAACCATTCGACGTCGCACTGACACCCGTCTTTCATAGCCCTCGTAACTGGGTCGTCGTAGTTCAGTATCACGCAGTCGCTTCCGCGCTGATTCTTGAACACGCGCGCCTTCATTTCGGCATAGGCTTCGAACGTGCCGTGCCTGTTCAGATGGTCTTCGGTAACGTTCAGCACGAGCGATATTTCGGGTTTGAAATCGACTATCGTCTCAAGCTGAAACGAAGAGACCTCGCACACAACCATGTCGTCGCTCTTCATGCGGGAGGCATAAGCGGAGTACGGGTCGCCTATATTTCCGACTACATAAGCTATTCTGCCCGCGTTTTTGTATATCTCGCCCAACAGCGACGTAGTCGTGGTTTTGCCGTTCGTGCCCGTAACGGCGACGAGATGACCCCGACCGAGCCTGTAAGCCAGCTCGATTTCGGCTATTACCTCAATTCCCTTCGAGCGCGCCAGCGCGACGGCGGGGTGAGAAACAGGTATGCCGGGACTTATGACCATTATGTCTATGTCGTCAAGCAAGCCCTCGACAGGTTCGCCCAAGCGCCACTCGATGCCGTCGGTTTTGAGTATATCCATGCAGTCGCCCAGTTCGGAAGCCGTTTTTCTGTCGTTTATGCGCACGAACGCGCCCGCGTCGTTCAAAAGCTTCGCCGCGGCTATGCCCGAGCGCGCCATGCCCCATACCAACGCGCGTTTGCCAATCATGCCCGATACCTCCCTTCGGTTTGGGAATATACCATTCTTTAGGTCGCGTAACCTGCGAGCGCCAATAGGCACACAAGCGCGGTCATTATGTCGTACATCGCCACTATGCGCGTTTCGGGTATGCCGCTCAACTCGAAGTGGTGATGCAGTGGCGCCATGCGCAGTATGCGCCGCCCTTTCGTAAGCTTGAAGTACGCTATCTGCACGATGTCGGATATGCTGCTTATCATCATTGCGAACGCAATCAGCGGCAAAAGCAGCGCAAGCCGCGTGACTATGGCGATTCCGACGAGCGCGCCGCCTATGGCGAACGAGCCTACGTCGCCCATGAACACGCCTGCCGGGTGCGAGTTGAATCTCAGGAAGCCCATGAGCCCGCCGCACATGCAGCCCGCGAATATCGCGGTGTTGAAAAAGTCGGGGTCAAGCCCGTCGGCCGTCGCGCCCACAGACAGCGTTATGAGCGCCATAGTGCCGAAATCAAGCATTGCGCTTCCCGAAAGCAGCCCGTCCAAGCCGTCGAGCAGGTTGGATGAGTTGACCACGCCGACTATCACAAACGCCATAATCGGAATGTACATAATTCCGAGATCGAATTCCATATCCGAAAACGGCACTTTCAGCTTCGAGCCGATATACGGGTTCAGGTATGCCAAAAGCGCTATTCCGAGCGCAAAAACCGCCTGAGGCGCGATTTTTTGCTTGGGCGTAAGCCCGACGGAGCGCGACAGGCGCGCCTTGATAAAGTCGTCCACGAAGCCTATCAGCGCGAACATGAGCATAGAGCCCACGGTAAACCACAGAAAGTGACCCTTAGTATCCGAATACTCGGCGAACGCGAAAGTCGTCGCGAGCGCCGCAAGTATGAATATGATTCCGCCCATGGCGGGCGTGCCCTGCTTTCCCGCGTGGGATTTCGGACCGTACTGGTTTATCGTCTGCCCGACTTTCAGCTTTTTCAGCCACGGTATCGCGAACGGTCCCGCAATCATTGCGGCGGCGAACGCCGCGAGCACCGCGAAAATCAGCCTTTGCATGTTGCCTGTCCTCCGTTAATTTGTGCCCGCGATCTCGTCGAGCAGCTCCTGTACGATGACCTTCTCGTCGAACGGGTGTTTGACGCCGTTTATTTCCTGATATACTTCGTGACCCTTGCCGGCGAGAAGCACCACGTCCGAGTCCTTCGCTATTGTAAGCGCGTGCCTTATAGCCTCGCGCCTGTTCTCTATCACGATATACTCGCCGCCCGTCGGCTTGATGCCTGATACGATGTCGGCGATAATCGAATTTGGTTCTTCATCGCGCGGGTTGTCGCTGGTTATTACGCTTATGTCGGCAAGCCTGCCGCTTATCTCGCCCATAACGGGTCGTTTCGTGTGGTCGCGCCCGCCGCCGCAGCCGAACAGCGATATAACGCGCCCCTTTGCCGTCTCGCGCACCGTTTCGAGCACGTTTTCGAGGGCGTCGGGCGAGTGCGCATAATCCAGTATGACGCGATAGGGCGTGTGCGTATCGAGCAGCTCTATACGCCCCGGCACGCTCTTTACGCTCTCAAGCCCCTTGCGTATGCTGTCTCCGTCCACCTGAACCATATCGGCGAGCGCCGCCGCCATAAGCGCGTTGTAGACATTGAATATGCCCGTAAGCCGCATTCTGACTGGCATACGCATACGCTTATGGAAGCACAAAAGGAAGCTCAGCCCGTCCTCGGTGAACTCTATATCGCGGGCGTAATCGTCGGCGCGTTCGCGTATGCCTATGCGCGTATGCTTCGCGCCCGTTTTTATGATAGCTTCGTTCACGCGCTCGTCGTCAACGTTTACGACGAGCCTGTCCGTCATATCTATAATGCCCAACTTGGCGTTCAGATAGTTATCCATGTTTCCGAAGTAGTCGAGGTGATCGAGCGATATGTTCGTGATTCCCGCCGCGGCGAGATTTACGCCGGCTATTCTGTGCATCGCCAACGCGTGCGCCGACACTTCCATGACGACGCAATCGACTTTCGCATCTGCCATGAGTCTCAATGTCTGCTGAAACTCCACGGGGTCGGGCGTGGTTTTACCGGCGGCGCTCTCTACGTCGCCTATAAGCGTGCATACCGTGCCTATAAGCCCGACTTTTTTGCCCGCCGCCTCCAATATGCTTTTCAGAAGGAAACTGGTGGTCGTCTTGCCCTCCGTGCCGGTGATGCCTATAATTTTCAAGCTCCGCGCCGGATAACCGTAGTACGCAGCCGCCAGATAGCTCATAGCCAAGCGCACGTTCTCGACCACTATCTGCGGGCAGCCCTCGATATTCAACTCCCTTTCGACCACAAGCGCCGCCGCGCCGCGCTCAACCGCGCTTCCTGCGAAATCGTGCGCGTCGGAGTGAAGCCCCGATATGCAGAAAAACAGACAGCCGCGCGGTATCTCCTTTCGGGAATCCGTGCACAGAGCGGTTATCTCGGTATTCGCGTCTCCTATGAGCCTGAACTTACACGGCAGTTCGTTTGTCAGTCGCGCGATAGTCATTTCGAACAAGTCCTCCAAATACATCAATCGGGCTGTATAAACTCAACGCATATTTCCGCTTGCGGATATACGTATTCACCTATTCCGGGCGACTGCGAGACCGCAAGCCCCGAGCCGCTCGCGTTCATTTTGAGGCCGTATGCCGCCAGTATGGAGTTCGCCTGCATTATCGACATGCCCGTAATATCGGGCACGGGTATGAACGCGTCGGAAGCCGCGGGCGAGTCGTCCGCCATATACAACATCACGACTGAGCCTTTCGACATTTGAGCGCCCGCCTCGGGAAGCTGCGACATGACGCTCGTGCCGTTTGAGTCGGTCATGTGCTTAAGCCCTGCCGCCTTCACGCTCTTAACGGCGCTTGCGAGCGACATGCCCGTCACGTCGGGCACTGTGGTCTCCAAAGTTTCTTCGGCGCTTTCGTCCTTCGCAACGCCCATATAGGCGAGGGATTGAGCGAGTATGTCCTTTGCGAACGGCGCGCATGTCACGCTGCCGAAATCGGGGCGGCGGTCGGCGCGGTCTACTATCACAAGCACCGCGATTTTCGGGTCGTCCATCGGCGCGAAACCTATGAACGAACCTATATGCGTGTCGGTCGACACGGCGCCGTCCACGTAAACCTGAGCCGTGCCTGTCTTTCCGCCGACATGATAGCCGTCGATATAAGCGTTCTTGCCGCCGCCGTTCGCAACGACGCTCTCGAGCATCATGCGCATAGTACGCGACGTTTCTTCGGTTATCGGGTGTCCTACGACGGTAGGCTCGTTTCGCTCTATCACATTGCCGTCAGCGTCGGTTATCTCTTTGACGACATACGGCTTCATAAGGTTTCCGCCGTTCACGACGGCGCACGCCGCCGTCAAAAGCTGTATCGGAGTTACGGCGACCGACTGTCCGAAGCCAACGCGGGCAATGTCGACGCGCTTAACGCTCGAACGCGGAATCAGTATGCCGCCGCCCTCGCCCGGTATGTCGACACCCGTTTTTTCCCCGAAGCCGAAAGCCTCCAGATAATTATAGAACGTCTCAGTGCCCAAGCGCAAGCCCAATTCTACGAAAACGGGGTTGCACGAGTTTTCGAGCGCCTGAGTGAGCGATTCCGAACCGTGTGGATTGCCCCAGCAACGGATTTTGCCGCCCTCGACGCGAATGCTGCCCGAGCAGTAAAACCATTCGTTGAGGCTCGAAAGCCGCTCGTTCAGTATTGCGGACATTGTGATTATCTTAAACGTCGAGCCGGGTTCGTATGAATCGGCTATCGAGCGGTTTCGCATAAGCTCCGTGAGCGTCGAAACGTCGTATCGCGGCGGCTCGTTCGGGTCGTAATCGGGCTTCGTGACCATCGCGAGTATCTCGCATGTTTTGGGGTTCATCGCAATAATGCGAACGCCCTCCGCACCGTTTACACTCATAGCTTCCCGCGCGGCCTTTTCGCAGAAGCCCTGTATCGTCTTGTCCAGCGTGAGCGTCACGCTCGAGCCGTCGGAGGCGCTCACGTATTCTCCCGCCGTATAGTCAAGCGTTCTGCCCTTGCCGTCGATCTCGGTGACGATTCTGCCTGTCTTTCCGCTGAGGTAGTTGTTGAGCGAGCTTTCAAGCCCCGCCTGACCCACGCCGTCAACGGTGGTAAGTCCCAGAAGCTGCGTCGCGAACGCGCCGTAGGGATAGTATCTGCGGCTATCCTGCTCCAAGTACAGCCCGTCAAGCTCGTTGTTGCCGCCGGCGCTCTGCGAAAGCATCAATTTAAGCTGCTGAGACACGCCGCGCGTGAGCTGTCGCTTGAGCGTCACGCCGCCCTTAGACTTATCCGACGCGCGCTCGTATATGACCTGCTCATCCATGTCGAGCACGGGCGCGAGTATCTTCGCAAACGCGCGCGCGTCCTTCACACGGCGCGGGCTTACGGAGGCGGTGTACGACGTGGCGCTGAGCGCCAGCGTATCGCCGTTTGTGTCGAGTATGAAGCCCCGACGCGGCTGTATGACGGCTTCGCTCGTCCATTGAGCCTTGCCGCGCGCCTGAAGGTCTTCCGCGCGCACAACCTGCAAGTTGAATAGCCTGAAGGTCAGCACCGAAAACAAAATGGCGAACGCCGCCATACACAAAGCAATGCGGCGACGGATAACGGGCCCTGTCGGTACCATTCGATGCCCTCCCCGCGCCGCGCGCTGATATTTTAACGGTCGATAGCGTCTCCGTCCGCGGTCAGGTACTGCGACTGCTCTCCCCGACTGACGTCTTTCAACACGAACTTGCCGGACTCCAAAGGCGCTTTCATGTGCAGCTTGTCCGCTGCCTTCTGCTTGATGACATCCTCGTCCTTTTCAAAACCATATTCAACTTCAAGATTTTCTATGCTAATGAGCAGGTCGCTGTTCATCTGCATTATATTGTCTATGTCGTTGCGCTTGCCTGATATTTCCGACAGCTTGCCTATCTGCATAAACAGCATGAACACAATGAACACGACCGTCAGATACATAAGCGCGTTGCTCAAAAGCGCGTCCTTGCGCTTTTTCTTGAGCATGGCGAGCCTCGCCGCCTCGCGTTCTTTATACGTCGGGCGCGCTTTCGCGCGGCTCGCGGCGCTTTGACCGGCGCGAACGGGTCGTGCCGGGCGCGTTCTCCCGTCTTTCCACTCATAAGTCTCCGGCGCGCGGCCGGTGATGAGCCGCTGTTTCGGAAAATCCCGGTTCATCAAAAGCCTCCAATCTGCACTCCGTTCTCCTTAGGAGAGACGCGGAAGTACGTGTCGTAGACATAGTCGAGTATCTTGTCGGCATCGGGGTCGGGGGTCATAATCAGTCCGTGGTATCTCTCGGCGTTCCACAGTTCGAGATATTCCCCCACGCCTATGAAACGGATCTCCTTCGCGTCGTTCAGGTCGTACATCGCGCGCAGGGTTTGAGGTATTAGTATTCTGCCCTGCCCGTCGAGATTACAATCGGTGAACGTGTTTCCGAGTATATAACGCACAAAATGTCTGCCGACGCGATCGGCATCGGGTATGCGTCCGTAGGAATCGCATTTTTCGCGCCATATCGCCTGAGGATAAAGCGCTATCGTGCGCAGGTCGTTGTTGAGCGCTATGCAGAAATCGCTGCCGAGCGCGGCGCGGTAGTTGGTCGGAATGAATACGCGGCCTTTGGGATCTATCGTGTGCATAGCGCTGCCAGTGAACGATTCCATGCTCATGCGACCCCACCTCCCGTTTACTCATTCACCAAAACCACTTTTATGGTTGAATTATACCACCTTGCTCGACATTTTTCCACTATCCTACACATTACAGAGCACAAAATGTCGAATTTTGCGCTGTAAAATTTTTGTTAAACGTATGTGTGTTCGATTAAACGCGCAAAAAAAGCGCCCCTCGGCGGGCGCCTTTAATATGCTTATATTATTACTATATTTCGCAGACGCGGTGCAGTTTGAAATCCGTGCCGTCGCACGAAACCTGATGGTAGCATACGCCGTCGGACGTTCCCCTGAACGCGCCGTAAAGAGACGAGCCGTGCAGATGACCGTATACGACGTGCGATACGCCATAATCGCCAAACAGGCGCGTAAGCGCGTTTTCGCGCATCGAATCCGTTATGGGCGGATAGTGCAGCATACACACGAGCGGCGCGCGCCCGTCAAGCGCGCGGGCGCGTTTGAGCGACATGCTCAGCCTCAGCACCTCGCGCTCGAATATGCGCTTATCGTCGTCAGCCACTCCCTCGGCGGGCAGTATCCAGCCGCGAGTTCCGGCGATGAGGCAGCCGTTTATGAAAAGCGCGTCGTTCTGAATGGCGTATGTACCGTTTGGAAGCGCTTCCCTGACGCGGCTTATCGAGCTCCACCAATAGTCGTGATTTCCGCGCGTCAACACCTTGACGCCCGCGAGCCTTCCGATAGCGTCCAAGTCGGGCTTCGCGTCGTTAAGGCGCATCGCCCAGCTTATGTCGCCGGGCATCAACACCAAGTCGTCATCTGAGACGCGCGCCTGCCAGTCTTCGCATATGCGCTCGAAATGGCGTTCCCAATGAGCGCCGAACACGTCCATCGGTTTATCGCCGTCGGCGGGCAGATGTAAATCGGCTATCGCGTAAACAACCACGCTTAATCCTCGAAGTCGTCGTCGTCGCCGTCCAAATCGTCCTCGTCGGGGTCGTCTTCCGCTTCGTCGTCGTCATCATCGTCGTCGTCGTCGAACGCTTCGTCCGCGTCGTCAAACGGAGCGTCGACGCTGTCGGGTATATCGATTGTGATCTCGTCCATCGTGCTGACGGGATCGATGTTCAGGTTAGGTTCTTCGGGCTGTATGGGAGACGCGTCCTCGCTCACGGTTTCGGCGCTGCGGCGCTGCATCTCTTTGAAGCAGTACAGGCATATCTCCTGCCCCGGCATCGCGGGGTGCTCGCCGCACTCGGAACACATTTCGAATATGTCGTCCTGTTCCGGCTCGCCGCGCACGTCGCGCTTGCAGACGGAACAGATTTTCTCCGTCTCGGCGATGTAATTAAGCTCGCATCTGGGGCACTTTATGAACTTCATATAATATCCTCCCAATAATTTCAATGGAAGCGGTTTAGCAAATCGTTTGCGCGACACTCGGGGCATGGAGTAATATGTATGCATTCCCAAATACGAAAGGAGTAATTATCCATGAAAAGCAACTCACGGAAAATCTCTCTCGCTTTGGCAGTCGCGCTCGTTATCGCGCTGCTCGCACCGTTTTCGGCCCTGTCGGAACTCAACGCGCAGGAGCAGACTTTAATCAACCTGCTCAACGAGGACCGCGCGCGTTACGGCTTGAGCGCGCTGACGGTCGATCCGTCTCTGTGCGCGGTCGCGCGCGTAAAGGCGCAGGACATGCTGTCCAACGGCTATTTCGCGCACAAATCGCCTACATACGGTGACATTCGTCAAATGCTACGCACCTTCGGCGTATCATATGCGGCGGCGTCTGAAAACATTGCGCGTTCACGCAGCGTTTATCACGCCGAAGCGGCGTTTCTGTCGTCGTCGACCGGTCACAGGCAAACGATGCTCGCGTCGTCGTGGACTCGCGTGGGCGTGGGCGTCGCGGTGACGAAATCGGGCTTCGTGTACGTGTCGCAGGTATTCGCGCGGTAAACGAAGCGCATCAAAATCGCAAGTTATATCATACACAAAATGAGCGCCGTGAAAACCCTTTGGCGCTCATTTTAGTGTTAAATTTTGAAGTTTTGCCATGCGGAACGCGTACAGTCGGTACTCGCGCGCGCGAATAATGTCGAATCGGTCGAGCAGAGAAAGGGAGCGCGCGTTCTGTGAATTGATGAACGAGGCTTCTATCCGCGCTTCGCGCAAGCGAATCAGCCTTGAGATAAGCCCGTCAAGCATCGCAAGCGTCGCAGCGGGATGCTTAGAGATCAGTGTTGACAGGCGCGGCATGTCGCCGCCCTTCAATATAAGACAATAACCCAGACACTTGCCGCCCATGTATGCGGCGAGCGATAATTCGCCGGATATATGGTGTTTAAGCCTGTCGGCATAACGAAGTATGTCCGCGCGGTTTTCATTTGGGGTTAGCGCCGCGATCGGGCGAATCCAACCGTCCGTAAACATGCCCGGGCGAATCGGGCGAAGCGCAATACCGTATCTCGCGTTCGATCTGCGCGCGATTTCGGTTAGCGGATTTATGTTCGGAACACTCAATGTATACGATAAATTACGCTCTGATAATGTAAAACCGTTGTCAACAAGCGCTGAAACGCGAAACCCGTCGAAATATCCGCAGAACGCCGCGCGCGGAAGCGAGCTATCGCCTTCTCCCAAACCGTGAAAACAGCCGCCGCCGTCCGGCGAAACAGGGCCGATCACGTTTGCGCTCCCCCACCGAGACTGTTTCAGTTTCATTCGGTCAATCAACGCGCGGCACGCGTCGGGGTCGTCTTTTGAGTCAAACAGCGCAAAATAGCCCGCGTTCTCGCCCGTCTCGCGGCGGAAGAGCGCGTCGAAGCCCGTCAAGATTCTCGCGACGGGCACTGAATCGCGGACGGCGACCAAGTATTCTACCTCGCCGTTTCGGCATAGCGGATTCATGCCGCCGGACGCGTAGCTATTGATATATTTTGTTTCACATTTGAAATAGCCGAACTCGCGAGTCAAGCTTAAAAAAAGGCGCTCGTCGCTTACGATGTCAACCATT
Organism: uncultured Oscillospiraceae bacterium; assembly: GCA_964453505.1. Lineage (GTDB taxonomy): Bacteria > Bacillota > Clostridia > Christensenellales > Aristaeellaceae > CAYVPJ01. Next base: position 7,940 of record CAYVPJ010000055.1, on the reverse strand, counting down.
TTCGCGCAGCCATTCGCCGAGTTTCACGATGTCGGCAAGGTATGTGTCCCTCAAAGCGCGGTTGTATATCAGACTCGCGGGGTGATAAAGCGGGTATATATTTATTCCGTCAACAGTCAGAAATTTTCCGTGTAAATCGCCTATCGTAGAAGAATTTCCGTTGAGCGCCTTAAGCGGCACGTTGCCCAGAGTCGCCACGCAGACGGGCTTTATTAGGGCGATCTCCTTTTTGAGCCAAGGCAGGAACAGCGCGATCTCCTCGCGCGTCGGCGGGCGGTTTACGATTCTGCCCGCGTCGGATGTTTTCGTGGGTCTGAATTTTACGGTGTTCGTGATGTATATTTCTTCGCGGCGCAGTCCGCTGTATTCCAGAAACTCGTCCAGATTTTTGCCCGCCTTGCCCACGAATGGTCTGCCGAGCAGCGCTTCTTTCGCGCCGGGGGCTTCCCCGACCATCATCAGCTTGGCGCACGATTCTCCCTCGCCGAATACGAGCGACCTTGCTTCGCCCTCGAAAACTATGTCGAAATGCGCCGCCATTTCAACTTTCAACTTTTCCAAATGCTCAAACCTCCGCAAGTTTCGCCTTCACCATCTTAAAATCTTCCCACGCTTCGCGCTTTTTAAGCGGCTCGCGCAACAATGCCGACGGGTGATATGTGGGCATGAACCACACGCCCTTGCGAAGTATCCAGTTGCCGCGCAGCCGCGATATGGGCGACTCGACTTTCAAAACGTATTTACACGCGACGCGCCCCAGCAGTACGATCACCTTGGGCGACACAAGCACGAACTGGCGGCGCAAGTACGCGAGGCAGGCTTCAGCCTCGTTTGGTTCGGGGTTTCTGTTCTGAGGCGGACGACACTTTACAATGTTGGCGATATATGTTTCGGTGCGCTCCATGCCAATAGCGTGTATCATTCTGTCGAGCAGCTGTCCGCTCGCGCCCACGAAAGGCCGCCCTTGAAGGTCTTCGTCGCGCCCCGGCCCTTCGCCTATGAACATCAGTTTAGCATTCAAATTGCCCTCTCCCGGAACCGCGTTTAGGCGGTTTTGCGCGAGCGGGCATTTTGTGCAGCACTGAATATCGTTTATAAGCTCCTGCCACGATTCGGGCATATGAAGGCTACCTCCCTAGCGCATCGTGAGCGCCTTGTCGGCGATGTCGAAAAACACCTTGAAAGTGCCGGGCACGTCGCCCATTACCCAGTTATACAGGGACGTGAGCAGATACACGCAAAACACAATCGCGAAAAACGCGAGTATGCATATCACGAAATCGAACAAACCCGCCGCGACCTGAAATTTTATCCTGCGCTTTTTGTATTCGCGCTTTGTTATAACTCTTGCCATCAGAGCCTCCGAACCGCGCCTCTATCGAATACAAGCATTATATATCATTTGTAACAGTTTTGCAATACTCAGATATAATCTCTCCATTCGCTCTCGGGCGGAATATCGATTCGGTGAAGCCTGCCCGCGCCCGAAAGCCCGCGAAAGCCCGTCTGGCGCAGCGCTTCATACAGTATTATCGCAACCGAATTCGACAGGTTCAGACTGCGCGCTTCCGAAATCATAGGTATGCGCACGCAGCGGGAATAGTTGCTTGCCAACAGTTCCTCGTCCAAGCCGCGCGTCTCCCTGCCAAAGACGATATAGTCGTCTTCCTTATACGAAACCGAAGCGTAGTCTTTAGGCGCTTTCGTAGTCGCGTAGTACATATTCGCGTTCGGGTTTTCGGCGCGAAAGTGCTGCCAGTCGTCATAAACCGTATACTCCATCAGATTCCAATAGTCCAAGCCCGCGCGCTTTAGGTGTTTATCGTCCAGCACAAACCCCAGAGGGCGAATCAGGTGCAATTTCGCTCCTGTCGCCGCGCATGTGCGGGCGATGTTGCCCGTGTTTTGAGGTATTTCGGGCGCGTCGAGCACTATATTCATAACAGTTCCCCCGACAAAACATATTTTTCGATTATTTGAGCCACGCCGCTTTCCTCGCAGTCGGGCGCGACGCGCCACGCCACGCTCTTGAGTTCGTCCGCTCCGTTTGACATGGCGACAGGGTAGCCCGCGAATTTCAGCATCGTAAGGTCGTTTGTACCGTCGCCGAACGCCATTATTTCGTCACCTGAAATGCTTAAATGCTTAGACAACGCCGCGAGAGCGCGACCCTTGCCGCCGCCTTTTGACATTATTTCTATATTGCACGAAAACGCGCTCGACACAGACAAGCCCCAGCTTAGAAAAGTGTTCCTGAGCGCGCTCAAAAGCTCGGAATCGTCCGAATACGCTTCATATTTATATGGGTTCACAGTGCCCTCGCTCCTCATGCGGCGGGCGTCGTTCGCGATTATGAAGTACGGCGTTTTGCCCGCTTCGCTCTTTGAGACGCACGTAGAGCCGTAGCCGTTCGTTTCGTCGAGCCTGTACACATATTCGCCGACATAACTGGTCATGAAGCAGCCCGCCTTGCGCAACTCGTCGTGTACTCGCATTGACAATTCCGGCGGTATGAAGTCCTCGAACACGCACTCGCCCATCGGCGCGATGTCGGCGCGCCCGCCGTTTGCGGATATGACGCAGCAGTCAAGCCCCGCGCCAATCGCCACGCCGCTCGCGCCGTGTACGTTTCTGCCGCTCGCTAGCACGATTTTAATGCCGCGCTTTTCGCATTCTTTGAACGCGGAAACGGTTCTTTCGGACAGTATGCCCGATTTGCCTATCAGTGTGCCGTCTATATCGGAAGCAATCAATTTAACGCTCATGCTTTCGTCTCCGTTTCGTATATCCTCGACGATTCCTTCCACGGGTGATAGCCGAGGCCTATGAATTTGCAGCCGTAGCGCTCGTACAGTCCCACGTGGTCGGTAGCAATATAGAGCGACTTATAACCGTTTTCATATGCGTAGCGCTTCGCGCTCGCTATGAGCAGGGGCGCAATGCCGCGCCTGCGCGACTTCTCCTCAACATACAGCGCGCACAGCCACGGCATCAGATCGGCGCGGCTTATGAAATCGTTCGGAATAACGCCGCAGCAACCTACGACCGCGCCGTTTTCGAACGCGAGGAACCAGTTGGGCAGCGGGTTTTCGGCGTTCACGCAGTGCATGATGCAATCCTCGTACATTATGCGGTTGTCGGGGCTTGTCCATTTCGACGATATATAGTCTGTCGCTAATTCGGCAATATCGGGTTTTTCGCGGACGGAAACGATTATTGCGCCGTTATTCTCCATTCGGGTCTCTCGCTTTCATATGTTATGCCGCCGCAGGTCAGTTTTAAGCACCACAGGCATACATCGTTCGCCTTTAGCAGCTTGTTGACGCGGCGGTCGCCGTATTTGTCGTCGCCAATTATCGGGTGCCCGATGTGCGCCATGTGCGCCCTTATTTGATGAGTGCGTCCGGTCGGTATACTGATTTCAAGCTCCGACACCGTTTCGGAGAGCGCCGTCATTTCGGAGACAACCGAATAGCGCGTCTCAATAAGCTTCGCGCCCTTTACGGGCTTATCGGTCACGCTCACGGTGGCGCTTTCGGCGTTCTTTATAAGATACGCGCTGAGAGAACGCGCTTTATCTGCCATGCGACCCGATACCAGCGCCAGATATTGCTTTTCGATTTTATGCTCGCGGAAAGCGTCGGTAAGAAACGCATACGCTTCGTCGTCTGTTGCCGCGAGCATCACGCCGCCCGTGCCCGCGTCCAGTCGGTGGGTCAGTTGAGCGTTCGGAAAAACTTGGCGCAGGCGCGTAAGCGCGGTGTCCTCCCCCACTCCGTCGGCGTCTACGTCAACGGGCAGACCCGCGGGTTTCATGAAAGCGACTATGCCGCCGTTTTCTTCTATAATGTGAATCTTTCCGGGCGCATGCTTTTTGTTTACGAATATTTCGATCTCATCGCCCGCGCGCAACACGCGTTCGCCGCTTGTTCGCTCGCCGTTCACGCGCGCCTGCTTGCGCTTCAAATAGTCTCGCGCCGCGAACGCGGGCATCATAGGCCACGCGCGGCGCGCATAGCGATATAGCGCCATGCCGTTCGCGCCGTCGGGCACGTGTGAGCGCAATACAACCGTCATTGTTGTGTCCATGCCATATATACTTCTTCCATACGAATGGGTTCGACGCCGCCGTCGGTCTTTTCGACGAGGGCGCTTACAAAAGCGTCCTCGTCCTGACATTTCACGAGTATGGTCATTACTATTACGTCGGAAAACGATTTATCCTCGATTATAACCGGCTGTGAAAGCAGCATGTACTCAACCCTTGAGAGCATAGGATACGCCACTTCGGCTATATAACGAGCAGTCGGGTGAACGACGCCCACGCCGCAAGCGTTTACGGCCGTCGCCGCGCCCTGAGCGTAGGCGCGCGTAAGCCCGCCCGCGCCCAGCAGCACGCCGCCGAAGTAGCGCGTCACCACAACGCAACAGTTGGTTATTTGGCGGGCTTTCAGCACTTCGATTATGGGCAAGCCCGCCGTGCCGCCCGGTTCGCCGTCGTCTGAATAGCGCATCACGCCCATGTTCGCGCCTATTATGTAGGCGTAGCAATTGTGCGACGCGTCCTTGTATGCGCTCCGCATTTCTTTCAGGAAACACAACGCTTCGTCCTCGGTCTGCGCCGGGCTTCCGTGCCCTATGAAGCGCGATTTGTTCACGACAAACTCGTCCATAGAGCGCTTCATAAGCGTATTATACGGCTTGAGCACTGTCTAGTCCTTCAAAACGAGCAGATGGTATGCCTTTTTACCGCGCCTGAGCAGCAGACCGTCTCCCGCGAGCATTTCTTTCGTTATGCGCATTTCAGGGTCTGTCACTTTGTCGTCGCCAATATATAGGCCGCCCTGCTGTATTGTCTTGCGCGCTTCGCCGTTCGATTTGAACAGCCCGACCTTCGCCGACCACGCGAGCACTCGGTTTTCGTTTTCGAGGTCGGATAACGTCACCTCGGTCGTCGGCGCGCTGCCAGCGGCACCAGAACCCGAGAACAGCGCTTCCGCAGCCGTCTTTGCTTTCAGCGCTTCGTCTTCTCCGTGAATGAGCTTCGTCACTTCGAACGCGAGCACGCGCTTCGCTTCGTTAAGCTCCGCGTCCTTCAAAGCCCCCAAGCGCCTGACTTCGTCCATAGGCAGGAAAGTCAAAAGCGCCAAGCTCTTTTCGACGTCCGCGTCGTCGATGTTGCGCCAGTATTGATAGAACTCATACGGCGAAGTCCTCTCGGGGTCGAGCCACAGAGCGCCCTTCTCTGTTTTGCCCATCTTTCTGCCGTCTGACGTGAGCAGCAGCTTGAACGTCACGGCGAAAGCGGGCTTTTCGAGCTTGCGGCGAATAAGATCAGCTCCCGAAAGAATGTTGCTCCACTGGTCGTCGCCGCCCGTCTGCAAGGAACAGCCGTAGCGCTCGTAGAGCATCAAAAAGTCGTAGCTTTGCATCAGCATGTAGTTAAATTCGAGGAACGTAAGCCCCTTCTCAAGGCGTTGCTTGTAGCACTCGGCGGTCAGCATACGGTTCACGGAGAACAGAGCGCCCACGTCGCGCAAAAACTCCATGTAGTTGAGCGAGCGCAGCCACTCGGCGTTGTTGACGATTATGGCGGCATTCGGTTTGCTTTCGTCGAAATCGAGGAAGCGCGTCATTTGCTTCTTTATCTTTTCGACATTATGGTCTATCGTTTCGACCGTCAGCATTTTGCGCATGTCGGTCTTTCCGGACGGGTCGCCAATCATTGCCGTGCCGCCGCCCATCAGCGCGATCGGGCGATGCCCCGCGCGCTGCAAGTGCGCCATAGCCATTATCGGAATGTAATGACCTATCGTAAGGCTGTCGGCGGTCGGGTCGAAGCCCGTGTAGAATGTGACGGGGCCGCTCTCGAACGCCTTGTTCAGTTCGTCGTCAAACGTCGTCTGGGCGATAAATCCGCGCTCCCTGAGTATCTCCAATGCGTTTTTCATGTTAACCTCCAATTATAGTCGAGTTTATTACGTCGGCGAGCTTGCGCATTCCTTCGCGAATCTTGTCAACCGGGCTGTTCGAGAAGTTGAGGCGCAATGTGTTATCGTGCCCGCCGTTAGTGTAGAAGTGCGTGCCGGGGACGTATGCCACGCCGTTTTCTATAGCCGAATCCAACATTTTGCGCGAGTCCGCGCCCTCCGGCAACGTCGCCCATACGAACAGGCCGCCTTCCGGGGTCGTGTGCAAGGCTTCCTTAGGAAACAGCGAGAAGCCGTCGAGCATGGCGTTGAGCTGCATAGTGTAGCCCTCGCATATGCGCGATATATGCCCGCGCAGCAAGCCCTTGCGCAGATACGCGTCAACAATGGCTTGGGTTATAAGCGGGCTGTGCAGGTCGCTCGACTGCTTGCCTATCACGCATTTGCGCATGAGCTGCGGAATCGACACGACCATAGCGCCCACGCGCATACCGGGAGAGATGAGCTTCGAAAAACTCGAGAAATATACGACCCAGCCCTCCGTATCGAACGACTTAATCGTCGGCAGCGCACTTCCCGAATACCGCAGGTCGCGGTATGGGTCGTCCTCCATCACGATGACGCCGTACTCGCACGCAAGTTCGGCGATCCGCTTGCGGCGCGAAAGGGACAGCGTGCGCCCCGTCGGGTTCTGGAACGTCGGTATAACATACGCGAGCTTCGGACGGTGTTTTTTTATGGCTTCCTCGAGCGATTCGGGTATCATGCCGTTTTCGTCGGAGTCGACGGGCACGATATTCACGTTATATGTGCGCATTGTTTGAAGCGCGCCCAAAAACGTCGGGTCTTCGACTAGCACGGTGTCCCCGGGGTTTATGAGCGCTTTCAAGAGCAGATCCATGCCCTGAGTCGAGCCTTCCGTGGGCAGTATCTGCGACTCGTCGCAAATTATGCCGTCTTCCCTCAAAAACTCGCGCACGCTTTCGCGCAGCGGCGCGAAGCCCTCTGTCGCGCCGTATTGAAGTACGGGCGTGCCAATCGATTCTATGACTTCCGCGGCTATTGGCGCTATGACGTGAGGCTCAAGCGCCGCGTTGCTCGGATTGCCGCCCGCGAACGATATTATGCCGGGTTTTCCGAGCAGCTTGAATATGTCGCGTATGGCGCTGCCGGTTATTGGCCGCATGTGGTCTGCGAACATTTCCTCCGAAAACTTCATTTCAGTGACCTCCAATAAAAATCAACGCGCCTTCCCCTATAGTTTGGGGGAAGGCGCGGTTATGCGCGGTACCACTTCCGTTCGCTCGAAAACGAGCCTTTGGGCGCTGTAACGGGCGCGACCGTGGCTGTGCTACGCACGGGTTATGTAAACCGCTTCGCAAGCCCTGCTCGGAGATGTATTCGCCGAAAACGTTCTTTACCGTCTCGCACCAACCGACGTATCTCTTTCGGAACGTATAATCGGCTACTTGTTCCCTTCATAGCTTTCGTATGCACTATATCACCGAACGCGCTCGCGTGTCAATATCCGCAATATGAACTTTTATGTTCAGACGCGGCTACATGCGCGAGTAGTTGGGCGACTCCTTGGTGATCGTTATGTCATGCGGGTGGCTTTCGACCAAACCCGCCGACGTTATGCGGACGAACTCGCCGTGCTTTCTCAAAGCCTCGATTGTGCCGCAGCCGCAATATCCCATGCCGGAGCGCAGACCGCCCATGAGCTGGAACACCGTATCGGACATCGCGCCCTTGTATGGCACGCGCCCCTCGACGCCTTCCGGCACGAGTTTTTGCTGTCCCTCTTGGAAATATCTGTCCTTGCTGCCCTGCGCCATCGCGGCGATAGAGCCCATTCCCCTGTAGACCTTGAACGAACGACCCTGATATATTTCGGTTTCGCCGGGGCTTTCTTCCGTGCCCGCGAACAGACTGCCGAGCATGACGCAGCTTGCGCCCGCCGCGATAGCCTTCGTTATGTCGCCCGAATACTTGATGCCGCCGTCGGCG
>CAYVPJ010000054.1:0-21043 GCA_964453505.1 uncultured Oscillospiraceae bacterium | reverse complement strand
CCCCGCAAAACCTGTACGACTTCCCGACCAACCTGTTCGTCGCGGGCTTCATAGGCACGCCCCAGATGAACTTCTTCACCGCGAAGCTCGAGAAGCAGGGCACGGAAGTGTTCGCCACATTCGGCGAAAATTCCATACGCATTCCTCCCGAGAAGCTGCAGAAGTTCATTTCCGACGAGTCGATCGGCAAGGAAGTATACATGGGCATTCGTCCCGAGAACATCTCCGACGATCCCGAGTTCGTAAAGAACAACCCGCAGACCGCTATCAAAGTGCACGTTGAAATCGTCGAGCTGATGGGCTCCGAAACATACCTCTACCTGTCCACGTCGGGCAAAGACGGCAACATCGTCGCCCGCGTCGACCCGCGCAGCAAGTCCCGCACGAACGACGACATAACCGTCGCCTTCGACGCGACCCGCCTGCACTTCTTCGATAAAGACACCGAAGCGACGCTGCTCAACCGCTAAAATCCGACAGCGCATCGCGCCAAACGTAATATATTAGTTAAAACCGCCGCGAATCCGCATTTGGCATATTGCCAATCGGGTACGCGGCGGTTATAATACTTTTATGTTAAGCGGAAACGGCGGCAAACACCGAAAAATACGCGAAACAGCGCATTTTATAGCAAATTGAACAAACGCGACGGCGCGTGTCGGCCGTCGGAAGGAGCGTTATCGATGTACTTGGACCACAGAGTGATTGCAAAAATCTCACAAATACTGTCGCGCATGACGATGCAGGTGATGCTGCTTGATTCCGGCGGACAGGTCATACTGCCCGAGGATAACCACAAGGAGTTCACGCTGCCCGAATCCCTGCTCAGAAACCCGACCGCGCCGCTCGTCTACGGCGGCTTCACTCTCATAGGCACGGACGACGAGTCTCCGCTGTTCATATGCCTGTCGGGCGACTCCGCAGACGTTCAGTCGTGCGCCGTTATATGCGCCGAGCTCATAAACACGCTCACGAAGGTCGACATGGGGCAGGTTTCGGTCGAGCAGAGTATGCGCCTCATATTGCGGGGCGAAGTCGAGTCGGCGGAGCTTGACGCTATTGCCGCCGAGCATTCGCTCGATCCCGATCAGGAGCGCTGCGTGATGTACTTCCATTTCGCCGACCTGAACGCCGAGTCCGCGCTCAATATACTCAAAAACGCCGTAGCGGACGATTCCTCCGACATAGTGACCGAGGTCGGCCGCCATGCGATAGCGCTCATAAAGACGATAGACGACCGCTTCGAGTTTTCGGACATGGAGCAGTTAGCCACCGCGCTCGAAAACACGTTCGTCAGCGAATCGGGTCACGGCGCGCTTATAGGCATTGGCGACACGCGCCAGAAGCTGGGTCAGCTCTGCGAATCGTTCGACGAGGCGCGCAACGCTATAAACGTCGGCCGCGCGTATCACCCGAAACAGCAGGTTTTCGTATACCGCAAAATGCTGCTCGAACGCTTTTTGGCGGGCGTACCCGACGACATGAGCGCGTCGTTCCACCAGATGATGTTCAACCGCAAGACCGCGCGCCTGTTCAACGACGAAATGATACATACGATAGAGAAATTTTTCGAAAACAGCTTAAACCTGTCGGAGACCGCGCGCCAGCTCTATATACACAGAAACACGCTGGTGTACAGGCTTGACAAGGTGCAGCGCATTATAGGCCTTGATCTGCGCGCGTTCGACGACGCGGTGACATTCAAGCTCATGATGCTGCTGGGTAAAACGGGCGGCGAACGGAAGAACAAAATATAAAGCCGCCGGAGGCTCTCATAAATGCAGAAAATTTCGAGGAAAACGGCCGCGATACTGATAACTGCGTGCGCCGTGATTGTGATCGGCTATCTGAGCGTATATATCGCCGTTTCGTTCATTGACAAGAGCGGCTCTGCGCTGACTCGGAACAGCCCTTCAGTATCTTCGGACGATGGCAGATATTCGCGGCTTGACGAGGTTTTCGACATGCTTATGAGCGAATACTATCAGGCGCCCGACGAGGAGAAGCTCATACAGGGCGCTATCGACGGTATGCTCGAAAGCCTTGACGACCCGTACACGTTCTACTACACGCCCGACGAAATGAAAGAGGCTACGCAAAACCACAACGGGCTGTACACAGGCGTGGGTATGCTCGTAACGTCCGATGAGCAGGGCAGGCTCGAAGTGCTGCGCGTGTTCAAAGACAGCCCCGCGAAAAAAGCGGGCATATTGCCCGGAGACATTATAATCGAATCGGACGGTCTGCCCGTGTCCGCCGAGACGAGCGAGATAATGGACGAATCGGTATCGCGCATAAAGGGAAACGCGGGCACGACAGTGAACCTCACGATATTGCGCAAGGACGAACGCGTCAGCCTGACGGTCGAGCGCGATAACGTCACCGTGAACCGCGTCGAATATCAGATACTCGAAGGCGGCGTGGGCTATTTGCTGCTCTACGATTTCTTCGGCGACGCCGAATCGGGGGTAAAGGAAGCTTTCGACGCTTTCAAGGCGGCGAACGTCAGGGGCGTTATATTCGACCTGCGCTCTAACCCCGGCGGGCTTATGGACATTTGCCTGGAGATCAGCGACATGGTGCTGCCCGAAGGCCTGATAGTGTACACCGAAGACAGAGAGGGCAGGCGCGACTACAGCTATTCCGACGCGGGTTACTATAATATTCCGCTTGCCGTGCTCGTGAACGGGCATTCCGCGAGCGCGTCCGAGATATTCGCGGCGGCGGTTCAGGATCATAACGTCGGCATAATCGTCGGCGAGACGACATACGGCAAGGGCGTAGTGCAGACGCAGCACAGTTTTTCTTCCGACGGCGCAGGCATACAGCTTACAACGTCGAGCTATTTCACGCCGAACGGGCGCTCTATACACGGAAACGGCGTAGTGCCCGACGTTATCGTCGAGCTCAGCCCCGATTACGACACGTCGATATTCGGAGTAGACATGCAAAACGACAATCAACTCAAAGCGGCGTTCGACGAAGTGCTGAAACTCGCGGGGGAATAGACCGAAACACAAAAAAACGGATCGCGCGTCCTGCCGGCATGGCGGACGCGCGATCCGTTTTCATATGCGTGACAGGCTCTATTCGAACCTGATCTCGATGTCGCCCGTTGACGTTTTGACGCTTAAATGCCGGTCGCCCGACTCGTTGTATTTGGGCAGCGAGTTATCGCCCGTGCTCGTGTCGCTGGTTATGGTGTAGTCGGCGATCGAGCCTTTCACGCTCCCCGATACGTCGCCCGTCGTCGCCTTGAGCGATATGACATTCGCGTCCAGCGCTACCACGCGTATGCTGCCCGTGGTGCTGTCCGCCATGACGGAATCGCAGGTCACGTTTTTAAGCGTCGTCGTGCCGGTCGAACAGTTGCGCGTCAGCGCGCCGCCCGCCGAGACGTTTGGTCGTGAACGCCGCGTCCCCCGATATGTTCGCGTTTTCAACCTTTATGCCGCCCGTGCTGCACGATACCGTCATAGACTTCGCGTTTGTGTTATATATTTTCGTGTCGCCCGTGGACTGCGTAACGCTCACGCGACCCAGCGATTCAATGTCCTCAATCGTCACGCCGCCCGTGCTCAGCGAAGCGCTTATGTCGCACTGAACCCCCTTGGGCAGGCTCACGACGTTCGTGTAGTCGCCGAAATTCAGGTTTATGTTAAACCACGACTTGAATCCCTTGCGCTCCTTGCTTATGCCGAGAACCCCGTCCTCAACTTCGGCCTTCGCTTCTTCATAGTCGTATGTATACAGTTTTACGTGTATATGCCCGTCGTCGGACTCGACTATCGTAAGGTCGTCGGTCGAGAGCGATATGCGTATCGACTCGATTCCGGCGTTCGCCGCGTCGAACTCGAAGTGCTGCGCGGTCGGCGGCGCGGAAGTGGACAGATCCGAAAAGTCGAAGCCCGCGAACGCCGCGCACGCGGCGCAAATTAGAAGCCCTGCCAGAACGAGCGCCAGCGCCGATTTTGTCAGTTTGCTCATATTATCTTCCATTCCTTTCCAAACAGCCTGTTGAGCGCCTTTGCGAACGCCTTTATCGAGAACCTGTATGTCGCTGTCGCGGCGGTTTTAAGCGGCTTGAACAGTAATATTGCAAGGCCGATAAGCACGCAGGCCGCGCCCAGAGAGAACACGCCCGTAAGCGGGTTCGTGGTCATCAGCGGTATCGCGCCCAGCGCGCACGCAAGCCCCGACAGGCCGAGCGCGACTTCCGCCGCGAACACCGCGACCGCGACCGCGAGCACCGCCGCCGTGAGCGCGAACAGCACCGCCGCCAGCGCTATCATGAGCGAAAGCCATATCGGCGAACCTATCACTGTCAGCGCCGTCAGCATAGCGGAGCGCTGTTTTGCGGGCTGGGGAGTGATTTCCGTCATGAGCGACGCGGCTATCTCCGAAACGCTTCCGGAGAGCGCGACCGCTTCCTGTTCGTCCGTGCCGTTCTCGATTCTGTCTTCGATTATTTCGCGGTAGTAGTCGAGCGTGCGCTCTCTCTCGCTCTTGGGGAGCTTTGCGAGCGCCGAGCCAAGCTCGCTCAGAAACTCATTTTTCGTCATATGCGTACTCTCCTTCTATATACTGATAAACCCTCATTATGTCCTGCCAGTCGCTTATAAACTCTCTGACCCGCTCCCGCCCGTTCGGCGTTATGCTGTAGTATCGCCTGAGCCGCCCGTTGTGTTCGGCGCTGCGCGCCATAACGCAGTTTGCGCTCTCAAGTCGCTTTAATATCGGATATAATGTGGATTCGGATATTTCTATATAGTCGGAAACGTCCCTCACAAGCTGATAGCCGTATGTCTCTCCCCTGAGCATCGCCGCGAGCGCGCATATTTCGAGTATGCCCCGCTTTAGCTGTATGTCCATAGAATCCCTCCCTTCGCGTAATACTATACAACGCATAGTATCAGGCGTCAAGAGGTATGAACGTGAATTTACTTACTGTTTACATGTTCTTGGCGACAATAACGTCAACGCCCGTGCTGGCGGCGTTTTTGAGCGCCACGTCGCCCATGCGCACGGGCGACTGCAATTCGACCGAGTTGAGCTCGCTCATGATCTGAGCGAGCGCGCCCTTTCGGACGGCCGTCTGCGTGCGGACGGGGCAGCGCCTGTGAAGCGCGCCGACGATTTTTACTGTGCTCGTGAGCACGCGCGTCGGGTTAAGCATTTCGTTTTTTCCGTAAACCGCGCCGCGCGGGCACGAGTTCCCCGTGACCGCACAGCCGTTTTCCGTATCGACATTAAGCCTGCAGCCCTTCGGGCACACTATGCATATCAGTTCTTTCACGCAAGCGCCTCCTCGCACGAAATCGTTATTGCGTCGTCTTTAACATTCGCCCACAGCGCCTTGTCTATCGCTATCCGCTCCATTTCGCCCGGCGACATGCGCGCGCGCTTATATGTCGCGAGCGTTTCGCCCCGAGACGATATGCGAACGACGCTGTTCCCGAACGAACGGTTCACCCTGAAGAACACGTTTTGCTTAGCGTCCGCGAAATCGCCGCGAACGCGCTGCGGCACTGTGTATGTCACGCCCGAACCGTTCTGAACCGCGACAGACGCAGCCGCGCGCCCGCCTGTCAGCACATAATCGGCGGCTGCCGCGCCCGCGCGCTCGCTTTCTTCAGAAACGTAGTCCGCCAGGTCGTGCACATGCGCGACGTTGCCGCACGCGAAAACGCCCGGCAGCGACGTTTCCATGTTTTCATATACTAAGGCTCCGTTTGTGCGCGAATCTATCTCTATGCCCGCCGATTTCGTAAGCTCGTTTTCGGGTATCAGCCCGACCGACAAAAGCAGCGTGTCGCATTCGAAGTCCATTTCGCCGCCCTTTACGGGGTTTCGCTTATCGTCCACGCGGGAAACGGTCACGCCCGACAAGCGCCCGTTTTCGGAGCGAATGTCCGTTACCGTGTGCGACAGATACAGCGGTATGTCGAAATCGTTCAGGCACTGCGCTATATTGCGCGCCAAGCCGCCCGAATACGGCATCACCTCTACGCACGCCAGCACCTTCGCGCCCTCCAGCGTAAGCCTTCGCGCCATAATGAGCCCTATGTCGCCCGAACCGAGTATAACCGCGCGGCGGCCGCACATATATCCTTCGAGGTTTATATACCTTTGCGCCGCACCCGCCGTGAGCACGCCCGACGGTCTGTCGCCGGGTATGCCTATCGCGCCGCGCGTGCGCTCGCGGCAGCCCATCGCCAGCACGATCGCTTTCGCCTGCAGGCGCATATAACCCTTTTCGGCGTTCACGCAGCACACCGTCTTGTCGGGCGCAATATCGAGCGCCATCGTGTCGGACATCACTTTCACGCTCGTGTTTTTGAGCATTTCAATGAATCTGCCCGCGTATTCGGGCCCTGTCAGCTCCTGTTTGAATCTGTGCAGCCCGAAGCCGTTGTGTATGCACTGGTTCAGTATGCCGCCCAATTCCCTGTCGCGTTCTATCAGGAGTATGTCCCTGCACCCGCGCCCGTAAGCTCCGAGCGCTGCCGCCAGCCCGGCGGGACCCGCGCCTATAACGATCAAATCATGCATCATAATGAGCCTCTTTCGTTTCTCCGGTCAGTATATAGCTGCCCGCGCCGTCTTTCGGTATGTCTGCGGGGCTTACGCCCAACTCGCGCGAGAGTATGTCGAGCACTCTCGGAGCGCAGAAACCGCCCTGACAGCGCCCCATGCCCGTGCCCGCCCTGCGCTTCACGCTGTCCACGGAACACGGGGGAATGGGGGAGCGGATCGCGTCGACGATCTCGCCCTCCGTTATTGTCTCGCAGCGGCATATCACGCGCCCGTACAGAGGATTCCGCTTTATGGCGGCGTTCTTCTCTTCGTCCGACATATCTTTAAACCGCGGACGTTTTCTTTCGGTTATAGCATCGGGTTTTTCAACGAGCGTAAGCCCGTTTTCCGAAAGTATCCTGACCGCTTCCTCGGCGAGCGCGGGAGCGCATGAAAGCCCCGGCGACTTTATCCCCGCCAAATCCAAAAATCTGTCCGCCGCCATGCCGACGATGAAATCGGCGCGGTCGGTGTTCGCCCTCATGCCCGCGAAATTGCGTATTGAGTTTCTGAAATTCAGGCGTTTGACCGATTTTTCGGCCGCGCTCCTCACGTATGCGAGCCCGTCGCGCGTCGTGTTGACCCTGTGCATATCGTCGCTCGATATGGCGCTCGGACCGACTATCAGGTTTCCGTGCACCGTCGGAGAAATAAGCACGCCCTTGCCCGCGTCGGTCGGGCATTGGAACAGCACGTGCTTCGCCGTATCGCCTTCGCATTTATCGAGCAGGAAATATTCGCCCCTGCTCGGGCGCATCGCAAACTCCTTGGGCGCGACAAACTCATGAATTATCGCGCTGTCCACGCCCGCCGCGTTCACGACATACCGCGCGTCGAACGTTCTGCCGCCCGCCGTGAGCCTGTAAAAACCGTTTTCGCGTTCGATATTGCTCACGAACGCGTTCCTTATAAGCCCGACCCCGTTTCTGACCGCCGTCTCCGCGAGCGCGAGCGCGTATTCCCACGGGTTCACAATGCCCGCCGTAGGCGCGTACAGCGCGCCCGCGACATTTTCCGACGCGTTCGGCTCGATTTTATGCACTTCGTCAGCCGACAGCACGCGCAAACCGGGCACGCCGTTTTGTATGCCGCGCTCGCAGAGTTCGCGAATCGTTTTGATGTCCGCGTCGGTGAACGCGAGCACGAGAGAACCGCAGTTTTTGTACGGCACGTCGAGCGCAGCGCAGAGTTCTTTCGCCATCGCGCAACCCTTAACGTTGAGCCGCGCCATTAGCGTGCCCGGCTCGGGGTCGTATCCCGCGTGAATTATAGCGCTGTTCGCGCGGGTAGCGCCCATCGCAATGTCGTTTTCGCGCTCCAGCACAACCGTTTTCAGCTCGTATTTCGAGAGTTCGAACGCCGTCGCCGCGCCCGTGATTCCGCAGCCGATTATGGCAACATCGTACATAAGACCCTCCGCACAAAAAAGAGTATGAAAACACAACCCTTGGGTTGAGCCTCATACTCTCAAAATCTCCGTATTCGGTACTGTCAAGTCAATAGAATAATATCACATTTCCGTCAGCTTTGCAACAGCGATTTTCGCCAAAATTCGCTGTTCGTCGTTGAAATCGCCTTCGCACCCGCCCGAATCGCGCCTGTCGCGTCCTCAATATCGCGAATCAGCCCTCCCGCGATTATGGGCACGGTTATGTTTTCGCACAGACCGCGTATGACCTTTGGCATCGCGCCGGGAATGACTTCGATAACGTCGGGCGCGTTCGCGCCGGCCTGCCTGCGGATATTCGAGAGCGCCAGCGAGTCCAGCAGAAAAAACCGCTGTATCGCTATAAGCCCCACCTGACGCGCGCGCTTTATCAGCACGCTTTTTGTAGATATTACTCCGGCGGCGGGCGTGGTTCTGCTTATATAGTCGACCGCCGACTCGCGCGCCGCCAGACCGTCTACCAAATCGAGATGCACAATAGGCGCTTTGCCCGCCGCGGCTATCTTCTCCACGATGTCGGATATGCCGAGCAGATCCCCGTACAGCACGAACACCACGCGGCACGCCGAAGCAAGGCTTTCATTCAGACCCGAATCGTCCTTGACCGAAGCTATGATCGGGTATTCGTCCAACAGCTTCGTAAACTCAAATGCGTTCATTATCCGCCTCCGTATCAGCCGTTATACCTGCTCCACACGGTGTTTTTCGCGTAATTGCCGCGCGTTACCGCGACCGACGCGCGGTTCGCGGGCCCTTCGAAGTGATAGCACCAATACCAGCCCGCGTCGTATGCGCCGTCCGACGTGTTTTCGACCGAGTTCAGCATATATCTGAGCACGCTCGGGTAATGCTTTTCAAGCTCGTATTTCAGAAACCAAAGCTGACCCGCGAGCGTTTGACAGTCGTAGTTATTCTTCTCGCAGTAATTTTTCATGCGCGTGCAGCGGGCGGCGAACCATTGGCAAATGCCGTAGCTCCTGCCGTTGTCGCCCGTAGCATCCGGCCTGTACCCGCTCTCGTATTTTATGTTCGCGAGCACTCCGCACGCGGCGGCGCTTGAAAAATTGAGCTCTTTCATCAGAAAAGCGTATATGATCTGCTCGTTCGACAGTTTTTCGTTCGTCAGATACGCGTGTGGGTCTTCGACGTATTTCTGTATGTCGGAGAGCAGACAAAAGCCGTTGTATCCGTTAAGCTCTATGTAAGCCCACCCGTTGCAGCGCGCCAGCACGTTGAACGCGCAGCCCTTTGAAAGCGCGCCCAGGCGCTTCGACTGCACCGAAGCCGATTTATACACGTTCATTTTCTCCGAGGCGACCTGAGCCTTGTACTTCTCGTAATCAATGACGAGCGCTTCGGGTTTCGGCTGTTCGGGCGCTGACGATATGTACTTTATTTCAATATATCCGACGCTTCCGTCCCTCTCGACGAACGCGCACAGTCTGTTGGCGGCGAGCACGTTGACCTCCGCGCCCTTTTTTAGCGTCGAATAGCTCGATGTAAACGACGCTTTGGAGTACATTCTGCAATCCGCGTTTATGTAAGCCTTTTTCGCAATCGACTCGACCGTGGCGAAATCGGCGGCGCGGGCATAGCATGTGTGCCCGTTGCAGCTTATCTTGACGACCCCGCCGCCGTATTCGAGCACGGACACCACCGTCAGTTTATTGAGCTTGCCGAGAGGCGTGCTGAGCCACGCGTTCGTATACACCGTTGCCGAATCGCTCTTTACGTAAGCCGATATTTTCGCGCTCGCCTCGGCGGACATGAAGAAACACGCAAACAGCGCCAAAAACAGCGATATTGCGACGGCTTTACGGAACAATGTGTTGTGTGAGCGCATATTATGTACCCCTTGCATCGTATTTATGACAGTCCGAACGCGCCAAGCGCGTTTACAAACGTCGCGTTCGCCGCGTATTCCGCGTCGATTCCGCGCAATTCGGCTATGCGGTTTAGCACATAAGCCACATATGCCGGCTCGTTGCGCCTGCCCCGCATGGGCACGGGCGACATATACGGGCAGTCGGTTTCGATAAGCAGCCTGTCAAGCGGCATATTAACGACCGTCTCCCACAGCTTGGGCGCGTTTTTGAACGTCACTGCGCCCGAAAACGATATATACATGCCCATGCCCAGATACGCCTTCGCGCTCTCCCAGCTGCCCGTATAGCAATGCATGACGCATTTCGGCAGTCGGTTCGCGCGGTTCGCCGCCGCAAGAATGTCATATGCGTCCCCGTGAGCGTCGCGTATGTGCAAAACGGCGGGTTTCCCGAGCCGCCACGCCATATCGAGCTGTTCGGCAAACGCTTTTTTCTGAACGTCCCTCGGCGAAAAGTCGTAGTGATAATCCAAGCCGATTTCGCCCAGCGCCACTGCCTTTTTACGCGCCATGCATTCTTCGACCGCCTTTTCCGTACCTTCCGACCACGCGCTCGCGTTGTGAGGGTGCACGCCCGCCGCCGCGTATATAAAATCGAATTTTTCCGCGATGTCGAACGCGTCGGACGGGTTCTGCGACGCGTCGCCCGCGACCACGGCGCGCTCCACGCCCGCCGCCAGCATGTTCTGTATGACGGTCTGCAGATCGGCCGCGAACTGTTCGTCGTTTATGTGGCAATGAGTGTCGAAAAGTTTCATCGATTCCTCCGAAAATCAGTTTCCGTATTTTGCCCAATACGTGTCCCTTGCCGCGCTGCCGCGCTTGTCGGATTTCGCCGCTTTGTCGGACGGGCGCTCGTAGTTGTAGCAGAAATAATACCCCGCGTCATACGCTCCCTGCGCCGTGTTCTCAATTTCGGACAGTGCCTTACCGTATTTCGTGCTCACGTTCTTCAGCTCGTATTCGAGGTATTTGAGCTGCCCTTCAAGCGACATTGGGTCAAGCCCCTTGTCCTCGCACCATTTCGTTATCGCGGCGAACCTGCTTGCGCTCCATTGACACAGCCCCGTATATCCGCCGCCTGACGACACGGCGTTCGGGCGAAACCCCGATTCGGCTTTCATGTTTGCCAGTATGCCGCACGCCGCCGCCGGGCTGTAGCCCATAGAGCTTACGATGAACGCATATATCTTCTGCTCGTTCGTCGTGCCCGCGTCGGCGAATATGCCGTCCGTCGAAACGGGTTTGGGCGCGGGGCTAGGAGTCGGCGATTGCGTCGGGGCAGGGGCTGGCGTCGGAGTCGGAGTGGGGGTGGGCATCGGCGTCGGCGTCGTAATCGGCGCGGCGGTCGGCCGCTCCGACGGGCGAAGGCTTGTCACTTTGCAAAAGCCGAAATGACCGCCGAGCTCGATATACGCCCACGTCGGGTTGTAAGCGTGCACGGTCACATATGTGCCGACGTTCATGCTTCCGAGGTATTTGCTCTTTTCCGACGCGCTCGCGTAGACCTTGACCTTTCCGACGACCACGGCGGAAAGCTCGCCGTATACGACGTTCGAGGCGGGCGCTTTCGTGGGTTCGGCAGTCTGCGAGCCGGTTTCGGCAGCCGCCAGATGCGAAAGGAACGTATATCCAATAACGCCGTTCAGTTCGACCATAGCGCAGCCGCCCGCCACAGCGACGACGTTCAGCTTTGTGCCCTCGGCGAGCGCGGCGCTTTTTGACGACGTTGACGGCGCGGCGTACACGTTTACCCTCTCGGAAACGACGGCGGGAACGGCAATATCCTTGACGAGCCTGAGGTCGTTGGCTTTCGCGTAGCCCGTTATGCCGTTGAGCGTGATCCGCGCGACCGCGCCCTTTACGCTCTCGACGCTTACGACCGTATATTTCGGAAGCGCCGCCGACGCGCCGCTCAGACTCGCGGAAGCGTAAACCTTCATGCGAGTCGCCCCGACGATTGCTAAATTGCTTTCCGCCGCCGCCACAGCCGATGTAAGTATGATCGCGACCGCGAGCGACAGACACAGTAGCCCATTCAGCTTATGTAATGCGCGGTTCATGCCGTCCTCCTCCGTAATGATTACAAAAAATGCATAATTTTGAAGTTAGTATATCAAAAATATGCAGGCATGTCAATATCTCCGTAATAGACGCGCATATTAGGGCAATCGCTTACTGAAACTCCGCAGAGTTTCAGTAAGCGATTGCCCTACGCGCATATTGGAAGGTATTGCATATCCGCCGAAAATGATGTATTATAAACGAAAACGTTTTTGTATATCGGGGGGTATGTCGATGAAAGAACAGCCGAAACTTTCCGAACTGATAAAGAACACTGTGTTCGAGGGATTTCTGATGGTGCGTTCCTCTCAGCAGCGCACTTCGTCGAACGGCGGAAAATACCTTGACATGACGCTCACGGACATATCGGGCGACGTGAACGCGAAGATGTGGGACGGGCTCACTCTCGCACCGCCGATCTCGACCGTCGTGCGCGTGCGGGGCATGATGCAGGAATACAACAACAAGCCCCAACTGCGCGTTGACAAAATGCGCGCGGCGACCGACGCTGACGACATCGATATGAACATGCTGATACCGTGCGCGCCGCGCTCCGCCGACGACATGCTCGACGAAATACTGAACCGCGCCGACGCCATACGCGACAGAGAGCTGAAATCGCTCGTGCTCATGCGGCTTGACGAGGCGGGCGACAGGCTCAAAAACATGCCCGCGGCTCTGAAACTGCACCACGCCGAGCGCAGCGGCCTTCTGCATCACACGTCGACCATGTTAAAAGGCGCGTCGATGATATGCGAACTGTATCCGTTCCTCGATTCCGACCTGCTTGCGGCGGGCGTGATACTGCACGATCTGTGCAAGATCGAAGAGATAAAGTCAGACGAGCTGGGCGTCGCGAGCGACTACACGCGCGAGGGCAACCTGCTCGGGCATCTGGTAATCGGCGTGAGCGAGTTGGCGCGCTGCTGCCGCGAGCTCAACGTGCGCGCGGAGCTTTCGACGATGCTCATGCACATGATACTCTCGCACCACGATCTGCCCGAATACGGTTCTCCGAAACCGCCCATGTTCCCAGAGGCGGAGGCGCTGCACACGCTCGATTTGCTCGACGCGCGCATGTATGAAATGCATCGCGAGCTGGAGTCTGTCACGCCGGGCGGCTTCACCGAGCGCATATGGTCGCTCGACAGAAAACTCTATAAACGCGAAGACCCATCAGACGATATCCGAAAGGAATGAACCTTATGTCAAGCGAGCGCTCAGAACGGCTGCCCGAACTCTTCAACAGCGAACTCGACAAAACCGACTGGACAGGCCGGAGGAACGAAATACGCGATATACTCATGCGCGACATGTACGGCTATATGCCGGAGGCTATGCCCACCGTCGAAGCCGAATACATGCGCGAAAACATAGGCTTCGCGGGCAAGGCGATAACCGGCTTGGTAAACCTGCACTGCCGTTTCGACAACACGCTGTTTTCGTTTGCGGTCAGATACGCGTTTCCGGTTAAGACGCGCGTGTCCCCGGCGGTCGTTCACATCAGCTTCGAAGCGGAGATGCCCAACAAATATCTGCCCGCCGAGGAAATAATCGATTCGGGCTTCGGCATAGCCCAGTTTTACTATCAGGACATTGTGAACGACCGCTTAAACGGCGATTTTTCTAACGGCTTGGGGCTTGCGTATTTCAACGGACGCAAGCGCCGACCGTCCGACTGGGGAAAGCTGGGCATATGGGCATACGCCGCCTGCCGCGTCATAGACTGGCTGTACACCCGCCCCGAAGTCGATTCGCGCCATATAATGGTCGCGGGTCACTCGCGTTTGGGCAAGGCGGCGCTGTGGGCGGGCGCGAACGACGAACGCGTCTACGCGACGTTTGTAAACGAGTCCGGCGCGGGCGGCGCCGCCATAATGAGGGGCAAGGCGGGCGAGCGCATAGCCGACTTCCTGAACAGCGGCATGTGGGATTGGTTCAGCGAGAGCTACAAAAACTTCGCGGGCAACGAATACGGTATGCCGTTCGACTCGCACTTCGCGCTGGCGCTTATAGCCCCGCGCCTTGTGTGCGTCGGCAGCGCCGCGGACGACTTGTGGGCAGACCCGCCCAGCGAGTTTCTGGCGTGCAGATGCGCTAGCCCCGCGTGGGAAAACCTTGGGTTCAAAGGCCTGATTGCGCCCGACGAAGGCGCTATCGCCGAACACGACGCGGCATATACGTGCGGTCGCGTAGGCTATCAGCAGCGCTCCGGCGCGCACTATTTCAGCCGAAGCGACTGGAACACATATATACGCTTCGCGAAAGCGCATATGGCGGCCGACGCGCTTTCATGAAAAAGCTGATCGTCGCGGAGAAGCCGTCCGTCGGGCGCGACATAGCCCGCGTTCTCGGCGCGAACGTCAGAAACGACGGCTGTCTCGAAAACGGCGACTATATCGTCACATGGGCGCTGGGTCATCTTGTGACGCTGTGCGAGCCGAACGAGATAGATCAGAAATACGCCCGCTGGCGCATGGAAGAGCTGCCCATGCTGCCCGACGAGATACCGCTCAAAGTCATAAGCAAAACGCGTTCTCAGTTCGCGACTGTAAAAAAACTCATGGCGAGCAAGGACGTGTCTTCAATAATATGCGCGACCGACTCCGGGCGCGAGGGAGAGCTTATATTCAGATACATATATCAGATGGCGAAGTGCTCGAAGCCCGTCATGCGCCTGTGGATATCGTCTATGACAGACGTTTCTATCAGGACGGGGCTGTCCGCAATGAAGCCGTCGAAGGAATATGACGCTCTGTATCTGTCCGCGCGCTGCCGTTCGCTTGCGGATTGGCTGGTGGGCATGAACGCGTCCCGCGCGTTCACGCTCAAATACGGCGCGCTTCTGTCCATAGGCCGTGTGCAAACGCCCACTCTCGCGCTGCTCGTTAAGCGCGATAACGAGATAGCCGCGTTCGTCCCTGAGGATTACTGGGTGCTCTCGGCGGATTTCGGAGATTATATCGGGCAATACATCGATCCCGAAACCAAGCAGGCGCGCATAAGCTCAAAGGAGCGGGCGGACGCCGTAAAAAAGGAAGTTTCGGGGAAGACGGGCGCGGTCACTGAATGCGCGCTCGAGGAAAAGCGAGTGCCTCCCGAGCTGTTATACGACCTCACTTCGCTTCAGCGCGAGGCGAACCGCAGATTCGGTTATCCCGCCGACAAGACGCTCAGCATCGCGCAGACGCTTTACGAAACGCGCAAGCTGATAACGTATCCGCGCACTGACAGCCGCTATCTGACGCGCGATATGACAGATAAGGTCGCTAAGACGCTCAAAACGCTCGGCGAGCCTTTCACCGCGTTCGTCGCGGGCATCGGAAAGCCCGCCTTGACAAAGCGCATATACGACGACGCGAAGGTTTCCGACCACCACGCCATAATTCCCACCGAGAAGCGGGCGGACTATCAGTCGCTCACTTTAGACGAGCGCAACATATACGATATGGTCGCCCGCCGCTTTGTCGCGGCGCATATGAGCGACTATGTTTACACCGCCGCCAGGATACTCACACAAGTGAGCGGGCATACGTTCAAAACGACGGGCAGCACGCCCGTGAGCGAGGGCTGGAAAGCGCTCTATCGCGACGAAAAGCGCGCCGACAAAGAAGCCGACGCGCCGCTTCCGAACGTTGCCGCTGGGGAAAAGCGGCTCGTCGTCAAGGCGTCGGTGAAGGCGCAAAAGACGAAACCGCCCGCGCCGCATACGGACGACACGCTGCTCAAAGCCATGGAGGACGCGGGCAAGACGATTGAAGACGAGGAAATGCGCGAAAAAATGAAGGAAGCCGGATTGGGCACTCCCGCGACCCGCGCCGCCATAATAACGAGGCTTACGCAAGTCGGCTATGCGCAGAGGCGCGCAAAGCAGATATTTTCGACCGATAAAGGCAGGCTGCTCATATCCGTCGCGCCTGAGGAAATGACCAGCGCTCTCACGACGGGCAAATGGGAGAGGGCGCTCACGCGCATGGCGAAAATAACCGACGATGACGAAATGCGCCTGCGCGAGCAGAAATTCATGGACAGCATAAGGCGTTTCTGCGTATATTTGGTTGATTACGCCCAACAGAAAGCCCCGCCGGTCGCGTTTCCGAAGGAAGATCGGCAGAAACCCAAACCCAAAAGGACGGTGAAAAAGAAATGACGGGCGATATAAGAGACGCCATACAGAAAGCGACGACCGAAATACTCGCGTCGTGCGCCGACGAGGAGCTTTTCAGAAGCCGCGACTGCGCGCTGCCCGACCGCGACGAGGTTATACGCATAACCGAGCGCCTGCGCGCGCTGATGTTTCCCGGCTTTTTCGACCGCGAGAGGCGCGTGTCGGGCGATTACGCCGTGGGCTACGCGCTCACGGACATATCCGAAAGGCTGTGCGCCCAGATAACCGCGGCCTTTTCGTATTCGGGCGACGCGGGGAGCGCCCGCGAGCGCTCCGAGGGCGTGTGCGCCCGCTTCATTCGCGCTCTGCCGGAGGTTCAGAAACTGCTCCTGTTCGACGTCGAGGCGATGTTCGACGGCGACCCCGCCGCGAAATCGCGCGCGGGCGTCATATTCTCGTACCCCGGACTTTACGCCGTTACCGTATACAGACTCGCGCATATACTATATAATGAAGAAGTGCCTTTCATACCGCGCATAATGACGGAGCACGCGCACAGTCTGACCGGCATCGACATAAACGCGGGCGCAAAAATCGGCGCGTATTTCTTCATCGACCACGGCACGGGAGTCGTGGTGGGGGAGACCACCGTCATAGGCGACTTCGTAAAGCTCTATCAGGGCGTTACGCTGGGCGCGCTGTCCACCAGACAGGGCAGGGGTCTCACGGGCGTCAAGCGTCACCCGACCATAGGCAACCGCGTGACGGTATATTCGGGGGCGACCATTTTAGGCGGCGAAACGGTTATAGGCGACGACTGCCTTATAGGCGGCAACGCGTTTGTGACATCGTCAGTGCCGCCGCACACCCGCGTCAGCGTCAAAAGCCCGGAGCTCACGTTCCGCGAAGTCAACCGAACATTCTGGGAAAAAGCATAGGAGGGTAAACATGAAGTCGAAGGTATATTTCACAAACATGCGCGTGAACGGTTTCGAAAACATACCCGACAAGTTCAAACGGCTGATAAAAACGGCGGGCATCGCAAACATCGATTTTGCCGATAAATACGTCGCCGTGAAAGCTCACTTCGGCGAGGGCGGAAATCTCGCTTATTTAAGGGCAAACTACGCAAAAGCCGTCGTGGACGTCATAAAATCGCTGGGCGGCAAGCCGTTTTTGACCGATTGCTCGACGCTGTACGTCGGCACCCGCAAAAACGCTCTCGACCATTTGGATATTGCGTTCGAACACGGCTATAACCCGTTCCAGCTCGGCTGCCACACGATAATCGCCGACGGCCTCAAAGGCACCGACGACGTTGAGATTCCCATAGACGGCGAATATGTGAAGCGCGCCAAAATCGGCAGGGCGATAGCCGACGCGGACATAATCGTTTCGCTCAGCCACTTCAAGGGTCACGAGGGCACGGGCTTCGGCGGCGCGCTCAAAAACTTGGGCATGGGCTGCGGCTCGTCCGCCGGAAAGGCCGAGATGCACGAGACCGAAAAACCCGTGGTGGACAGGCAGAAATGCGTGGGCTGCGGCGTCTGCAAGAAAAACTGCGCGCATTCGGCAATCGATATTGTCGAAAAACGCGCGTCGATAGACTACGACCTGTGCAAGGGCTGCGGCCGCTGCATAGGCGTTTGCCCGACGAAAGCCATGCGCCCGGGCGACGAGAACGGCTGCGAAATGCTCTCGCGCAAAGTGACCGAATACGCGTGGGCGGTCGTTAAGGACAAGCCCAATTTCCACATAAGCATAGCCATCGACATTTCGCCGTTTTGCGACTGCTACGACAACAACGACGCGCCCATCCTTCCGAACATAGGCATGTTCGCGTCTTTCGACCCCGTGGCGATCGACAAGGCGTGCGCCGACGCCGCGCACAAAAAAACGCCCGTATCCGACAGCCTGCTCGGCGAGAAATACGCGAAAAAGGGCGGCGACTATTTCCGCGCTTTGCACCCCGACACGCTGTGGCAGGCGGGAATCGAGCAGGGCGTGCGCGTGGGTTTGGGTTCGGACGACTACGAGCTAGTCGAGATTAAATAAAAAACTGTCAAAAACACAAGCTATTCTGACAAATAATCGTCGGCACGCGCAATTAACCATTGACAAAGCGCATGTATGTATGTAAAATATCAGTAGTCAAGCTGCGCCCGTGTGCCGCTTAACAACGATAAGCGAGGGGATAATCTGCTATGAAGACCTATGAGATTAAAATGTCCCGTTCCCGTTGGATGAGCCTTCTGATCGCCATATTGTTGGTCGTCGTGCTCGTTAACCTTTGCACGCCGTATTTTACATATGGCGTCGACTCAAGCAAGCTGCTTCCGCCGGACGACGGACAGGCCAGCCGCCTTGTGGGAACATGGTATCTGGACGGATCGGACGAATCACAGGATGGTTATAGAGAAATCGAAATTCTCGACGGCGCGAAGAGCATGAAAGTCCGCACCACCAACATAATTCGCAAGAATCAGTTGACTGCCGACGAAGCCTTCGATAAAGCGGTCGCGAACTACGAGTCCATCGCGAAGGCGCTCACCGAAGCCGAGACCTACAGGGAAACGGCAAAGGTCTATTACGAAGTAACCGAGGCCGCCTACAATTCGGCGATAGCCGAAAAGGCGAAGGCCGTCGAGGCTCTCAAAGCCGAATCGGCGGTCGATAACGAAAACGCGTGGTATCAGCAAGTATTGTATTCCCAGGAAATCGAAAAACTGAACGCCGAGTTCAAAGCGGCAGAGGAAAACCTCGCCAAAGCGAAAGCGGCTTTTGAGACTGCCGACAAAAACCTTAAAGACGTCGAGAACGCGCTCAGCGCCGACGACGCAAACAAAATCCCCGAACTGAAAGCGCTGCTCGATTCTTCTAAGACCGAGCTTGATACGGCCGACGCCGAGTATAAGGCGATGACCGCGAAGCTCACGGAGATCACTGCTCAAATCGAAGCCGTGACTCTGGCGCACGACGAGTTTAAGAAGAACGCTTACGATGAATCCGTCGCCCTGTACGCCTCGCTCTCGCAGCTTGACGAGGTTGTTATAAAGAGAAACCTCGACAACATGAAGAAGCAGTACGACACGGCGGTCGAGAAGTACGCGGAGCTAGAGGCCGGTCTTAAGACCGCCGAGGACGCGGTGCTGCTCGCGGTCGCCGCTGTGAAGGAAGCCTATTCGGCCGACGCGACATACGCGATAGTCGCCGAAGACACCGCCGAGTTTACCGCCATGCGCGAAGCCGCCATAGCCGAAAACATCACCTCGAAGCTGCCTTCCATAGAAGAAGCGCAGAAGGCGAAGGACGAAGCCGACGCCGCCAAGAAATCCGCCGAAACGGTCGCTAAGTCCTCAAAGAGCGCTATGGACGCCGCCAAGGCCGCCATGGACGAAGCCGAAGCCTATTACAAAGCTCTGAGCGCTCCCATAGCGGTGCTGCCCGCCCCGATAGCCACCCCCGCTCCCGCCAGAGCGTCCGCGACCGCTGCTCCCGCCGAAGAGACGGCTGCCGGCGAAGGCGCGAAAACCGATAAAGACATAGAGATCGAAAAATTCACCGCCGATCACAAAGCCCTCGCGGACGCGCAGCTCGCAGAGAAGGCGAATATCGACAGCGCGAAATCCCTGCTCACCAGACTCAGCGAAGCATACGCGCAGGCCGAAGCGGCGCTGGCTTTGAAAACCGCTCAGGAAGACCCGCAGAACGTAACGAAGGCCGGCGAAGCTTTCGAAGCCGCAAAGAAAGCATACGAAGAGCTCAAGGCCGTCTACGACGTGGACAAAGCCATGCAGGACGCCGCCAAGAAAGAAGCCGACGTTAAGAAGGCCGAAGTCGACCGCGTGACCCAGGTTCACGCAGACGCGATAGCCGCCGTCAGCGAAGAAGACAAAGACAACTACGTGTTTGAAAAGCTGAACAAAGACAAGGCGAAGGCCGCTGCCGCCGCCGCGAGCGCGAACCAGATACTCAAAGACGCCGAGAAGCTCGCCGAAATGTACGAAAAATCCAACGGCGCGCTGCAAAGCTCCAAGAAAGCCGTCGACAACGCCGTTAAGGAATTTGACAAGTTCTATAAGAACCTCGACGGTCTGGTAGACGCCAAACTGCTGGTCATTCCCGAAATCAAGTTCCTTTCCCAGGAAGAGAGCGACGCTGATTCCGAGAACCAGCTCGCCGAAGCCGTGACCGCCGGATACGCCAAGTATCTCGACGAGTTCTACGCCGACGAATACGCGAAGGTCGTAGAGAAGGCAAAGAAAGACGCTTACAAACTGTACTTCGACAATGCCGTGGAAGAGAAGCTCGCCGCCGCGGGCGACGTAGCGCGCGATGAGTTCATTGCCAAGAACCCCGATGTGGCAATCGCATACGCCGATTTCGAAGCGACTGTCGCCGACTCGCTCAACGCCGCGTTCGACGCCGAGTACGATAAGTACGTCGCCGCCAACGAAGCCGCCGTCGCCAAGGAAGAGTTCGCGAAGGATTTCGCAAATCTCGTCACAGACGCCGAGACGGCCGAAATAACCGCGGACATGCTGCCCGTGATTATGCCCGACCTGTTCGACAAGGAAGCCCTCAAGCCTCTTACCGAGGAAGAGTACAAGGCCGCGTATGCCGGTTCTCTGCTGAAGACCGTCGTCGTGAAGCCCGTGAGCACCATAGAGATCGAAGCTATCGAAAGACCCGCCGAGCAGGTCGCCGAGTCCGACGTGATCGAGACCGAAGGTAAAGTCAAGTATTCATACAAGAAGGGCGTAGGCACGCTCGAGCTGACGTTCCAAAACGGCAAGAAGGTTGAGACCGAATTTATGTCATCGTTCACATACGACGGCATAAAGGAAATCTCGATAATGAGCTACATCGGCTTCCCGTACGACGCCACACAGTTCGCCGATGAAATGGCTACGAAGATACCGAACTTCTACATCAACGACGTAGTGCTCATACCGATACTGCT
>CAYVPJ010000053.1:7000-21048 GCA_964453505.1 uncultured Oscillospiraceae bacterium | reverse complement strand
ATATGTCAGGAGAAATGCTAGTTGCCTTATTCGGAGCAAAAGCTCAAGAAGAATACCTTGCGCAAAAAATCAATGTTAAGGTTCTTCATTTGGATGCAAGCCAAATCTCTATTTTACAGAATAATGGCATCAAAACCATCGCTGATTTCATGGCTCAAACTGAGAGCAGCTTCGCCGGCATGAAGGTCAAGAAAGGTTTTCCTTTTACCGCAAGATTTTTGAAAGAACAAGAACACATCAAACGTAAACTTGAAAACCTGTAACACCGCAAGAAACTACTGGTGCAGCTTTGGTTTCTTGCTTAATCTGATAAAGGAGCACTGCATATGTTAGCAGGATGTTATTATCGATGTCCCATCGTTGTTGAAGAAGGTGACAAAGATTATCCCCGTTTTTATGTCCTCGCTCAACTTGTTGAGTACAACGAAATTGCCGATGCAATCAAGGTTCGGATGCACGACCTGTTGGGCAGTAGCGAATATTATGAGGAACTGTTTCAGTACAATGTGTTTTATACTCAAGCAGTAACTCGTTGCGAAGCCAGTCCTGGCGGTGTCGTTGAGGGTCGTTGGGGGCGAGGCACAGTCATGTTTCGCGCATCTGAACCCTATTTCGAAGACAAACCCTATTGGTATTGGATCAAGCTTTCGAACGGAAAGCATATTAAAGAGTGTGAAACAGAACTCAAATTCGATTATTCACAGATGAACTACGCGCCCGAAAAACAGCTTCGCTCCTATGAGTTCCAGCATCCTACATGGTTCATCAATCATTTAAAGGTTAGTAAGAATCTTCATCTTGTGAACAACGCTACATATGGGTTTCGCGTGTTGGCCGGTTGCCGTGCATTTCTGCTCCCCCATCAAATAAGCACGGTTGCTCGATGCTTTGAGACAACACCTGTACGCTATATGCTGGCTGACGAAGTGGGCTTAGGAAAGACTGTTGAGGCGTGTTCCATTCTAAGCATATTAGCAAGCGAGAACAAGAATCTGCGAGTGCTCATCATTGTGCCGGGTGCTTTGGCAAGTCAATGGAAGAACGAGCTGCATTATAAGTATGGCCTTGATGCCGCTATTGCCTCCCCTCGTTCAAGCATTTGTCTGCTCCCCATGGAAGATGTCAGCAAATCTCTATTGGTTCTTTCTATGCCCTGGGATCTCGCAATCGTGGACGAAACACACAGACTTCTAGCTAACGATGCTTGGTACAACCAAGTGCAAAACCTCAGCAGAAGGGTAACTCATATTCTGCTTTTGTCTGCAACTCCCATCCAAGACAGAAACGAAGAGTATCGTCGTCTCCTCGCGCTTCTCAATCCAGAGCAATACGAGGATATGTCTGCTGAACGCTTTACTTGGATGGTAAAGAGGCAAAAGCGTATCCAGAAGTCTGCCAACATGTTGTTGGGGTATCTAGAGCGTTATAATGAGTACACAGAAATCATCTTGGATGATTTGAATAGTATTGCAGAAACGCTTGAAGATATTGCTTTGGAAAAAATGGTTAAAGAGATCGACCTTAACGCCGAAGATCAGGGTCTCTCTAAAGTCAAGCAGGCTTTGGCGTATATTTGCGAGAACTACAGAATCGAGCGAAAAGTAATCCGCAACCGGCGTCAGCTGATTTCTGAAAAGATGGCACAGCGGACTTTGTGTGCCATCCCGTACACACCACTGTCTCTTAACGAAAACTATAACGAAATTGGTGCAATTCAGAACACCCTTTCATACCTTGCTGATAATGGCGAGGGTGATGAAGATTATGTGACCGAAACAGCCATCCCACTACTTTCTGCTCTCTTCAGCAGCCCGTGGGCCTTTGAGGATGCCCTTCGCAGGCTCAAGATTGACGATGGTATATTGCTGGACAGCGCAGCTGCTTGGCGACGTCAAGCAGAAAACGAGCACAGTTTGGTTAATACTGCCCTAGATGAAGATCCCGATTTAATCAAAGGGCGCTTAATGACGGCTATGAACTATATCGACCAGGAGACAGACATTCTTGGCGACGAAAACTGCAAACTGGTAGTGTTTACGGCGCACAATGCTACGCTTGTTGAGTTCTTGAAACTCTTCAATACAAGATACTCTGATATGGGCATTTACGCAGTAGCTTTCGGCAAACACATGGATCGGGAAGAACTCGAAGACAGTGTATATGCTTTCCAGAACGACCCCGAATGCTGTGTAATCATCTGCGATGAAACCGGCGGTGAAGGTCGAAATTTCCAAAATGCAGCCCAAGTTATCCATCTCGATTTGCCGTGGAATGCCAATGCACTTGAACAGCGCATTGGGCGTTTAGACCGCCTTGGTCGTAATCCGGATATGGATGTCATGTCTGTTGTTATATATGCGGACACGTCTGTTGAGGAGCAGCTTTTCCACATTTGGAAGGACGGCATGAAGCTGTTTGAGCAGTCTTTGAGTGGACTTGAAATCATCACCGGCGAACTAAATGAGCTGATTATCGAAGCCCTAGTGGATGATTATTACACCGGCCTTACCAATGCGTTTGATGACATCTTGGATCAAGCAGAAGAAATGCGAGAAAGCGTTGAGGATGAGCAAGATTTTGACCTCGGAGCAACCCTGTATCGTCCGCTGTCACAGGGCATAGACAATGTACTAAGCATATACGCATCTGAAGATGACAATCTGTTTGCAACAGCAATGATAGGTTGGGGAAAACAAGCGGGTCTGTCTCCAGAAAAGCCTACAAAAGATGGCTTGATAGAGTTCAGAGAAAGCACCTTCAGTGTAAATGCTGCAAAGCAGTCTATTTTCATTCCTCCCGACTGGGAGAGATACAGCAATACTTCTATAATGAGAAGAGAAGGAAAAATCCTCGGTTCTTTTGACCGTAGGACTGCGGCAACACGAGAGGATATTCTCTTCTTTGCACCAGGAGACGCAGTTTACGATGCAATTATCTCAAATGCAGTAGGCTGCAATCGAGGCAGATGTACCGGCATCGAAACAATCGGAGCGTACAATTATGATGGCCTCGTTTATATTTACAACATCACTCCTGAACTTGACGAACTGCTTGAACATAGCATGACACTGCAGACTTTGGCACAATACAAGATGTACCTTCCTCTCAAACAGATTTTTGTCACTATGCCGTTAACCGCCAAAAGCAGAGAAATTTCCGAAAAAGAAGTTGTTAAGACTTTGCTTGCATTACAACCCAATAATGCAAACCATATTGGTCGCCGCAGCGGTGGCAGAATGTCAATTTCACCTTTGGAGCGATTTATTAGTTTGACACCCCCCAGCACTTGGGAGCCTTTGGTAGATAAATATTCTACAGCAGCTTATAAACGGGCTTGTGCTAAGCTCGAAAAGAGATCCGATTTTGAGGCTGCTGAAAAACAGATGCAGCGTGTATTGAATGGTTATAGAGCAGAATGTGTCTACTTTGAGCGGGATATGTCTGGCGTGGAAGAGAGAACACAGTTGTTTGATGTGACACTTCGCGCACTCAAAAATGCAAAGCCTGAGTTGGATGCAGTATGTTTCTTGAGGGTGAGAAGTAATGGACAGTAAAGAAATTTTACAGCAATACATAGTGGGTGCGATGAACCCCCAAAGCGCCATTGCGGAATTAGAAAAAAATCTTGCGGATACATCTTCGCTGTTGAAGATGCAAGAGGCCGCAAGAGCGCGATATGTTACTGGCTTCATCCGCCGGGTCGTTCAGTTTAAGTGTGGTGAAGCATCACCCGAGGATCTCTGCCTGAACATTCGCGACATCGTTTTGGTTCTTGGCCGCGTAAAACTTACCGAGAAGCTCTACAATGTCGTGAGAGAATATGGCGCAGGGTTTGATCTCGTTTGTGAAAATGACCTACAGGTGTCTTGTTTGCGCCACATTCCCGAATGGCTTGAACCACATCAGTATATCGAAGATGTGTATGCGCTTCGCCATGACGACAGTATCGAATTGGAATGTGCTTCCTCCGGTGATGCGATGTTAGCAAGGCATACCGGCTTTAATGCCTACAAAAGCTTTGAGCAGAAAGTAGCAGTTCATACCGCATTGAACTTGCCCAACGGACACACGCTCCTCATTTCGTTGCCTACTGGCGGAGGTAAGAGCCTGGTCACACAACTGCTGGCAAGTGTTTCCGAGGGATTAACTGTTGTTATTGTGCCCACTGTAGCATTGGCATTAGACCAGTATTATGCTGCACAGCATAATTTGACGGATGAAACCGAGATTTATTGCTACCGTGGCGAACAGTCTGAGGCAGAGCGAACTACGATCATCAAAGCCTTGAAAGATAATACTGCGCGTCTTCTATTTACTTCTCCTGAAGCCATTTTGAAGAACCCCGAATTGCACCGCATCCTGGACACTGCTGCAAAGAGCCATTATTTAGCTAATGTTGTGGTTGACGAAGCCCACATTGTTCCAGATTGGGGCGTATTTTTCAGACCCGATTTTCAGATTTTTTCAATCCTGTTGAAAAAGTGGAAACGCGAGTCGGAAGAGTTCATACGTACATTCCTGCTCTCGGCTACGCTTTCTGATGATGTGGTCGATACATTGTTTGTGTTGTTCGGTTCGGACGGTAAAAATGCTCAGGTTCGTTGCGATGCGCTGAGGCAAGAGCCTCGGTTCTATTTCCACTCTGCAAAGTCTCGCAAGGAGCAAAACGAAAAGACCATCGAAGCAATTAAGTTGCTGCCAAAGCCGATGGTAGTTTATGTTCTCGAACCAAGAGAAGCCAAAGACTTGCAGAAAAAGCTTCGCCAAGTCGGGTATAAAAATATCCCTATTTTTACTGGAGAAACAAAAGAAGCTGACCGAGATGCAGTATTGACTGGCTGGAAAAACCATGACTTTGATGTTGTGATTGCTACCTCTGCTTTTGGTATAGGTGTTGATAAGCCCGATGTCAGAACAATCATTCATGCTTGCTGCCCCGAAAATCTTAGCAGATTCTATCAAGAAGTAGGGCGTGGTGGTCGCGATAGACTTCCTTCGCTCAGCCTGTTTATTCCGTATCAGAGCAGATACGACAGTGAAGGTGATGTGCGTCGAGCACTGGCTCTCGTTAATAAAAGAGTTCTTACCGTTGGAAAAGGCGTTATTCGCTGGAAAGGTATGCTATCTAACCCGGCAGCGATGATTGACGCTGATGAGTGTGTTTTGAACACCGCTGCTACTCCTGCTACGATGACAGACGAGGAAGCTGAATATGCAGGAAACCGAAACGTTGCATG
Source organism: uncultured Oscillospiraceae bacterium (assembly GCA_964453505.1). Classification (GTDB taxonomy): domain Bacteria; phylum Bacillota; class Clostridia; order Christensenellales; family Aristaeellaceae; genus CAYVPJ01. Next base: position 15,811 of record CAYVPJ010000053.1, on the reverse strand, counting down.
GAATGTAAACCTGCTGCTATTTTTACACCGAACTGGCTTCATTGATCTTCTGGATGCAAATTATGTGTTCGACAAAAATTCAAACCCATCTAAAAGGTATTACACAGTCACAATTAAGTTATTACAGACAGATATTCTCAGCGATGACGATGCCCTCACAGCTGCTTTGACGGAACCCCGTGCCCGGGAATACGAAGCACAAATGGCTGGATACAGAATTATGAGTGAACTTGTATCTTCTCCAAAATCACTGTGCTGGGGTCGCGTTTTTAGGCACCTTTTCCCGCTTTCAAGGGAAGTTTGTAATGGTTGCCCTGCAGATCCGGAAGGTCGCATCACAAATGACGAAACTTACAAGCTGCGAACAAACCCCGATATTAAACTTCCTCCCGCGCAGCCTTCTTGCCGTCTGTACAGGAATATGGGGTCTTTCAACGAAATGATAATTATCAGACCATCTAATGGGCCTTGTAGTGCGGAAGAGGTGTCTGTGATAGCGGAAAAGGCCTTCCAAAACGATATTGGAGTGTTGGTAGTTCCTAATCGTCTGGCAAATCAGATATTTTACGATGGCATTCTTCTTGATTACGAAGAGTTCTATTATACGGCTTCACATTGCCCATATTTTTTCGCCAAAGGTGTCGTCTGCATATTTGATGGTGATGCCGCCACAAACTTTACACTGTACAAAAACCTTGGGAAACTGGATTCTTATGGCTATCGAAAGATACTCTATTGCAATGAGAATACCATTGTTGCAAATGGTGACAAAACCATAAGAGAGTATGGCGACGGTTATTCTATTCCAATTCAAAAATTTTAAGGAGGTATTCGTATGTTTAAAACAAATCCTGACGGCATGCGAATGGAGCCGACACCGGAGCGAGTTCTCTCTGTATGCCGCTTAATTTTCCATAAAAGCATGACCCGCGATGAAGTTCGCAAAGCAATGACCTTGGGCATCAATGATGAAAACGAACTCGATCAAATCAACAAATCGATTAATGTGGCACTTGAAGAACTGTCTCTAATTAAAGCACAGGCCGATAATTTGGTTTTAGCTGTTGATCCTGACGTGATTGCTTCGCCTACCTCCTTTCGGCGGTATGTGAGTGCCCGTGTGTTCTTCGCAAAAGACACAACATTCCATATGTTCACCAAATGGCTGATTGCTCAAAATGAGCGGATTTTTTCACAAAAGTCATGGGAAGGTATGGCTAAAACATGCGGTTCCGAAGTGAAAGAGCTGTCTGCAGTGAATGAAAACGCTGTTCTCGGATGGCGTTTCTGGGCTGCTTTTTTAGGACTTGGCTATTTGAGTGGAACAATGATTATCCCCAATATGAAACTTCGTTTGGAAGACATATTTGCAACTACATACACAGAGAAATTCAATTATAATGAGACTATTCTTGCACAGGATTTCATGCTCTGGCTGAGCACGAAAATGCCCGAAGTTGAAATTGGAAGCAAGCTTCCCCTGGCTCTTTCTGCAGGACTACGCACCTTACACGAAGTAGGACTTATCAAGCTTGAAACATGGTCTGACTCAACTCCGATAATGCTCTACTCTGTAGACGGTGATCCCATCAATAGCTTCACACACATTTCTGTGAAGGAGGCGATTAACTCATGAAGTGGGAACAATATCGTTCTGTAATGGAGCGGGATGCGATTAAGACTGACGATATGGCTACCGAAGATGCCTATTTCATGTCAACCCATATGCCGTTCTCGTCTCTTGAACTCTTCCGCGGTGGCTATTATGAAGAGGGCAAAATGCCTGCTCCCGCTAGCTTAATGAGTGAGGATGAGGTTTTTGAACAGCTGATATATAATCCGGACAACGAACATCGCATGGTCATTGTTCGAGGCAACCACGGTACTGGTAAATCGCATCTTATCCGCTATTTGAAAGGTAAGTTTGAAAGAAGCCCTTCTACTGTATATAACCCTGCATCTGAGCAGTTGGTTTTTCTGCGCCGTCTGAACAACTCTGTCCGAGGAGCTTTTTCTCAGTTGTTGGAACAGGGCGCAATAAAAAACCCCGATGTTGAAGAGAAACTTCGCAAGTTCGTTGCATCTTCAGACTCAAAGGATGAAGATTCCTTCAAAACGGAGATTCTGTATGCCTATATTGCTGCTGTGCGAAACGATGTGTCTGGTGAGACCTACAAAGCAGTTAGATGCCGTGACATAGCCAGCTACCTTGCTGATAGCCGAGTAAGTGAATATCTGCTGCGCGAAGGTGGTGCAGTATCCAAATGCTATAATGTTATTACTGCTCCGAGCAATCAGATTCTTCAAGATACTACAATCTTTACAGACGAAGATTTCAATGTATCCAAAATCATTCGAGCAGTAATGAAGCAAGGCGATCCGCAGGCGTCTCTTTTCGCCTCTTCTCTGAAAGGCGACGATTTCGAGATCACCAAGCTTATAAACTATCTTAATGGCTTTACACGAGAGGTCATTCAACGCTGCGCTGATATTTCCAGTGAAAATGCAGAGGCAATCTTTGCACAACTCAGAAAAGATCTGAAAAAGCAGGGTAAAAACCTCACAATCTTCATTGAGGACTTTACTGGCTTTACCGGCATTGATCAAGAACTTATCACTGCGCTCTCTTATGAACATGGTGGCGACTACAAAGACTTATGTCGCGTAACCTCAGTAATCGGTATTACCAACGACTACTACTATGCATTTAGGGGTAACTTCAAAGACCGTGTAACACACCAAATTGAAGTCACAGACCGCTCATATGGTACTGACGAGTTTATTATTCAGATGGCCGGTAGATATTTAAATGCGATCTATAGTGACCCTGTAGAACTCCGCAGTTGGAATGATTCCGGAGCTGATCTGATCGACTTACCAATCAGCGATTTCACCCCGCCGTGTGAGTGGGAAACCACAACTATCGGAGAAAAGAGTGTAACGCTTTATCCCTTTAACCGTCATGCTTTGTTGGCTCTGTACGAATCCCTTGCAACAAAAAGTCCGAGAATGTTCTTGAAGAATGTTATTCGCGCTCAATTGAAAGAGTATTTCGATGGCAAGCTGCATGGCGATGGATGGTATTTTCCGATTAATCCAAGCAATGCTCAGATGTCGAATGACCCCCACAGTTCCTCAATCGACCGCTTGGAAAATATAAGCAACGACGATAAAATTCGACTTAAGACCGTATTCGCCGTTTGGGGTGATGGTTCGGCAGCAGGTGTTAAGGACACCGATGGAACGCTGTGGTTCGGCGGGCTAAAACAAGCATTCCTCGCAGATGTGGGCTTGGACGCTTTTTCAGGCATAGGTGAAATCGCGGACAAGGCCACTGGGCAAACAGTGTCCCCGGACAATGCGCCTAAGCCGGTCGTACCCGGAGGAAACAAACCCGATCAAAAGCCTGCGACACCGGAACCGCCCAAAACCAAGCAGCCTGTTGATGGTGCAACAAAAAACTATCTTAAGTTCAAGGACGACATTACTGCATGGTTCACAAAAGGAGAGACATTAAAATACGATGCTGATTATCGCGGTTGGCTTCGTACTCTTGTCCGTGGTGACTCCAAGCAAAGTGGTTCTATTAACTGGCAGGATATTGGCATTCCGGCTTATATTGCTGTAGAGCGCCTTTCTGATTTGGGTTGCTACTATATCGATGATCAGAGTGCTCCTGCAAATGTCGAAAAGGCCATCGTTTACATGGACAGAAGCTCCGAAAGTCGCGATGCGTTGATGGCCTTGAACGAGATGAACTACGCAAAGGGTTGGGACTTCGAGGCTGCGGTCTATTATCAGCAGAGATTGATTACATGGTTGGAACGCAGAAGATATCAAATCATTGAAAAGGTTACTGCTACCAAGCGAGGAGAAGAGTCACTTCCTGTATTGAAATGGTGCCTTGCAATCCAATATCTAAAGGCGTGCATCTTGGGCCAGAAAGTTGATACGAGTTCTCCCTATGCAGCAATCCAGTCTCTGTTCAAGGATTTCAAGAAAGACGATAGCATCAAGAGAGATACCCGTGAGTGGAACGATATGATTCAGTTTGTTCTAAATCGAAAAGCCGACTTTGAGAGTGCTCTGACATTTCTAAAGCAAGCTTCCGCGACTACCATGGGAGCTGTTCATTTTGCTGTCGATCCCAACACCAGATCCTGTTTTAGAACAGATGAGCTTGTTGTTGCCATCGAGATGCTCATAGCTGCAGATTGGGATATCGAAGCAGAATTGCCAAGCAGCATTCCTCAAAAGCATCTTCTTTATAATCCTGCTGCGCTGTTGAAAGTGCTCTATCCCAACATTAAAAAAGCAATGTCCGCCGATACTCAGGAAGCTGCTAAAGTAGTTGGTAAGCTTGAAGAATATGTTGGTGAACTCACTCAGAAGAATCTAATTGATTCTCTTGCTGCGATTCAAGATCTGTTCGCCGTTTTTTCAGCAAACGGAATCATTGGTAGTGCTGAACTACGAGTTAAGTATGACAAGCCCCCCATCGATACAGCAAAGACCGTAATTGCACATATTAAGCTGATTAACGACGCTACATCTGCAGCTGCAGTAAAGCAGTTGACCGCATACTCTGGCAATTCACTTAATGCTCTGTATGGCTTCCTGCGAGATATTCAGACGATTGCCCAAAAAGCCGAACAGGAAGGGGCAAAGGCTCGGAAGGAAATAGCAGGTACGGGTGCTTTTGCCGATGCTGAAGCGTTGTCTGAAGCTGCATTAGCTTCTATGGATGCGCTGTCTACTCAGCTTGAGAAAATGGAGGTGTACGAAAATGCTATTAACTGAGACAATCAAAAATAGCACCTCCGCTATTAAGAAGCGCCGTGCAACAATCGAAAGCAAGCAACATGCTGAGACCTATACCAAAGCGTTAGCGCAGCTTGCCCAAGCAACTGAGAGTATTAAAGGAACTCTTGATTGTGCTGCGGTTATGAAAGAAAGCGGAATTGTCAGCACTCCGCTCATCGATGAAACCACTTGTAGCGATTTGCTGGCTTGTATCAACGACTGTGGTAATGGCGTTTCTGAAATGCGACTGACCATGGAAACGGTTAGACTCCTAAAATCAAAGGGTGATGCGGTTTCTACTCAGATTAAAATCGTTTGGCAAGATGCCTCTCTTAAATATTCGGAGGGATCGAAAGGCTATTTATCTATGATTGGCGGCCTGTCTAATGATCCCAAACGAGCCAAAGACCTTGCTGACAACATTTCTAAAACAGTTGCCGGGGATCCATCAATTAATGCGGTAAAAAGCTTGGTTTCCGATGTGGCAGAGGCAAAACAAATCACCGAAGAATTCTCTTTGAACCCCGAGATTGAGGACTTTTTGAAGAAGGTGTCAGTTCAGGGGGCTACGGTCTTGGATTTGAACCCCAATATCCTGACATGGCTCAAAGAGAAAAACCTCACAAGCAAACTGAAAATCCGCTTTTAAGCTCAAAAAGGGCTCTCGATTAATTTTCCTAATCGAGAGCCCTTAGCTTATTCAGATATAGAATTTACATAGTCTATAAGCGCTGAAAAATCAACCTTAGTACTATGATTCCAAGAGATACGCACGGCCTCACTCACTCGTGCTTCATCAAGACCCATAGCCGTTAAAACATAGCTTGGGGCATGGCTACCGGAGTTACAGGCTGAACCGTTTGAGAAAGCATATTTTTCTTTAGTCGCAAGAAAGATTCCTTCTGCATCAACGCCGCGGAAGCTAATGTTGATGGTAGATGGCAAGCAGTATTCCTGATCTCCATTTACAGCGTAGTTCAGCCCCTTTACAGCCGCAAAAAGGCTTTGTTTAATTGTCTCACAGCTTTTCATGTGTGCAGCAGCTTCCTTGTCACACAGCTCCGCAGCGAGGGCGAAGCCTGCAACCAAAGCAACCGGCGTTGTTCCAGGACGATAACCGCGCTCTTGCTGCCCACCGTACATGAGTTGCTTGACGGGAGGCCGCCTGTATGTGCGGTCACGCCGCATGATAAAAGCGCCAACACCTTGGGGGCCGCCGAGCTTATGGGCAGTGATGCTGAGCATATTGTACTTGACATTCCGCAGGCTATCATTTAATTTGCCAAAGCCTTGCGTGGCATCAATATGAAAATATGTTTTTCTTCCTGCCAATGCTGTACCAACCTCTTCAATCGGCTGAATAACACCTGTTTCGCTGTTGACATGCATCATGGAAACAAGCAAAGTCTTTTCCGTAACAAGGTCGAGAATCTGCTCTGGCTTAATGCGTCCAGAATCATCCGGAGAAACAAAGTCTACCACACAGCCTTTTTCCTGCAGATGCTTCATGGCCTCCAAAACGGATTTGTGCTCAATGGATGTTGTGATGAAATGATTGCGTCCACTCTCAATGGCATAATCGAGCAGGCCGAGAATTGCCATGTTATTGCTCTCAGTAGATCCGCTAGTGAAGAACACATCAGTGCTATCTACAGCCAAGATCTCCGCTATTGTTTTTCTTGCCGAGGACACAATTTCCTTTGCGTCCGTACCGAAAACGTGGGTTCTGCTATCTGCATTTCCGTAATGAGAGTGATATACTTCAATCATTCGTTCCAAGACTTTTTCATCTATTGGAGTAGAGGCGTTGTAGTCAAGATAAACAGCCATTATGATTCCTCCTTAGGAAGAGCGGATTTGAGAAGATCAGAGCAGTTTTTCAAAACATCTCTCGTGCTGTAATGATTGATACCTCTGTTTAAGTGAAGTCGAAAATACTTTGCAAGAGTCTTTTCATCTGCACCAAGTCCATCGTTGATGCAACGCTGTTTTATGATGGCTTCATAAATTTCAGAATACTCACCAGCAAAGGTTGACCAATCCATTTCAACATTACTGTCAGATAACGGATCGACACCGCCGGGTACGGAAGGCTCGGCCAATGACCAACAAAGCGCCCAGCGGCACAGGACATTCCAATTCTGAATCCCTGTTTTTGCTTTGATACGAATAAGTCTGTCCTTTTCTGGTTGTGATAGCTTGAAATGCTTTACGATCATGGACTACACCTCCCCAAAATAGCCGTGAACAATCGAACTGCACTGTTCCTCTTCACGGTAGAGGAGCGTATAGTGGTTAACCACATTGTCACGGACAAGATCGAGGTAACGACCATAAACTTCTTCGTCCGTAGATAAAACTATCACCTGTGAACTTGCTGCAGGCAGATACTTAGTCACGAAGTTGGCTCTATGAGAAGAATCCAGACGAGCCATAGGTGTATCAATGATAACAGGGGCTTTGTAACCGGAAGTCAAGGCGAGTGCCCAAACGATAGCAATTGCAAACATCTGCTGCTCACCGGCGGAAAGTTGGCTCTTCAAAAGTTCGTTACCATCCAAATCAAGAATGGTGACATCTAGCGTGTTGGGTTCAATTTTGATTTCGCTTATCAGGGAATCCTTTTCAACAAGTTCGCAGAAGCAGTTTGTTGCCGTGCTGGACAGCTTTGCGACTTTCTCACGCTGCAAGCGAATTTTGAACTCACGCAGAACTTCGATAGACATAGCGGCATACTTTACGATACGAGCATTATCATCATTTGTATGTTCTTTTTCAGCGATGGCCTTAATCAGCTGAATACGTTTTGAGACAAGCATTTCACGCTGGCGCTTCAAGCTTTCAAGAGAATCAAGTTGGCGATGATACTCAGCATCTGCAAGAGTTTTTTCGGCTTCGATAGATTTAAGTGCATCGAAGAGCTGCATAGCCAATGTCTTTTCATCTGCAGCACCCAGATGTGCATCAAGGCTCATTAGCTCGCTCTCTTGGGCATCAACATGATTGACGAGAGTATCAATCCGCTGAGTGATGTTCTGGAACACTTCTGCGATCAGCCGTTGATAAAGCATCATGCTTGTCGCAGACATATTCTTCACGGTTTCCTTTGTAGCGCCTTCGGGGATATGTCCGACCAAGACTTCGTTAATAATGTCTTGAACAGTTCTGAGGTCTGATTGGCTTAGACCGCACTCAATAAGTCTTTCAAGAATCTGCTGATGCAGATTCACAATGATTTTGTCAGAGTACATCTTTGCTTCAGACTGTTGAGAAGAAAGCTCGTTATCATAAGACTGCGTAACCATGTTGCGGCACATGAATAGAGGCGTAGAAGCATCCACCGCCAGCTGCATGATTTCCTCCTGAACTTTTTCGACTTCAGAAGCTATTTTTTGCATTTCCAACTTAATGACATCCCGGTTGCGGCTGAGATCACCACCGGAAGACCAAAACTCTTTTTCTTTTGCTTCAAGTGTAGCGGTCAGGGCCTCGCACTTGCGTTCCAATTTATTAGCTTGCTTTGTAGCTTCCGCAAGGCGGATGTCGATATCAGCAATTTGCTTTTCTACCTCTTGATATCCTATATTCTCTTCGCTGTGTTCAAAGGCGGCAAGAGCATTTTTCTTGCGGCGAATTACTTCATCAGTGTGTTCGATAGCTTTTTCAATGGTAGAGACACCAATCGCGGATTTGATTGAACTCTTAATCTGTTCAAATGAAGTGTCATCAGCCAGCTGCGTAATTTTCTCGTTGTTAAAGAAGAAGAAACGAGCAATACCAAAGGGCAAAATTTCTTCGATGTAATAGCTCCAACTCTCACCAAGGTACTTGTCAACCACACCATCTTTTTCAACGGTAATCTGCTGTTCTGCTTTTTTACCCTTGGCTGTCCAAGAGCGTTTAACACGCAGAGCGATTCCATCATCAAGACACAAAGATACAGCAACATAAGTTTCATCATCTGCACCAACTATAGGCACACCCATAAAAGACCTTTTGTCAATAGTC
>CAYVPJ010000053.1:2274-6990 GCA_964453505.1 uncultured Oscillospiraceae bacterium | reverse complement strand
TTCATCATCCGTAGCATGTTTATTGATATGGTCAAGCAGCAGCTTGTCGTATGAACGAGCCTTTTCCTGTATGTATTTCAATGCCTGCTTGCCATAAAGCGCAATCAAAATAGAGTCATGGAATGTGGTTTTACCTCTGCCGTTCAGACCACCAACCAGTGTGATATTTCGGTTGCCGATTTGGTCTGTAAGACACATCTCGTGAGTGCCTTGGTATATACCGAAATTATGAAGTTCAACTTTAGTAAAATACACGCTCACTCACCTCAATCCACGAAATCATCCGGGCTGGCTTCATCCGTTATGCCGGAGATTCTATGGGCACGAGCAGATGCAATATTTTCCGCATCCGCTTCGTCGCGATAGAACGCCTTTTTGATTTTCTTTTCAAAATTTAGAATAACATTGCGCTTATTTGAAATGGCAGCAGCCTTTGCTTCCGTGTCCAGAAGTGCCCTCTGCATTTCTGCAAGCAGCTGTTCATCGGGATACAGTTCTGAACAGACCTCTTTGAGAAGCTGCGCTTCTGGCGCACCAAAGTATTTGTTTTTACTGATGATTCCATCGGAATACTGCTTTCCTGTGACTTCTTCGTAAATCCTGGGCAGAGAATCATCAAACTCATGGAATTCGTCAAGCCAAAGTTGACGAATAAATTTGAGTTCTTCCATAGTGATTAGAGGGACATCCTTGATTTCATCGGGGCCGATCTCATGGACAAGGAGTTCAATTTCAAGTAATCTACGAAGAAAATATTCACGAGTCTCTTTTGTGTAAGGGCCATGAACAAGGCGATTGTTATACCACTGAAGACGACCATCTCTTTTACGGAAGTCTCGACGATCACGGTCTGTCTGCCAATCCCCATATCCTGCGATTTCATTGCGGAACTCAAGCATAGGAAGCATCCATGCTTTTTCCTCATCGTTCTGAATCATAGCTGCCATAGACTTATCCTCTGTGACCATAGTACAAACCCAACAACCAAAACGGCTGTTGCCACAGCTAGGCGTAGAGGAATCGATAACGAGAGGGCATTCGCCGTCAGCAGAAGCACCGCTGTACATAGCCAAAAGATCTTTGTTGGAGTGTCCCCAAGGATTTGGAACCTGAACAAGATACTGCCAGACATTGTCATTTAACCAGTTCTCTATAGGCGTGAATATATAGGAATTCGGAAAAGAACCATTAGGGCTAAGATGTTCTCTATACCGTTTCTTTTCATACCCTTCAAGAACGGCCTTACGAACGGCACTTTCTGCTTTACGGGAACCAAGAACCATAATCGTTTCGCTCTCGGCATCAAGGATACCCTTAATAAAACGGTTGGATGGGTCAATTTTCATTCTGTCGGTACACCAACGAAAATCACGCCGCGGATAGGGGTATCCACGTCCGATCAGATTGACCCAAAATGTGTTTGTCGCTGTAGGAGTAAGTCTGTGAGGAACAAAGGGGAGTCCTTGTTCTTTCGCAGCCAGCTCCATATTCTTAAGGGACTCTGTTGCCCATAATGCTACGACAGGAGACTCTACCAAAGTATCTGTGCTGATAATATGTACCGTCTTTTTGAGCTTGTCCTTGGGCAATTCTTGGAGCGCATACCAAACAAGCTGAACAACAGCAGTGGAGTCCTTACCACCACTGTATCCACAGATCCAAGGAATCATATCTTCCAGATACAATTCCTTGATTATTTCTATAACTGATCTAATATCATCTTTCGTTAGGTTAGCCATTATTATTACCTGCCGTTTCCATCAATACTTTTCGCATATGGGTTGACATTGCTTTTTGAGTTGACCTATTTGCTGCAACTCTTCCATTTACAAATACGAGATTTTCCCAATCGGGATTTGTTTTTCGCCAATCAATATTAGAAAGCTTTTTTAAATGCTCGTCCCATGTATTAGGGTTATGCTGAATAATAGCGTTTCCTGCATATCCCAGCGCAACAAGAGTGATGCTGAGAGAGCAGATATAATCCTTTCGGATATCTGCTGATTTCATTTCGCCGGTTTTTACTTTGTCCCATTCAACGATATACCTGCCAATTGCGTTCCAATAGTCTTTGGCAAGATCAACCTTTTCCTGCAAAGGTAGACTCAACCCAACAAGCAGTTCGTTGGTTGCCGTACATATTGCACTGAGAGTAAAAAGCGCCTTGGAGCGATTGGAAATTGCTGTACGTTCTTTTTCAACTAAGTCCTTAAAAACATCGACCTCCTCAATGATTCGCTTTGCAATTATTGAGGATTCCTCTCGAGAGTTAAAAAGAATGTTGATTGACTTTGTAGGCTTAATTGCGTAACGGTTTAAGTCAGAAAACATCTGCTGAGAACGAAGCAAGCCTTCATCACGATAGAACACAACAGATATATGCTCGTTCTTTAGGGCCGGGTTCATCTTTATAGCTTCAGCAATAGCTGCACGTCTATGCTGTCCATCATTGATTAGGAATCGGGAAGTCATAGATATGTTGATAGTTCCGATCTGTGGTGTCGCTTCGCTTGCAGATTGAAACTCCATATCCCCATCCACAGAAACGGTCAATGCAGAGAACACATAGCTCTCCGGATTAGACAATATGTAATCCCGGATTTCGGGGATACGAGCCTTATTCAAAACACGCTGAGATCTAACCTCTGGAGGAAGCTCTTCATCGGCGAATTGAAAAATCTTTGTCATAACCTCCAGCGGCACCATGGAGATGTAATATTCTCGTTGTGCTTGGGTTCCTTTTACCGCAGGGAAAATAAAAGCCGCACTACTCATTTCGCACTTCCTTTCCTCCCTACTCGTGCCCATTTACAGTAGGTCGGTTATATTATACACTGAATTGGAAGTCTTGTAAATGGAGTTTGGATAGTTTATGTTTGTCTTATTAAGACAAACATAAACAAACAGTTCACTTGTGCTCACCTTTTACGAACATGCCCCAGTCTGGGTACTTTGCCCAGCTTTTCAGGCTCGGAATTCACCTTCACCCGAAGCTGTTCATTGTAAAGTTTCGGGGTTATTGCCACCATTTTCTTCTGGGACTTTTTCTTGTTGGCAGAGGCCTTACTTCAATGGATATGGGGTCTGTGTTAAAATTTCGGACAGTGCGGTAAGATCGGAGCATAAAAAGGAGCTTAGCCCCATTCCGTTCCTCAACGCTTGAAACAAGCAGTCTTTACTATATAGCGATTAACTTATTGTCCGAAAAGCTGTTGCCCTCGCGCATTTAAAAATTACCCCACCGATATAATAGAAGAATAGACCATTTGTTTAATAAGACTAATTTATTCATAGCTTGAAATTAGAAAATAAACGCGATATAATTATGTAAGAAATATTCATACATAAGAGGTGTTATTCATGACTGGACAGACCTTTATCCAAGTACGTATTGATAGCCGACTCAAAAAAGAAGCCACAGATATTCTAAATGAGCTTGGAATAGATATGCCCAACGCAATTCGTATGTTTCTCAGGCGTATTGTTCTTGAGCGCGGCATTCCTTTTGACACAAAGCTACCTGTAATGCAGGGCGAAACCGGCATTGAAGAACATATCATAGACGGCGGGAAATCCGTTATCATTTATACGCCTGCAAACCCTGCGAAAAGCGTTCCAATGCAGGAATATATTGATCTCCTTTGTAAAGTCCCCGCTGGGAGGATCACTAGACTGGTAGATATTGAACACTATCTCGAAAAGCGATATAACGTTTCTCATGTTCAAATCGAGTTTGCTGTGAATTTTGCAAACCCCTTGTGGGAAGGAATCCCCTTGTGGCGTGAGGTCTCAACACGCGGTATGTTGCAAGACACAAGACATTGTAGCCGTGATAGTCAGGAAAGCCTGCTTCGAAGTGAGGGGCACACCATTGTCAAGTGTGGCGCACATCAGCGATCTTTGAAGGTAGAAAATTATAAGGACTATCTGTTTGACTTTGATAGCCTGGATGAGGATGTTAAGTAAAATGGCAGACCCTGGCTACTAAGTCGCGTATATGCACGGACGAAAAACGGATGAAACACTTTCAATAAAGTTCGTTTAAGGGGGACGCTCCTTGTATAAGTCCCGATAAAAAGATGACATGTAGGCAGCATGTTGTTAACATTAAGTGCCACTAAAAATGTGTCATCTATCACCCACAATCTGCGGACGATCTAATAGCCGAAAGAAAAGTCAACTGCACGTTATAGCAATTATGGGAAGTTCGTTAGCCAGAAAAAAATAAGAAGGTGTGGATATGAGTTTTATTCTTGAATATATAGCGGAAATCGGACTCGATGTAGGTAAAGAGAAACTCAAAGATCCTATTATGAAAGCGGCGGCTCGAAAGAAACTGAATGAGTTTCTTGAGAGACAGCAGAAATTAAACTTCAATTGTACAATGGAAGAGGAAATTGACTTTGAAGCTCTTGCTGGATATATCCGAGGTGACTTAATAGAGGATGTTAGGCTTCGATTGTTTGGAAACAGGGAAATGCGGGGTATTGCACATAAAAGCATCGTTGGAAAAGCGGTATATTACGCTCAATCAAACACAAGAATTTCTAAGCAGCGAGCTACAACAATGGTAAGTACATCTCTTTGTATTTTGAGAAAATACTATGAGAGTAAGGCTAACCGTGAACTCTCCTATTTTTCAGGACGTATTGAGGACACGGTCATTGATGAAATGAGCGATCAACATGAACAACTGTCCAAGCAACTGGAAAAAGT
>CAYVPJ010000053.1:0-2264 GCA_964453505.1 uncultured Oscillospiraceae bacterium | reverse complement strand
GCATCCTCTTTATCCGTATTACGGTTATAACATGAAAAATCTTGATGGTAAAATGGTCAGCATTCCGTTATCCGAGGAGGCTGTAATTAAGTATCCGCCACAGTTCAATATTACAGCCAATGATGTTCGTATCGGCTCGGAAGAAATTTCAAAATTGCATACTAATAACATATTTGATTATTCATATTGCCGTCAATTGCCTATTTCTTTGTCTGTTTCTACTGCAAATAAGTTTCTTGGAGATGTTCTTGATCCCATTCAAGAAGAAGCAAAAGAAATGCAGGGCAGCAAAATAATCATTACGCCTCCAAAGTTTCCAAAGGCATTCCCTTGCAGCATTAGCATGAATGGTGAGACGATCTTTGATTACTTACTAATGCGAACCAAAGAGATATCAGAAGATGGAACAGCTGTAGTTACCAACGAAGAACAAGACAACAGAACCTTCGATATTATCTTTTCCATAAATCAGAACACTAAAAAGATGAATTTTAATATTCGTCCATTAGCAACTTTGAATGTTGAACAACTGAGGTACCGTAGATTTCTAAAAAATGCCTCAGTCGGAGGTACTGTTGAGATAAAAATTTTATCTCTTAATGCGTTGTTGGGTTCCGGCAATGTAGATCCGTTTACTCCATCAGACACATTAAACTCTGAAATAGAATTTTTAGAGAAAATTACAACAATTGAGCATCACTTCAATCTAAACCTGGTTATTCCTCGAGAAATTACAATAGAAGATCATCAGACGCTCGATCATATTTATGACATCATTCACACAGGCTCTTTTACCGGTCATTGGTCAGGTTTAAATACAGTATTTGTGATTAGCGAGGATCTTAAGGAAAAGATATATGAAGTAAGCGATACCCTGTATATGTTTGCCTATACTTGTGTAGCAAATGTTGAATTGTTTAATCAGGAGTTTTCGTTTCCAATGAAAAGAGAATTTCGAGCAGCAAAATTTAAAGACTTAATGCGTATTAAAGAGAAAGCGAATGTATTAGATATTGGAGATACAATAACTATCCACCTTGTTCCAGATGAAACAGCAGGATACAACACTTATATTGATTCTTTTGCTAAGGATAATGAGATAAAAAGTGAATAGAGCCAATGTAAAACATGGTTAGAAAAGCTAATATAATCTATGATTCAATTTCGTCTAATGTTTATCCCCCCTTTCAGAAAGCGAGGAATGTCAGTGACAAGCAAAGAACGATTGATTGAGCTGTTGAAGCTTCTTTATGCAAAGACCGACGAAGATCATCCGATGTCTACTTCGGAAATCGTCACATATTTCAAAGATCAGGGCATTCCTACCGACCGGGGAACCATCAAAGCGGATGTTGATGCCTTGAATAATTGTGGCATTGAGGTTTACGCTGCTAAGGCGGATAAAACGCGGTACCATTATGCCAACAGAACCTTTGAGCTTGCCGAACTGAAACTATTGGTGGACGCTGTGGAGTCCTCCAAGTTTATCACAGCCAAGAAAAGTACAGCCCTAGTTGAGAAGCTTATGACCTTTGCAAGCGCCAAGCGGGCGAAGGAGCTTGAACGGCACCTCTATACAACCGGCAGAATAAAGCCGGAGAATGAATCCGTATTCTATGCCGTGGATGCCATCCATCAGGCAATAAATGCGGGAAAGCAGATTTCTTTTGTGTATTGCGAGTATGATCTGAATAAAGAACTTGTGCCTAAACGTGAAAGAAATCCGTATTACTTTTCCCCCTATGCCATGCTCTATCTTGAGGATAAATACTATGTGCTTGGCTATTCAGAGCAACATGGCAAGATTATTACATATCGGGTGGATCGAATGAAATCAGTGGAGGTGCTGGACAAGCATATCATACCGAGACCCAGGGACTTTGACCCAGTGGACTACACCGTCAACATTTTCAGCATGTATGACGGAGAGACCTATAAAGTTAAGCTGCTTTGTCAGAATAGACTGATGAATTACATCATCGATCGCTTCGGAGAAAATGTACATACTTTCATTACTGATTCTAATCACTTTACCGCCACTGTTGATGTATCAGTCAGTCAAACCTTCTTTGCGTGGATATTTCAATTCTCCGGAGGCATACGGATTATAAGCCCGCCGGCAGTAAAAGAACAATATCGAAAGATGCTCGAAAATGCACGAGAAGAATAATTTAGCGAGGGGTGCGGTCAAACAACCGCACCCCTTTTAATACCCTCTTGATTTCCTCAAATAAATCAGTATACTATAAGCATATCGGGAACAC
>CAYVPJ010000052.1:0-22192 GCA_964453505.1 uncultured Oscillospiraceae bacterium | reverse complement strand
GTTCGAGCTGGTATTTCCTGAGATATATAGACCCGCACAACGATTCGGAACTCGCGGCTCTCGAAGAAATGAAGTATTGGCTGCCCGTAGACTGGTATAACGGCGGCATGGAACACACGACGCTGCACTTGCTCTACAGCCGGTTCTGGCACAGATTTTTGTACGATATAGGCGTCGTGCCCACGAAAGAGCCGTACAAGAAGCGCACAAGCCACGGCATGATACTCGGCTCTAACGGCGAGAAGATGAGCAAGTCGCGCGGGAACGTCGTAAACCCGGACGACGTGGTCGACGAGCTCGGCGCGGACGCTTTCCGCGTGTACGAAATGTTCATGGGCGCGTTCGATCAGGCGATACCGTGGCAGACCGACGGCGCGAGGGGCTGCCGCCGCTTCTTAGACCGCGTGTGGAAGCTGATGGAAATGCTCTCGGACGAAAACGGCATAACGAAAGACATGGCATACGACGTGAACGCGTGCATAAAGAAAGTGTCGGAAGACTACGAGCGCATGAAGTTCAACACCGCCGTCGCCGCAATGATGACGCTGGTCAACAAAATGTACTCGAAGGGCAAGGTCACGAAGGGCGAATTGCGCGTGCTCGTTCAGCTTCTGAACCCGGTCGCGCCGCACATCACCGAAGAAATAAACGAGCTGGCGGAGTTGGGCGCGCCGCTCGTGCGCTCGAAGTGGCCCGTATGCGACGAGAGCGCGCTCATAAAGGACACGGTCGAAATCGCGGTTCAGATAAACGGCAAACTGCGCTGCCGCGTCGACGTGCCCGCGTCGCTCACGAGAGAGGAAGCGCCCGCCTACTTTGAAAGCTCCGAGGAGGTTCAGGCGCTGTTCGCAGGCGCGAAGCCCAAAAAAATGGTGTATGTGCCGGGGCGGCTTTTGAACTGCGTGATGTAAAAACGCCACCCACGCGCATATCGGAGGTTGTTTATGGTTATTGACTGGTTGAAATCAATACTTATAGGCTTGTTTCAGGGCTTGACGGAGTTTCTGCCCGTGAGCTCGTCGGGGCATATAATGCTTCTGAACGACGTTTTGAATGTCGATCTCGGCGGGGACGCGCTTCAGCTGTATACGGTGCTTCTGCACGTGGGCACGCTCATCGCGGTTTTGTTCGTGTACAGAAACGAAGTGTGGAACATGATATGCCACCCGATAAAGTCAGACTTGAAGTGGCTCGTCGTGGCGACAGTGCCCACGGTCGTGTTCATGCTGATATTGAAGGCGGTCGATCTGGACTATATATTGGAAGGCGAAACCGCGCGAAAGATGCTGCCGTGGGCGTTTTTGACGACCGCCGTGCTGCTGTTTCTGGCGGACTCGTTCACGCGCTACCGCTCGGCCGCTAAGACGACGCATAAACGCGTGCGCCTGACCGACGCGCTCGCAATGGGGCTCATGCAGTGCGTAGGCACGTTCACGGGCGTGTCGCGCAGCGGCTCGACCATAACGGGCGGCTTGGCGGCGGGGCTTAGCCGCAGCCGCGTCGCGGAGTTTTCATTTCTTATGTCGATACCGGCGATATTCGGCGCGGCGGTTCTGGACGTGTACGGCCTTTTGAAGGACGAAGCCGGCGCGGTCGCGGTAACGGCGATCACGAACAGCGTGCCGCAGGTCATCGCGGGCGTCATCGCCGCCGCTATAGCCGGGTTTATAGCGATCAAGTTCATGCTGTACCTTATACGCAAGGTGCGCCTCAAATGGTTCGCCGTATACGTGGGGCTGCTGGGCGCGGTGCTGCTCGTAAACGACTATCTGGTCAAAATATGGTAAACGTTCCTTGGGCGGCGAAAGCCGCCTTTTTTATTTGCATATAACATGCGGCGCGGGCTTTAAGCGGAAACTCGCGACACGGACATGCAGAAAACGACATAATGCAACATATTATTGAACGCGTAAGCGAAAACCGTTGGGAGTTGTTGTATTATGTTCCCCGAATGCTTTTTGTGGCTGCTCGACTCTGCGGCGCTCCTGTTCGGGCACATAGGCGCGCGCTCGTCGTTTCCGTCGCCGCTCACACATGAGGAAGAAAAGGAACAGCTCGCGCTCGCCGCGTCGGGCGACATGAACGCGAAACGGCTGCTCGTGGAGCACAATCTGCGCTTAGTCGCGCACATCGCGAAAAAGTACATAGGCTCGGGCGTTGACGCGGACGATCTGGTGTCTGTGGGCACAATAGGGCTGATGAAGGCGGTGTCCACTTTTCGGCCGGAAGCGGGCAAGCTGACGACATACGCGTCGCGCTGCATAGAGAACGAAATACTCATGCAACTGCGCGCCGGCCGCAAGACGCGCGGCAACGTGTCGTTCAGCGAGCCTATTGGCGCGGATAAGGAAGGCAACAGCATACTCGTGTCCGACCTGCTGGGCACTGAGCCCGACATAACGTGGAACACAGTCGAGACGCGCATAGAGTCGGACAGGGCGCTGCGGCTCATACCACGACTGTTAAACGACCGCGAACAGCGCGTGGTGCTGCTGCGCTTCGGCATACTCGATTCGGTCGCGCGCCCGCAGCACGAAGTCGCGCGCATACTCGGCATATCGCGCAGCTATGTGTCGCGCATAGAGAAAAAAGCGCTCGAAAAACTGCGCCGCGAATTTGTTTCGGGCGTTGACACGAAAGGTAAAATAAGCGATAATTGAGAAAAACGGGAGATGATGAACGTGAACGACAAAAGAATAGAGATATTCGACGATAACCCGACATACGAGGGGCTTGCGAGTATGCGCCCGCCGATACGGTATTCGGCGGCGCATGAGGACTGCGTTTTATACGTGATTGAACCGTGGAAGCGCGAGGGCGTGAAGCGTAAAAGCCCGCTGATCGTGTTCGTGCAGGGCAGCGGCTGGACTCACCCGAACGCGTATTTCGAGCTTCCGCAGCTTTCGGCATACGCCCGCGCGGGCTATGTCGTCGCGAGCGTCGTTCACAGAAACGCGCTCGACGGTTTCCCGTTCCCCACGTTCCTGCTGGACGTCAAGACCGCCATACGCTATATGCGCGAGAACGCCGACGACTTCGACATCGACGTAAACCGCGTATGCATATGGGGCACGTCCTCCGGCGGCAACGCCGCGCTGCTCGCGGGCGCTACGGGCGACGAGAGCAAGTATAAAACGCACGAATACGAAAACCAGTCGGACGCGGTAAAGGCCGTAATAGACTGCTTCGGGCCGTCGGACCTGCCCGCCTACGGAAACGCGGACACGGTCGTCGCTCAAGGCGACGAGCCGTTTACGTCGCTCATGCGCGGGCATAACCCGCAGGAGGTCGCGCACGAAATAAGCCCCGTGTACCATGTACACGCGGACAGGCCGTTCCCGCCGACACTGATAGTGCAGGGCGACGCGGACATGGTCGTGCCGTACTCGCAGTCGCTTACGATGCACGAGCATTTGCTCGCGATAGGCTGCGACTCGACGCTTCTGCGCGTCAAAAACGGCGTGCACGAGGGCAACACGTGGAGCGACAGGATACATGAGCGCATAATGAAATTCCTGAAAGAAAAACTGTAGGCGGCGAATGCGATGCTGATAGGTATAGACGGCGGCGGCACAAAGACGGCGCTGGCGCTGTCCGATATGGGCGGACGGCTTTTGAACCAATTCACGGGCGAGGGCACGAACCCCGCCGACATAGGGCTTGAAAAATGCGAAGAGCGCCTGCGCGTTCAGCTCGACGCGCTTTTGGGCGGCTTCGGAGGGCGGAACGCGAATATCGCGAGCGTATACGCGGGGCTGGCGGGCAGCGCCAACCGCGAGACGACTCGCGGCGTCAGGCGTATGCTTGAGCGCCTGCTCCCGAACGCCGAAACGGTCGACAACGGCAGCGACGCGTTCAACGCGCTGTACGGCGAAACCGCGAACGAGGGCATAGCACTTATCGCGGGCACGGGGTCTTCGTCGTTCGCGCTGTCGGGCGGGCGCGCGTATCAGGTGGGCGGCTGGGGCTACTTAGTCGACGACGCGGGCAGCGGTTTTCGGATAGGCGCGGACGCTTTGAAGGCGGCGTACCGCGCGGTCGACGGGCGCGGCGGGCGCACAGCGCTCAAGGAAATGTGCGAAAAAGCGCTCGAAACGCCGCTTGCGGACGCCATACCGCGCATATACGCGGGCGGAAAGCGCTATGTCGCGTCCTTCGCGCGCACGGCGTTCGACGCGTACAAGGCGGGCGACGAAATCGCGTCAGACATAATCCATGCGGCGGCTAAAGCGCTCGCCGCGCACGTGCGCGCGTGTCTGCGCAATGTGAGCGAGCGCCCGGCGACGTGCGTCATGTCGGGCGGGCTTACGAAGGACGACGAATTTACGGAACTTATAAAGCGGGAACTTGCCGATCTCGGCGACTCCGTAAGGCTTATACGGCCGAGCGTTCAGCCGGTATACGGCGCGCTTACGAAAGCGGCGAGGAACGCGAACGTCGATGTTGACGAGCGTTTCAGGGCAAATTACATCGGAAGCGGAGGCATGTGAGCATATGGACTACGGCACACTCGCGACGGAGCACGTAAACCCGCGCACGGAAAACTTGGACGAAATGTCGGCGCTCGAGATCGCGCTTTTAATGAACGAGCTTGACGCGGGCGCTATTGCGGCGGTTCGCGCGGCGGTTGGCGAAATCGCGCGCGCAGCCGACGAGGCGGCAAAACGCATAGCCGACGGCGGGCGGCTCATATACATGGGCGCGGGCACTTCGGGCAGGCTCGGCGTGCTCGACGCGTCGGAATGCCCGCCCACGTTCGGCGTGTCCGCAAATACCGTGATCGGCATTATCGCGGGCGGCGACACAGCGCTCAGAACCGCGGTCGAGGGCGCGGAGGACAGCGAGGAACTCGGAGCGCGGAATCTGGACGAAATACATATAACCCAAAAAGACATGGTCGTCGCCATATCCGCAAGCGGCACAGCCCCGTACTGTTTCGGCGCGCTCAGGCGCGCGAGAGCGGCGGGCGCGTTATGCGTCTCTATGTGCTGCAATAAGGGCGCGAAGCTGTCAGCGCTTTCGGACATAGCGATCGAAATGCCCACGGGCGCGGAGGTGCTTTCGGGCAGCACGCGCCTGCGCGCCGGCACCGCAACGAAACTGGTGCTCAACATGCTGTCTACGATAGCCATGGTGCGCGTGGGCAAGGTGTACAAAAACCTGATGGTCGACGTGCGCGCCACCAACACGAAATTGCGCGACCGCGCGGCGCGCATAACGATGAAGGCGCTCGACGCGGACAGGAAAACCGCCGAAGAATTGTTGGCGAAAGCCGACTACGGCATAAAGCGCGCCATTGTAATGAGCGAATGTGCGGTTGACAAACAGGCGGCACAGGCGGCTCTCGACGCAAGCGGCGGGTTCGTGAAACGCGCGATTTTCTCCCTCAAAAAAGATAACGCGTAAAATTACCGCATTCGGCATAACAAACGGGCGCGGCGCTCGTAAAAATAAGCGAAGAGCAATCCGTCATAGAAAGGATGAAATTATAATGAGCGAACAGCGTAAACTGGATTTGGAAGCCATCTACAAGGAGCACAAGGGCGAGGAACTTTCCGAGGAGGCGCTTGCGAAGGTTTCCGGCGGCGTGAACACGGATTTGGGCGGCAAGGCGTGCGCAGCGTTCTGCTTAGCGTGCAGCCAAGTCGTGTCGGAATGGTATAACGACGAAGTGATACCCACAAACACGGTGCTTTTAATGAACACCGCTCGCATAGCCTGCCCGATTTGCGGCGCTAAGGGGCAGTTCCAGACTGTCAACGAGGAACAGGCGAAAGAGCTCGGAGCACCGCGCAAAATCTGAGCGAACGGCAGGTAATACAAAGCCCGCGGCCATAATGCCGAGGGCTTTTTGAGCATGGTTTATTTAAGGCAATGGATTCAGCGCGTCAGATGAAAACGCACCAGTACACGCCGTATTTGTCCGTAAGGGAGAACATAAGCGGGCTGTAGTCGACGCGCCCCAACGGGTAATCGACGGTCGCGCCGTCTTTCAAAACCGCATACGCGTTTCTGACCGCTTCCTCGCCGCCCTCCCCCATATGAAAGCAGAACTGCATCGTGTTTCCTTTAACAACGTCGCCGTCCCGCTCGGAGACCGCCAGTATCTGACCGTAGGCGTTAATTTCCGAATGCATATACCCGCCCCTGCCGTCGGGGTACGCGCAGAGCAGCTCAGCGCCGAACGCCCTTATGTAAGTATCGACGGCCTCGACGCTACCCTTCACATAAACCTGCATCATAGACCTTTTCATAAGGCAGCCCAGCTCCATTCATTCGTTATAGTAAAGCGCCCAACCGACACCGAACTTATCTTCTATAAGACCCAGCTTGTCAGCCCACGGATACGGCCCTTCGAGAGAGCATTCTCTGCCCTCCTCAGACAGCGCGTTATATGCGTTCATGAACTCGCGCTCGTCTTTGAAGCGAACCTCGCACGCTATAGGGTCTTTAAGTCCCCTGCCTACCGCTTTGCCCGGCCCTATAAGTATTTCGATATTGCAGATTTTGAGCATTATATGTATATCGTCGCCGCCGGGCGGCGTTCCCTCGTATGTTACGACCGCGCCGAAAGCCCTTATATAGAGCTTCGACATTTCGATCCTCTCGGCGTTCGTCAGCGCGTAGTTGAACGAAACGGTGAATTGCGCTTCTGTTGACATGCGTCCGTCCTCCAGTTGCTATGTAATATTTTACCGCGGGAAACGAAAATTTCCCGCGGTAAACTTTTAGTCGAAACCGTATGCCCTACGGCATCACTTCTCGGCGCTCTGAACGCCGTTCTCGAGCAACTGGAAGTACGCGGTGCGGTTCATGCCGACCAGCTGCCACGTTTCAACAAATTCGTTATAGCGCAGCGCCACGACAGAAGATGTGCCGTCGTCGTCCATGAAGTAGCGGGTGTCGATCATTATGTTCATTATGTCGTCGTTGTGCACGGTGTCGCCCAACAGCGCTATCTGGAACACGTCGACCAGCTCCCAGCTGTTCGTCTCGGGCATGTACGTCGCGAGAGCGAACGGAGAGCCTTCTTTATCGGTGACGTCTTCGTTTAACATCCACATGTATATAACATATGAGAACTCCGCCATCTTCACTTCGTCGCGAACGAACGTGGCGTAGAAGCCCTTATACATCTCGGCGCACATGAACACGGCTTCCGTGCCCATCTCCGGGTCGTCCAAATACTCTTGCAGCCTGTCGCCTATCGGGAAATAGTTGACTATGACGTACAGCGCCGTCGCCAGCGTGTCCACGTCGCCATAATCTTCTTTGGTATATCCGGCTGCCTTCATGTAGTAATCGACCGCCGTGTATATGCTCGTCAGGTTGTCTTTGTGTTTCTCGGAGAACGCGACGAGCTCTTCCTCGGGAATGGTGTGGTCGTCCAAGCCTTTGTTCGAGGGATCGAGCAGATCGCCCATTATGTCGAAGCCCTCTACGATGTCCTTTAGCTCGCCCGACGATATTATGCCGGCGCTCTCGGGCGGCGATATGCGATTGGGCTCGTTCGAAACGATTAGGTTGTTCGTGCGAACCGTGCCGTCGGGCGCGAGGATATACGAGCGCAGCGGCTTCACGCCTACGGCCTTCGGGCTTTCGACGTCCCCGATGCCCTCTATCACGCCCGTAGGCTGAGCGGCAAGGTCGCCGATGTCAAGCTCGTACTCGGTATCCCAACCCTGAACCGCGCCTATCCAGTTCGCGATGAGCGCGTCAATATCGTATTGTTTGTTATCGTCGACGCTGTAGAACACCATTGTGTAAGCATATGCGGGCAACGCACCCAACAGCATTACCAGCACGAGAGTAAGCGCCAATGCTTTCTTCATGATTAACTCCTCCGTTTAAGCGCGAAAACGCCTTAGATTCATTTGCTAAATCATACCTTTTTTAGTATAGCATGTTTCCCGCGAAAGCGCAACAATTTTTTTTAGATGCATTATATTTATTGGAGAGCGCGCGGGAATTGACGCTTACGTTTGTGTTATATGCGCGTTTGGTTCGCGGCGCAACGCAGTTTTTCTTGGCTCGGTCTGTGCGGAATGTCGGTCGCCGATGTATAGACGAACGTTTGCGGCGCGCGAGCCGCTTAGGAAAACTAACTTCCGAGATCGGGCGTTTTGCGAACCGTCCGCTTTTGTTGGGCGCGCGCCGAACTCATGCGGCATTGAACACCTGAGAAAGCCTCGTCAGGCGTCGCAGCCGACCGATAACAATTTACGCTTCAATTCGTCTCGTCGGGCGCGGCGCATTTGCGGTATGAGCCGGGGGTCGTGCCTATCAGGCGCACGAATGTGGATATAAACTGACCCGTGCCGTTGAAGCCGGATTTTACGCCCGCTTCGCGCACGGAGATGCGCTCGTCCCTCAGCAGACGGCAGGCGCATTCAATTTTGCGGCGGTTCAGGTATTCGGTGAAGTTCATGCCGGTTCTCTGCTTGAAAAAGCGCGAAAAATAGTTGGCGTTATAGCCAAAGTGCGCGGCGGTCGACGCAAGGTTTACGCCGGACGCGAATTCGGAGTCGATATATCTGAGCACTCTGTTCAAATCGCCCGCGTCGCTCTCGCCGCCGGCGCGCAGCGCTATGTTCAGGTTGTCAAGCAGTATGGCGTTGAGCGGCTCGGGGCGTATGCGCGCGGCGTCAGGGTCGATTTCGATTATACGCTCCGCGTCGCGCGCCGCGGTGGGCGACTGAGACAGCGCGCGCTCGATAGCCAGATTCAACAGATAGCAAAGTCGGGCATAGGCGCGGGCGGACACGCCGTCTTTCAGCGCCCTGTCGAGTATGGCGCGCATGTACGCCCATGCGGTCGCTTCGACGCCGTCCTTTATAAGTCCCGCGACGGTGTCGAACAGGTCGGCGGGCAGCCGCTGCGCGAGAGCGTCGGATACGTTCGGGGCGGCCGCGCCGTCGGCGCCTTCGGGAAGCAGGCCGAGCGCGTCTATCGGGCGCTCGTCAATTAGCGCGCGGGCTTCCAAAAAGCACACCGAGATTCGATCGATATGGGATACGCCGCGCCCCGCGGCGACGACGACGCGCGTTTCGCCCGATTGACCGTTTATTTCGTCGCAGCCTTCGGAAATCGACTTTCCAAAGCGCGCGCGGGCGTCTGAGTCCATCGGATACGTGACGACGGCGTATTCTATCTCGCTCGTCTTGACAGCCGATATGACCTGCGACTCGACGTCGCACAAAAGCGCGCTCATAATAGGGCCGTTTCGGTCGAACACGCGCCCATCGTCGCCGCTGTCCAGAAACGCGACCACCACAAACACGTAAAAGCGTCCGCTTCCGTCGACGGCGGGCAGATATTGATCCATAAGCGCGCGGTCGTCCTCGCCGCCAAAACTCAGCAGGTGATAAAGCAGCGCGTCCCTGACAAGCGGCGCGCTTGACGAAAGCGCGTTTTTGATGTCGGCGTTCTCGGTGTGTATGCCGCGTATGGACGACAAAAGCAGCTGCGCCTCGTCGGTGCGCGAATCCACCTCGCCCGCTGTGCGCATTTCGCCCAGGAGCAGTTTGACAGGCGTGTACAGCCTGCGCGACGCGAAATAGGCGAAGCAAGAAAGCGCGGCCGTTATAAGCGCGAGCGCGATTACGGAAAACGTGAACGAACGCGTGAGAACGGGCATGATCGCCGACTCCGGCTCGACGACCAGATAGCTGAGCGACGGAACGATAAGCGACGCGCGGCGCACGACGATGCCTACGCCCGCCAGGTAGCCCGAATAATCGCCCTCGGGAAGCGTTGAAAAATCCGCGTCTATCGGCGTCGTGCATATGCTCGCGCCGTTCAAAAGCAGGTCGGCGCGGCTGTCGGGCACTATCAGGTATCGGCTGAGCACGTCCGGCAGGCGCTCGCGGTCAAGCGTTATGACAAGCGTGCCGACGGCTGTTCCGTCCACGTATACGGTGTGAGCGATCGAAAGCGCGGTATCGACAAACCATTCGCTGCCGTTTGCGCTTGCTTCGAAAGGCCACGTTACTATTGAAAAACGGTACGGCTCGCTTATAAGATCAACGAAATCGTCAACTTCGCCCGAAAAGCGGTTTATAAAGAACGTGCGAACCGCGGTCATGCCGTCCACGGTTATCATCGAGTCATGCCCGTAGAGGTATAAAAACGCCTCGCTGGCATATTCGGCTTCGGTTCGGTATGCGGCAAGTTTCTCTTTGATCGCGCCCTGCGCGGCGTTCTGCTGCCACAGGCTCAGCCCCTGCGGCTTCAGAAGCCATTTCAGGTACGAGTCTCTGCAAAGCTGCCCGTACAGTACGTATGCGCCCGAAAACATATCGTCCATGCGCTGCGCGCCGCTGCGCATGGAGTTCGACAGCGTTTCGACATGCGCGTCTATTATGGAATTGCGCAAATATACAACAAGCGCCACGCTGAGCGCGCCCGTAAGTATGACCAGAAATAAAAGCGTGCACAGAATCCTATAAAAATGCATTCCCCGCTTTTGGCGCGCGCGCATATACATCCCTCCGTCGACGATTTGATTATACAGCAAAACTCCCAGAATGTGAAGAAATATTTCAGCGCTCCGTCCTACGCTTCGCGGTCGGGCGTTAATGAAACCGTAATTTCGGTGGCGCGCGCGTTCACTATATCAAATTTTAGTACACGATTTCTTACATATTTGCTAAAATCGGGCTTTTTATGACCGAATGTTGGAAATTCTCCATTTACACGCGCTCAAAAATATGTTTTTATGTGGTCGCACGGAACGCGGCGGGTAAGGCTGCGGCGGGATTTCAAAGACGGGAGTGACGCGTATGCAGGAGGCGGCGAGCCGTCAGGATCTGCTGAGTGGAAGCGTAAAGGTACGGCGCGAAATGTCCACGCGCAAATATATGCGCATCAACTGGGCGCTGTATGTGATGCTGATTCCCGGGCTGATAAACCTCATGCTGTTCAAATATCTGCCGATGTACGGAATCGTGGTGGCGTTTGAAAACTTCAAACCGTCCGGCGGCTTTTTAAGCAGCGAATGGGTCGGTTTCAGGCATGTGTTCGCGTTTTTCAACGATCCGTTCTGCTGGCGAATAGTATCGAACACGTTCATACTGGGTATCGGAAGCATACTGTTTTCGTTCCCGGCGCCCATACTGCTCGCGCTGTTACTGAACGAGCTTAAATACAACCGCTTCAAGAAAGTCGTGCAGACGATTTCGTACATGCCGCATTTCCTGTCAGTGGTTATTGTGGTCGGCATGATGAAGGAGCTCTTCAGCATGACAGACGGACCTATAAACGCGCTAATGGAAACGATAGGGCTGGAACGGCAAAACTTCTTTATGATGCCCGAGGCGTTCAGACCGCTGTATATTGGTTCGGGCATCTGGCAGGGCATCGGTTACAGCTCGATCATATATCTGGCGGCGATTTCGGGCATAAACCCCGAAATGTACGAATCGGCCGTACTCGACGGCGCGAACCGCTTCAAACAGAACCTGTATATAACGCTGCCCAGCATCACACCCACAATAAGCATACTGTTCATAATGGCGATGGGCGGCATACTCGGAAACGACTATCAGAAGATACTGCTCATGTACTCGCCCCGCATTTACTCGACGGCCGACGTCGTAAGCACGTATATTTACCGCTACGGCATAGAGAGCACGGGCAACGACATGAGCTATTCATCGGCGGTCGGGTTGCTTCTGAACATGGTTTCACTGGTCTTTCTGCTGGTGACGAACTTCGTGACCGGCCGACTGGGCGAAACGTCATTATTCTGATGAAAGGGGAGGCGCGCATATGAGCATGGTTCGCAAAAAGGTAAGCGCATTCGACGTGTTTTTAGTCGTGTTGCTCACTATTATGTCGATCATTTTCCTGTATCCGCTGGTAAACATGTTCGCGCTTTCGCTGAGCGACAGCGTGGTGCTCAAATCGTCGCCTGTGTTCGCGTGGCCCAAGGGCTTTTCGCTCGAGTCGTACCGCGCGCTGCTCTCGGACGAAAGAATCGTGCTCTACTACTGGAACACTATAATGTACGCCGGGGTCGGCACGGTCATCATGCTGTTCTGCACGTCCCTTATGGCGTACCCGCTCTCGATTCGCGCGCTTCGCGGCAGGAGATTCGTTTCGGTGCTGCTAACAATAACAATGTTCTTTTCGGGCGGGCTCATACCGTACTACATCACAATAATGCGCTTGGGAATGATAGACACGTTCTTTGTGATGGTGCTGCCCGGCGCAATATCCGCCTACAACGTAATCGTGTTCAAAACGTTCTTCATGTCCATACCCGAATCGCTGCGCGAATCGGCTTACTTGGACGGCGCGGGCTCGTTCAGGGTGCTGTTCCAAATCGTGCTGCCGCTTTCAAAGGCCGTGCTCGCGACGTTCGCGCTGTTCAGCATCGTCGGCTACTGGAACGACTACATGACGGCGCTTCTGTACCTGCGCGACGACGGCAAGTATCCGATACAATTGCTCATGCGCAGGCTGCTTGTGCTCATGGACTATCAGGACGCGTCAACCGCGCAGCTGCTCAAAGACTATAAACAAATATCAAGCCGCACGAC
Organism: uncultured Oscillospiraceae bacterium; assembly: GCA_964453505.1. Lineage (GTDB taxonomy): Bacteria > Bacillota > Clostridia > Christensenellales > Aristaeellaceae > CAYVPJ01. Next base: position 9,650 of record CAYVPJ010000052.1, on the reverse strand, counting down.
AAAGGCGGCGGCGACGATCATAACGGTCGTACCGATACTCTGCGTATATCCGTTCATGCAGAAATACTTCGCGAAGGGCGTGCTGGTAGGCTCTATAAAGGCCTGAAGCGCCCGCCACAAATCGGGTTCATAGGCGGCCGAAACCGCCATGACAATATAATGAGGAGGAAACCACCCATGAAGAAACTCTTTGCTCTCGCGCTCGCACTCGCTATGCTGATGACCTGCGGCATCGCGGCGTTGGCCGACACTCTGCTGCCCTACGACGGCGAAGAAGTCGTATACGATGGATACGCGGCTGATCTGGGCATAAAGGAAGACCGTTCAAGCGAAGTGTACAAGGCGTACCGCGCGCTCACCGGAAACGTGACAATCAACTGGTCGACAGGCCCTTGGGCTGATTTCGACACTAAAACCGCCATGTTCCTAAACACAGGCGACCTTCCCGACATCGTATGGCTGCGCAACTCCAGCGAGGTCGTAGCCAACTACGGTCAGATGGGCTACTTCCTTAACTTCCTCGACTACATCGATTACATGCCCAACCTGAAGAGCTATCTCGAAGAGTTTTCCAACCTCGGCTATATGAAGGCCGAAAACGGCGCGCTGTACTGCGTGAACGACATCGAGCCCACCGATTACATCGACGAGTGCTTCTTCGTAAACACCACGGAGCTCAAAAAGCTCGGACTCGAAGTGCCCCGCACATTTGACGAAATGCTCAACGCCATGCGCGCGTACAAAGAGCAGAATCCGAGCGGCACGCCCTTCATCACATACGGCTGGGGCGAAAGCTATTATGAGTATTGCCTGGGCAGCATAAACAACGCTCAGACCGAGTTCTACTACAACGGCGAAGAATGGACACACGCGCTGGTCGACACGAACTCCGGCTATCGCGAGCTCGTCGGGATGATGGCGACCATGTATCAGGAGAGGCTTCTGCACCCCGAGTTTTCCACAATGTCCGACGAACAGGCATACCAGATCGTCGTCGACGGCGATTGGCTGTTCTCGTTCTGGTATATGGGCACGATCAAGAACGAAATTTTCCTGAACGACGAAGTGCCCTATGAGTACGAAGCGATGTTCGCGCCCGCCTATGCGGACGGCGACCCGGTCTATCAGGTCATCACCGTGCCTTACGACAATATTCCCAACTGGGGCTACTTTGTAAGCGCGAAAGTTGAAAACCCCGAGCTCATGTGCTCGCTGGTTGACAACATAATCTCAAAGGAAGCCTCCACGCTGTACAACTGGGGCGTAGAGGGCGTGACCTACGCCGTAGACAAGAACGGCAACAACTACTTCCTTGACGACTTCGCCACCAACGGCCCGCATCGCAAGGAAATTGGCGTTGGCAACTTCATGGACGTGCGCTACATACAGTACAAGATGCGCAACACCGAGTATGTCATGAAAACAGGCGTCGCCAAGGACGCGTATGACATGATCGTTGGCGCGATGGAAAAAGGCGACGTCACCGGCATTCGCTCGCTGCGCAAAGTTCCGAACCTCTCCTCCGCCGACGCCGAGACCGTCGCCGCAACCACCACCCCGATGAACACATATATTGACGAGAACATCATGTTCTTCATCGACGGCACTCGCTCAATGAACGAATGGGACGCGTTCGTTGAAGAAACGCTCAAGCTGGGCGACCTCGAAGGCGTGCTTGAAATATACGAAGACGCCGAGCAGATCATTTACTCCACCGAGCGCAAGTACGTGACCTACAACTGACGGTCGGCTTGCACCTGCGCGCCCGACTTTTTGTCGGGCGCGATTTTGACGCATGGGAGGATACGGAAACATGAGGGTATACGCGCACAGACATCGGCCGGAGGCTTATCCGGAGTTTACGAAGCGTCCTATCCGCGTGACGACCCGCGAGACGCTTGAAAACACGATACAGTTTATGTCGCTTCGCGCGCTTCCTCACGAGCCGGACGGCACGCTTATGTCAATCGAGGAGGCGCTCGACCTTTACACGAAGGATTTTTCGCTGGGCAAGGTGTTCTGGATGCGCGCGAACACCGTGACCGCGCCCAACCTGCCCGCGTTTCTGAACGAGGTCAAAAAGCGCGGCGGATATGTGTTCGATCTGTGGGGCTACGTGCCCGGCTCGTATAAAGACGGGCTGGACTGGGGCGAATATGTGGTGACGGACGATATACACGCAGAGTTTACAAAAACGCTGGGCGACCGCTTTATAGGCTACGACAACGGCGAGCAGGACGGCAGATATATAGGCTCATACGCCCGCACTCAGTGCCCCGCGAAGCAGACGGACGCCTTTCAGCACCGCCGTTTTTATGAGTTCTTCGACGAAATGGGCTCCGCGCTCAGACACGCGACCACCGCTTTGTGCTCGCTGAATTATTGCCACTTTTTCGCGCGGGAAAACAACTGCTATATACTCGGCGCGGAGACCGCGCAGGCGCTGCCCAACGCTACGCTTTGGTACGCGTATCTGCGCGGCGCGGGCAAACAATACGGATTGCTGTGGTTTGGAAACGCGTCGGTTTACAACCGTTTCAGTTGGAAAAGCTACGAGCGCGAGGACACGTCAAGAGACGCCGAGGGCTACTCATACGGCCCTAAGGTCGGCACGAGCCTTTCGCTGCTGAGGCGGCTGTTATACGCCGAATATTTATACAACTGCGATATGCTCGGATATGAGTCGGGTCTGATAACGCGCAAAAGCGCGCTCTCCGCCATGGAGCGCGGCGAGGCGCTGCCCCCGCTCGGCGCGAAGCTGTCCGAGAAAAAGGGGCTGATTCCGACCGACGAAGCGGCGCTCTCGCCGATAGGCAGGCTGCAGGCGGACTGCATACGGTTTGTCGGGGAACACGGTTACGCAGGCGTTATGCATACGCCTGTGGCAATTGTGCTCGGCGCGCAGAACGGCTGGACTATGCCCCGAAGCCTGTACTTCCCGGAGGTCTATCGCGCGTGGGGGCAGATTCCATACGGCGAGGGCGACCACCAACTGCACGCTCTGTTCAGCCTGATGTATACGGGATATGAGGATTCAGGCTTTTTCCTGAACGAGCGCGGTTTTATGGCGGCGACGCCTATGGGCGAAATAGCGGACGTTCTCACAGGCGACGTCAAAAGCGCCGTATTGAATACATATAACCTGCTCATATTGTCGGGAGCGCAGGAGACGGATTCCGAACAGCTCGATAAAGCGGAAGAGTTCATGCGGTCGGGCGGAACGGCGGTCGCGTTCGCGGCGCAAATAGCGAAGTCGCCGCGGGCGCTCGGGTTGTTCGGCGTAGCGGAGATAGGCGAAGCCGTCAAACGCAATGCGGCGCGAGTCGAATACGGCGGACGCGCGTATGACGAGGGCTCGTTCACGGTATACCCTGCGCGGTTTGCGGGAGATGCAAAACCTCTCTGCGTTTCGGAAAACGGAGACGCGCTCATAGCGGAACGCGCGGTAGGCGGCGGGCGCGCGATACTCGTGATGTCGCCCTATGGCATGTGCGACGATATGAACGCCGAGCCAATGCACAACGAAGTGAACCGCTCTATACCGCTTGTTTACGACTTGCTGAAAAGCGTGAAAGCGCTCATAAAAGACCTTACATACGCCGAAAGACTGGCGGACGTCGGCAACGACGCGCTTGAAGTTATTGTGAACGTCAAAGACGAACGCACGCTCACGGTGACGGCGATAAATCCGGGCTACGAAGTCGAGCCTGTGCGCGTGAGGCTGTTAAAGGGCACGGAAATCGCGCGGCGCGAGATCGACATACCCGACTTGGATCACGCAACTCCCGGTTACTATCCGCCGTGCTATACGCCTCCCGCGCTTTGCGGGGCGCGCGAAGAAGAAACGATAGAACCCGGACAGATTCGCATGTGGGAAATAGAGTTCGAACCGCGTGACATACGCTATGAAGGCGAAGCGACGCTTGCGGACGAAACGGGCAATCTGTTCGTTTCGGTGCGCCCGAACGGCACGCTCTTGGACGCGCTCAACAAAATGCCCGCGCTGCCGAATTATTTCTCGGGCATAAAGCTCGACGCGTGCGACGTGGACGACATGAGCGAAGAACACGCGATAAAGTGCTCCGGCTGGCTCAAGCGCCGCGCGCTTCGCGTGATAGTCGATTTCGCTTCGCTTATGGATCACTATCCGCATTTGTCGCTCATAAACAACATGCCGTGGAAGTACGAACGTAATATGGCGTGGATCGGACGCCTGCTCGATAAATCGAGGCTGTTGGGCGCGGATCGCGTGATACTCGTAACCCACAGAAACGCCGAAAACCATTTGACGCATGACGAAGCGCTCGCACAGATGCGCGAAAGCATACTGCGCATATCCGATATGGCGAAAGCGCGCGGCATGGAAGCCTGGATCGAAAACGGCGTGCCCCGCGCGGTCGCGGACACCGTTGAGAGCGCTCGCAGCCTGCTGGGCGAGCTTCCTTTGGCTGCAAATCTCGGTCACGCGATCATGTCGGGAGAAGCGCCTTCCGCCGAAACGCTCGCCTGCGTCCGAGGCGCGCTCATACACGCGCCGCTAACGGACGGGTTCGGTCAAATGTGCGACGCGCACATGCCCGCAATGAACAGACCGACGGCTGAAGCCGCGTATTCGATTCTGCGCGGTCTGCGCCCCGAAACGCTGGATTTTGTATGTCTGGACGGCATATACGAAAACTTTGGCGAAATGTACGACGACCGAAAGGCGTTGCTCAAGGCGATCCGCTGACGACCCCGCGAAACGGCCTGCCGCGTTCTTCGTCGGCAGGCCGTTTCGCCGTTTGAGGCAAACCCGTTCACTCCGACGGGCGTTCCTTCATCATAATATACTCGGCGATGCCGTCGCGGTATAAACCCGCGATTTCGCCGACCTGAAGATACCCGTTCCGCTCGTAAAAGCGCTTCGCCGACGGATTAAAATCAGCAACCACCAGAAACACTTTGTTCGCGCTCTGAAAGGCAAGCGCTTCGACATGCTCCATAAGAGCCCGTCCGACGCCCGATCCCCGCAGGGCGGCTTTTACGGCGACGATGTGTATGTAAGGAAAACTGTGAAACGCGCCTTTGGGCAGATACCAAATGAATCCGACGCACGAGCCGTCGCGCAGAGCGACATAAAGCGTGCCCTGATCCAGCCCCTCACGAATTGCCTGCTCCGCGCTGCCTTCCCTGGCAAAATAACGCCGCCCCAGCTCCGAGCATTCCAGAGCCTCGACGCAATCGGATATGTATTTCGCGCTTCCCCGCTCGATAACGGTGCTCATAAACGACTCCCTTCGCATTGACCCGCCGAAGATAGTTCAAAAACAGCTTCATAATAACACACATAAACGCCGCGTTCCAGCGCGATGATCGCGTGTTTACATAAATCACAACGTTTTTACCCGAGCCGCCGAATATGCGGTTCACACCAAGTTTCTGACTTTCCCGCATCTTTAACAATGTCATAAAAAAGTTGACAATATAGCGCGTTGGGAATAAAATACAAGTGCGACGCGTGGGGCAAGCATATTGATAACAGAATACGAACCGCCGTCAGCGTCGGACAAGCGTAATATCGCGGGTATGCCGACGGTCGCGGCGTTCAAAACGATATTATCACAATAGGCTAAAGTTGACCGCAGTATAAGGGATTAAGCCATGAACTCGGTTTGCGCAATATCAACATAAAGGCGAACTGTTGTTTACGCGCTTAGAAGAATCGATTCATAACGCTCGAGGATGCATAATACAGAGATATGGATGGTATGAATGTGAATAATCGTTCAAAATTGATAGCATTCATAATCATGTTGCTCTTGGTAATGCCTTTTATGGCGCGTGGCAAGACGGTTATCGGTCGACGGCGGCATGGCGATAACGCCGTGAATTTGTTATCCGTTCAGTCGTCGGGGGTACGCAAATGAAGCATTCAGTAAAACGCTGGCGTTAAGGCTGTCTTTATCGCTAAATTCAGCAGAGTCCAACGCCGAAGCTGCACTTATCGCTATTAAACAATAAATTGAGTAGGACGAAAGGTTGATATAATGAAAAAGCCGGTTATTGTGTCTGTTGCCATTGTAGTCTGCCTCATCGTTGCCACACTCGCCGTCGGAATACTGTCGGAGTATAATATACAAAAGAAAGCTTCGGCTGACGGATATTTGCATTCCGGCAAATTCGAACAGATTATGTCGGACTATTATTATGGACTGAAACTGAAAAGCACGTTTATACGTATGCTGAAATTTGACGCATATTATTGTCTCGCGAACTTTACTGTTATTATCGCGGCATACATATTCACAAGAATAAAGAAACGCAACGACAAACAGAGAAAGCATTGCGATAAATGAAAAAACCGTCGGGTGTTCAAAAGAGTCGGATTTATCAAGTCAGACGGAGCGAAAGAATCAAGAGAGTGATATGCAGACGCAAAAACGAAAGGCTCTGGAGGAAAAGATGGACGCGCGTGCGAACAAACGGCATTTTGAAATGTATCCCACGATCATCACGCCGTTCTTTGAGGACGGCTCTATAGATTTCGGCGGGCTGGGCAGGCTTATCGATATGTTCGCGGCGAAAGGCTGCGACGGCATATTCGCCGTGTGCCTTTCGAGCGAAATGTTCGATATGGACGACCGCGAGAAACTGAGCCTTGCCGCGTTCTGCATCGAACGCTGCCATAAAAACGGCATAAAGTGCGTCGCGTCGGGACACACGCAGGACGATATCGACTCGCAGATAAGCTATCTGAAAGCGCTCGCGGAGCTTGAGCCGGACGCGGTCATACTGGTGTCCAACAGGCTGGCTGCAAGCGGCGAAGCGGACGACATATGGATTCAAAACCTGAAAACTGTGACGGACGCGCTGCCGTCCGACGCAAGGCTGGGCATGTACGAATGCCCGTATCCGTACAAGCGCCTGCTCACGGGCGCGACTGTCGACGCGATGCTCGAAAGCGGCCGCTTCGACTTTCTGAAGGACACGTGCTGCGATCTGTCGGAAATACGTTCGCGCCTGGAGCGCATAGGCGACAGCTCGCTTAAGCTGTTCAACGCTAACATGGCGACGCTCTACGAGAGCGTCGAATCAGGCGCGGCAGGGTATTCGGGCATAATGCTGAACCTGTCGTGCGAATTGTTCGCGCTCATGAAGCGGTATTTGAACTCAGAACCGCCGCGGCTCGCGTTGGCTCAAAGCATCGCCAGCCATTTATGCGCGGGAAGCGTTATAGAGCATCAGAATTATCCGCGCAACGCGAAGTATTTGCTTAACAGGCTCAGAATAATCGAAGGCGTAAGCTCGCGGAAAAGCGCGCAGCCGATTTCGGAGGGACAGGCGCGCGAAATAGACTGTTTCATGCATCAAGACAGGCTCGCCCTGTACAGGCACCTGCCCGTCGCCGAGCATGAGCTGCTGTTCGCCGCGGGCTCGTCGTTTGCGAGCTGCCACGCGTCGACCGTGCTCCCGCTGCCCGGCGGCGTCGTGCTCGCGGCGTATTTCGCGGGCGACCGCGAGGGCGCCGACAACGTGGGCATATGGCTTTCGCGCAGGGAGAGCGGACACTGGTCGAAGCCCGTCCGCATAGCGAAGGTGAACGAAACCGCGCACTGGAATCCCGTGTTGTATGAAACCGACGACGGCATCAGGATCGTGTTCAAGGTCGGAAAAACAATACAGGCGTGGGAGAGCTATACGACGCTTTCGCGCGACGGCGGGCTTACATGGCAAACCCCGACGCGGTTGTCCGCGCCATTTTCGGCGGGCGGACCTGTGCGCTCAAAGCCAGTAAAACTCTCGAACGGCCGGCTGCTCGCACCCGATTCGACAGAAACTCTGTCCGAATGGCGACCGCGGGTCGACATATCGTTCGACAATGGCGCGAGTTTCACAGAGTGCGCGGACATACCGATAAACACAATCGACAAATGCCGGGCGAACTTCATAAGCGGGAAGGGCGCTATACAGCCAACGCTCTGGGAAAGCGCGCCGGGACGCGTTCACGCGTTTTTGCGAACCACCTGCGGCGCGATATTCCGCTCCGATTCATGCGATTACGGAGCGACGTGGAGCGAGGCGCGTAGCACATGCCTGCCCAACAACAACAGCGGCATAGACATAGCGCAGCATAAAGGCGCGCTGTACTTGGCTATGAACCTTGAAAGCGGCAATTTCGCGGCGCGAACGCCGCTTTGCGTGATGCGCTCCCGCGACAACGGAAACAGCTTCGAGCACTATATAATGCTTGAAAACGCGCCGTTTGACAGAAACGGAAACACAGCCGAGTTTTCATACCCCGCCATCGTAGCGAGCGAGGGGAAGCTGCATATAACGTTTACATATATGCGCAGAACGATCGCATACGTATGCGTGGACGCCGAGTGAAAGCCGCGCTTTCACCCAACGGCAGAGCCGCGCCGTCCGACAAAATCGGGCACGATTCGTCGGGAAAAAGGCGGCGGGAGGATGTATTATATCAAGCGAACGGGAGGTGTGAATATGTCGGAAGTCCGCTATTTGCAGAACGCGGTCGATTACGCCGAGGAGCATATTACAGAAAAGCTCGACTACGCGGATCTATCTAAGGCGGCGAGCATGTCGCTATATCAGTTCCAAAGGCTGTTTTCGATAGTGTGCGGCATGTCAGTCGGAGAGTACATACGCAACAGGCGGCTGTCGATGGCTGCTTCGGCGCTTGCGGAAACGAATTTGAGCGTGCTCGACATCGCCCTCAAATTCGGCTACGACACGCCCGACGGATTTTCGCGCGCGTTTTTGAGAAGGTACGGCTTAACGCCGTCTCTGGCGCGCGCCAAAAAAGCGGAAATCGCGCCGTTTCACAAACTCGTCGTATCGGATTTGCATAGGGGAGGTTATGATAACGTGGAAAAGCTGTTGGATCGCGGGTATACGGTAATGGAGAACGGTGCGTTATACTTCACTCAAAACATGGACAAAACCGCCGAATGGTTTGAAAACGTGCTGGGCTGGTACGCGGGCATAGACTCGCGCGACGCCGACGGAAATGGACTGTACGGCTGCGTAACGCCCGTGCCGGGCGAGCTTATAAACGCAAAGATCGTGGAGTTTCACGGTTTTCACCTGTTCATGGGCGAGCCCGCAAAGCGCCGGACGGGCTTCGTATTGGTGCGCGGCATCGACGCGCTGCGCGCTTACGTATTGAACGCGGGCTGGAATAAGGTTACGGAGATAGTCGAGCAGCCGTGGGGCAGCCGCCTTATGACCGTAACGACCGTCGACGAATCTGAAATCACATTCTTTGAGATTAACGAGTAAGCGATAAAAGAGCGCCGCCGAACACTGAAACGTGTTCGAGCGGCGCTCGTTTTTTTTTGTTTTCGAAAGGGCTTTAGCGCTTCGAGAACTGAGGAGCGCGGCGGGCGGCTTTGAGGCCGTACTTCTTGCGCTCTTTCATGCGCGGGTCGCGGGTCAGGTAGCCGGCCTTCTTGACGGGGGATTTAAGCTCCTCGTCGGCCTTCACGAGCGCTCTCGCTATCGCGTGGCGAATCGCGCCGGCCTGACCGGTGTATCCGCCGCCGTCGACGCTGACAATAACGTCGAAGCGGGCGAGCGTCTCGGTGAGCGTCATGGGCTGACGCACGACGGTCTTAAGCGTCTCAGGTCCGAAATAATCGTCCAGAGGGCGC
>CAYVPJ010000051.1:0-22205 GCA_964453505.1 uncultured Oscillospiraceae bacterium | reverse complement strand
TTTTCGGTCACCGTGAACGGCTGAATGAGCATGAAGTGCTGATGCACCATGCCTATGCCCAGAGCGATAGCCTCGTTCGGGCTGGATATGCGGACGTGTTTGCCGTTTACATATATGTCGCCGGACGTTGGCTGATAAAGGCCGAACAGTATATTCATCAGCGTGGACTTGCCCGCGCCGTTTTCACCGAGTATAGCGTGTATTTCGCCCTTGCGCACATTGAGCCGCACGCCGTCGTTCGCTTTGAACGAGCCGAACATCTTCACAATGTCGCGCATTTCCACCGCATACGGGCTGTTTTGCGTTTGCTGCAAAGCTTTGAACACCTCACTGTCGTCATACCGCGGTATCAGCCTTGAAAAATCCCTGCCCGGTTATGCCGAGCAGGGATTCGGCTTTAGGTTTATCAGTCGTCGAGGGTGTAGAGATCCGCGCCGAAGATGGCTTCGAACTGCTCGGTCGTGGCGGGAACAACGATCTCGCCGGCGATCATCTTGGCTTTCGCGTCTTCAACGGCAGCCAGCACTTCGGGAGCGATCAGGTGGGTCGTGCCGGCGATGTCAACGCCGCCGGTGGATATGTCGTACATCGTTTCGCCGGCTTCGAGAGTGCCTTCGACCAATGCTTTGCACAGGTTGAACACGCCGTTGTCGACGCGCTTCACGGCGCTGGTGATTACGGCGTCGGGAGCGAGGTAGTTCTGATCCTGGTCAACGCCGATGGCAAACTTGCCCTGATCGGCAGCCGCTTCGATAACGCCTGTGCCCGTGCCGCCCGCCGCGTGATAAACCACGTCGGCGCCGTTTACGAACATAGAGACAGCCGCGGCCTTGCCGCCGGCGGCGTCGCCGTAGGAGTTGGCGTTGTAGGGCTGTATGACGCAGTCGGGATTGACGGCCTTAACGCCGGCATAGTAGCCGTAGCCGAACGTGTTCATCAGCGGGGAGACCATGCCGATTACGAAGCCGACGTTGTTGGTCTTGGTGGTAAGACCCGCGACCATGCCGACAAGGTAAGAGCACTGCTCGGTCGCGAAGTTGACACCGGTGCAGTTAGCGGCGACAGAGCCGTTATCGATTATGGCGTACTTCTGCTCCGGGTGAAGCTCGCAAGCGTTCTTGAGAGCGTCAGCCATCATCCAACCCACGCATATGATGAGGTCGTAGCCTTCGTCATACAGTATTTCGAGGTTGGTGTCGTAGTCCGCTTCGTTGACGGATTCGATGTAGTTGACCTCGCAGCCCAGCTCGTCGCGGGCGCGCTGCAAGCCCTGCCATGCCAGAGCGTTGAACGAGTTGTCGTTGATGCCGCCGGTGTCGGTGACCATGGCGACTTTGTATGACTCTTCAGCGGACGCGGGCATCGCGACCAAACCGAGAGCGAGCACCAGAGCGAGAGCGATTGCCAGAAGTTTTCTCATGAATTTGCCTCCTTAATGATGTATAAACCCTAACCGCATATATCATAAACGATTTTTGGTGTAATTGCAATACGCAAAACCTAAATTATCTATGGCAAAGAGTGTCGGCTCGGTAACAAATCCGTCAATATTTGTGTTGCGTTGGCACGAAAAATCGCGTATAATCTGCGTATGAAAAATACAAAGGAGACATGTTGAATGAAAAAGCTGTGGAACGAATTTAAATCATTCGCGTTCAAGGGAAACGTTATAGACTTGGCTGTCGGCATGATGATAGGCGCGGCGTTCACCGCCATCGTGTCGGCGCTCGTGAACAGCATCGTGATGCCGCTGCTTTCGCTCATCACTGGCAAGGTCGATTTCACTCAAATGAAATGGATCGCAGGCGAAACCGAGATTCCCTACGGAGCGTTTCTGCAGGCGCTGTTCAACTTCGCGGCGATCGCGCTATGCATATTCCTGTTCGTAAAGCTCATAAGCAGGCTTACCGCCATAAAAAAGAAGGAAGAGAAAGAACCGACCGTCGCGTCAGAACCCAAGCGCCTGTGTCCGTATTGCTTCTCCGAAATCCATAAACAGGCGACGCGCTGCCCTCATTGTACGAGCGTTTTGGAAGATAGTATGAAATAACGTCAATCGCGTTTGTGTTATGCGGCGCGATGTGATATAATAATTAGCGAAGCGGTTGCGCGGGTCGCTCGCTCGGAGAGGGAGCGGCAGTCGTCTAAACACTCAGCGAATCGCGATATATTCCCGCGTGGAGGGTCAAATTGAAAAAAGTTCCGTTGACGCGAATGATAATCGGCTATTCGCTCGCCTTGCTGTTCGGCGTCTGTTCGTCGGGTATTTTGTTCGACGGCATTCAGATTTCGATGCTCGTGAATTTCGTGTCGATCTCGCCTATACTCGCGTCGTTCCTGTACGCTTACGGCGGCATATGGGCGACCGTCATAATGCTGGGTTCGATGCTCGCGGGCGGGCTGTTCAGCTACGGCGGCGTGTGGTCGGCTTGTCTGGCGCTCGCCGTCTGCGTGCCGGTCACAGTTACTGTGTATTCGTCAAAATCCGGCGCTGCGTTCTTTGCGCAGTTGCGCCGGACGCTCGCGGCGCAGGCGCTGGGGCTCGTCGCGGCTCTGGGCATCGTGTACTTCAAATATTCAGAGAATATAAGCGTCGTGGCGGCGAGAGGGCTTGAAAACCTGATAAACGGGCTGTCGCCCGAATACAGGGAAGCGCTTGTCGAAATCATCAAGCTGATGGCAGAGCAGCTCGGAAGCGCGCTGCAGGGCGACACCGAAGTTATAATTGCGCAGATCATAAGCTCGTTCGAGGATATTATCGAAGTCGGGCTGCCGGTGATGCTGGTGTCATATATCGCTGTCAACGCGTGCGTGAGCGTGCTGTGGTGCAACTTCCTGCGCGCCCGCCACGGCGACGACAACGTCAAGTATATCCCCATAAGCGGCTGGCGCTTGCAGCCCGCGCCCATACTCGGGCTGACCGCGTGTTTCGTAGCGACATACCTGTTGTGCTTCACGGGAGTGCCAGCGTGGGCGCAGGTTTTCAACGTCGTAAGCGCCGCCGTATCGTTCGCGGCGTTGGTACAGGCGCTCGCGTCGATTTTGAGCCGCATGAAGAAGAACGGTATGCGCCCGTTCCCGCGCAACGCCCTCGCGCTCGCGTCAGTGCTGATTATTGGGCAACTGCTGACGTACTACGGCATATTGAGCGCGTATGTCGGCTCGCAGGGCGTGATAACGCTGTTTTTGAAGTCGAGAGCCGAGAAGAACAGCCATGACAAGGAGGATATGTGATATGAAGGTTATATTGCTTCAGGATGTTAAGGGAAGCGGCAAGAAAGACCAGATCGTCGAGGTGTCCGAGGGTTACGGCAGAAACTACCTGCTGCCGAGAAAAATCGCGCGCGAAGCGACCGCCGAAGCTCTTAACGCCATAGAGAAAGCCAAGGCGGCGAACGTCTACCGCGAGGAACAGAAGAAACTCGAGGCCGAGCGCAAATCGCGCGAGCTGAAAGGGAAGGTCGTTCAGCTCAAGGCGCGCGGGGGAGAGGGCGGCAAGCTCTACGGCTCAATAACCGCCGACATGATAGCCACAGCGCTTAAAGAGCAGCACGGAATAGAGATTGACAAGCGCAAGATAGAGCAGGACGAGCCCATCCGCTCGGCCGGGCAGTCGTTCATAACAGTAAAGCTGTCGGCGGGCATATCCGTGCGCATGATAGTGAACACCACCGTGGAAACAAAATAGCGATGCTCTACATAAAGCGGGTTTATACAAATGGAATATAACGGTCTGTCCATATCCGCCGCGCGCACGCCGCCGCAGGGGCTTGAGGCCGAGAAGGGCGTACTGGGCGCTATGCTGCGCTCGCCCGACGCGGTCATGCTCGCGCAGGAGTCGCTTAAAGAGGACGATTTTTACGACCCCGCCAACCGCGAACTGTTCGCGGCGGCGCTGTATTTGACGGCGCACGCCCGCCCCGTCGACATTGTGACCCTCGACGAAGAAATGTCGCGCCGCGGGCGGCTTGAAGCCGTCGGCGGCACGGCGTATCTGATCGAGTTGTCGCGCGGCGTGCCGGCGGCGGCGAACATAGGCGCTTATATACGCATCGTGGACGAAAAATCCACGCTGCGCAAGCTCATTTCGGCCGCCGACACAATAGCGAAGATGTGCTATTCGGGCGAGCTTGAAACGAGCGACGTGCTGGCGCTCGCCGAAAAAGCGATATACGATATAACTATGCGCAAGGGCGGAGAACAGCTTCTGCCCGTCGCCCCTCTGCTCATAAAAACATACGAGATGATTGAACACCTCGTAAAAACTCACGGCAGAATCGAGGGCGTGCCGTCGGGCTATACCGACATAGACGACATGACGACGGGCTTTCACCCAGGCGAGCTTATACTTATTGCCGCGCGCCCGTCGGTCGGTAAAACCAGCTTCGGAATGAACATCGTTGCGAACGCCTCGATTCGCGCGGGCAAATGCGCGGCGGTGTTCTCGCTTGAAATGCCCGCCGAGCAGCTCGTCATGCGCCTTTTGTGCACCGAGTCGAAGGTTGATATGCAGCGCGTCCGCAGGGGCTTGATAGAGGACGACGAATGGCTGGCGCTGAGCGACGGTCTGGTAAAAATATCGCCGTCAAAACTATACATCGATTCGACCGCCGGCATAACCGTGCCGGAGATCCGTTCTAAAGCGCGCCGCCTGCAAATGGAGAACGGGCTGGACGTCATTATGATAGACTATTTGCAGCTTATGACGGGCGTGGGCAGGTTCGGTTCGCGTCAGGAGGAAGTCGCGAGCATATCGCGTTCGCTCAAGCAGTTGGCGGGCGAACTGAGCGTGCCCGTGATCGCGCTTTCGCAGCTTTCGCGCGCGCCGACGGGCAGGTCGAATCACCGCCCGATACTTTCCGATATACGCGATTCGGGCGCCATAGAGCAGGACGCGGACGTCGTTATGTTCATACACCGCGAGGACTATTATGAGGAAAACGAAAACAACAAGGGCTTGGCAGAAATAATTATTGCCAAGCAACGCAACGGCGCGCTTGGCACATGCAATCTGGGTTTCAGGGGAGAGCATACGTGGTTTTACGACCTCAACGCAAGGGGCAAAGAGGTCGTCGCGCCGTAGCCGTCAACGCCCGTCGTACATCGACGTTTCATCGGCGCACTCGTCGCAGCGGTTATGGTTCAGTCGCGCGCACTCGTCGCATAAAGGCGAATGGCAGTATTCGCATGAAAGCATAGACCGCGAGTCGCCCGTTCTTCCGCACAGCGCGCATTCGGTAACAGACATAAAAATCGCCTCCGCCCGTTATTGTCGTCGGGCGGAGGCGATTTTATGCGTTAAAAATACACTCCCGTAAACGCCGGCTTCCGCGCGAACGCGCGCGACATGCACTCTTTAATGTTATCGCAGTTAACGTCCGTTCTCAGAAGCGCCGTGTCGAGCGACGTATACCCGACGACCAACTGCGAAAACGCCTGCACGCTCATCGATATATCGGCGGGCACGTCCGTTTTTTGAACGCTTTCGTTTGTCGCGCGATACCGTCCCGAGTTTTCGGGCAAGAAATCGTCCTGTATGTCTATCACAAAATCGTATTCGCCGTGCCCGCTCATGTTTTTAAGAACCTGTTCACAGTCGAGCGCGCGTATCATATAGGTTGAAACGTTGCCCGTCACGACATCATACGGCGACGATATGAGCGAAAGCAACTGCGTGTCGCTCGACAGCGCTATGCCGAAACGCGCGAACTCGGCGCTCATTCTGTATATAAATCCAAGTATATCGCGGAAATCAGCGCGCTTGCGGTATGCGAAGTCGCTTATCTTCAGCCACCTGCCGTCGTCGTCGCGTTCGGGAGAATAGCACACATACGCCGTCGGTTTTCCGGAATCGTAAATCGCGAACGTGTATTTGTTGCCCATATACGGATTGCTCTTAACGATTCTCTCCATGCTCTGCAAATCGCGCGCTATCGCGAGGTTGTATCTTGACGCGTATTCCGTATACACGTCGAGCAGCGGCGAATAGTCGTCCGACGGCAGCATCATTCTCACGTCCATATCGCGCGCATATGGCTTCAGCATGTTCGTGGCGAGTTTGTACGTCATATCCGTGCAGCCCAGCTCGAAGCCGAAATTTCTGTAGAACGAGTGGTTGAACGGATACAGTCCCGAGAACGTAAACCCGTCCGCCCGCGCGTCGCGAAGAAGCTGTCTCATTATGTCGCGCACAATGCCGCCGTGCCTGTTGGTCGGATTCGTCGCCACGCCGCCCACGCCGAGCAGTTTCATGTCGTGCCCGTCGAAATTCATGGAAAGGCGATTGCCCAGCATACCCGACACGATTTCGCCCGACCCGTCGAACGCGGCGAAACCGTATATCGATTCGTTTTCGCTCTCTTTCATATACCTGTCGATTTCGTTTTGCGTAAGCTCGCTCAAAAAGCAGACGCTGTGCAGCTTGCCCAAGCCGTATCTGTCCGACGGCGTAAGCTTCCGTATCTCCAAACAGAACACCCCCTTGATGTAACAGCGAAAATGATATATGAAACAAGAGCTTTTGTCAACCTAAACCGACATATTTATTAGTGGCTTGATAATTGTAATCACCCAAACGGTGATGTATAATATATGCAGCAGGCGTTTGGAGGTTATGTCTATGCCAATGGACGGCGTTACCATATATCTGGAAGCCAAGGAACTGAACAGATTGCTCGCGGGCGGCAGGGTCGATAAGATCACTCAACCGGAGCGCGACGAGGTTATCATTTTAATTCGAAACAATAACGAAAACTATTCGCTGTTGCTGTCGGCGAGCGCGGGCTGCGCGAGAGCTAACATAACGCGAGTAAAGAAAGCGAACCCGCTCGAACCGCCGAACTTGTGCATGTTGATGCGCAAACACCTGATAGGCGGGCGCGTCAGGCGCGTGTCTCAGTGCGAGAGCGACCGCATACTCGAAATAGAGATAGAGCACAGGGACGAGCTCGGCGACGACACGTCAAAAACGATAATATGCGAATTTATGGGCAAGCACTCGAACATCATACTCGTGACGGCCGAGGGCAGGATCATCGAAAGCGCACGCCGCGTAAACGATACCATGTCGGGTTTCCGCGAGGTGTTGCCTGGTCTTAACTATCGCCGCCCGCCCGCGCACGGCAAAATCCCATTCGACAAACCCGACGCTTCCGCGCTATCTGAAAGACTGCGCGGGTCTGAGAGCGCGCTGTATAAAGCGCTACAGGAGAATGTGAGCGGGCTTTCATCGCCTCTTGCCCGCGAACTCGCGCTCAGAGCGGCGGGAGACGAAGACGCTCGAGTTAGCGATATAGACACAATGGCGGTCTGCGACATGGTGTTTCGTTCGCTTGAGTTTCTAATAAACAACCCTGTGCCCGCCATACTCAAAAACGACGAGGGCGAGGCTAAGGACATACTCGCGTTCGAATATCTGAGCCGCGTAGGTCAACCCATGCGGAAATACGCGACGCTTTCCGAGGCGATAGACGATTACTATGTGCAGAGGGATTTGTCCGAGCGCATAAAGCAAAAATCAGCATCTATCGCCAAGACGCTCAAAAACAATATTGAAAGGCTTGAGAAAAAACTGGCGCTGCAAACCGAGGCTCTCGAAGGCGGGGCGCGTATGGAGGAGTACAGAATAAAGGGTGAACTCTTGTCCGCGTGTCCGCACCTGATTAAGAAAGGCATGAAAACGGCGAACGTGCCGAATTATTATGACGAAAACGGCGGCTATATGCAAATAGAGCTCGACGAGCGCATATCGGCGGCGGCGAACGCGCAGCGCTATTTCAAATTGTACAGAAAGGCGCAAAACGCGCGCAAACTCGCGAGCGAACAGATCGACGGCATCATGAAGGAGTTAAACTATCTCGAAGGGCAGTCCGAAAACCTGAAACTGTGCGCCGACGAAGCGTCACTGTGGGAGCTGCGCGAGGATTTGCTGAACGAGGGCTATATAAAGGACACGGCAAGCCGCCGCAACCGCAAAGCGCTGCCGCCGTCAGAGCCTTTGAAATTTCTGTCCGAGGACGGAACGGCGGTGTTCGTCGGCAAGAACAATGTTCAAAACGAAAAGCTGACTTTCGGAGCGAAACCCGACGAGGTGTGGCTGCACGCGAAGGACATTCCGGGTTCTCACGTAATAATAAAGAGCGAAAACCCGTCCGACGAAACGCTGTTGTTCGCGGCGCGGCTCGCCGCGAAACACTCGAAAGCGGGCGCGTCGTCGCAAGTGCCCGTAGACTACGCAAACCGAAAATACGTCAAAAAGCCGAGCGGCGCAAAACCGGGGTTCGTCATATACACTCACCAGCGCACGCTGTTCGTAAACCCGCTATAAAACACATAAAAAACGCGAGCGCCTTAAGCAGCGCCCGCGTTTTTGTTTGCCTGTTACACTTTGAAGTTGACCGACGTGTCGCCCTGATTGTTCTTGCCGAACTCGTAGTCGTTCCCGGGCAGCACCGCGTTGAGCACGATTCCGACAATCGCCGCCACGGAGAGACCCGAAAGCGCTATGTTGCAGCCGAAAACGGTGAATTCGATCGCGCCGTTAGCGTAGAAGTATTTGATGCCTATCGCGAGCACCATTATGAGCGCCGCGATTATGACGTTGCGGTTCTTCGAGAAATCGACCTGATTTTCAACTACGTTGCGAACGCCGACGGCTGAAATCATGCCGTACAGTATGAGCGAAACGCCGCCGACCGTCGCGGTGGGCATGGCGGATATAAGCGCGGCGAACTTAGGACAGAACGAGAACAGAATCGCGAAGTAGGCGGCTATGCGTATTACGCGCGGGTCGTAAACCTTCGTTATGGCGAGCACGCCCGTGTTTTCGCCGTATGTGGTATTCGCGGGAGCGCCGAACATAGCGGCAAGAGAGGTCGCCATGCCGTCGCCCATCATCGTGCGGTGCAAGCCCGGTTCTTCTATGAAGTTTTCGCCGGTGGTCGAGCTTATGGCGCAAATGTCGCCAATGTGCTCGACTACGGTCGCTATCGCTATGGGCATTATCGTGATTATCGAAGTTATGACGAGCGACTTGTCGATGGAATCCCTGCCGAACAGTCCGAACACCGTGTTAGACCACTCGACCGGCAGCCCTATCCACGCGGCGTTGCCAATCTCCGCGACCTTCCCGGCGTCGAGCGATCCGCAGGCGGCGGCTATAGAGTATGAAACTACCACGCCCAAGAGTATCGGAATTATCTTCAACATGCCCTTGCCCCAAATGTTTGCGACGATGACGACGACGATCGCCGCAAGCGCTATCCACCAGTTGTCGGCGCACGAGCTTATCGCGGTAGACGAGAGCGTGAGACCTATGCATATTATGATGGGACCCGTGACGATTGGCGGGAAGAAGCGCATTACCTTTTTGGCGCCGAATGCTTTTATGAAACCCGCGATTATGAGATAAAGTATGCCCGCCCACATAACGCCCACGCACGCGTAGGGGAGCAGCGCTATGTCTTTATCGGGCGCGATTATGCCGTAACCGGCGAGAAACGCGAAGGACGAGCCCAGAAACGCGGGCACTTTACCTTTCGAAAGGAAGTGGAACAGCAATGTGCCCAAGCCCGCGAATAAAAGCGTTGCGGGTACGCTCAATCCCGTAATCGCGGGAACGAGCACGGTTGCTCCGAACATTGCGAACATGTGTTGCAGTCCGAGCACCACCATTTTGGGCACTCCCAAACTCCGCGCGTCCTTGATACCGTTTTGTGACATGTGGCTTCCCCCTTCAAATTGTATGCGGTAATCTATGCTTCAAACAGCTTCACGCTGTTTTCGCCGTCGTATTCGGAAACGTTCACGCAGACGCGCTCAGTGTGGGAGGTGGGCACGTTCTTGCCCACGAAGTCGGCGCGTATAGGCAGTTCCCTGTGACCCCTGTCAACAAGCACGGCAAGCTGTATCTTTCCTGCCCTGCCAATATCCATAAGCGCGTCGAGCGCCGCTCTCGCCGTGCGCCCCGTATAGAGCACGTCGTCCACGACTACCACGGTTTTATTGACTATTGAAAACGGTATGTTGGTCGAATTGACCGTGGGCGACTCTGTCAGGCGCATAAGGTCGTCCCTGTAAAACGTTATATCAAGCTCGCCTATGCGCAATTCGGCGCCTTCGACCTTGCGTATTTCCTCTGCCAGCATTTTCGCTATCGGCACTCCGCGGCGGCGCACGCCCACGAGCACCAAATCATCAACTCCGTTGTTTCGCTCAATTATTTCATGCGCGATTCGTGTGAGCGCCCTTCTCAGAGCCTCGGCGTCCATTATCAGAGCTTTTTCTAGCATAACGTCATCTCCCGGTTTATTGTAAAAAACGCCCTCACCTTTTAGGTGAGGGCGTGCACAGCGAACAATCGCACCGTCACCTTGCCGACCTCGCGGGATCGGCTTAAAGGAATCGGTTTCTTTTCTCAATCCACGAGATTTTATCACAATGCGCGCGGCTTGTAAACTCGCAATACCGTAAATATAGTAATGATTTTGCTTTACGTCCGCGTTATCCGATGCGCAGTTCGTCTAAACCGAAATACGTAAACGCGTATTTGTCTGTGTACGCCTTTGAACGGCCGTCGCGCCATGTGCCGTACAGCTCGAAAGAACGCGGGTTGACGGAGTGCGAATCGGGGTCTTTCAGGTTGTGGAACGGGCCGTACAGGTTTCTCAGGCTGTTCGTCAGGCGAATCGAGAGCGTGTTTTCGCCTTTTCTCACGCTATCCGAAATATCGCACGAGTCGCCGAACATGATCAGCTTCTCCTGCCCGCCGTTCACGCGCACATGGGCGGTCGCGTATCTGCCGACCAGCTTGAGCAGGCGCTCGTCGCCCCTTAAACACACGTCTGCGTCGAAAGTTACAGAGCCAGCGAAGAACGGGAAACCGTCCTTGCACAGCGAGTTCAGAGTTACATATCTGCGCGGAAGCGTCACGCGGAATCCGCCGTCGCATATCAGCGTTCGTTTGTCGCCCTGTTCGTATTTGTCGCATTCGACGCAGAAATCGCCGCGCAGATATACGCACTCAATATCAGTCTCATAGCTCAGGCAGTTGACGAGGCTCTCGGTAACGCTTGTTTTGGCGTCGTAATAGTAGCCGTTGAACACGTCGTATACGTGCTCGGGCTGATAGTAATCGATCATAAAGACCAGCTCGTTCGAGCCGATTCTGACT
This sequence comes from uncultured Oscillospiraceae bacterium, assembly GCA_964453505.1. Taxonomy (GTDB): domain Bacteria; phylum Bacillota; class Clostridia; order Christensenellales; family Aristaeellaceae; genus CAYVPJ01. Next base: position 11,035 of record CAYVPJ010000051.1, on the reverse strand, counting down.
CTGCCTGAAATGTCCGCCGATACGAAAGCCGCGTCCTGCGTGCCGGCTTGGTCGAACGCGAGCGATTCCGCGTTGAGCCACGCGCCCGCGGAGTGCATACGTTCCGCCTCTACGCGCAGTTTGGGCGGCTTCGCCTTCACGTTGAATACGTATTTTATATAGACGACGCCGTTTTTGCGCTCGCGCAGCAGCCTGTCCGAGACTGCCATAACGGGCAGCGGTTCGGTGTATGCAATATTGTCGTATGATATAGCGCAGTAGTCCAGCGTCAGCGCGTTTTCGTCAATCTCGGTTATTCGCGCGTTTACGGGCGAGATAGAGCGCAGTTCGGGTTGTTCCGCCGCCGGAGCGCTTTCCGCGCCGCCCGCGAAGAATATGACTTTCGATTCGCCCGTGGCGAGATTCAGCGGTATGTCGATTCCTCCCGCGTCGAGCGGCTTGAAGTATATAGGAATAAATTTCGCCGATTCCGGCAAAAACTCGCGCGCGCCGCGCGCGTTTATGCGGTATGTTATGCGCGCATCCTCGTCTTTCGACAGGTTCACCGCGTACAGGAAGTCACCGAAGTCGGCGCGGCGCATCGTCGAGCGCACCGGGGTGTCGTAATCGTCAACGGACATGCCGGGGTTGCGGATTTCATCGAACGTTATGTTCGAGCTGAGCCCAAGCTCGGCTTTTTCGCCGTCTATCAGTTTCGGCGGCGTTTTACCCGCGAAGAACAGTCTGCCGCCGTTCTTCTGATATTCGCGCAGCAGCCTGACCGTCGCGGAGTCCAGCCCGCGCATGTCGGGCACTATCACGTATGAATACGAACATACGCCCACGCATAAACGTCTGCCGTTCACCTGTCCGTGCTTCGCGAGCAATGTTTCGTCGGCGTAATGATGACCTATGTTGCGCTCGCCGAGCGCCTTAACGAGCGCTTCGAAGCCGTCGTTGAGCGCGTCTAAGGAGCTTACGTCGTCGCGCTTGAAGTCCATATACGCGCTGTGAATCGGGTGTATAACGAGCGATTCGGCGACTTCGCGGCTCTCCGAGAGCATATAGCCCAGACGCGTGAAGTAATCGTTGAAGCGCGCGAACTCGCTCAGCCACGGGTTGTGCGGCGAGTAGAACGCGGGATAATCGCGCTTGCGCTGACCGCGTATGGAATACGGATACAGATGCTGGCACATCATGTTCACGCCGTTCACGTATTGCCATTCGGCAATGCGCTTAAGCTCGTTCGGCGTAACGTCCCAGCCGCAGCACGCGAACGTTTCGGTTATGACCTGCTTTTTCTGAAGCTGCTGCGCGACAGACGCGACCTGCTTCGGCGCGACCTCGCTGCCTATGTCGCGCCCCAGCCAGTCCATGCCGGGCATATGCTCGAACTCATAGAATGGCATAGCGCCCGCGCAGCACATCATCTGACCGAACAGACTGCGCTCCTCGATAGTGTGTCCCGTCAGTTTTAAACCGCGCGCGTCGCACCAGTCGTATATCTGTTTCGCGAACGCTTCGGTGTATGTATCGTTCATTAGTTTCCAATATCTATATCTGAATCGGTCGCTCTGTTCGCAGTCCACGAAAAGCGCGCCCAGCTCGTTTAAGAGGTCTTCGGAATAAATGCTGTTGTACAGCCTCAAAATGACGGGCGAGTAGGCCGTCTGATAGCGGAAATACTGTGGTTCGTCAGTAAAGAAGCCCATAAGCGAGCGCCCCAATTCGTCAGGGTAGCGCTTCGCGTATTTTTCGTGCGTCTCGTCAATGAACATGCGCACGATCTTCCAGTTTAGTATGTCGACGACCGAAGAATTTGTGTTGTCGTATACGCATATGCAGCTTTCGCCTTCGTCGGCCGTCACGCGTATGAGCCGACCTTCTTCCAGCCGATAGCACCCGAGCGCTTCCGGGTCGAAAGAGGGGCGAGCTTCGCACGTGAGGTAATGCGCGTGATTTTGCTTATCTTCAAGTAGCTTCATGCCCGCGAAGCCGCTCGGCCATCCGTTTTCGTCGTATGCCCACGCGTACATGCCCTGTTTCTTCGCTTCGTCCAGACACGCGTCGACCGCCCTGAACCATTCGTCCGACATGTATTCGGTCATGAGACCGCCTCTTGCGTGCATGAAGAAGCCGCCTATGCCGTTCTTTTTCATATCGCGTATCTGCCCGCGCAGCACTTCGGGTTCGAGCCTGTCGTTCCAGCTCCAGAACGGTATCGATTTATACGCGCCCAGGTCGCCGCGCAGTCTGTCAATCAAGTTCATACAAACAGCCTCCGTATACGATTGTGACTGCTGATATTGTAACACATACGTCAATTTATTGCAATAAAAAAGACCTTCCGATTTCTCGGAAGGCGCATTGTCGAGATTAATATCTTGACTGACGGTTCGCTTCGAAGCACTCGCGGCAATACACGGGGCGATCTCCGCGGGGCTGGAACGGAACCTGCGTAGGACGGCCGCAGCCGTCGCAAATTACGTCGTACATTTGGCGCTCGCCGCGATTGTTGTTCTGACCGCCCGACTGACGACGGGCAGCGCGGCAATTCGGGCAGCGGCCGGGCTCGTTCTGGAAACCCTTGTCGGCATAGAACTGCTGCTCGGAAGCGGTGAACACGAACTCATTGCCGCATTCACGGCACACCAATGTTTTGTCTTCGTACATGGAAAAACCCTCCTAATCTGATGGCGCCCGTTCGATGAATATAACCTTGTTGATTCGTTCCGTTCATCGGCAGGATTCCACCGGGAGGGACACGGCATAACCAGGATTTTTCACTTAGGGGCTGCGCTTATTATATCACGCACGGGCATTTTTGTACACCGATTTTCTGAACTTAACAAAACTTCGCGCGCAGCCGCCATATCATTGTATAAACGCGTAATTAATTAGTCGGAATAACAAAAATTCGTCATTGATTTTAGTTAGAAACCGTGTTATACTGCTTTTCGTGGCGCGGCGTGCGTAAACAGCGGCGTGCGGAGGCGGTGAACGCGTATGTCGGGATACATATTGGAAATGAACAACATAACGAAAATATTTCCGGGCGTGAAAGCGCTGGACGGAGTTATGTTCAATTTGAAGAAAGGCGAGATACACGCGCTGATGGGCGAAAACGGCGCGGGTAAATCGACGTTCATAAAGGTGCTGACCGGCGTGCACCGTCCCGACGGCGGAGAGATACTGCTGGACGGCAAAAAAATCGAAGTGCACGACCCGCTCGTCGCCGCCCGTCACGGCATAGCCGCCATATATCAGCACTTGGCGGCATATCCCGATTTGACAGTCGCCGAAAACATATACATGGGTCACGAAATATTGAAAGGTTTCAGGACGACCAAATGGCGCGAGCCCGAAGGAACTGCGCCCGACAACTCGCGCGGCTTCAGGTTTGGTATGAGAATTAACTGGCGCGAGACGAACGCCCGCGCGAAAGCGATTCTCGATTCGCTCGGCTCGAACATCAGCCCGACCGACCGAATGGGCGCGCTGTCGGTCGCCCAGCAACAGCTTGTCGAAATCGCGAAGGCGCTCTCGCAGGATATGCGCATATTGATAATGGACGAGCCGACGGCCGCGCTTTCCCGCCGCGAGAGCGAGGAGCTATATGAAATCGCGCGCAAGCTGCGCGACGGCGGCGTGTCGATAATACTCATTTCGCATCGCTTCGAAGATATGTATAAACTCGCCGACCGCGTCACCGTATTCCGCGACGCGAAGTATATCGGAACGTCGTATGTGAATCAGGTAGACGAAGCGGAACTGGTCAGGCAGATGGTCGGCAGAAGCATAGACCAATTCTTCCCGACAAAACACGCGCAGATCGGCGACGAATTGCTGAGAGTATCTAATTTGAGTCGCACAGGTTATTTCGCCGACGTGAGCTTCACGCTTCACGCGGGTGAAATACTGTGCGTCACGGGGCTTGTGGGAGCGGGGCGCACCGAGGTGGTCGAGGCTATTTGCGGCGTAACGAACCCCACGAGCGGCGAAATATATCTAAACGGTAAAAAAGTGCAGATTTCGCACCCTAATATGGCTCTGAAAATGGGAATAGGGCTTTTGCCGGAAGACAGGCAAAAGCAGGGTCTGTTCCTGCCGTGGTCGATAACCGACAACATCACGCTGCCCGCCATATCGCGTTTCAGCCCGATAGGGTGGCGATTAACATCGCGCGAGCGCAGAGAAGCGCAGAAATACTCCGACAGAATGCGCATACGCGCAAACTCCATAGACGATCAGGCTATGTCATTGTCAGGCGGCAACCAGCAAAAGGTCGTTGTGTCGAAGCTGTTGTCGAGCGAAACCAAAATACTTATATTGGACGAACCGACAAAGGGCGTAGACGTCGGCTCTAAATCGCAGATATACGAAATAATGTGCGAGCTGGCCGAGCGCGGCTACGGCATATTGCTCATATCTTCCGAACTGCCGGAGGTCGTGAACATGGCGGACAATATCGTCGTAATGCGCGAGGGGCGCGTGTCCCGAATCATTCCACGCGCCGAAGCGACGCAGGAGAACGTTTTATCGGCGGGTATGCCGCTTAAAAAGGAAGCGTAAGGAGACGGTCAATATATGATTGACATCGGAAAGCGTAGATCGCCCTTATACACAATATTCGTGCAATACCGCGAAATTAGCCTGCTGGCGGTGCTTATGCTGCTCATTGTCGGCGTCGGTCTGCGTAACAACAGCTTTTTCCAGCCGGAGAAGCTATTGTTCATAGTCGAGGACACCGCGACCCTTGCCATACTCGCGGCGGGTATGCTGTGCGTGATGCTCGTCGGCTCTATCGACATATCTATTTCGGGCATAATGGCGCTTTCGGCGATGGTCGTGGGCATACTCATGAAAAACAGCCTCGAAACTGTAAAGATAATTCGAATCATCGACGGCGTAGAGACCGTTACGACGGTCAAGGAGAGCATGTCGCTTTTGCTGCTCATACCGCTCGGCATGGGCGTGGGCGCTTTGTGCGGGCTTGTAAACGGACTCATTATCGCTTACGGAAACGTTTTGCCGATTGTCACGACGCTCGGTATGCAATACATAATATACGGGCTGGCGCACGTCGTGTCCGACGGAAAGGCGGTCTACAAAAAGGATATGTCGACCGCGTTCACTGACTTTACGCGCGCTTCGTTCTTGGGCCTGAACGCCAAGACGTGGCTAATGATACTCGTGTTCGTCATAATGTTTCTGTTTATAACATACCTGCGCACCGGCAGGCATTTATACGCCGTCGGTTCGAACGCCGAGGCGGCTGAGATGCGCGGCATACACGTGCGCAGAACGAAACTGATAGCTCACATAATAATGGGCGCGCTCGCGGGTTTGGCGGGTCTTATGTTCGCAAGCCACGACACGAAAATCACGCAGGACTTGAAAACAGGCTACGAAATGTACGTCATAGCCGCGTGCGTCATCGGCGGCGTATCGGTAACGGGCGGTTCGGGCAAAGTGACGGGCGTGCTGCTCGGCGCGTTGACCATAGGCGTTATAAACAACGGCTTACCCATGCTAAAGCTGACCGGGCAGGCGGAGTTCTGGAAAAAACTGATACAGGGCGCGCTTATACTGATTGCCGTCATATCGAACGTCATATTGCAGCGCTCCGTGCGCAATAGCGACCTCAGAGGGAGGAAGATCTGATGAACACGGCAAAAAAGATATTCCTTCGATGGGAATGGCTGCTGGCGGTTTTGATAGTCGGCGTATATGTGTTCTTCAACAAAAAAATGCCCGATTCGTACACGTTCTCAAAGCTGCTCGATCAAACGCGCGTATACATGGTGGACGTGGGCTTTTTGGCGCTGGGCGCGTTTCTGGTGCTGCTGCTCGGAGACATCGACATATCCGTCGGCTCGACCGCCGCTTTGTCCGTGACGGTCATGGCAGTCACATATAACGGCATACTTTCTCAGTGCGAAGGCGCGTTGAGAGGCTTCATAAACACCGTCGGCGGTTGGATTCCGTTCCTCGGCATATCGTTCATATCGCCCGCGGACTTGGCGTTCTGTATAGCGCTGCCGACTGCGCTTCTTACGGGCATAATATGCGGATTGATAAACGGAGTGCTCGTCACGCGGTTCAAAGAGCTGTTCCCTATGATAATCACGCTGTCGACAATGACGCTGTACAGAGGAATCGCGTACATAATTCTGAAGGATAAATCGTCGAGCGGTTTTCCGTCGTGGTTTTCGAAGGGCTTGGGTTATGATTCGCTCAAAATCGACTTCAACAACATATTCAGGTTTCTGGGCGGTCCGGACCGCATACAGTTTGGCATACCGATAATGCTTGTATGCCTGCTCGCGCTGTTTCCAATATTCTATATCTGGCTGCACCACACTTCTCCGGGGCGCAGAATATTCGCGACCGGCACGAACATAACGACGGCGCGTTATTCGGGCGTTCGTACCGACCGCATGAAGCTCTACATATTCGCGCTGAACGGTCTGCTCGCGGCTGTGGGCGGCATATTCCTGTCGGCGAGGACAAATTCCGTCAAATACACTCTGGCGACGGGCTATGAAATGCAGGCTATAGCCGTAGCCGTGCTGGGCGGCGCATCCACTGCGGGCGGCAAAGGCACCGTCGTAGGGCTATTATTGTCATTGATACTTATGACGTGCCTAAAGAACGGCCTGACGGTAGCGTACAACGATTCGTTCATATTGAATCTTGCGATAGGCGTGCTGTTGATAACGGTCGTGCTGCTCCCGAACATAGTCGAATATGTGAACAGATATGTTCAGGTTTACAAGCGCAGGCAGGCGGCCGCCGTCAGCGCCGCGCAGAAATAGCTCCGCAAAGTTTTGAATTCCATGCGCCGCAAGGCGTAGGAAAATATAAGGAGGTCTACACATATGCGCAAACTCTTATCATTGGTGCTGGTCATGCTGCTCGCGTTCGGAGCGTTCGGCGCGATGGCGGAGGACAAGCCGATAACTATCGGCGTAGTCTATAAGCAAACCGGCAACCCGTTCTTCGAGGCGGCGGTTCGCGGCTTCGAGGAAGCGGCGGGAGAGCTCGGCTTCACTTTCGTTCATAACGGCCCGGCGGACTCGTCCAACGAAGGTCAGATCCAGATCATCGAAGGCTATATACAGCAGGAAGTCGACGCTATCGCCGTGTCCGCCAACGACGCGGTGGGTCTGGTGAACGTATTGCAAACAGCCATGGAAAAGGGCATCAAAGTCATCAGCTGGGACTCGGCCGTTAATCCCGAAGGCCGCAACCTGAACATCGACCCGTCCGTCGCCGCCAACATCGGCCGCGTGCAGATCGAGGAAATATCCAAGCAAATCGGCGGCGAAGGTCAGATAGCCATACTGTCCGCCGGCGCCACGATGGACAACCAGAACACTTGGATTAAGTTCATGCAGCAGGAGCTTGAGAAGGAAGAGTATAAGGGCATCGAGCTTGTGACGATAGTCTACGGCGACGACCTTACCGACAAATCCTATCAGGAAATGCAGGGTCTCATTGACAGCTATCCCGAGCTCAAGGGCGTCATTTCTCCCACCACCGTCGGCATAGCCGCGGCGGCGACCTGTATACAGGACAACGAGCTGACCGGCAAAATCAAGCTGACGGGCTTGGGTCTGCCGAGCGAGATGGCAGAGTATATCACCGCCGGCGTGTGCGAAGGCATGTACCTGTGGAATCCGATCGACTTGGGCTACTGCGCGGCTTACGCGTCCGTGGCAATGGTTAAGGGCGAAATCGCCGGCGCTGTCGGCGAGTCGTTCGAGGCCGGCCGCTTGGGCAAGATCGAGATACTCGACGACGGCAATGGCAACGCCTTCACGATCGTAGGCGACCCGTACTGCTTCACCGCCGAGAACATCGACCAGTGGAAGGAAGTCTATTAGTTCCAACCGCGTTTCACGCGAAGACCGCCGTTTGGCGGTCTTCGTTTCATATATCGCGAGTCCGGCTTCATGGCGTATGCATACCCCGCCCGTCTGAGGAATACGATTAACAAACTAAATACGGGGGGTGTTCCAACTCATGAAATTCGGCGATAAACAGCGGCGGCTGTATCTGCTTGCGGCGGTATTGCTGCTTATAACGCTCGCTCTGTGCGCCGCGTGGAGCGGCTCTAGGGAGGTTGACGTCGCTACGCCAGACTCGCCGCCAGCGACCGTAGGCGAAATCGAATTGGCGCGGGAAGTTTCGGTTGCGGATACGGTGTCGACCGTGGTATACTATCAGGACGACTACGGTTATCTCGTGCCCGTGATGCGCCGCATTCAGGCTGAGGAGGGCATCGCCAAGGCGACGGTCAACCTGATGGTCAAGAGCGTGTACAACGACATGGAGGCGGCGCGGCTGGGCCTGCGCACAGTGATTCCCGAAAACACGACGTTCGATTTGGATATATCGGGCGGCTTGGCGCGCATCGATCTGTCCAAGGAAGTTATGAACTGTGCGGACGCGGTTTCCGAGCGCAACATGATAGACGCGATCGTAAACGCGCTCACCGATTTTCCGACTGTCGACAAAGTGAGCTTCTTGGTGGGCGGCCGTCAGCGCGACAAGCTCACTCACGGAACGGTTATCTCCGGCGAGTTCGACAGCGTGCGCCTGAACCTCGAGGGCACGAATATACAGGACGGCGACCCGGTGACATTGTACTTCACGAACGATTCGCCCGCGCTTATCGTGCCCGTTACGCGCTTCGTGTACGGTTCGCCCGACATACAGACCGCCGTGCTCGAGCTGGTGAAAGGGCCGTCCTCCTCGTCGCCGCTCGAGGGAGTGATGCCGTCGGGCTGCGGTCTGCTGGCGGTCGAAATGGACGACGGCGTCGCGAAGCTCAGTTTCACCGAGGAATTTATTCGCATAGCCGAGCAGACCGACGGCGGGCGGCTGGCGCTCCGCGCGCTCACGCTGACGTGCAAACAATTCGAGGGCGTGAAGAGCGTCGAGATACTCGTAAACGGAAAGCCTTACGATACGGGCGAGGGCACGCTCACGATTCCCACGTTTGTGAACACCGCAAGCGACGTTGCCGACGCGTTCATACAGACGCAGTCCAACAACATATTCGATTTCGATTGATTATAAGGAGCTAAACAAATGTCTGACACAAGAAAGGCTGACGCCTTGAGGCATACCAAAATAACTGCCGATTACACGGAGATGGCGGCGGGCTCGGTGCTCATTGAATGCGGGCGCACGCGCGTTTTGTGCTCCGCGTCTGTTACGGAAGGCGTGCCGCCTTTCAAAAAGGGCAGCGGACAGGGCTGGCTCACCGCCGAGTACTCGATGCTGCCCAGCTCCACTCCGCGCCGCAAGGAGCGCGACGGCATTAAGAAGGACGGGCGCGGCGTTGAAATTCAAAGGCTCATCGGGCGCTCGCTCAGAGCGGCGTGCGACCTGACGAGGCTGGGCGAACGCACCATATATATCGACTGCGACGTATTGCAGGCTGACGGCGGCACGCGCACGGCTTCAATAACCGGCGCGTTCGCCGCTTTGTGCATCGCGTGCGACAAACTGCTTTCGTCGGGCGCGATAACCGATTCGTTCGTCGTAAGGCAAGTCGCGGCGGTGAGCGTGGGCATTGTCGACGATTCACCGACGCTAGACTTGGAATACGTTCAGGATTCGCGCGCTCAGGTCGACATGAACATCGTTATGACGAAAGAGCCGACGGGCGACATGCGCTTCATAGAAGTGCAGGGCACGGGCGAGGGGCGCGCGTTCGATAAGCGCGAGCTTGACAGGCTGTTAGCTCTCGCGAAGGGCGGCATACGCAAACTGATGAGCAAACAGCTCGCGGCGCTGGGCGAGCGGGCTTACGTTATAGGCAAGAAACCCAAACTCGTCGCCGCCACGCGCAATTTCGGAAAGCTCAAAGAGCTGAAAGAACTGCTCGGCGACATGTTCGACGTTATGTCGATGTCGGAAGCGGGCTTCGACTCCGAGATCGATGAGACGGGGGAGACGTTTGCGGATAACGCGCTCCTAAAGGCTAACGCCATAACGTCGAGTCTGAACTGCGCCGCCATAGCGGACGACTCGGGATTAGAGGTCGACAGCCTGAACGGCGCGCCCGGCATATACAGCGCCAGATACGCGGGCGTGCATGGCGACGATAACGCCAACAACATAAAGCTATTGTCGGAGCTTAAAAACGCGCCCGAACCGCGCACGGCTCGCTTTAAGTGCGCCATAGCGCTCACGCGCCCCGCGACACAACCAATCGTGGTAGAAGGCGCGTGCGAGGGGCGCATCGCGTTTTCTGCGCGCGGAGAAGGCGGTTTCGGCTACGATCCGCTGTTCGAATGCGCGCAGCTCAACTATAAGACGTTCGCGGAAGCCGGAACTGACGAGAAAAACCGCGTCTCGCACCGCGCGAACGCCATACGCGCGCTCGTTAAGGCGTTGAAATGAGCATTATCAGAATAGGCGTCATATCCGACAGCCACGGTTCGGCTCAGATGATAAAGAAAGCCGCCGCCGCGCTGAAAGGTTGCGACTACATATATCACTTGGGCGATCACGCGTCGGACATAGACGCGCTTGCGGACTCTGTTTGCGCGAAACTCGTGTACTTGCGCGGTAACTGCGACTTTCTGTCCTCGCAGCCCGCGCGCTCGCTCTCTGACATCTGCGGAATACGCGTTTACGCGGCGCACGGTCATCGTGAGAACGTGAAGGACGGGCTTTATCGGCTGTCGCTCAGCGCGGCAGAATGCGGCGCGAAACTGGTTTTATACGGCCACACGCACATACCAAATGTCGAAAACGACGGAGACCGCATATTCGTGAATCCGGGCGCTTTGAAGGACGGGCGCTATGGCGTGATCGAAATTGAAAACGGAAAAATGCGCCCGTTTTTGAAACGCCTGTCATAGCCGGTCGCTCCTACAAAATTACAAACGTGAAAAATTCATTTATTCGTATTTTTGGTATTGACAAAACTCACCGGGCGTTGTAATATATTCAAGTCGCGAACGCGTTCACAGGGTTGTGGCTGTGGGAGCATAGCTCAGTTGGGAGAGCACTTGCCTTACAAGCAAGGTGTCAC
>CAYVPJ010000050.1:14616-22288 GCA_964453505.1 uncultured Oscillospiraceae bacterium | reverse complement strand
TGATCACCGACAAGAAAATTTCGAACATACAGGAAATCATCACGCTGCTTGAGGGCGTGGTGCAGCAGGGCAAGAAGCTGCTCATCATCGCCGAGGACGTAGAGGGCGAAGCTCTCGCGACTCTGGTGCTCAACAAACTGCGCGGCACGTTCACCTGCGTCGCCGTCAAAGCCCCCGGCTTCGGCGATCGCCGCAAGGCAATGCTGCAGGATATAGCGATCCTCACCGGCGGTCAGGTCATCACCGAGGAACTCGGCTTGGATCTGAAGGAAGCCACGATAGACATGCTCGGCCGCGCCCGTCAGGTCAAGATCGACAAGGACAACACCGTCATCGTCGAAGGCGCGGGAGATCCGTCCGAAATCAAGGCGCGCATCAACTCCATCCGCTCGCAGATCGAGGACACCACCTCCGATTACGACCGCGAAAAGCTGCAAGAGCGCTTGGCGAAGCTCGCTGGCGGCGTAGCCGTTATACACGTAGGCGCTGCGACCGAAGTCGAGATGAAAGAGCGCAAGATGCGCATCGAAGACGCGCTCGCCGCGACCCGCGCTGCCGTTGAAGAAGGCATCGTGCCCGGCGGCGGAACTGCGCTCATGGCGGCCTGCAAGCCCGTTTCCGATTTCATGAAGACCCAGTCGGGCGACGTTAAGACCGGCGTTGCTATCGTGCTGCGCGCTCTCGAAGAGCCCGTTCGCCAGATTTGCCACAACGCGGGCGTCGACGGAAGCGTCGCCGTAGAGAAGATAAAGACCTCCAAGAAAGTCGGCTTCGGCTATGACGCGGCGAAGGACGAATACTGCGACATGGCGGAGCGCGGCATAATCGACCCGACCAAGGTTACGCGCAGCGCGCTGCAGAACGCGACGAGCGTGGCGGCGATGGTGCTCACCACCGAGTCCCTCGTGACCGACCTGCCCGACAAGAATCCTCCCGCCGCTCCCGCAGCCCCCGGCGGAATGGGCGGAATGTATTAAACAACCTGCCAAAACATCAAACTGAATACGCATTGGAAAAGCGACTCCGCGCAACCGAAAGATTGCGCGGAGTCGCGTTAATTTTAGCGTTAAAATGTCGAAAGACTTTAACACGGCGCGATATTACATTATAATGGTAACAGCTGATACGAAGGAGGGCGCTTGCATGAATATACTGGTGACGGGCGCGGCGGGGTTCATAGGCTCGCATTTGTCGCGCGCGATATTGAAAAGCGATAAGAACGCGCGCGTGACGGGCTTTGATAACATGAACGATTACTACGACGTGGCGCTGAAACAGTCGCGGCTCGACGGGCTTTCGAAGTTCGAAAACTTTGAGTTCGTGAAAGGCGACCTGTCGGACGCTGACATGGTGAACGGTTTGTTCGACGATTTCAGGCCCGACGTTTGCGTAAACCTCGCGGCTCAGGCTGGCGTCAGATATTCGATAACAAATCCGAGGGCGTACATAGATTCAAACATAATAGGCTTTTTCAACATACTAGAGGCGTGCAGGCATAAGGGCATATCGCATCTTATATACGCCTCGTCAAGCTCCGTATACGGAAACCAGCAAAAAACGCCGTTCTCGGTGACGGACAACGTGGATCACCCTATAAGTCTTTACGCCGCCACAAAGAAATCGAACGAGCTTATGGCGTTCACATACAGCCATCTTTTCAACATACCCACGACGGGCTTGCGCTTCTTCACAGTATACGGTCCCGCCGGAAGACCCGATATGGCGTATTTCTCGTTCACGAAAAAGATACTGGCGGGAAAAACGATACAGGTCTACAACAACGGCGACATGAAGCGCGATTTTACATATGTTGACGACATCGTGAGCGGCATACTGCGTATGCTGTCAAGCCCGCCGCAGGGCGAAGACCCCGCGAAGGTCTACAACATAGGCAACAACAGCCCCGAAAACCTGATGGACTACATACGCGCCCTCGAAGGCGCGCTGAGCCGCGCATACGGGCGCGATATAAAGGCGAACATTGAGTTTTTGCCGATGCAGGCGGGGGACGTTTATCAGACGTTCGCCGACGTCGACGACCTCGCCCGCGATTTCGGGTTCAAGCCCGAAACGTCGATACAGGACGGGCTGTATGAGTTCGCGAAATGGTACAGGGATTTTTACGGAGATGAAGCGACATGCTGAAAGTATACACGCCGTACCGAGTCTGTCCGATAGGCGCGCACGTTGACCATCAGCACGGCATCGTCACGGGCTTCGCGCTCGACAGGGGCGTGCGTCTCACGTGCGAGCCGACTTCCGACGGCTCGATCGAGATCGAGAGCCGCAATTTCGGAGGCTGCGTAAAGACGTCCGCCCGGCGCACGACATCGCGCGAAATGCACTGGGGCGATTACGCGCGCTCGGCGGTCGCCGCGCTGATAAACGCGCGATACGACCTTGAATACGGCATTAAAGGCGACATAGAGGGCACGCTGCCTATCGGAGGGCTGTCCTCATCGGCGGCGGTAATACTCACATACATACGCGCGTTGTGCGAAGTCAACAACATTCGCCTGAACAAGAGCGGCTTGGTCGAGCTTGGGCACTGGGCGGAGACGAAATATATAGGGCTGTCGAACGGCGTGCTCGACCAGAGCTGCGAGGTTTACTCGCGCAAAGACCATCTGCTGTATCTCGACACGAACGACAATAAATACGAGCTCATACCGAAATCGCCGACAATGCCCGATTACGAAATAATGATAGTGTTTTCGGGACTCGAGCACGCGCTTATACACTCTGATTATAACGCACGGGTCGACGAGTGCCGCGCGGCGGCATACGCCATGTTCGCGTATTCAGGTATGCCCTACGGTAAAATAAGCGAAGCGTTTTTGCGTGATGTGCCCGACGGCGTTTTCGAGAAATACGCCGATATGCTGCCCGATACGTGGCGCAGGCGCGCCGAGCACTACTACGCCGAAACCGCGCGAGTCAAACTGGGTACGAGGGCGTGGATGCGGGGCGACCTCAACGCGTTCGGGCGGCTAATGTTCGAGTCGGGCACAAGCTCGATAGAGCTGTACGAAGCCGGCTCGGACGAGCTGAAAGCGCTGCACGAAATCGCGCTCGCGACGGACGGCGTGTACGGCGGACGCTTTTGCGGCGCGGGCTTCAAGGGCTGCTATGTGGCGCTGACAGACCCCGCGTACAGGGACGAGATCGTTCAGAAATTTACAGACAGCTATCTGTCGCGCTTCCCCGATCTGAAAAACTGGTTCGAGATCAATTTCTGCGAGTCGGCGGACGGCGTATACCTGAAATGAGAGCGCGGAGGCAATAAATGAATTGTATTATACTGGCGGCGGGCTACGCCACGCGCATGTACCCGCTCACGGAGTTCATAGCCAAACCGCTTTTGGAAGTGGGCGGCAGATCGATAATCGACTGGCTGATAGACGACATAGACTCGATAGACGCAGTCGAGCGCGTGACCGTCGTGAGCAACCATAAGTTCATAGACCAATTCAAGGCGTGGGCGAGATACAGAAAGCTCCAAAAGCCCCTCGATGTGCTAGACGACGGCTCTGTCTCAAACGACGCGCGCTTGGGCGCGGCACGGGATATGCTGCTGGCGTCGCGCGCGCACAAGGGCGACGCGCTCGTGCTGGCGGGCGATAATCTGCTCGATTTTTCGCTGAAAGGGTTTACGGACGAGTTTGTTTTGAGGAAGCGTTCGCTTATAATGTATTACGTCGAACCCGACGTCGAAAAGCGGCGCAAGACCGGCATTATAACGCTTGACGAGAAAAACCGAGTCACATCTTTTCAGGAAAAGCCGAGTATGCCCGCGAGCGAGTTCGCCGTGCCCCCATTTTACGCATATACGCAAAGCGACCTCGACCTATTGCCCAAAGCGCTTGAAAGCGGCGTGTCGGCGGACGCGCCCGGCAGCTTCGCGGGGTGGCTGAGCCGCGAAAGCGAGTTATACGCGTGGCGCATGACGGGCTTACGTTACGACGTGGGCAGCATAGACGGCTACAACGACATAAAGGCGAAATATCACGTAAGAGAGCTTTGAGCGCCTTTTTTGAGCTTTGAGTATACTGCAAGATAGCAGCAGAAGTGCGCGAACGCGGTCACTGCCCATGATATGGGGTAGGACACGTACAGCGTTTCGAGTGTCGGGTCGGCGCGGAACACGGTGAATATCCACACGACGCGCAGGGCGCACGCGCCGAGCAGCGACACTATCATAGGCATTATAGACTTGCCCATGCCCCTCAGAGAGCCTACGAGCATATCCATTATGCCGCACAGCACATATGGTCTGCACACATATTTAAGGCGCAGAATACCCGCCGATATGACATACGGGTCGGGGTTGTATATCGCTATCAGCTTATCGCCTATGGCGTACACTCCTAACCCGCCGATAAGGCCGACGGCGGTCACGTATACGGCGCATATTAGCGTAATCTTGCTCACGCGCTTTATTTTGCCCGCGCCCACATTCTGACCCGTGAATGTGAGCGACGCCTGATACAGCGTGTTCATTACGGCGTACACAAAGCCTTCGATGTTGCTTGCCGCGCCGTTGCCCGCCATAACGGTCGATTTGAAGCCGTTTATTGACGACTGTATCAGCACGTTCGATATGGAAAACACCATGCCCTGCAAACCGGCGGGCAGGCCGTAGCGGGCAAGCTCAGCCAAGCGCTTGGGGTATATGCGCAGCTTTTTAGGGAACAGGCGAATGTTGCCCTGACTTCTTATCAGGCACATGACGACGAGCACGGCGGATATAGCCTGAGATATGATTGTCGCAAGCGCCACGCCATCAACGTCCATATGAAACACTATAACGAACAGCAGGTTCAGAAGCACGTTGACGATTCCTGAAAATATCAGTATATACAGCGGGCGGCGCGTATCCCCCACCGCGCGTAAAACCGCCGAACCGAAGTTGTAGAGCATGTTAAAGGGCATACCCGCGAAATATATGCGCATGTACAGGCTTGCCTTATCGAGCACGTTTTCGGGCGAGTTCATCATTTTCAAAAGCGGTCTCGCGGCGGAAACACCGATTATAACGAGTATAAGCCCGAATATAACGCTTATGGCAATGGAAGTGTGCACCGTCTCATGGACTTCCCTATCGGCGCGCGCGCCGATATAGCGAGCGACGACAATGCTCGTGCCCACGGACAGACCAATGAACATATTGACGATCAGGTTGATGAGCGAGCCGGTCGAGCTTACCGCCGCCAGCGCCGCCTCGCCGTCGTAGGCGAACCTGCCCACGACGACGTTGTCGGCGGCGTTGTACAAAAGCTGCAGAAAGCTCGAAAACATCAGCGGAACAGTGAAAAGTGCGATTCGCCCCCAGAGCGGGCCGCTCGTCATGTCGATGCCGTAATCTTTTCTGCGCATTCAAGCCTCTAAAATGTTCGCCGATAAGTAAACGCCCCCGCGAAAACGGGGGCGGGTCTTATCAGGAATGATAGCCGTTCGCTCCGAGTATCTTTGCCGCCACGTTCTTAGGCACGCCTTCGTATTGCGCGAACTGCATCGTGAACGTGCCGCGCCCCTGACTGCGCGAGCGCAGGTCGGTGGCGTAGCCGAACATTTCGGAAAGCGGCACCATGGCGTCTATCACATGCAGATCGCCGTTCGTGTCCGTGTTTATAATGCGGCCGCGGCGGGCTGACATATCGGCGTTGACGCCGCCCAAGTATTCGTCGGGCACGACGATCTCGACCTTCATTATGGGCTCCATAAGCGCCGGATCGGCCTTCTTGACGGCTTCCTTGAACGCCAGAGAACCGGCGATGTGGAACGCCATTTCGCTTGAATCGACCTCGTGATACGAGCCTTCAAGCAGCGTGCAGCGGAAATCGACGACCTCGTAGCCGCCCAGCGCGCCCGAAAGCGAAGCTTCCTTCACGCCGTCGGATATGGGCTGTATGAACTCCTTGGGAATCACGCCGCCCACTGTTTTATCGACAAACTCGTAACCGCTGCCCGGCTCGAGCGGTGAAAGCTCGATAACGCAGTGACCGTACTGACCGTGACCGCCCGTCTGACGCACGAATCTGCCCTCGGCCTTCGAAGTCTTTGTGATGCACTCTTTGTAGGCGACCTGCGGTTTTCCGACCGTCGCCTCGACCCTGAACTCGCGCAGCAGTCTGTCGACGATTATTTCAAGGTGCAATTCGCCCATGCCCGCGATTATGGTCTGACCGGTGCTTTCGTCGGTGTACGTTTTGAAAGTCGGGTCTTCGACCGCTAAACGCATCAGCGCGTCAGACATCTTATCGCGCCCCGCCTTAGTTTTCGGCTCGATTGCGACGCGAATAACGGGGTCGGGGAACTCCATGCTTTCGAGTATTATCGGCTTGTTTTCTAAGCAAAGCGTGTCGCCTGTCACGGTGTCTTTGAAGCCCACGGCGGCGGCTATGTCGCCTGTGAAAACCTCTTGGATCTCCTCGCGGTGATTGGCGTGCATACGCAGTATACGGCCTATGCGCTCGCGTTTGCCTTTTGACGAGTTGTATACATAGCTGCCCGCCTTAAGAACGCCAGAGTATACGCGGAAGAAAACGAGCCTGCCGACGAACGGGTCGACCATGACCTTGAACGCCAAAGCCGCGAAGGGCGCGTCGTCGTCCGCAGCGCGTTCGACCTCGTCGCCCGAGCTTTTGAGCGTACCTTTGACGGGAGGTATGTCGAGCGGCGAAGGCAGGAAATCGACGACCGCGTCAAGCAGAGGCTGCACGCCTTTGTTGCGGTAAGAAGTACCGCACAGAACGGGGTTCATCTTGCCTTCGATCGTCGCCCTGCGTATCGCGGGGCGCATATCCGCTTCGGTTATTTCCTCGCCCTCGAGGAATTTTTCTGTAAGCTCGTCGCTGGTTTCGGCGACTGCCTCTATGAGCTTAGCGCGGTATTCCTCGGCGATTTTTAAGTAGTCGTCGGGAATGCTCTCTTCCTCGATTTTTGTGCCGAGGTCGTCTGTGTATATCTCGGCTTTCATGCGCAGAAGGTCGATTATGCCCTGAAAACCGCCCTCGGCGCCTATGGGAAGCTGTATAGGCACGGCGTTCGCGTTCAGTTTCTCGCGCATCATATCGACAACGTGGAAAAAGTTCGCGCCGGTTATGTCCATTTTATTGATATACGCCAAGCGTGGCACGCCGTATTTCGTAGCCTGCCGCCACACGGTTTCGCTCTGCGGCTCTACTCCGCCCTTCGCGCAGAACACGGCGACAGCGCCGTCGAGCACGCGCAGAGAGCGCTCGACCTCGACCGTGAAATCGACGTGACCGGGCGTGTCGATTATGTTGATCTGATGACCGCGCCATTCGCAGGTAGTCGCGGCGGAAGTTATCGTTATGCCGCGCTCCTGTTCCTGCTCCATCCAGTCCATCGTGGCCAAGCCCTCGTGAACCTCTCCCATGCGGTGCGTGCGCCCCGTATAAAACAGTATGCGCTCCGTAGTGGTGGTTTTTCCGGCGTCGATGTGTGCCATGATGCCGATGTTGCGTACATTATCAAGCGAATGCGATCTCGCCACGGTATAATACGTCCTTTCACAATGGCGCGGTCATTACGCCGCGCTGTAGGTCTTGAATGTTTAATCATAAAACGCGCACGACGACGGCAAAAATGCGTAAGCACTTCGCCGGCCGTGCGCGGTATATCGCGGTTGGCTGTTTACCAGCGGTAA
>CAYVPJ010000050.1:0-14606 GCA_964453505.1 uncultured Oscillospiraceae bacterium | reverse complement strand
GCCCCGGTCGCCGCACGCGTTTTCGCGTATGTTCGGGCGAAAATGCTTACCAGCGGTAGTGCGCGAACGCCTTGTTGGCTTCCGCCATCTTGTGCATGTCCTCGCGGCGCTTCACGGCGTTGCCCGTGTTGTTCGACGCGTCGATTATTTCGGCCGCGAGGCGGTCGAACATCGAGCGCTCGCTGCGCTTTCTCGCGAACATGACCAGCCAGCGCAACGCCAAAGTCTGACGGCGCTCGGGGCGGATTTCGACAGGAACCTGATATGTCGAACCGCCGACGCGGCGAGCCTTGACTTCCAGCGCGGGCATTATGTTGGCGATTGCCTGATTGAACACATCGTTCGCGTCCTTGCCGGATTTCTCGGCGACTTTTTCGAACGCGTTATAGCAAACGGACTGCGCGACTCCGCGCTTGCCGTCGTACATCATCTGGTTAATGAGCTTGGTGACTATCACAGTTCCGTATACCGGATCAGGCAGCACCTCGCGCTTGGGTATAAATCCACGTCTGGGCATGTATGTCCCTCCTCAATCTATCGGACAGTCGAATGTAGCTTCCGAGCAATGGGCATAAAGTAAAACAGCCGTTGGCGCGGTCTGCCTTACACGCTTGCGGCCTTACTTGCCGCCTTGTCCGCGTTCCTTCAGACTTGGCAGGGTTCGGGGCGGTCGCGGTATGCCGAAATATTACTTCTTGGGCCTCTTCGCGCCATAGAGTGAGCGGCCCTGCATACGCTTCGCGACGCCCGCGGTATCGAGCGCGCCGCGAATTATGTGGTAGCGAACACCGGGAAGATCGCGAACCTTGCCGCCGCGAATCAGCACAACCGAGTGCTCCTGCAGGTTGTGACCGATGCCGGGTATATAGCAAGTGCCTTCGATAGTGTTCGTCAAGCGAACGCGGGCGATCTTGCGCAACGCGGAATTAGGCTTTTTAGGCGTTTGCGTTTTAACGGACAGACAAACCCCTCGCTTTTGCGGACACTTTTGAAGTATCGGCGAGTTGGATTTTTCTGTAACCTTTTCCCTACCCTTACGAATCATCTGGTTGATCGTGGGCATGGAAGCACCTCCTCAAACATTGGGTATAGTCGTTATATATACTACTTCCTGCAACCCGCGGAAGGGGTACATCTCGTTTTGCATCAGCTCTTTATGAGAGCGCAGCAGGCGGTTTTCACGTTCACTCCGCAGTATTCGCCGAGCTTCTTCATAGTTTCCACGCGGGTGTAATCGATTTTGCGCTCGGCGCAAAGCTCGGTCACGCGGCGCGTTATGAACAAATCGGCGTCGTCGGCAACAAACACGTGCAGAGCGTCCCCCGCCTCTATTGCGCGTATGGTTGTGCGCGTGCCGACGGTCTTTTTACCGTCCTTCAGTCGCTGTGGCATAACCGCACCTCCGAATGCGCATAATCGAACTTTTATATCTTATCACCATCGGCGTGAATTGTCAACGATTCGTTTCGAATTATCCGTTAAAACTGCGTTTTTATCGCGCGCCGAAATATGCGAAACGCCCCGCGAAAAGCGGGGCGCAGCGTGGTTATTGGGGTTTTGTTTATTTGGTGTAGAGCGCGTTGAACTCGTCGAGCATTTCCTGGCCGCCCTCGGCGAACCATGCATCCCACACTTCGTACAGAGCGTCTTCATCGATATAGCCCGCTATGTACTGGACAGCCGCGTCTTCAATCTTCTCGGCGAGCAGCGAATTGTACTTGGTGTACGATTCGCAGGACGCCTGCAGAGGCACGGAGGGATCGGCTACCAAGTTGCTGATCAGGAAAGTATCGCCCTGATAGCCAGCGTACTTGGAGCGCAGGTTGGTGGTCGAGGCCTTGGGAGTCAGGTCGCCGTTGACGTTCATGCCGAGCTGGTTGAGCGAGTGCTGTATGGTGAGCACGTACTCGGTCATATCGGTCTCTTCGTCGGGCTTGGTGTAGCGGAAGCCATCCTCGCGAATCCAGAATGTTATGCCGTCGATGCCCCAGTTGACGAGGGTCTGACCTTCGGCGGAGTTGCACCAATCGAGGAACGACATGCAGCGCAGGAAGTCTTCCTCGGTCTTAACGGCCTTGGTTATGACGATCTGTCCGTTGTAGCCGGGGGTCGGTTTCACGCAGTAGTCGCCGTTCGCGTTGTAGGCGGAGGGCATCATTTCGAATATGTCGGAGGTTACGTTTTTGTTGTTCTGGAACCACTCCTGCTGACGGTACGCGTTGTCAAGGCAGTCGAAGCGCATGAAGGCGTTCTCGTTGCGCTCGGCCTGATCCCACGTGCCGGAAGCGATGGTCATGAAGTCGGGGTCGATGCCGCCGGCGGCGTACAGATCGCGCAGCCAAGTGAGGCCTTCGAGATATTCCGGAGCCTCAAACGAGGGGTAGAGCAGCCCGTCGTCGCCCACGCCGTAAGCATAGGGCGCGCCGTGCATCACGGTGGCTATTTCAATCGTGCCCGCGATGTACTCGCAGCAGTTGAGCAGGTAGGAAGCCTCGCCGTAGTTCGCCTTGATGTAAGCCAGCATGTCGTAGCACATTTTGGTGAAATCTTCGACGGTCTGCGGCACGGCGTCAAAGCCGGCGGCCTTCGCCACATCTGAGCGGTAGTAGACGCCGTTGCGCACGACGTTGCGCGAGCGGTATATGCCGTATATCCTGCCGTCAACGGAGATGTTGTTGTAAACGGCGGCCGCGCCCGCGGACAGGTTCTCATAGTCGTCAATGTAGTCGGTCAGATCCCAGAAAGCGCCGGCGCGGGCGTTGTTCACGTCAACGGCCTGCAGTACCATTATCATCGGCATACGCGAAGGATCCGCGAGCGTCAGAGTGGTGGTGTCCGGGTATACGGAGTTCGCGACCCACGTGATGTCGAGCTTTACGCCCGAAGCCTCGGTGATAGCGTCGAGAACGGGGTTGCCTTCCTTCACGAATTCCTTATCCGCGTAGAAGTCGGGCAGCATTACGGTGATTACGAAGGGTTCTTCCTCGGCATTGGCGAAGCTTACAAACGACAGAAGCATAGCCAGCGCGAGCAGCAGAGACGCGAGTTTCCTCATGATGATATCCTCCTCTTTGTGATTATGTTCTGCCGCCAAAACGGCGGCGGAAAACCTGTTTGTCAGCCCTTCAGAGCGCCGACCATTACGCCCTTCACGAAGTATTTTTGAAGGAACGGGTATACGCACATTATAGGCACGGTCGAAACGACTATGACGGCCATTTTAATCGACTGCGACGGCGGCTGCACAAATTCGGGGTCCATCGCCGACATATCGCCCGCCGACGCTTCCGCGAGTACGATTATTTCTCTGAGTATAACCTGCAACGGCCACTTTTCGCTCGCGCCGGTCATGTATATCATGGCGCTGAAATAGCTGTTCCAGTGACCCACGGCGTAGAACAGACCGAACGTGGCTATTACGGGCAGGCTTAACGGCAGCACGATTCGAATGAGCGTGCTTATTTCGTTGCAGCCGTCTATGCGCGCGGATTCCTCAAGCTCCTGCGGCAAGCCCTGGAAGAAGTTCTTGACGATCATCAGGTTGTAGGCGCTTATTGCGCCGGGCAGCAACACCGACCAATACGTATCCTTCATCTTTAGCCAGTTGCTGACCAGTATGTAGCCGGGCACCATGCCGCCGGAGAAGAACATCGATATTATGACCATGTTCAGGAAGAAATTCCTGCCGTGCAGATAGCGCTTTGAGAGTACATATGCCATGGTCATAGTGAAGAACAGGTTTATCATTGTGCCCGCGACTGTTATGAACACTGAGTTGCCCATTGAACGGATTATCTTGCTCGACGACATTATATAGCGGTACGCGTCGAGGCTAAAATCCTGCGGGATAATAAACATCGGGCGCACCTGCAGTTCGTACTCGGTCGCGAACGACGCGCCCGCGACATAGAAGAAGGGCGCTATGGTTATAAACGCGCAGAACGTCACGATTATGTAGTTGTTTACGTTGAACAGCGTGCCCGAAATGCTCACGCGGTTCTTAAAACAGGCGCAGCACGTTATCGCTATGAGCATCACAAGCTCGGCGATAAGTATTAAGGCGACTATCTTCGTGCCCACTATGCGCACAAAATTCGACCACAGGTCGCTCAGGAACGACGGCGCCGCAAGCCCGTTCGCCTCTTCGAGCGCCAAAAGCGCACTGTCGTAATCGCTATATGAGCTCTTGCCGTCTTTGCGTATGCCCTCTTTTAGCAGTTCAACATTGTCAGCTCTGCCGTCAGCGCCCGCGATAACCTGCTTTTCCGTTAGCCCGGCGCTCTTGAGCGCCTTTGTGAACACGCTCTTTTGCTTTGAGTTGAGCGAGTTCTTTCCGGCGAAGTCGTCTGATGACACCTTCGCTATCAGTTCTTCATAGTTCGCGATATTCGATTTTGCCCTGTCGACGAGCGACTGAGCGTCGTCTATGGCGGCGGTTCGCTTCGATTTTTCGTTCAGCAATTTTCCCGCTCGCTCGTATTCGCCGCTTAATGTGAGCGCGCCCGACACGGTAAGTATGAAAATGATTATCAATATGAAAACGGCGCTCTTGCGTATTCGCTTTTTGCTCTCGTCGCGCAATACGTTATTATATGAATAGCTCACGCGCGAGAAGAATCTGAATTTGTATATGAGCACCGCGACGAGCGCTATGAGAACGGCGAGCGGCGGCAGTATGAACCACAGAGACGTTATAGCGAGCTTCACATACGCGACGGCGCGGCTTATGCCAATATTGCCCTTGTCAGTCTCGGACTTACTGAACAGAACGCGCAGTCGGTTTGACTCTATGACCTGCGATTCGCTTATCTCGCTCGCGGCGGCGAGCGAAGTCTCGGCCTGCGAGAGCGCTTCGGCCGATTTTGCTATCCTGTCCTTTATATCGATTACGTCCGCAAACATTGCCGCTTCGCTTTCGATAAGAGCGCGGCGTTCGGCGGTCGCGATAGCTATTTCGGCATTCAGGTTCGTTATGAAGGCCTCGGCGGTTTCATATGCGCCCGTAACACTCGCAAGCTCGTCTTTTATGGGCTTTGTAAGCTCTGCGGTCAGCCTTTCGTTCTCTTCCTGAGATTTGGCGACGGCGCTTTCGAAGTCGTTTATTGTCTTTGCCATATCGTCGCGCAGTTTCGTAAGCTCGGCTACGGCGTTTTTATCGGCGCTTTCGTCCGCGTTCAATTCGTCGAGCTTATCGTTGTACTTAGCCAGCGCGTTTTTGTATTGAGTGAGTGTTTTGCGCGTTATAGACGAGCGCGACCTTTGCAAATCGTGCATTTCGCTCTCTATGCGCGAGATTTCGCCTTCGAGCGCCTCTTTCTCGGAAGCAAGCGCGGCCGCCTCCGCCTGTTTTTCTGTAAGCGCCGCGTTTTTGACATTCAAATCGGAGTCTATGCCGGAGAGCAGCTCGGGCATGTCCTGCGCGTGAGCCTCCAGCGCCGCGTAAAGCTCGCCGTTCAGCCGGGCGGTCTCGGTCTCAAGCGCCGACAGATTGCTTTCGCATTCCGCGAGACGCGCGTTTGCCTCGGCGCTCAGGGCAAGTTGATTTTGATACGCGTCGCTGTCCGCGATAAAGCGTTCATCGATTTTAGCGTAGCCTTCGATTTCATCGCGCGAGGCGGCGTGCTGCCCCGATATAAGCATCGCAAAGCACAGCACGAGTATGGACGCGAGTATTATGGCTATCGTTCCGTAGCGCCTGACGAACCGGCGGTCAGTTTCGCTGAGCTTCCGATATTTTCCGTTAAGGCGATTCATGTCGTTCATTGCGCTCGCCTCCCTTAATACAAGCCCGGTTCGCCGAGCGCGTGGGCAATAGAGTTCGACGATATGACTAGAGTTACGCTGATTATTGACTTGAACAGGCCGACGGCGGTAGCATAGCTGTAATCGGGCGATTTCGCCGCGATGCCCTGTTCGTACACGAACACGTCGAATGTTTGCGAAACGTCGCGGTTCATGGCGTTTGACATAAGTATCAGGTGGTCGTAGCCCGTGTCGAGCACGCTGCCCATGCGCAGTATCAGCAACAGCACGATTGTCGAGCGAATGGCGGGCAGCGTTATGTGCCACGTCTGGCGCAGCCTGCCCGCGCCGTCAACCATTGCCGCTTCGTAGAGCTGCACGTCGACGCTTGTGAGCGCCGCCAAGAATATGATAGTGCCCCAGCCTGTTTCCTTCCATATCGTCTGACCGATTATCATCCAGCGGAACACGCCGGGGTCGGTCAGAAAGTCGATGTTTTTACCGAGCAGCTGCTCGTCGAGCCTGCCCATCAGTCCGCCAGCGTCGAATACGACGTATGTAATGGAAACGACGATTACGATCGATATGAAGTGCGGCACGTATAAAAACGTCTGCACCAGTTTTTTATAGCGCTCCTTGCGCATTTCGTTGAGCAGAAGCGCGAGCAGTATGGGCGCGGGGAAGTACATCACGAGGTTCATAAACGAAAGTATGAGCGTGTTTGCGAAAAGCGTTTTGAGCATCGGCGTGTTGAAGAAGCGTATAAACTGGTCGAACCCGACCCACTTGCTCAAGAATATGCCGCTGAAAGGCACGAAATCCTGAAACGCTATCACGACGCCCCACATAGGCAGATATTTGAATATGACGAAATATACGAAACCCGGCGCGAGCAGCACGTAGAGCCATTTATCGCGCACTATCGTCACGCACAGGCGGCTGCGCTTGTTGTTGGCTATGTATATGAGAGCGCTTATAATAAGAAGCAACGCGCCCGTCGCGATTATGGCTACGCGATAGCGCGCGGCGAACATGAAAAAGCCGCCGTATTCGGAATCTGTGTCGTCGCCCGCCGCGTCAGCCCATTTGGCAGATATGCTCTGCATCTCGGTCAGAGCCGCTTCAAGGCCGTCGCGGTTTTCAGCCGAAGAAACTCCGCTCACGCCGAGAGACGAAAGCGCTTCGGCTTCTTTCGCGTTTTGTTCGATAAGGCTGTCGAGATATGTGCGCGAGGCGTTCGCCTCCATTTGAACGGCGGCTTCGCGCGCCGAATCGTATTTGGCGTCGAAATCGGGCTTTGTGATTTGAAGCGCGAACGCGAGCACGCCCAGAGCCAGTATCGCGCAGCTTATTATCAAGGCTACGCGGGCGGCGTTGGCGCGCTTTATGTATACGCCGTTCACAGACGGCGAAATCTGAGCTGACATATTCACCACTCCCTTGCGTGATGTCGTAAACGCGCAACATTATATGAAAGAATCCTAATTTATAAGCGACCCGCTTGACAGAGTGCGCCATGCGGTACAATAATCATTATATCATGCGCCTCTACCAAAATCAACAATAAAATGATAGCGCTTACAAATTTTTTTGTCGCTTGGTTGCAATATCGCTCCGCATGTTATAGAATACGCGTATATTAAGGAGGTTTTAGCGTGATTTACACTGAATTTACTCATTTAAGCGGAAAAGAAGCCACAAACGGCGTTTGTTCCGGTTGGTACGGTTCGGATAGCGCTTCCGCAAGGCGGGCGGACGTATGCGCTCTGAACGTGCCCGACTTCGGCGTTTACAATGTTTTCATACGTCAAAGCGGCGCAAGAGCCGTTTTCGGACACAAGAGGAGCGCGGTAGCGCTTACGAAGCCGCAAGAGACGCTAGAATTTCTGTGCTGTATAACTGAGAACATTGAGGCGGCGGCGGGCGGTTTTAACGCCGAAAAAGCTGTGTATGCGGGGGCCGTCGGCGGCGAGATACTTGAAATGAGAGCGCAGAAGGCCGACGCGCGGCGTGTGTTCATAGCGGGCGATTCGACGGTCGCCGACCAGAAGAGCGCGATTGCGTATTACCCGTTCGATTCATACTGCGGTTGGGGGCAGATGATCGGTCAGTTTTTGCCGACCGACGCGATATGCAATCACGCGCACTCCGGCCTGACGAGCCGCTGCTTCGTTACGGACGGGCATTTGGGCATTATCGAAAAATACATGCGCGCGGGCGACTTGCTGCTGATACAGTTCGGTCACAACGACCAGAAGCGGCGCGCGCTCGCAGCTGACAACGAATACCCGGCGTGGCTTTCAAAAATCGCCGACGCGGCGCTCGCAAAGGACTGCGCGCCCGTGCTCGTCTCCCCTCCCGCGAGGAACGCGGGAACAGACACGCTTTTGAAGCACTCGCAGACAGTCAAGGCTGTCGCCAACAGGCGCGGATTGCCGTATATTGACCTGCACTCGTATTCGCTCGATTTATACGCGGCGCTCGGAAGCGGAAAGAGCCGGCTTTTCAAGCCGTCGGATATAACGCATACGAACGACTACGGCGCATACGCGTTCGCGAAGTTCATCGCCGAATGCCTGCGCGAGCTTGGACTTGTCGACGCGATTGCGCGAATCGATGACATAACTCCCGACATGGACGATATGCTGTCTCCGTATATTCAGCCAAAGAGCGAAACGGTAGCGCCGTATACGGACATAGAAAACGTGCCCGATAAAGAAATCGTTAAGAAGGCTATCGAAGCCGGCCTCCTCGACCCGTGCGTCATGCACATGCACCCGTTCGAGCCGCTGTCGAGGGCGGAGTTTACGCGCAAGCTGTTCAGGGCGGCGGGCATAGACGCGATGGACGCGGGCGGCGTTTATCCGTATCCCGACATAGCGCCCGACGAGTTCGACGCGGGCATGGCGAAGGCGTGCCGTGAGCTGAAGCTTATAAACGAAATATGCTTCAGACCCGACGACTTTATAACAGGCGACGAGGCTATCGACATATGCGCGCGGGCGGGAACGCGGATAAACGTGAGAGCGGGCGGCAATAAGCTCACGCGATACGAGATAATCACCGCGCTACTGGGCATTGAGAGAGATACTATGCAATAAACCGCGCGTTTCATACACTCCATAAAGGCATTTTAGGTAAAAAACTATAATTCTTTATGACTTTGGTATGATTTAGGGGATTTCCGGCGGGCTTTCGCGCGTTTATACTGGCAGCAAACGGGCATAGCCGTGCCCGATAAAGAAAAGGGAGGATAAACCATGCGCAAGCTCACAGCACTTCTGGTGGCATTGATGATTCTCGTAACATCGTATGCCTTCGTCGCAGTAGCCGACGAGAACGAACCGTGGACGGTCACGGTGTTCGCGGGCGACCCCAAGGATCAGCCCACCTCCGACAACCGCATTTTCAAGAAGATCGAAGAAGAGTTCGGCATCAAATTCGAGTTCGAATTTTTGGCGGGCGACCTCAACGAGACCCTCGGCATCAAAATATCGGGTCAGGATTACGCCGACCTGATGGACGGCTCGAACAGCGCTGAAACGCTGATCACTGCCGGCGCGTTCATCGATCTGATGCCCTACATCAGCGAAGAAAACACGCCCAACATATATAAGCACATTCAGCCCTACTTAGGTCGCATTCTCGACGATCAGGGCAGACTTTTCATCATACCTAACTACGGCCGCACGTACAACGATGAAATAGTCAACTATTGCAACGGCCCGGCGTTCTTCGTACAGAAGAAAGTGCTCGCGTGGGCGGGATACCCGCAGATCACGACTCTCAACGCGTATTTCGACCTGCTTGAGAGCTACATCACCGCGAACCCGACCGACGAAAACGGCAACCCGTACAAGGGCTTCGAAATCCTCTGCGAAGACTGGCGCGCGTTCTGCCTGTTCAACCCGGTTCAGCACCTGATGGGTCGCCCGAACGACGGCGACGTGCTGGTTGACATAACGACCGACGCGTATGAGACCGAAGCCTACGCCGTTCAGGACTACGCGAAGATCTACTACAAGAAGCTGAACGAAATGTTCAAAAAGGGACTCATATCTCAGGACACGTTCGTCATGAACTTCGACCAGTACATAGCGAAGCTGTCCGACGGCACAGTGCTCGGCATGTTCGACCAGTATTGGGATTTCCAGAACGCCACCAACGCTCTCGAGACCGCCGGCATGTGGGAGAACACATACTGCGCGCTGCCCATCGTATACGATGTTGAAGACATCGGCTACGAAATCGAAGAGCACTACCTTAACGGCACGGTCATAAACGTCAACCGCGGCTTCGGCATCTCAGTGAATTGCAAGCAGCCCGAGCGCCTTGTAAACTTCATCGAGGAAATGCTTTCCGATAAATGGCAGACGCTGCTCGTGTGGGGCGAAGAAGGCATCGACTACTACGTCGAGGACGGCCGCTACCTGCGCACCGAAGAGCAGAAGCAGAACGACAAGAACCAAGTGTGGCGCAACGCCAACACCGCCCGTGTGTTGTGGGAGAGCCTGCCCAAGAAGCAGGGCACAATGGACAACGGAAACTCCTGGGATCCGAACCTCCAGCCCGAAATATACTTCGACATGATGAGCGATTACGACAAGGAATTTTTGAAGCAGTACGGCTATCGCGTACCCGCCGACTTCTTCAACCCGCCGATAACGCTCGCCCCGTTCGGAGAGGCCTGGCAGATCGACGTTACTGTTGACGAAGCCGCGAACGACGCGAAGCAGGCGTATCAGGACATACAGCGCCGCGATCTGCCGCAGATAATAATGGCGGAGACCGACGAAGAGTTCGAAGCGCGCTGGGATGCGTTCGTCAAGGCGGCGGAAGATATTCCGCTCACCGACTTCGTAGACTTCATGCAGAAGACCATACTCGAACTGGTCGAGAGAAACACCTGATCCAAAGAACCCGCTTCGCCGGATGCGCACACTACGGCGCATCCGGCTGTTTTGCGGGCGGGCGCAATATTACCGTTAGAGGTGAGAACCGTGAACGACGCTATCGCGGCTGGAACGAATCGGGGAAACCGACAGGTGAATAAAGTTAAGCTCTTATGGCGGCAAAGACAGCTCATGGTTATGAGCGTTCCAATGCTGTTCTATATACTGCTCATAAACTACGCGCCGCTGTGGGGCTGGATTACGGCATTCTTAGACTATAAACCCACGCTTCCGCTGTTCGATAACCCGTGGGTGGGCGTTGAAAACTTCGTATGGCTGTTCAGCAAACCGGAGTTTATAATGAACATTCGCAACACGTTCGCCATGGCGCTCATAAATCTGGTGTTCGGCATAGTGTTCCCGATAGGCTTGGCGCTGTTTCTGAACGAAATCAAGGTCAGAAAATTCAAAAGGACGGTGCAGACCGTCACATATCTCCCCCACTTTTTGAGCTGGGTAATCGTCGTGAGCCTCGCGCAGACGATGTTCGCTTCCGACGGCATCATAAACGAGTTGTTTCTCGATTTGGGGCTTACAAACACGCCAGTGTTTTTCTTGGGCGAGGGCAAATACTTCTGGTGGCTGGTCGGCTTCATAAACGTGTGGAAGGAATGCGGCTGGAACAGCATTATCTACTTGGCCTCGATGGCGGCGATCGATCCCGCTCTGTACGAGGCGGCCGAAATCGACGGCGCGGGCAGGTTCAGGCGCATGTTCCATATTACGATGCCCGGCATAAAATCAACGTTCGTCGTGCTTTTGATAATGAATATAGGACACCTGCTCGAAGCGGGATTTGAAATACAGTATCTTATGGGTCAGAACGTGGTTATAGACTGGTCGCAGACTATTGACATATTCGCTTTAAAATACGGCATAAGCAAACAGCAATACGGGCGGGCGGTCGCCGCGGGCATGTTCAAGAGCGTCGTATCGATTGTGCTGTTGCTGGCGGCAAACTTCACCGCGAAAAAAATGAACGAAGATACGCTGTTGTAAAGGGGGGAAGACGCGTGCAGAGGCGGAGAATCGCTAAGGCTTTCAGGTATCACAGGGGCGATATAGTTTTCCATACGATAAACACATTTGCTATGTGCGTTATAATGATAATCACGCTCTACCCCGTTTTGAACACGCTGGCGCTTTCGTTCAACGACGGGACGGACGCTGTGCGCGGAGGTATAAAGCTGTGGCCGCGCGTGTTCAGTCTGCGCAGTTACGAAACGCTGTTCGCGGACGAGATTATATTCAACGCGTTCTTCGTGACCGTCGCCCGAACAGTCGTGCAGACGATAATCAACTTAGTGCTCACGTCGATGCTCGCTTACGCGCTTTCGCGCAGGGAATACGTGCTGCGCAAGTTCATAACGACGATATTCGTGCTTACGATGTACGTAAACGCCGGGCTTATACCGAACTACCTGCTGATTTCAAAAACACTCAACCTGAGCAAATCGTTCTGGGCGTACATCGTGCCAACGATGCTTTCATGCTTCAACATGATCGTTATTCGCACATACATACTCGGGCTGCCGGACGCGCTCGCGGAGTCGGCGCGAATAGACGGCGCGGGCGACATACGCCTGTTCTGGCAGATAATTTTCCCGCTGTGCAAGCCGGTGCTCGCGACGGTGGCGCTGTTCGTGGCGGTCGGCGCGTGGAACAGCTGGTTCGACACGAACCTGTACAACGGCAGCAAGGTGAAGCTGCACACATTACAATACCTACTCAAAATGAAGCTCGCGACGACCTCGAAGAGCGCGAACGCCGCGATGACAACGGCGGACGCCATGTCGTCTACGACTCTCACGACGCCCATAACGATACGTTCCGCCATAACGATTATATCGTCCGCGCCTATACTCGCGATATACCCGTTCTTGCAGCGCTATTTCGTCGTGGGATTGAACGTCGGAAGCGTCAAGGGCTGACGTTTGGTCGCCGGGCGCGCCTGTAAGAATCGGGAGTCATGCCGAAAGCGAGCTTAAAGTGCTCGAGAAAATTCGAATATTTGTGAAAGCCGACCGATACCGCGATTGCCTGAGCGGAGCGGTCGGTTTCAGTTAGCAGCTTCGCAGCCTCTTTCATTCGGAAGTCTGCCAACCATGCCCGAAACGTCATGCCCGTCTCGTCGCGGAACACGCGCCCCAGATATGCCGGATTATAGCCGAGCGAAGCGGCAAGGCCGTCGAGCGTTATGTTTTCAGAGTAGCGCTCGCGCAGAATGAGTATAACGGTATCGCTGAGCCGGCTTTCGTCGGGCGCGAGCAATGCCATTACGGCAAGCCCCGTCTCAATTATGTCGCGCCGATTCGGAAACTCGCGCATGAACGCGGACAGCTTTTCGGGCGCGTTTTCGAGCAGGCGCACGCAGCGCGCGTACCATAAATCGTTTATTCGACTTTCGGCGAACCCGCCCTGCGAGCGGCACGATTGCAGAATATCGTCGCACAATTGTCTGTAGTCGGCGTGCTGGCGCAGCGCCGTCAAGCGCTCCATGTCGTTTACCTTGTCGGCGACGCGCTCCCATTTTAAGTCGAGCGCCGCGCAGACGCGCTCATATGCCGCTTTCAAGCCTTCCGGCGAATCCGCGCTCTCGCACACCACCTCGCGCCCCGCTCTTTCGGCGATTGTTACGACGGTCGCGACGGCGTTTTTTGCGTTTCCGAAAGAATGCGCGACCATTATTTCGCGTTCGTCGAGCACCAATATGCAGGCGGCGGCGCGTTCGCGCTTGACCGACTCATGCATGGCGGCGGCGTATTCTATGGGCAGCGCGCTTCCCCACGTGAGCAAGCGCCATTCCCCGCCGCGCGGCAAAGCGTCTGCATCGAACTTTTCGCCCGAAAGCGCCGAAGTCAGCGCGCGGCGGTATTCGGGCGCTCTTTCGGCGCTTTCGCTCTTGAGTTTTTTTAGTATTATTCTGTCGCGGGCGGTCGATATGGCGGAAGCCGCTTCGTCGGAATCGACAGGTTTGAGTATGTATCCCGACGCGCCCATACGCAGCGCTTCTCGCGCCTTTTCAAATTCGCCGTAGCCGCTCACTATAAGAAATTCGCCGTCATAACCGCGCGCCCTCAGATGCGCCATGAGCGCGATTCCGTCCATGCCGGGCATGTAAATGTCGGTGACGATCAAATCGGGCGCGGCGGAATCGATTTTTGTGATCGCATCCGAACCGTCGCGGCATTTTGCGGCGACCGAGAAACCCTGTTTCGCCCAGTCGATGAGCGTCTCCAAGCCCTCCAGCGCCAGCGGTTCGTCGTCTATGAGCATCACTCTGAACACTGAACGTCACCGCCGTTTCGCTTGTAGGGTATGCGTATCTCGGCGGTCGTGCCCGCGCCGGGATTGCTGTTGAGCGTCAGGTTTGCCTGTTCGCCGTAGTGCAGAACCAGCCGCCTGTATATATTTTGCAGCCCAATGCCGCTTTCCATGTCTACCTTCGAGCGCAGGCTTTCGTTGAGCCTCTTCATGTCGTCGGGAGCGATGCCCGCACCGTTGTCGGTTACGTCGATAAGCAGATAGTCGCCGTCGGAGCGGGCGCTTATCGTTATCAGCCCCTGCCCGTGTATGTGCTGCACGCCGTGTTTGCAAGCGTTCTCGACGAGCGCCTGCACGCTCATGACGGGCACGGGGCATGAGCGTATGTCGTCCGTTATGTCGATTTCATAGCGCAGTTTATCCTGAAAGCGGAACTGCTCGATTAAAAGCACCATTTTTACGAACTCGATTTCTTCCGAAAGCGGTATCGTGTCGCGCGAAGTGTCTATCATGCGGCGAAGTATCTTGGCGAGCGCCCGAATAACGTCCGCAAGCTCGCCATAACCGTTGCGCACGCACAATACGAGTATGGCGTTTAGCGTGTTGAACAGGAAATGCGGGTCGATCTGCGCCTGAAGGTATTTAAGC
>CAYVPJ010000049.1:17402-24279 GCA_964453505.1 uncultured Oscillospiraceae bacterium | reverse complement strand
TGGCGCACATGATTTGTGTGGGACTTGTATCGCTAGCACTAGGATGGTCAAGCGGTATCGCTGCGATTATTGCGCTGGAGTACAAAGATGCTTGCGGGCGCGGCTGATCTGCTTTTTGTCGAGCCGTGATTCTTCGTATAATTCTTGGGGGTCTACGCGGAAAAAGCCGTCAGCCCATTCGTAGCCGCTGTCCGTCAGTTCGGCGTTGTCGTTGGCTATGAACAAGAGCGCCATCGCAAGCAGAAGCTCGTATTTGGATAAACGGTTATCCTTCGCGAACTTTCTGAGCGCGTTTTGCTCTGTCACCAGATTGCGTTTCATGGGCAGTCATACTCCTCTCCGTCGACATTGCAGGTCGGTTGTTTTGCGCGTCGGCGATATATTCGGTTCGCGCTTTCCGCCGTCGCGGAAAGCCGACAAATCGCCTTAATTTTGCTGTCCGTTCGCGCAGCGTGTTTTCTTCAGCCGTTATCCGCTTGCCGGCGCGCATTGTCGCGAAGCCGGCGCGGCGGAACGGGCTAACGACTGTCGCTTTGACGGTTGGGTCGGGCTGATAACGAACTTCATGAATAAACACATTGATAAAACACGCTCCTTCTGTTACTGATGCGCCGTAAAACAGTATAACGCATACGGCGCGGCTGTCCCGCGTTTCCGCTAGTGGCTTTCGGCGTTTGGTATGTAACCTATGTTATTCGATATTATATGAAAAACAGGTCGAAATTAAAGGGTCATAATCGATGTCGACAAAATTTTTTTTCGGAATACCCGCATATCCGATATTTCGACCGACCCCGACGGGCGTTGCGTAGGTTTCACCGAGGAAGCGCTAATCCGACATGCATTCGCCGACGGATTGCTTTTGCTCATAACGTAAGCCCGAACCGCTTCAGATGCGAAGAGATCATCGTCAAAAAGAGCCGATCTTTTGGCTCAAACGCGTTTTTGGGCATCAAAAAAGCCCGGTTTTGTCAAGCAAAACAAGGCTTTTTCGTTATTGCTGAAAGCGGGACTCGAACCCGCACGTCCTTGGGGACGGGAGATTTTAAGTCTCCGGTGTCTGCCGTTCCACCATTTCAGCGCGACCGCCCGCAAGGGGCGGTTATGCTTGGTTATGCGGAGGCGCTGCGCCGTCTCAGGCGTTTCTTCAGGCGGCGGCAGGTTATCTGGCGAACTCCGCACGAGTATATCGGAATGCCTATCAGCGCGCCCAGCAATGAGAAGGCGACGACTGCGATTACGGTTAGGTACTGGTAATCATTGCTTTCAGCCACAAAAGAATTTTTCAGACCCAGAAGCAAATCAATCGGATAATAGCTCGCTGCATAGAACCCAATGATGAACAGGAACCCGACTATCATCAGTATTGAGCCGTACACCGTCTTATGACGCTTCGTTATTATATGCAGTATGAATGACAATAACAACGCCGAGTACCCGACGAACAGCGACAGTGTGATCTGCGTGTTCCCGATATGAAGCGGTTCTGTGATCCACGTCATGGGCGACGTCGAAACGCCGAGCTTCATCGCGATTATCTCGATTTTTGAATGCCCGTCAAGAGTATAGCCGGTTTCTTCGACCGGGGCGGGTTCTTGCGCTTCTCCGCCGGTCGCGATTTCGCCTTCGGTCGCTTCCTGCGCGTCGGGCGTTTTTTCCGCGGCCGCCTTTATGTTGCCCAGCAGGTTGCGGTTTTCGAGCTGACTCAGAACCGACGAAAGATAAACGCCGTCGTCGCCGCCCTTCAAAGGTATCCACGTCGTCATGTCGGATATCGCGAAGTAGTGTCCCACTCCGAACAGCGCGAGTGAAATTATGAACACGCTGAAGAATATCCACTTAAAAACCTTCAGTATTCCCATCGTAGCGCCTCCCATATAAACCCGCGGCGAGCGCGGACGTCGAACGTTACACACATTATATCCGCAGTCGAAGTGATAGTCAATAGAAATCATAGAAAATATTTCAATAATATTGAAAATAATATCGATTGTATTACATGACTGACACAAGCCTTCGACGCGGTTGATGAAGTCAAAATGATTTACAATAAAACAAAATCGATAAAACATTGTGAACAAAGCCTATAATGTTAAGAAAAAGTAACGACAAACCGACAAAATAACAGGTGATGAACGTATATCAAAACCGACGCGAGGCAATAATGGGCATACGCGGAGGTGAAGATATGGCAACGGGAAAAGTTGAGATATGCGGTGTCGACACATCGACGCTGCCCGTACTTACTCACGACAGAATGCGGGCGCTGCTCACAAAAGCTCAGGCGGGAGACGCGGAAGCGCGCCGCGAGCTTATACAGGGAAATCTGAGGCTCGTGTTAAGCGTCATACAGCGTTTTCAAAACCGCGGCGAAAACCTCGACGATCTGTTTCAGGTGGGCTGCATAGGCCTTATGAAAGCGCTCGATAATTTTGATCTTTCGCTCAACGTGCGCCCAAGCACATATTGCGTGCCCATGATAATCGGCGAGATAAGGCGCTATCTGCGCGACAACAACGCTATACGCGTGTCCCGTTCGCTGCGCGATACCGCGTACAGGGCGCTGCGCGCCCGCGAGGAGCTTACAAACCAAAACGGCAAAGAAGCGGGCGTTTCCGACATCGCGCGCGAAATGAGCGTGAGCGAGGACGAGGTCGTATATGCCATGGAAGCCATACAGGACCCGGTTTCGCTATACGATCCGGTGTTTCAGGACGGCGGAGACTGCATATATGTTATGGATCAGGTGAAGGACGAGCGCGTGAGCGAGGACGACTGGGTGCGCGATCTGTCGATCGAGAACGCCATGTCGCGCTTGGGCGAGCGCGAACGCGGCATAATAGAGCGCCGTTTCTTTCAGGGGCGCACTCAGATGGAGGTCGCGTCGGAGATAGGCATATCGCAGGCGCAGGTTTCGCGCCTTGAAAAGACCGCTCTGGCTCAGATGCGGCGCTATATCTGAACCATTCATCGGAGAGCGGCATACGATGGATAGTAAGGGGATGGTCGTATGAGCTTTTCCGAACTGAAACAAAAAGACGTTATCAACATACTGGACGGGCGCAGACTGGGCAAGCCCATCGACGTGACGTTCACGGAGAACGCCTGCATAGAAGCGCTGGTCGTGCCGGACTCGTTCAACCTGCTGGGCTTCATCAAACAGAGTAAAAACGGCGTGGCGATACCCTGGGAGCGCGTCCGCCGCATAGGCGACGACGTTATACTGGTCGAGCTCAGCCCCGAGATGTGCAAGTGAATATGATGCCGAGCGGCGAGACACCTCGCCGTTTTGTTATATCGGCGGGTTATAAGTGTAGCAAATCTTAACAAATTATACGCGGGGGGCTGGACGTGATGTGAATATCGTAGTATAATGAACATGTGAAATCGATGTTGCGATAAGCGCGCTCCGTAACAAAGGACAGGCTTTATCGCGCATAATTCACAAAAGGGGTCGACGCTGACGACTGTGTCAGAGACAATAGCAAATACTTTAGAAAAGGGGTAATCACATGGCAAACAACGAACTGATACTCGCCGTTGATGACGAAGCTCATATCCTTGAACTGCTGTCATTCAATTTGGAGGCTTCCGGATACCGCGTAGTTACCGCCGCCACAGGCGAGGACGCCCTCGTGGTGTGCGCTCATGAACGCCCGACGCTCGTACTGCTTGACATCATGCTGCCCGGCATCGACGGCATGGAAGTGTGCCGCCGCCTCAAGAGCGCTCCGACTACCGCCGATATACCGATTATAATGCTGACCGCCAAAGGCGACGAAGTCGATAAAATACTGGGTCTCGAATTGGGCGCGGACGACTACATCACAAAGCCGTTCTCGGTTCGCGAGCTTATCGCGCGCGTCAAGGCGCTTCTGCGCCGCGCCGCCCCTCAGAACGAAGAAGAGGGCATACTGCACGTCGGCGGGCTTACTATAGACGTGGGCAACTACGAAGCGTTCCGCAACGGCGAAAAGCTCTCGCTCACGCTCAAAGAGTTCGAGCTGCTCAAGCTGCTTGTCATAAGCCGCGGCAAGGTGCTCACCCGCGATTTCCTGCTCGACCGCATATGGGGCTACGAATTTTACGGCGAGACCCGCACGGTCGACGTGCATATCCGCCACATTCGTCAGAAGCTCGGCGACGACGCCCACTACATCGAAACGATCCGCGGCGTAGGCTACAAGTTCAACGACAGACAGGATAATCGCCTATGAGGTTAAGGGCCGCTTTAATGGCGACCTTGCTGAACCTCATCGTATGCGCGTTATTTCTGGCCGTCTGCTCGGTGACTGCGGCTAACCTGCAAAACGAGATCATCGAAGAAGAAATGAGAATAACATGCCGCCTGTCGACAGAAATGCTCGACAGTGCGGCATTTCAAGATAACTTCGATGATCGCAGAGAATACCTGAGCGGTTTGATAACCGAGGGCGACATACAAGTTGCGTATTATTCAAGCGACAGCAAGCTCGTCTATCAGAATTTCGACTATCCGTCAACGCCGCCCACTCCCGACGAATTGGAGAGCGGCGGCGAAAGCGCGTTCATACGCAGCCGACCCGACGGGGTCGAACTGATATGCGCGTCAAAGCTGCTGAGCGACGGAAGCACACTGTGCTATGGCAAGCCCGCCTCAACATGGACTGTGTCGCTGGGCAGTTATCAGTGGGTTTTTGTGCTCATAATACTTGCCGCGGTGCTCATGCAGTTCATTATAATCGTGCGCACGGTCGGCATGTCCGACAGCATGGTCGAATCAATAATGAAGGTGCTGGAAGACTTCACCGAGGGCAATTTCGACAGCCGCATAACGGGCGTGACCGCCGCCTCTCAGTCAGTCGCCGCCAAGTACAACTCGACTCTCGCCCGTGTGCAGGACAGGGTTTTTCGCCAGCAGCGCCGCAACCGCATCGTCGGTCAGGTGCTCAACCAAATGCAAAACGGCCTTATTACGGTCGACACCGAACTGCGCCTCACGTTCACCACTGCCACGACGGGCGAGCTGTTCGGCGTGTACGTCAAGGATTTCGAGAGCGAATACCTTTCGGCAATATTCAGTTGCCCCGACCTTGAAGACGCGTTCCGCGAAGTCATAAAGGAAGGCATCGCGAATGTGCTCACGCGGGACATTGACATAGTGCTTCCGAACGGGAAATCGCGGCCTTTGAGGCTGTACGCGTCGGCGCTGCACCGCGAGGGCAAGTGCACGGGCGCGCTGGGCGTGGTCGAGGATATTACGAAACTGCGCAATCTTGAACAAATGCGCACCGACTTTGCCGCGAACGTGTCTCACGAAATGAAAACGCCGCTCACGTCGATAAAGGGCTTCGTTGAGACACTGCAGGCGGGAGCGGTCGACAACCCCGAGACCGCGCGCAAATTCCTGGACATAATAATGATAGAAGCCGACAGGCTGACGCGGCTCATAAACGACATACTCTCAATAACGAAGCTCGAATCAGGGCAGGAGAACGTCGAGATAAAGCCTATCGCGCTTGACCGCGCCGTGACGGAGGTCTGCGAGCTTCTCAAAATTCACGCATCCGAAAAGGACGTGAAGATCAATTCATACGAAAACCCGCGCCCCGCGTATATCATGGGCAACCCCGACAGGGTTAAGCAGCTGCTCATCAACCTTATTGAAAACGGCATCAAATATAACAAAAACGGCGGCAGCGTGACCGTGAAGGTCATGGAGGACGACAAGAACGTAAACCTGATAGTGTCCGATACGGGCATTGGCATACGCTCCGAAAACTTGCCGCGCCTGTTCGAGCGGTTTTACCGCGTCGATAAAGGGCGCTCGCGCGCCATGGGCGGCACGGGTCTCGGGCTTGCTATCGTAAAGCATATCACGAACACTATGAACGGCATGATCGAAGTCCACTCAAAGTACGGCGAGGGCACGGAGTTTCTGGTGACGCTC
Source organism: uncultured Oscillospiraceae bacterium (assembly GCA_964453505.1). Lineage (GTDB taxonomy): Bacteria > Bacillota > Clostridia > Christensenellales > Aristaeellaceae > CAYVPJ01. The sequence goes on along the minus strand of CAYVPJ010000049.1, from coordinate 18,350 downwards.
CCGCGCGCTCCCGAAAGCGAGATCACGTCAGCGCCGACCGAAGCAATTGCAGGGGGAGACAACACATGAATTATCGTAAATTTCCGAACACCGATATAACCGCGTCCGCTTTGGGAATGGGCTGTATGCGCCTGCCCGTAAACGACGACGAAAAACACACGATCAACCGCGCCGAGGCGATTCGTATAATCCGCGGCGCGATAGACGGCGGAGTTACATACGTCGACACCGCTTACGGCTATCACGACGGGGACAGCGAAGTGCTCGTGGGCGAGGCGCTCAGAGACGGATACCGCGACCGCGTGACGCTAACCAGCAAGCTGCCGCTGTGGCATGTTCACAAAACCGAAGATATGGAAATGCTGCTCGACACGCAGCTCAAACGGCTGAACGTCGAAACGCTCGATTTCTATCTGGCGCACGCCGTGTCGGGCGACCGCTTCGACGAAGTCGTTTCGCTGGGGCTGTTTAATTTCTTCGATGAAATGAAGCGCAAGGGCAAGATACGCCATGCCGGCTTTTCGTTCCACGACGATTTCGAAGTGTTCAAGCGCGTCATAGACTCATACGACTGGGAACTGGCTCAGGTGCAGATGAACATACTCGACGAGTTCAATCAGGCGACGATGAAGGGCGTCGAATACGCGGCGCAAAAGGGCATAGGCATAGTCGTCATGGAGCCTCTGCGCGGAGGCGCGCTCACTAAGAGCGTGCCTGCGGAAATACAGGAGCTGTACGATTCCTTCCCCGTAAAGCGCACTCCCGCTCAGTGGGCGTTCCGCTACCTGTATAATCGCCCCGAAGTGATAACGATACTGTCGGGCATGTCGACATACGGGCAGATGCAGGATAACCTTAAAACGTTCGCCGATTCCGAACCGAATTGCGTAACGCCCGACGAAGCCGAGCTGTTCGCGAGCGTCCGCAAGGCATACGAATCGCGCGTGA
>CAYVPJ010000049.1:0-17392 GCA_964453505.1 uncultured Oscillospiraceae bacterium | reverse complement strand
TGCGAATACTGCCAGCCGTGCCCGCAGGAAATAAAGATACCGCGACTGTTCGGCCGCTACGACCACTGCGCCATATTCGGCGGCATCGACGAGTTTTACAGGCGTTACGGCGAAGACCGCGCCGCCCTGAAATGCGTTGAATGCGGAGCGTGCGAGTCGGCATGTCCCCAGCACATCAAAATCCGCGACTGGATAAAGGCTATCGACGCGGAATACCTGAAAAACAACGCGTAAGAATGTGAGGGCGTCATTATGTCAGTCAGCGTATACCGCGTTAAAAGCCCGCTGAGCCATGTGTCGGAAGAAAGCATATGCGGCTTTCTCAAACAGATAGAGGCGCATCTCGGCGACGAAATAAAGACGGTCACGGCTTCCGAGCTTGCCGACGCGCCCGTGAATCTGGTGTTCATAGCGTCGGGCGGCAGCGAGGGCGTGTTTCTGAAGGAATATCCGAAATTCAAAGGCCGCCCGGTGTATATAATCACGAGCGGCGAAAACAATTCGCTCGCCGCGTCGATGGAAATACTGTCATACCTGCAGGCGCACGACGAGAACGGCGAGATACTGCACGGAAGCGTCGGGCGCGTCGCGTCGCGCATAAAGGCGCTCACGCGCGCCCACGCGGCGAAGGCGGCGCTTTGCGGCAAGCGCATAGGGCTGATAGGCGAATCGTCCGACTGGCTCATCGCAAGCTCCGATTCCGACGAAAAATACCGCGAAAAACTGAACGTGTCGCTCGTCAAAATTGGCATGGACGAACTGCTGCCCGAGATCAGCGCGGGCGGCTACCCCGACAACGCGTACACACGCGATCTGCTGGGCAAGGGCTACGACGCCGCGGAAATGAAGAAAGCGCTGGACGTATACGGCGCGCTGAAGCGCATCGTTGAGCGTTACGGCCTTATGGGCGTGACCGTGCGCTGCTTCGACCTGCTCGACAGCGTGCACACCACCGGCTGTCTGGGGCTCGCCATACTGAACGCCGAGGGCGTATACGCGGGCTGCGAAGGCGACGTGCCCGCGCTTATGTCAATGGCAATACTCGGCGAAGTGTCGCGGAAGCCCGTTTTCCTGTGCAACCCGAGCCGCATAGAGGCGGACAAGGGCGAGATGGTGCTCGCGCACTGCACTCTGCCCATAAACATGCCCGACGATTACAGCCTTATGACGCACTACGAAAGCGGCATAGGCGTGGCGCTGCGCGGTCACATACCCGAGGAGGTCTGCACGATATTCAAAATTTCCGCGAACCTCGACGCGTACTACGCCAAGCGCGGCGAGATCGTCGGCAATCTGACGGAAGCGTCTCTGTGCCGCACGCAGATACGCCTGAAACTCGACGACTTCTTCTATTTCACGGAATGCCCGATAAACAACCACCACCTTATCGCGCTGGGCGACTATGAAGAAGCGCTCGACGTGTTCTTTGACCTTATAAACGAATAACGGCGTTTGGAAGTGGTTTCCCTGCGGCAGATTCAGTGTCTGCTGGCGGCGCTTACGGTTTTCATAACGGCGCGCGGCTGCGCGCTGTCGGAAGACGACGGATATGCGCAAAGGGTTCGCGAAATCGCGACCCTTTGCGCAATGTCCGCACAGGACGACGAATACGCGCGGGCGCTGTGGCTGCACGACTACATCATCAATACATGCGAATACGTTATTGTCGATACCGACGCGGACGCGGCGGACGTTTTTATGCACTCCAAAGGCTCAGCAAGACAATACGCCGCCGCGTACAGACTGCTTCTGAACGAACTCGGCATACTCTGCGAAGTCGTATCGGGCGAAGCCTATGCAAACGGGGAATACTTCGACCATACTTGGAACATAGCGCGCCTGAACGGCGACTGGTATCACATAGACTGCGCGTCCGATGAAAAGACCGACGGAAGCGCAAAACATGAATACTTCGGTCTGAACGACGTTCAGATGTCGAGAGACCGAAAATGGCCTGAAAACACCGCCGAAGCCGCCGCCGAACCTAACGGCGACGCCTGCAATTACTTTCTGCGGTCGGGATATATGCCGATCAGCGACGCGGCCGGGCTTGAATCGCTCCTTGCGGAACGCGTAATCGCGGAATGCCCGTATATTGCGCTCTATTATGTGGGCGACGACAGGGCTTTTGAGATACGCGAATCGGTTTTCGCCGCGCTCGACAAAATCGCGCCGGGCGTTGCGTATGAGATCGCGAACCCGAACGCCGAGAATCGCACGTGCGATATAATGCTGAATTTCGGCGCGGGATTCCCCGATATGCAAAAGGCGCAGTCGGTCAGCTTTCATAATGACGAAATCACGCTTTGCGCGGGCGACGAGATCACGCTGCCTCTGACGGCGCTCCCCGAAAGCGCCGATATGGGCGGCGTGAAGCTCATGAGCGGCGATGAGTGGATCGCGAATATTTCCGCGGGCACGCTCAAAGCCAACGCTCCGGGCACGGTGAAAGTCTATGCCGAGTGCGATAATTCCGCGCGCGACGAATGCACCGTTACGGTTTACGCCGATAATTCGCTGATACTGCCCAAGGGTCTGCCCGAAGTATCGGACGAAACATATATGGACTGCGACAGCATAGAGCGCGTGTGGATACCGAACGGCGCGACGCGCATAGGCAGCAAGGCGTTCGCTTCGTGCGCGGCGCTCAAGACTGTCGCCATACCGAACAGCGTTACGTACATAGCGGACGACGCGTTCGAAAACGCGGTCGGACTGACGATTATATGCGAATCCGACGGCTATCCGTATGAATATGCCGTGATAAACAACCACAGCGTTCAGACGATTGACTGACGCGCCAAACTATATAGCGGAGGTGCTTTACATGGATTGCACAGCGTGGGCGAAAGACGTTTCCGAAAAAATAAAGCGCAAGGAGCGCCCGGTCGCCGAGCGGAATACCGACAAAATTCCGTATATTGCCATAGACGGCGCGTTCGACGACCGCTCGGGCGACAGGATCGGCTGGTGGACGAACGGCTTCTGGGGCGGGCTTATGTGGCAGATGTACACGGCGACGAAAGACGAAATGTACATGCGCGTCGCCCAAAGCGTCGAGCGCAAGCTCGATAGTGTGCTCAACGACTATTCGGTGATGGATCACGACAGCGGCTTTCGCTGGCTCACGACCTCCGTGGCGGCATATAGGCTGCTCGGCTGCGCGGAGTCCCGAAACAGGGCGCTGTTGGCGGCCTGCAATCTCGCGGGCAGGTACAATCCGAAGGGCGAATACATCGTCGCGTGGAACAGCGACAAAGACCGCAAGCGCGACGGCTGGGCTATAATTGACTGCATGATGAACCTGCCGCTTTTGTACTGGGCGCATTCCGAGACGGGCGAAGCGCGGTTTCTGAACGTCGCGTTGGCTCACGCGGATACGACGATAAAGAATTTCATACGCGACGACGGCTCGGTTCGCCACATTGTCGAGTTTGACCCGCTCACGGGCGAGTTTTTGCGCTCGCGCGGCGGGCAGGGCATATGCGACGGCTCGTCGTGGACGCGCGGACAGAGCTGGGGCTTATACGGTTTCGCGCTCAGCTACAAGCACACGGGCAGGGAGCGCTATCTCGATGCAGCCGAGAAGATCGCGGATTATTTCGTCGAAAACATTCCTTCGGACGGTCTGATACCCGTCGATTTCCGTCAGGATTCCGAATGCGGGTGGGAAGACGGCATAGCCGCGTCGGTCGCCGCCTGCGGGCTTATAGAGTTGAGCAAAACCGCGCGCGAATGGAAACGCGAAAAATACTTGCGCGCCGCCGTAAAAATGCTAAAAGCCATCGACGAAAAGCGCTGCGACTACGACCCGCTCACGGACAACCTGCTGACGCGCTGCTCCGCCGCGTACCATTCGGGCGAGCGCAATATACCAATCGTATACGGCGACTATTTCTATATCGAAGCCATATTCAGGCTGTCGGGCGAGGGCTTGTTCATATGGTAAAACCCTAAACTCAAACACGACGGGAGCGCGCGCGAAATTCGCGGCGCTCTTTTTTGTACCATTTTACATATTTCTGATGTTCGTCGGGTAACGCTTCTTACAGGATAAAACGATAATGAGACCGTAGAAAAGAAAAGGAGAGAAGAAAATGATGAAACTCAGAAAAACGCTGTGCGCGGCGCTGGTGCTCGCCGTGTGCTGCCTGGCGGGCGCTTGCGCGAGTCAGCAGGTGTCGGGCTCGGTGGCGACGGACGGATCGACCTCGATGCAAAAGGTCATCGGAGCGCTGGGCGAAGATTTCACTAACAAAAACCCGCAGGTGAATTTCACGTACAATCCGACCGGCTCGGGTTCGGGCATAACCGCCGTGGGCGAAAACCGCTGCGATATAGGGCTTTCAAGCCGCGCGCTCAAAGAGGCCGAACTCGCGGCGGGGCTTGCCGAGACCGTGCTGGCATACGACGGCATAGCCGTAGTCGTAAACCCGAATAACGCGGTTTCGGACATAACCGTCGAACAGCTCGCCAAGGTATACACGGGCGAAATCACGAACTGGTCGGAGCTTGGCGGCGACGATTCCGAAATCGTGCTGATAGGCAGAGAAGCGGGCAGCGGCACGCGCGACGGCTTCGAGAGCGTCACAGACACGAAGGACAGGTGCGCGTACAGGCAGGAGCTTACGTCAACGGGCGACGTCATCGCGACCGTTTCGCGCAATCCCTCGGCGATAGGCTACGCGTCGCTCGCTTCCGTGGACGCGAAAGTAAAAGCGCTTACAGTGGGCGGGGTCGCGCCGTCGGATAAGACGATTCTCGACGGCACATACGCTCTGAGCCGCCCGTTCATGCTCATAACGCGGGCTGACGCAAAGCCGTCGGAAGCGGTAAAGGCGTTCATGGAATACGCGCTCGGCGACGAAGCCGCGAAACTTATAACTCTGATGGGCGCCGTTCCCGCGAACGGAAGCGACGCGGAGTGACCATGAAACGCCTGTCGAAGGAAAACCTGATACACCTGGCGTTTCTGACGCTGGGGTTGATCGCGGTGGGCTGCGTCATGGCGATAACCGTATACCTGATAATATCGGGCGTGCCCGCCATACGCGAGATAGGGCTTGTCAGATTCCTGTTCGGAAAGACGTGGGCTTCGACGGCAAAAGAGCCTGAATATGGCATACTGCCCTTCATGCTGACGTCAATATACGGCACGGCGGGAGCAATCGTTCTCGGCGTGCCCGTCGGGCTTATGGCTTCCGTGTATATATCGAAATTCGCGCCAAAGCGCGTCCGAAACATGCTTGACGGCACCGTGGGACTGCTCGCGGGCATACCGTCTGTCGTATACGGCCTGGTCGGAATGCTGGCGCTCGTGCCGTTTATACGCTCGGCGTTCGGCATACCCGACGGTTCGAGCCTGCTGGCGGCAATAATAGTGCTCGCAGTCATGATACTGCCGTCGGTCATAAAAGTGTCGGTTACGGCGCTTGACGGCGTGCCAAAGGAATACGAACTCGCGTCCCTGGCGCTGGGCGCGACAAAGGAAGAAACCGTCATGCGCGTTACGCTTCCCGCCGCGCGCAGCGGCGTCGCCGCCGCGATTGTGCTGGGGGTCGGGCGCGCGATAGGCGAGGCGATGGCGGTTATGATGGTCGCGGGCAATGTCGCAAACATGCCGTCGCTGTTTCAGAGCGTGCGCTTCCTGACGACGGCGGTCGCGAGCGAGATGGGTTACGCGGCGGGCTTGCAGAGACAGGCGCTGTTTTCGGTGGCGCTCGTATTGTATATGTTCATAATGCTGATAAACGCGTTTCTGAACCTCGTGCTGAAGCGCCGCAAGGAGGCGTGACATGAAAAACGGATATGCGCGCATGAAGCGCCTAAAATCGAAAAGCTTCAGGGTTCTGTCGGCCGTATGCGCGTCGGCGGTCGCGGCGCTCGCGGCGCTCATAGTGATATACGTGCTCGCAAACGGGCTGGGCGGCATATCGTGGGAATTTCTGACAGGGAAACCCAGCTATATAAAGGGCACAATCGGCATACTTCCCGATATATTGAACACTGTCTACATCATGATATGCACATTGCTCGTCGTGCTTCCGCTGGGTGTGGGCGCGGCGATATACCTCACGGAATACGCGAAAAACATGCGCGTGAAGGCGCTCATAGAGTTCGCGGCGGAGACGCTTTCGGGCATACCCTCGATTATATACGGTCTGGCGGGAATGCTGATCTTCACGCGGTTTTTCGGCCTGCGCACGTCTTTGCTCGTTGGCGCGCTCACGCTCGCCGTGATGAACCTGCCCACCGTCATACGCACGTCGCAGGAGAGCCTAAAGGCCGTGCCCAATTCGTACAGAGAGGGCGCTTTCGCGCTCGGCGCGGGCAAATGGCGCGCAATCCGCACTCTGGTTTTGCCAAGCGCCGCCAGCGGCGTCGTGACGGGCTGCATACTGACCATCGGGCGCATACTCGGCGAGTCGGCGGCTCTTTTGTACACCGCGGGCTTCGCGCACACCGTGAACGGCTTCATAAAGGGGCTGTCAAGCCCCGGCGCGAGTCTGACCGTCGCCATGTACGTATACGCAAAAGAGGACGGCCGCTTCGACGTCGCGTTCTCTATAGCCGCCATACTAATCATAATGGCGCTCGTCTTAAACCTTCTCGCCGCGAAAGCGGGAAGCATGTTTGTAAAGGATCGCGAAGAATGAACGTTATAGAAACTAATAACCTGAATCTGTGGTATTCAAAAACGCGCGCGCTCAAGAGCGTGTGCGTCGGTATTCCCGAAAACCGCGTGACGGCTCTGATCGGCCCATCGGGGTGCGGCAAGTCGACGTTCCTTAAAACGCTTAACCGCATGAACGACCTCGTGCCGGGCGTGAAGATCGAGGGAAGCGTAACGTATATGGGTTCAGACATATACTCGCCGTCCGTTGACGTGAACGCCCTGCGCCGCGATATTGGCATGGTCTTTCAAAAGCCGAACCCGTTTCCGATGAGCATATACGATAACGTAGCATACGGTCCGCGCACACACGGCGTGCGCTCTCGCGCCGCGCTCGACGAGCGCGTCGAACGCGCGCTCACTGACGCCGCCATATGGGACGAGGTCAAGGACAGACTCAAAAAGTCGGCGCTGGGGCTGTCGGGCGGACAGCAGCAGCGGCTGTGCATCGCGAGGGCGCTCGCTGTCGAGCCGAAAGTGCTTCTGATGGACGAGCCGACTTCGGCGCTCGATCCCATTTCAACCCAAAAGGTCGAGGAGCTTGCCATAAGGCTCAAAGACAGGTATACTATCATTATCGTGACCCACAACATGCAGCAGGCGCTGCGCGCGTCCGATATGACCGCGTTCTTCCTCATGGGCGAATTGGTTGAGTTCGGAAGCACCGAAAACCTGTTCTCGTATCCGTCCGATAAGCGCACAGAGGACTATATAACGGGGAGGTTCGGATAATGTCGAGCCGTATTGACACTGAATTGGAGACCCTGAACACCGAGCTTATAAAAATGGGCGCGCTGTGCGAGGACGCGATAGGCGCGGCGACGAACGCGCTTTTGTCGGCGGACACGCGCCTCGCCGCCAAAATACCGCCCGTCGAGCGCGCGATAGACGTTAAGGAGCGCGAAATCGAGGACCTGTGCATGAGGCTCATACTCAGGCATCAGCCCGTCGCGAGAGACCTGCGCAAAATCTCGGCAGCGCTTAAAATGATAACCGATATGGAGCGCATAGGCGATCAGGCGCGCGACATAGGCGAAATGATAAAGTATCTCGGCGACCGCCGCCCTGACGAGTTCAGAATCGTCGGCGACATGGCGGACGCGGCGTGCGTGATGGTGTCGCGCAGCGTGGACGCGTTCGTAAAAAAGGACGTGGCGACGGCGCGCGAAGTCATACTCAGCGACGATTACGTCGATTCAAGGTTCGACGAGATAAAGAAATCACTTATAAACATGATAAACAGGCGTTTGGAGGACGGCGAATACGCGGTCGACCTGCTGATGACGGCGAAATACTTCGAGCGCATCGCCGACCACGCGGTCAATGTGGCGGAGTGGGTGGTGTATTCGATAACCGGCGAGCATAAGGAGGCGGACGCGGAATGATATATTTGGTCGAGGACGACGCGGGCATTCGCGAGCTGGAGGCATACGCGCTTCGGGCTGCGGGCTTCGGCGCCGCCGGCTTCGAGCGCGGCGACAACATGTTTTCAGAGCTTGCCAAAGAGCTGCCGGAGCTTATTATACTCGATATAATGCTGCCCGACGACGACGGCGTAAAGATACTCGAACGTTTGAAATCAAACTCGCGAACGAATAAAATTCCCGTCATAATGGCGACAGCCAAAGGCGCGGAGTACGATAAGGTGAAAACGCTCGACATGGGCGCGGACGATTATCTGGTGAAGCCTTTCGGTATGCTCGAAATGGTGTCGCGCGTCCGCGCGGTGCTCAGGCGCTCGGCGGACGCGTCGGGCGCGGAAACGCTTTCGGCGGGCGACATTTCAATGAACCTTGCGGAGCATTCCGTCAGCGTAAAGGGCCGTAAAGTGCCGCTCACGCTCAAAGAATACGAACTGCTCAGAACCCTGCTCTCGCGCCCGAACGTCGTGTTCACGCGGGATATGCTGTTGAGCGAGGTCTGGAACACGGATTACGCGGGCGAAACGCGCACGGTCGACGTGCATATGCAGTCGCTGCGCCAGAAGCTCGGCGACGGCGCGTCGGCGCTCAAAACTGTGCGGGGCGTCGGATACCGCGCGGAGGCGTAAATGAAAAAGAGAATATTCAGATCGGTCTTTTTGACTTCGGCAGCGGCGTGCGTTTTGAGCCTTCTGATCGCGGGATTTCTGATGTACGGCTATTTTCTGAACATCGAGCGCGAAAACCTGATGTCTTTCGCCAAAGTCAACTCTCACGGCGTGGAAGAAAGCGGGCGCGAGTGGTTCGTGGGCTTGGAAACGCGCGATTATCGCGTGACTTGGGTTTCTTCCGACGGCAAAGTCATATACGACACCTACGCCGACGCGGATAAAATGGACAACCACGGAAACCGCGCTGAAATCGTTCGGGCGTTTGAAAACGGCGCGGGCGAGAGCGAGCGCTATTCCGATACGCTTATGAAAACGACGCTGTATGCGGCGGTGCGATTGACAGACGGCGGCGCGGTGCGCGCGTCTTTGGAGCTTGACAGCATATTGCGCCTCGCGCTGAACTCAGCCATACCCTTCGCGGGCGCGTTCGCTCTGATAACGGCGCTGGCGCTCGCGGCGGCAAAGCGCATCTCGCGCGGCGTGGTCGACCCGCTCAATAAGCTCGACCTCGAGCACACGCTCGAAAACGACAGTTACGACGAGCTTGCGCCGCTGCTCACGCGCATAGAGCGTCAAAGGCGCAGGATCGACGAACAGACGGACGCGCTGAAGCGCCGCCGCGAGGAATTTGAGGCGGTCACGCGCGGCATGAGCGAGGGGCTTGTGCTCATAAACGACGCAAACTGCGTGCTTTCGTATAACCCGGCGGCGCAGCGCCTGTTTTCGGCGACTGACGATTGCTTGGGGAGCAGCATACTTTCGCTCGACCGAAGCCCCGAAATGCGCGCGCTCATAGAGTCCGCAAACGGCGGCGAGGCGGCTTCGGCTGTTACGGAGCGCAACGGCCGCGCGTGGCGCCTGAGCGTCAGCCCCATATCCGCAAACGGTAAAAGCGCGGGCGCGTGCCTAATAGCTATCGACATCACCGACAGCGCGAACGCCGAGCAAATGCGCCGCGAGTTCACGTCGAACGTGTCCCACGAGCTTAAAACGCCGCTGCAAACGATTCTCGGCGCGGCCGATCTCATCGAAAACGGCATTGCGAAGCCGGAAGACATTGCGGGTTTCGCGCATAAAATAAGCGCCGAGGCGCGGCGGCTGGTCGCTTTGATAGACGACATCATCAGGCTGTCACAGTTGGACGAGCGGCGTGGTTTTCCGCAGGAGGACGTTGACCTGCTCGCGATAGCCCGCGAGGCGGCGAGCGCCGTCGATGCAGAAGCCCAAAAGAGAAACGTCGCCGTCTCGGTTTCGGGCGACGGCGCGACGATAAGGGGCGTAAGGCAGCTGATATATGAAATCGCGTACAACCTCGCGGACAACGCCGTGAAATACAACAGAGACGGCGGCAGCGTTAAAATCAGCGTTTCAGGCAAAAACAATTCCGCGACGCTTGCCGTCGCGGATACGGGTGCGGGCATATCGCCCGAACATCAGCAGCGCGTGTTCGAGCGCTTTTACAGGGTCGATAAGAGCCATTCCCGCTTGACGGGCGGCACGGGCTTGGGGCTGTCGATCGTCAAAAGGGCGGCCGCGTACCATTCGGCGCGGATCGAAATGACTTCCGAGCTTGGAAAGGGCACTTGCGTGACAGTCAGGTTCGGATAGCGTCACGTCGTGCGGCTGACCGATTCGAGTATGCGCGAGCCTACCGAGACAGTCATTTCGTTGAAGCGCGATTCGGGGCCCGAATAATTCATGCAGTATATGCGCCTATCGTATGTAGCCATTATCACGAAGCCCTTGTGGGTCACGCCAAATTCGTCCTTGAACGTGTAATAGCTCGAGTAGCCCTTGAACTTTACGAGCGAGAAATTGCGCGAGATCTCGCCGTCTGTGTAAAACTCGTCGTATGAGTTTTGCATTTCGGCGAGCAGCTTGCGCAGCTCCGCCCTCATCTGAGACGCGTTCTGGTCGGTCGATTTTTTCTTCCTCGAAAGCGACAGCCTGAAACCGCACTCGCCCTCCGGCACAGGCTCGAAGTATACGACGTACTGGTCGCCCGACTGTTCGAGCACCCAGTGAGTGGGCACCATATAGTTCATGCCGCGCTTCGCGTCGTTGCGCCATATCAGCACATAGTCGCTCACGTTCACCCTCGGAAACGGCGTGGGCGTGGGCGGCGGGCCGGGTTGGGGAGTGGGGGTGGCGGTCGCGGTCGGCGTCGGAGTGACGGCCACCTGTTCGTCGTCGCCGCCGCCGCAAGCGCCCAGCGACAGCGCTAGCGCGATTATAAGTATAAACGCGAGTATCCTTTTCACTTGTTTTCCTCCGAAGCGGACTTATTTCTTCGTGTCGCCGTGCGCGGCGATCTGTTCGTTCAAAAGGTCGATGTCTCCGCAACCGAGCGTCACGACCGTGTCGCCGGGTCGCCAGTTTGCCCTCAGCCAGTTCTCGGTGTCGTCGAATGTCGGCGTGTGGCGCGCGTCTATTCCGCGTTCGCGCATGGCTTTGACAAGCATATCCGAATTGATGTCTCCCGGGTCTTTCTCGCGCGCGCCGCAAATGTCGGTCACGAGCACTGTATCCGCGTCGTCAAAGCATTTCGTAAACCCGTCGAACAGCTTTTTTGTGCGCGAATATGTGTGCGGCTGCAACACCGCTATCAGGCGACCCTTCGCCTGCACCCGCGCCACGCGCAGCACGTTTTTCGTTTCGGTCGGGTTGTGACCGTAGTCCTGATAGACCCTCACGCCGTCCGTGACGCTCGTAAGCTCAAACCGCCTGTGCGCGCCCGAAAACTCGCTCAGCGCCTTTGAAACCAAGCTCATCGGCAGCGAATACTCGCTCGCCATGCCGACGACCGCCAGCGCGTTTCTGACGTTATGCTCGCCCGGCACTCTCAGTTCGATCTCGGCAAGCGGGTGTCCGAACAGCGTCGCCGTAAAGCTTGCGCAGCCTAATTCGTCGTATGTAATGTTCTCGGCGCGCAGCTCGTTGTGCGCTTCAAGCCCGTATGTGCGCGTCTTGCATTTTAAACCGGCGAGCACGCGCCTTACGCGCGGGTCGTCGCCGCAGCCCACCACGCGCCCGTCTTCGGGCACCAGATTCGCGAAATCCGAAAACGCGCGCTCGATGTCGTCCAAGTCTTTATAGCAGTCGAGATGGTCTTCGTCTATGTTCAGTATGACGGCGTCGGTCGGCCTGAAGCGCAGAAAGCTCTTGCGGTATTCGCACGCCTCGATTATAAACGCGTCTCCCGTGCCCAAACGCGTTGAGCCGCCCAGAAAATCAAGTTCGCCGCCTATGTGCACGCTCGGGTCTTCGCCCGCCGATATGAACGTCTGCGCGAGCATCGAGGTCGTGGTCGTCTTTCCGTGAGTGCCCGCTATCGCGACCGACCTTTCAAAGCCTTCCATGAGCCTGCCTATCAGGTCGCACCGCTCGAGGGTTTCGATGCCCAGTTCCCTCGCGCGCGTAAGCTCGGGATTGTCGTCCGAGATCGCCGCCGTATACACGATTAAATCGGCGTTTTCGATGTTCGCGCCGTCGTGACCTATATATATGTCGATGCCGTCGTCCGAAAGCGCGTCGGTCTTATGACTGCGCACCTTGTCCGAACCCGCCACCGAGTGACCCAGCCATTTCATCAGCCGCGCAAGCCCGCTCATAGAACAGCCGCCTATGCCCACAAAGAACACGCGCTCGCCGAACGCCAAGTCTATATCCGAACGCATATGGTTTCACTCCTTCTGTGCTTAAGTCATTATACGCCAAAACGCCTGTTTGGGCAACAGTCAAAAAAACGCGTCAATGTTAATGATACATAATGAAGCGCTCCGCTTGTTAAAACTTGATGTGGAAACAGCGAATCTTCGCGTTCGGGGCTGGCAAAAACAAAAATACGTATTATAATAAACAATATAAGTCGTAATGTTCGGATTTAAGGGGATTTTCAATGGAACGCGTAAAAAGAAACGAACGCTTGGGCGCAATGACGCAGCTTTTGACGGAAAGCCCGAACAAGCTGCACACGCTGGGCGAGTTTTGCGAGCTTTTCGGCTCGGCAAAATCGACCGTAAGCGAGGACGTAGACCTGATAGCCGATTCGCTCAGACGGTATGATTTGGGCTCTATCGAAACCGTCGCGGGCGCGGCGGGCGGCGTGATGTACCGCCCCGAAATATCAAAAGAAAAAATCTCGCGGGTTTTGCGCGACGTGTCGGCGCGGCTGTCAGAACCGGGCAGGCTGCTGCCGGGCGGTTTTCTGTACACGTCTGACATATCGAGCGACCCGACGATAACCGACGCTTTGGGGCGCATAATCGCGCTCGGCTACTACGACAAATCGCCCAATCTGGTTTTGACGATGGAAACGAAGGGCATACCGCTGGCGCTCATGACGGCGCGGGCGCTGAATGTGCCGCTCGTGATCGCCCGCCGCGACTCTAAGGCATACGAGGGCAGCGCCGTAAAAATCAACTATATATCTGGCGGCGACAGCGAACGCATTGAAACGATGGCGCTCTCGCGCCGCGCCGTCAAGGCGGGGCAGAGGGCGGTCATAATCGACGACTTCATGAAGGGCGGCGGCACGCTTCAGGGCATGGTCGAAATGATGGAGGAGTTTCAGGCGGAGGTCGTCGGCATAAGCGTTATGATCTCTACCAGAAAACCCGAGCAGAAGCGCTGCCGCAGCGCCAAATCGCTTATGGTTCTGTGCGAAATGGACAGGCTCAGCGGCACGTGCAGGGTCGAGCCGTCAAACGACTATATTTAAGGAGGCAGACATGAACATACTGGTGCTTAACGGTTCTCCGAAGCGCGATAAGAGCGACTGTATGCGCGTGACCAGAGCGTTTCTGGAGGGCATGAACGAATCGGCAAGGGTGCTCAACACGATAGACTTAAACGTGCGCCCGTGCTTAGGCTGTTTCAGCTGCTGGAACAAAACGCCCGGAAAATGCGTACATAACGACGACATGGCGATGGTGTTCGACGCTATCAGGGAAGCCGATTTGGTGATATATTCTATGCCTCTCTATTATTACGGTATGCCCTCCACCATAAAGGCAGTGACCGACAGGCTTCTGCCGTTCTGTATGCCCGACTTGGTCGAAACCGAGAACGGCGCGACCGCTCACCCGTTGCGCGAAGAAATAAAGTCAAAATTCATGCTCATCACGGGCTGCGGTTTCCCGAACGCGAACCACAATTTTGAAGCCCTGTTTCTGCAGTTCGGCTTCGCGTTCGGCATGAATTTCACGCGCATAGCCTGCCTCGAATCGCCGCTGATGAACATACCCGGAGCGCAGCCCATTGTCTCGCGGTATCTGGCGACGGTCAGAAAAGCGGGAGCGGAATACGCGAGTTCAAAGCACATCTCCCCCGAAACGCAGGCATTGCTCGACAAACCCATGATGGACCCCGCCGAATACAGGGCGGGCGCCTGACGCGTTGATCCAAACTTCGCAAAAACGCCCGCCGTTTCGGGTTTTACTGTAAGCGACGGCCGCGTGTATTTAACCAGGGCAATCGCTTACGAAAAACCCCGGGGATGCTCGAAGGGGGCGCGCCCCCTTCGACTTCAATCGTACCGGCGGCATGTACGCCGGGGCGGGCGGTTTTCCGAAGTTTACGTAGGAAAACAACCCGTGTCCCGGCGCCGCCCGGAAATTTTCGCAAAAATTTCAGGCGCCGTCCCCGTTCCCCTCGCAATCGCTTACGGAAACTCCGCAGAGTTTCCGTAAGCGATTGCGATGTGTATTTAACTCCGGGCGGTTGACAAATCACCTGAATCAATGATAAAATAATCGAATGAATTTTCGGGCGGGAGCGCGCGACGGCGCTGCCGCCCTTTGGGAGCGTTTGCCTGTATGTATGTCGTGGTCGGCTTAGGCAATCCGGGTAAAAAATACGAGCGAACGCGCCACAACGTGGGCTTCGAAGTGCTCGACGAGCTTGCCGCGCGTTCGGGCGTGTTTATCGAACGCCGCAAATGCAAGGCGCTTGTGGGCGAAGGCGCGATTGCCGGCGAGCGCGTCGCGCTGTGCAAGCCTCAGACGTTTATGAACCTGTCGGGGGAGAGCGTGGCGCAGCTCATAAGCTGGTATAAGCCCGACCGCGACAAACTGATTGTTCTGTTCGACGATGTAGACCTGCCCGTCGGAAAGGTGCGCTTTCGCGATTCGGGCAGCGCGGGCACTCACAACGGTATGAGGGATATAATCGCGCGCATAGGCTTTTCCGATTTTCCGCGCATACGCGTGGGCATAGGCAGACCTCCCAAAGGGTGGGATTTGAAAGACTTCGTATTGACCGTGCCGCGCTCGGAGGACGACGCGATCGCTATGAAAGACGGTTTTCTGAAAGCGGCGCAGGCGGTTGAAGTATATATTCGCGACGGGCTTGACGCCGCGAGGGCTTTCGTGGGACGATGATGAGAGGGAAGAATGCAGTCAAAACTCAATAACGAATTCATGTTCTCGCCTGTCAGAGAGATCGGCGCGTATCAGAACCTGCTGACTTCGCTCGGCTCGGAGCGAAGCGTCTGCGCTTACGGCTTGGACGACAGCCAGCGCGTACATATGCTGGCGGCGCTCAACAGGGACACGGGCAGGCCGCTGTTGGTCGTATGCCCGAACGATCAGGTCGCTTCGCGGGTGGCTGAGGACTTCCGTTCGCTGACGGGGCTTGGGGCTGAAATACTGCCCGCGCGCGAGGTGTCTTTCCTGCGCGTCGCCGCGTCGAGCAAAGAGCTTTCGATGCGCAGGCTTGAGGCTCTCGGCGCGTTCGCGACGGGCGGCATATCGCTTCTGTGCGTGCCCGCCGACGCCATGATGCACAAACTTATGAAGCGCGACCGCTTCATGAACAACATAATCACCGTGCGCGAGGGCGAGCGGCTCGAACCCAACGAGCTGATAGGCGCGCTCACCGCGGCGGGTTACGAGCGTGTCGAGCTTGTCGAGGCGCGGGGTCAGTGCGCTCTGCGCGGCGGCATACTCGACGTGTTCCCCGTGGGAATGCCCTCGGCGGTCAGGGTCGAGTTTTTCGACGACGAAATAGACTCGCTCCGCGATTTCGACGTTATGACGCAGCGCAGCGTGAACCGCCTGAAGGAAGCCCGAATGTATCCGGCGAGCGAAGCGCTTTTGACGAAAGACGAGTCCGCGCGCGCTGCCGACAGGCTCGAAAGCCTGCTCGCGGCGGGCGTGACCGCGAATACCGAGGACAGGCAAAAGCAAATCGAGAAGGAATTTGACCTTATTCCTTTCGAGGAGTTTATAGAGCTTGCGGGCGCGAAGGACGCGCCTACGGAGGAAATGCCGTCACTGTGGGATATATCCGTTAAACCCAAGCACGATAAAAAGCCCGACGGCAAGCGCATAAGCACCCCAAAGACGGTTTTGCAGCGCAAGTTTTCGCCGCTCATAGACGCTCTGCGCACGTCGCGCTCCGCCGACGGCAAGGATTCGCTTATAAACATAATATACAACGAGACCGACTCGCCCGCCGATTACCGCATGGACGCGCTTATCGTGCTCGACCAGCCCGACCGCCTGCGCGAGAGATGCGAGAACAGGCAGCTCGAATTCGTCGAATACTTCAAATCCGCTATGGAGCGCGACGAGGCTGTCGCCGAACAGGCGACGCTGCTCACGTCATACGACGAATTGCTCGCGGGTCTGAGCAAGCGCGACACGCTCTGCGTGATGCCGTTTTTGCGCCAGCTTAACGACATGCGGTTTACGGAGCTTGTCAAATTCGAAGCTATAGGCGCGACGGGTTACGCGGGCAACATGCGTGAGCTGTCGCGGGACATAACCAAATGGAAGCGCGAGGGCTGGCGCGTGGCGCTGCTCGCGGGCGGCGTGGCGCGCGGGCAAAGGCTCAACCGCACGCTGCTGGACGAAGATCAGGTCGTGCCTTTCCTGGATACGCAGCCCGACGAATTGCAGCCGGGCGTGCCCGTCATACTCTCAAACGCCATATCGCGCGGCTTCGTTTATCCCGAGATCAAGTTCGCCGTCATAGGCGAGAGCGACATATTCGGCTTGGGCAAGCAGAAAACCCGCGCGGTGACACATTCGGGCGGCAAGATGACCGCTTTCACCGATCTGACTGTCGGCGATTACGTCGTGCACGAAAACCACGGCATCGGTCAGTACATGGGCACGGTGCGGCTGTCGAGCGAGGGCAAATACCGCGATTTCCTGCACATTCGCTATCAGGGCACTGATAAACTGTACGTGCCCACCGACCAGATGGATCGCGTTCAGAAATACATCGGCTCAGAAGGCGAAGCGCCTAAACTGAACCGCCTGTCCGGCGGCGAGTGGCAGAAGCAAAAAGCGAAGGTCAAAAGCTCGATAAAGGAGATCGCGGGAGACCTCATAAAACTGTATGCCGAGCGCAAGGCCGTCAAGGGTCACGCGTTCGCGCCCGACGTGCCGTGGCAGCGCGAGTTTGAGGACTCGTTCCCGTTCGAGGAAACGCCCGACCAGCTCGTCGCGATAGAGGATATAAAGCGCGACATGGAAAAAGAGCAGGTCATGGACAGGCTTCTGTGCGGAGACGTGGGCTACGGCAAAACCGAGGTCGCGCTGAGGGCGATATTCAAATGCGTTATGGACGGAAAGCAGGCCGCCCTGCTCGCGCCGACGACAATTCTGGTGCAGCAGCAC
>CAYVPJ010000048.1:0-24581 GCA_964453505.1 uncultured Oscillospiraceae bacterium | reverse complement strand
CCAGATTTTTCTGGCGCAATTCGAGCACGTATATGTTGTGTATAAGCTGCTCCATGCGCTCGCTCATGGCGTTGAAGTGTTCGGTCAATTCGCCGATCTCGTCAGAGCCGCTGTACTGCTTTACGGTGTCGAAGTGGTCGTTCGTGGTGCTGTCCATGTGGTCGAGCAGGCGGCGGCTGCGCACGGACATAGAGTTTGACATCATAACGCACAGAGCGCCTGCGAGCAGAGAGAACACCGCCGACAGACCCGCGCCAATCAGAACCGCCGAGCGAATCGAGCGGTTCATGTCCTCCGTGTTTATTTTGGCGAGTAAACGCCAACCGTTCATGGCTGTGTACGACGTGAAATCGAGCGACAGGTCGATGTTCTCGGGGAGAGTCAAAAGCGGTTTCGATACGCTGCCGTCCTGCAAACTGCCCGGATAGCTGACGGCGACTCCGTCGGGAGACACGAGATACACGCTCAGATATTCGGCCTCGCTCTGTATCGCGCGGTGTATGCATTCCATGTTGAAGTCGATTTTGAGTATGTATGCGGGGTCGACGCCCGCGTCGGAGGCGCGCACCATGCTCATTTGAAGCATGTCGGAAGCGCTGAACCTGTGCTGTATGTACTGAACCACGCACACGCCGTTTTGAACGCGCGGCAGCCATTCAACGTTTTTAGTTTCGCGCATATTGAGAAAATAGCCGCCCGACGCCATCGTGCTGTTTGTTGAATAGAACTGCACGTTGGACACGTCGCGGACGAACGCGTATACGTATTTACTGACCATGGGGCGCAATTCGACGTAATACGTGCCGTAATATTCGTCGGGACGCGCGTATTTGCGCTTCATGAGCGACGTGAGCTGCTTATCGGAAGCCATAGCGTTTCCGAGCGTGATGCCCGTCGCGAACTGGTTTTCGAGCGTCGAATACACCCTGTCGAGCGATTGCTGCGCGTTCTGGCGCTCGCGTGAGCGAATTTCCGACGTCGTGTTCGTGAGCAGATACACGGACAAAAGCAATATCGGCAACAGCACGCCCAGCATATACAGCACCAGAAATTTCTTGCTTATGGGCAAATCGTTTATAGTCTTATGCTTCATGGTCTATCCTCCGGCCGGGCATCAGAGCGATACGAAAGCGGCGTCTGACCAGTGTGCTTTTTGAAGCGGATAGCGAAGTAGCTTTCGTCGGGTATGCCGACCGAATCGGCGACCTCGCGCACGGACAATCGCGTTTGACGCAAAAGCCGACACGCCTCCGCCATGCGGCGAGCGTTCAGCAGGTGATTGAACGTGTCGCCCGTATACTTTTTGATGAGTTGACCCAGATACGCGGCGTTTATATAGAGCCGCGCGGACAGGTCGCTCAGCGTAAGCTCGCCCGCGTAACCGCTCTCGATTGACGAAAGCGCCTGCTTCACGATCTCGGGCGGGTCGTCGGAGCGGTCGGATTCGAGTATAGCGTTAAGGGCGGCGCAGAAATCGTCGAGCCATTTCTGCGCATCGTCGATCTCAGTCCTGCGCAGTTCCGAAAGCGCGTCTCCGTTTTTTAGGGACAGCATGACGTTTTGAGCCATTACGCGCAGACAAAACGCGCCCGGATTGCTGATCGCGCATTCGCGCCTTATGCCGTTTAGCAGGTTTCTCAATTCGTCGCTCCTGCGGGCGTTCACGGCATTCGCAATTTCATTGCACTTGCACGCGGAAAGCCAGCGCGCGAGCGAGGCGTCGTATTCGCGATATACGCGTATGCCCGAAACGGTTTCGAATTGCGCGCCCAACGCGAGCAGGCTCTGCCGCGCGCTTTCGCGAAAGCCGTCAGCGCCTATGCCGCGCCAACCCGCGCCGATCCGTGGCGCGGGCGAAAGGCTCGTAAGCAGCGACGCTATGTACGCGGCGGATGCGTCAGTTTTGAGCGTTACGCACGTAAGCGACGGTGAAAGCTCGAATGCGCGCGCATCGGCGGGCAAGACAGCCGCGATTTCTTCGCGCGGCGCTTCGACCGATACGCACTTCACTATGTCCGTTGAGCGTATGCCCAACATTAGCGCGCACTGTCTGAGCGTGCCCGCGCTGTCGTCGCCGTACACGAGTCTGCGCAGCACGTGTTCGCGCATTCCGTCAGACGAATCGGCGAGCGCCTTATCGCGCTCCGAAAGCGCCGAATGCGCGTCGGCAAGCAGATTGTGTACTTCCTGCGCGTCAATGGGCTTGAGCAAATATCCGAAAACGTTCGCGCGTATGGCGGACTGCGCGTATATGAAATCGCGGTAGCCGCTGAACAGTATTGTCAGCGCGCGCGGGTCTTTTTCATATATGATTCCGGCAAGCTCCGTGCCCGTCATGCCCGGCATTCGAATATCGGATATGACGATGTCGGGCTTCAATTCCTCGAACAGCTCGAGCGCGCGTTCGGCGGTGTCCGCCTCGCCTATAAGCTCGAAACCGCAGGCGCGCCAGTCTATCATGAGGCGCAGGCCTTCGAGCATGAACGGCTCGTCGTCTACGATGAGCGCGCGATAAACTCTGTCGGGCATATCAGGTTACTGCGAGCGATATTTCCGCAACGGGCGCGCCCGTTTTGAAGCTCGCGCTCAGCCCGTTCGCGCCGACGGAGTATTCGCCTTTGAAGCACTCAGCCGATATGAAGCCCTCGGAGTCGGTCTGAAGAACCGCGTGAGTTTCCCATTCAGAGTGAATTTTGTCAAACAGTGCGCGGTATACAGGCTTCTCGGAACCGTCCCTGCGCACGACCCCTGCGGGCGCGCCCAGCCAGCCGCCGTCTATGAAATCCCACGTGGTGACGGCTTCGACAAGCGGGTGTTCGAACAGGCGCGTGTACATATCTACGGCGTTTTGCGCCTGACGCGCTTCGCCCTCGACGGTGGAATCCCACGAGGGGATCTTATAGTCGTTCAAATCAACGATATGCTCCGGCATCAGATGCCCCGACACGAACGTGTTCTCGGTAAAGTGTATGGGCAGCTTGAAGCGCTCGAAGCGTTCGAGCACCTCGTTCAGCTTATCCATGCCCCAGAACCCCTGATGCTGATGCGACTGTATGCCTATAACGTCGATTTTCACGCCCGCTTCGAGCAACGCCTCGAGCAGTATTTCATACGCGACCGACGTGTTGAAGTCGTTTATGAGCAATGTCGCGTTCGGGTTCGCATCTCTCGCGGCCGCGAACACGTCGCGAACGAGAGAGATGCGCCCTCTGTCGCGGCAAACGCGCGTTATAGCGTTATCGTATTTATCGAAAACGGGCATTATAACGACTTCGTTTATGACGTCCCACATGTCGATAAGACCCTTGAACGCCGTAACGTCGCGGTTGATGCGGGCGATTTGCCGCGCGAGAATTTCGTCGTTCGAATATTTCATGAGCCAATCGGCGCACACGGTGTGCCAGCACAGAGGGTGTCCTTTGAGCGTAACGCCGCGCCGCGCGAGCCATTCGGCGGCTTTATGCGTCGGCTCGAAGGCTGTTTCGCCCTCCTTCGGTTCGTACCTGCCCCAGTAGAAGGGCAGCGTGCCGTAATTGAACAGTTGCAGCCATTTCTCCATGCGCGCGCTGAGCGCGTTGAAAGCGCTTTCGTCGTTGGTTCGGAACATGTCGACGGCGGCAAATGCGCCGCAACCGAACAGGAAATCGCTCTTGACCTGATCAAGCGACACGCGCCCGTTTTTATAGGCAGAGCCGTCGGGGTTCAAAACCTTGAGCCTTACGTTAGTTTTTCTCGCCTTATAATCGTTCATATACGCAACCCCCCGCGTTATATTGACAGGCTTTCGCAGAGCTTTAATAGCTCAGTCATGTTTTCTATGCTCGATGAGTCGAACTCACGGAATGTGAAGTTCGGGAAGAGCGGGCATTTCAAAGCGCTCTCGCCGCCCGACGCAAGGACGCGGGAAAGCTTTTCACGCGACCCCTTTTTGTCGGTCTGCACGCAGTATCCGCAGCCGTCGCATGTCTTTAGGCGCTTGAACACGAACGACTGAAGCGAGGGTTTGAGCGAATCGTATTTTGTGTCGAGCATCGTTCGGAAATCGGGCAAACGAAATTCGATTATGAGCGGGTTTGCAAATCTCCAGTTATGGCTTACGCTCATATACGCCTTCTGACCGTTTTTATAGTCCTTCGACCACTTCGCGCAAGCGAAGCGCGTTTTAGCGTTGAGCAGACTGTTCATGCATACGAAGCCTTCGTCCGAGAGCGTTTTTTCAAGCGCCTCAAGCGGCGCAACGTCCGCCAGATAGCCTGCGAAGAAATCGGCGGCGGAGTATACCCTGCCGAAGTATTTGCCATATATGAAAGCTATCGCAGAATCGACCTTCGTGCCGCTATCGTCGCTCGCGTCCGAATATGCCTTCCACGCGGCGAACATTTTCGGGTATTTCGGGCAGGAAAGCACAGTTTCAGTCTTTGAGCGTTCAAGCGACAGCCCGAATTTTTCGAGCAGCTCGCCCGCCGACTTCGACACAGTCGCGGCGGATTTATGTATAACCAGCCCGTCGCCCGCGACTTCGCCCGCGCGTCCGAGTTTAATTAAGCTGTGCACGATGACGACGAAGCGGTTCTCGACTTTCTCCATAGCCTTCGCAAGCTCCGGGCGGCTGTTCATAAGGCTGCCGTCTCTGTAGAAATCGTCGTCGGCTGTCTCAAAGCCGAATCCGGCCGGGTTTTCATAGAGTTTTGTAAGCGCGTCGCGCATGAAAGAATGCATGTCCGCCTGCGATTCGCAGGACGCCGGGCAGTCGACGGGCCTGAAGCGCGGGTACGCCGATATGTACGAATTGAGAATCCTTTCGGCAAGGCTTGAAAACGCGCGGTTATCGTTTTGAACGCTCAAATAAAGCACCTCCGTTCGCTATGATGTAATTATAACGCATAATAATGAAACATGCAAACATTTCCTATAACGCAAAAACCGCCGATTTGCATCGACGGTCGCGACGTTTTGGTATATCAGCCGAGCTGACCCTGCATCTGGCTGTATTTTTGCTTGGCGGTGTTGAGGGAATCGGTCTGCGCGGTCTGACCCTGAAACCAGCCCATCTGCTCCATTTTGGTGAACACGGTGTATTGATCGTTCGCGCAGCCGTTAAGGTTGTCGGTGAGCACTGTGCGAAGCTGCGGTTCGGACGCTTCGGGCAGGTAAACGCCGTATGAGTGTATCAGATATTTCTCCTGCTCGAGCAAGTCTTCCATGCCGAACTGATCGTTCATTACGTTATTGTTCAAAACTGTTTTCCTCCTTCCTCACGACCAGCTGTTCAGATAGTTGAACAGCCTGTTATAGCGCTCCTTGTGGCAGTTGGCAAGCTCGTTGGCGAGGTTTTTAAGCTGCTCGTTTTGGAATGTGGCGGCGTAGCGCTCCGCCTTTTTGCACGCGATAAACTCGTGCGTAAGCTGATCCTGAAGTATCGACAGGCTTTTTTGCTGAATCATTCCGTTTGGCATTCTTTCAGACCTCCTTGAATTTGGGCTTCGGAAAAAGCATTTCCGGGCGCGGTCGAATTTATGCGCGTTCCGACAAGTAAATTTGTCACAAAAAAGCGTGCAATCGTCATATATGTGTGATATACTTGTATTATTCCATACTCACTCGGAGGACTGACATGAGTAAACAAAAGCCTTTGTTCGTGCCCCGCAGCGATTACAGAAATTTTCTGCTGTCGGTTTGCATGACGACCGTCAAAATGCTGGTGATGCTCGTTTTGATCGTCGGCATATCGGCGACGGGCGTAGTTATGGGCATAGCGAAGGCGTGGGTAGACACGTCTCCCGAAATAGACAGGAACTTGTTCAACGCGCAAGCGCAGACATCGTTCATATACGACAAATACGGCGAACTGATCACTACGTTTCGGGGCACTGAAAACCGCGTGTATTGCACATATGACGAGCTGCCTCAAAACCTGATAGACGCGGTCATTGCGATAGAGGACGAGCGTTTCTGGACGCACAGCGGCGTGGACGTGAAGCGCTATATAGGCGCGTTCGTCGGGAACATATTGAGCGGAAAAAATCAGGGCGGCAGCACAATAACCTGCCAGTTGGTGAAGCAGACAATACTCACAAGCGAGCAGACGTACAAGCGCAAGGTTCAGGAAGCGTATTTGGCGCTGGAGCTTGAGGAAATGCTGACGAACGACTTCACGGGCGACTCGCGCGCGGCGAAGGAACACATACTGGTCGAATATCTGAACGTTGTATACATGGGCGGGTCGCTGTACGGCGTAAAGACCGCCGCGAACGACTATTTCGGTAAAGAGTTAAACGAATTAACACTCAGGCAGTGCGCTATGCTCGCCCGAATGATCAAAAACCCGTATGCATATAACCCGCGCTCTAACTACTACATACGCAACACGCCGGAGGAGAGCGACAAGGGCGCTAACTATGTGCTCGAGGTGATGGTCGAGCAGGGCTATATAACGCAGGAGGAGTGCGACGCGGCGAAGGCCGAGCCGCTCAACGTGCTTCAGAAAAGCGCGTCTACGGAGACCATGTACGATAACGCGTACTATGTAGAATACGCGATATACGACGTTGTTACGAAAATGCTCAGGCAGGAGCAGCTCGACGACACATATTCGAACCGCTCCGCCATGGAGCGAAAACTGCGCACGGGCGGTTATCACATATACACGAGCCTCGACCCGGATATGCAAAAAACGGTTCAGGGCGTCGTCACTAACTGGAACAAATATCCGCAAACGCGGTATACGTCCGACAGAACGTACAAAATGCAGAACAACGGCGAGTATATCGACGTTATAGAACCGCAGGCCGCCTGCGCCGTCATGAACTGGCGCACGGGTGAATTGGTCGCGGTGGTGGGCGGCAGAAGCGAGCCGACAGCGAGAAAGCTATTGCACCGGGCGTATCAGATAAACATGCCCGTCGGGTCGTCCATAAAGCCCATAAGCGTATACGGCCCAGCGTTCGACATGGGCTGGTCGCCGGGCACGCCCGTTCTGAACCTGCCCATACGCATAGAGGGCTGGGACAGCAAACAGGGCTATCCGAACAACTACGGCGGCGGCGGTTTCACGGGCTGCGAGTCGATGCGGCTCGCGATCAATAAATCGCATAACTATTCGGCGGCGCAGGCGCTGCTCACATATGTGGGTATTTCAAACTCGGTCAGCTATTTGATGATGCTGGGTGTGTCGCCTAAGAATATTCAGGCGACGGGCTCGGGGCTGGCGCTCGGGTCGTCGGGGCTTTCAGTAATCGAGATGGCGACGGCGTTCGGCGCGGTCGCGAATCTGGGCGAATATCAGGAGTCATACGCGTTTACTAAGGTTTTGTACAGCGATAACCGCACGGCGTATATTGACATACAGAACGCGCAGATGCGCAGACAGGTGTTCAAGCCGTCGACGGCGTATATGCTGGTTGACGTGCTGGTGGGCTGCGTGTCGGGCGCGAACGGCACAGGCTCGAGGGCGAAATTCGGTCAGTTTGTGGTCGCAGGCAAAACAGGCACGAACACCGACGCGCGCGGCGTGTTCTTCGCTGGCATGACGGCGTACTACTCGTGCGCCGTGTGGATAGGTCACGACAGTTATAAACCTCTCGTATCGAACGCCACGGGCGGTGAATACGCCGCTCCGTTGTGGGCTGAAATAATGAGCAAGGTGCACACGCTCGCGGGAATAACGCGCGACACGGCAATAATCGCGGGCAGCTATTCCGACTACGGCTTGGTGAAGGCGGAGGCGTGCGGCGTGAGCGGCATGAAGCCCACGGCGGCGTGCCGAAACGACGTGAATCACTACGGAGTTACAGAGGACTACTATTTGTCGGGCACGCAGCCGACGGTCTCGTGCAACATGCACAGGCAGGTCACGCTGTGCACGCGATCGAACAAGCGCCCGAACGGGTATTGCGCGTCGGTGAAATCATACGGCGTTATATACATTCCGCAGGGACACCCGTTAAGGCAGGCGGAATCGCTGAGTCAGGTGCATCAGTATTTCGCGGGCGCGTCAACATCGCAGGATCTGTCCGATTTCGGAACATGCACCACTTGCAGATGACGGGGGTGAACGACATTTGAAAAATAAAAGAACGCCGTCTAAAATCGTAAACGCGCTGTTCTTCGTATTAGCGGCATTATGCATAACATACTACATCGCAAACGGCGTGTACATACGCTTCGTGCAGTCGCTTTTGTGGGTGTGGCCGGTCGTGAGCGCATTGTGCCTGTTGAGGTTCGCGCTCGTTCGGCGAATGATAAAGACGGGCAAGCGCTCGCCCATTCCCGGAATAGTGCTGAAAATAGGTCACTCTATAATCGCCGTTTTGCTCGTGTGCTTCATAATCGTCGAGGGGATAATACTGTCGGCGGCATCAACGAGCGCGAACGTGGACGCGGACGCGGTTATCGTGCTGGGCGCTAAGGTGAACGGCGAAGAGCCGAGCGGGACTTTGCGCAACAGAATAGTATACGCGTATGAATACCTGTCCGAAAACGAACGCGCGATATGCATAGCGTCTGGCGGACAGGGCGCGGACGAGGGTATAAGCGAGGCTCAGTGCATATATAACGAGCTTACGAGACGGGGCATCGACGGAAGCCGAATAATTCTGGAAGATAAGTCGACCAGCACGAAAGAAAATTTGAAGTTCAGCTTGGATATGCTTGCGGAAAGCGAACAAAACATCGTAATAATCACGAACAACTTTCACGTGTACCGCGCGCTGAAAGTCGCGCGAGAGACCGATGCGCGGCGCGATTTCACGGCTCTGCCCGTCGCGACATCGTTTCTGTCTCTCCCCCACTTCATGGTGCGCGAATTCGCCGCCGTCGTGGTCGGCGCGATCACGGGGAGCATAACCGACTGAAAAGTTACGCGGTCATACTTGCACAATATATGGCTGAATGCTATAATTGCGTGATTTACATTCTTAGGCATATCGGAGAGGTTGGCGTTATATTGACTTACCGCCATTATGTGTCGCGAAAAACTACCGACTATCTGAACGACCGTTTCCCGACCCAAACGCCGCTGTGGCTTGACGCGCTGGACGGTGAAATCGAGCGCATAATCAGTAAATGGCGGCTTACGCCGTCGGGTCACGAGGCGGATTCGCGCTTCGGCACGATAATGTACGCCGAAAGCGATATATACGGGTCGGTCGCTGTAAAAATAGTGCCTTGGTTTTCGGAACGGCTGATGAACGAGATTTACTGTTATAAAGCGCTGCCCTACGCGGAAATGTGTACGCTGTACGATTTCGACGAGCGATTGGGCGCTATGCTGCTAAGATACGTGAGCCAGTCGCCCGACGCTGATAAGCGCGTCAAGGAAGATATGTTCAAATCGATGTTTGAGCATAGGAAGTCAGCGGACGGCGAAAAGCGATTGCCGAAATATGAGGACGTGCTCAAAACAGCGCTCGATACGGCCGCTAAAGCGGCGAAAAATTCGAACGACGCGCGCTTGGGCGCGTATTTTGAGAGCATTCGACGCGCGGGCGAAAAGACAAATGATTTTTCAAACGACTTACGATATATACTACATGGGGACGCTCATGAATATAACATGCTGGCAGGCGAAGACGGAGCGGTGCTTATAGACCCGCTGGGGTATGTCGCGCCTTTCGAGTTTGAATACGCGCGATATTTAGGCACAGCGGTCAAGCATGTTGAAATGACTGACGGCGAGCTTTTCGGCTTGATAAACAGGCTGCTGCCCGACGGCGCGAGCATACATAAGACGCTTACGGCGTTCGCAATCGACACCACCCTGAGGGCGTGCAACACTTTTTGGGAGGGCGACGCGCAGGAGGACATCGTATACGGGGCTTCATGGGCGGCGCGGGCATGGAAATACGCTGACGCGCTCGCGCTTGCGTGACGGGAGAATGATATGTCTATAAAGAGCGCTCTCAAAAAAATGCGGACGGACATACGCTCCGCATATAAGTCGGAGGACACGGAAGAATTTTTCGACAGGATATTCACAAAGCCGCTCGGCTATCTGTGGGCGCTGCTTTTCATGCGCTTGGGCTGGACGCCTAACATGGTGACGATATTGTCGATGGCGATCGGTTTCGCGGGCGGTTGGCTGTTCGTTATAGAGAACATATATGTGAATCTCGCGGGCGTGCTCATGATAATATGGGCTAACGTGCTCGATTCGACCGACGGGCAGCTCGCGCGGCTCACAGGCAACAAGTCTACGATAGGCCGAATACTGGACGCGCTCTCGACGACGACATGGTATATATCGATATACATCTCTCTGTGCCTGCGGCTGATGAACAAGCCTATACCGCTCGCGGGCGGGGCTGTATGGGGCGGTTGGATATTTCTGTTGGCGGTTTTCTGCGCGCTGTTCGCTCACGAGCGTCAGTGCATGATGGCTGACTATTTCAGAAACCTGCACCTTTACATGCTGAAGGGCAAAAACGGAAGCGAGCTTGACAAATCGGGCGACATTGCGAGCATGAGGGCGAAAATACAGTGGCGCGGTTCGCGCTTCCGCAAGGTTTTCCTGTATTTTTACGGCATGTACACATATATTCAGGAGCTTTCTACGCCCGACACGCAGCGTCTGCTCGCGGGGCTTGAGAAAGCCGACGCGGAGAGCGCCGACAGGGCGCGCGAGGATTTTCTTTCGCAGAGCCGCAAGTATATACAGCTTACAAACATACTGACGTTCAACGCGCGCGCGTACACGCTGTTCGCTTGCGTGCTCTTGAACGTGCCGCTTTTATACTTCGCTATAGAGCTGTTCGTTTTCGGCGGGCTTTTAAGGCTGATGTGCGCGAAATACAAGCGAATCGCGGTAGACGTGCTGTATGTCAACAGGCTGCCCGGCTGCGAAAAAGAGCCGGTAAAGCGGAAGAAATCGACGGTCGTTTTCTTCACGCTGGGCTTGGCGGGCGTTATACTGATGCTGTACAAAACCGACATATCGCAGATAGACTGGAGCGGGGTTCTGCGGCTGATGCCCGTGTGGCTTCCGTCAATCATTGCGGTGTGGGCGCTGATATACATTGTTCATACAATGTCATACGCTGTCATACTGGGCAAGGAACGCAAAAAGACGAGGATCATGCATCTGTTCAAGGTCACGCTGTCGGGGTTCGCCATGAACAAGGTGACGCCTGTCGGGCTAGCGGGCGGCGAACCGTACAGGATAATGGAATTGAAGCCGTTTGTGGGCGTGGAAACGGCGACGGCAACAGCGCTGACGTTCACCGTCATGCACGTATTTTCGCACATAATGTTCTGGCTGACGGGCGCGCTTTTATACATCGTAACAATAGGCGCAAAAGGCGGCTGGCTCACGCTGGTTTTGGCGGCGGTCATCGCGGCTCTGTGCCTGCTCTTATGCGCGGTGTTCTTCAAAAACGGCCGAAAAGCGCTAGTCGCGAAGACCATAGGGCTGCTCTCAAAGATTCCGCTGCTGGGTCGGTATTTCAAAAAGCTGTCTGAAAAGAGCGGCGAAAGCATACGGGCTATCGACCGCGAGATGGCGGAGTTCCACGGGCACAGAAAGCAGTTCACGCTGACAGTGCTGCTCGAGTACGCGGCGCGGGCGCTGGAGGTCTTTGAGTTTTACCTGATATTCCGAATACTGTCGGTCGATATATCGTTCGGCGGGTGCTGGCTCGCGATGGCGTGCGCGTCGCTTCTGGGAAATCTTATGTTCTTCATGCCCATGCAGGTCGGCTCGCGCGAGGCGGGGCTGGCGCTGTCGCTCGGCTGGCTCGGCGTAAACTCGTCTTTCGGCATCACGGCTTCGCTGCTGGCGCGCATACGCGAACTGTTTTATATCGCGGTGGGCGTGGGCATAATGCTCATAAAGGGCGGCACGAAGGTGGATTCGAAGGAGGAAAGCGCGTGAACGCAGCTTTGATACTCTCAGGCGGCAGGGGCGCGCGGTTCGGTAGCGGTCTGCCTAAGCAATATCACAAAATTGCCGGCAAATCCGTTATAGAGTACGCGCTGATTGCCGCGGAGAGCGCCAAATCGATCGGCATGATCGTTATTGCGGCGAAACCGTGCGCTGAAATCGAAAGACTCGGGCGCTTGCATGAATTTGTGTTGGCGGACGCCGGGGAGACGCGCAACGCGACTATCAAAAACGGCTTGGACGCGCTGGCTATGCTTGACTGCGAAAACGTAATAATACTTGACGCCGTGCGCCCGCTCGTAACGGGCGAACTGATAGACGAATACATGCGCTTCCTTTCGGAAGGCTTCGACGCTGTGTCGACGGCGCAGAAAATAACGGACAGCTTGGGCTGTTATACGAAAAAGGCGGTAAATCGGGATGATTACTATCTGATGCAATCGCCGGAGGCTTATAAATTCAAGATGCTGCACGAAAACTTTGACTGTGAAAGCCCGCTCACGGAAGTGGCGCAGCAGCTTCCCGACGGCGCGAAAGTGAAACTGTATTTCGATTTCAAGGACAACATAAAACTGACATATCGCTGGGAAAAAGCGTATCTGGCGCAGGCGCTCAAAGGAAAGGGGATCAAATGAAGCGGAAAGCGACGGTCGTGGAAGCGGACGGCAAGCTGGTCGCCGAAATCAGGCGCTCAGACGCGTGCGGGCACTGTCACGCGTGCGGCATGGCAAACAGCGATCGGGTGCTGTACGAATTGCCCGAGGGGCGTTATAAAGAGGGCGACGAAGTGTACATCGAAGCGCCCATAAGCGCTCTGCGCAAAGCGACGCTGTGGGCATACGGTTTGCCTCTGATATGCCTCTTGGCGGGGCTTTTGCTCGGCACGCTTGTTTTTTCCGATGAATGGGCGCAGGCCGCATGCGCGATAATTTCGCTGGCTTTGGGGTATGCTTTTATCAAGCTCACAGAGAAAAAAAGGCGCGCGTCGAGCGCGTTCGAATGCAGGGCGACGAGCGCTGAACAACAAAAGGAGGATTGAATATGCAGAATTTCACATCGGAAAACCTGAAACTTGAGAACATGCAAGGGCTTACGCTGGTCGATTTTTGGGCGCCTTGGTGCGGTCCGTGCCGCATGGCTGCGCCAATTCTCGAGCAGCTCAGCGAGGAATACGCGGGGCGCGTCAGATTCGGCAAGCTGAATATCGACGACTACTCGGACGCTGCGACCACGCACAACGTGATGAGCATACCCACGCTCATACTGTTCAAGGACGGAAACGAGGTCGACCGCATTATAGGAATGCAGGGCAAAGCGGCGTTCTCGCAGATGCTGGAACGGCATTTGGTTTAACGGGCGCGCGTTAATATCACTTCAAGCGTAAACGGCGCGACGGAACACGCGCATACGGTGTATTCGCCTACGGTTTCGATTTGGTAATACGCGAGGCGGCGGTTTTGCATATCCGTTATTGCGCCGCCCCGCGCGTTCAGTTCAGCGAAAGGGCGCGACAGCCCCTCGCCCGTCATTTTAACGTAACTCTCTTTGGCGCACCATATATCGAGCGGGCGCGGGCATTCCGCGCCCGCTTCGTTTGGCGAAAGCAGTTTATTTATTATGCGCGAAACGTCGCGGTCTTGGCGCTCTATGTCAATTCCGATGGGATAATCGAATATAGCGCAAGCTCCGGCGAGACCCGCGTGTGAGATCGATATATATCCGAGCGAGGGGTCTTTCAGGCGCGGTTTGCCGTTCTCGGCGTACTCGTATTCGACAGGCGGCGAAGCGCCGAAGCGCTTCTCCACGGCGGCGATTACGGCAAGCTCGGCGCAGGCGTTTTGAATTTTTCCGTTAAGCGTTTTATGGCTCTCGATTTTTTCGAGCCGCGAACGGCAAAACATAACAGATGAGAAAGTTTCGGGCGACATGGAGTCGCCCGAAACTAAATGAACCGTTAAGCGCGAAAGCGTCATTTGGGCATTATCGCCGTTTTGGCGGGGCTGGCTCTGCCCTCAAGCTCCGGCTGCCTGCGCTCGAGAACCGCCATAGCGATCTCTACGTCCTCGTGCACTTCTGAGGGCGTGAACGCGCCCAGCGTCACCATGTCGCATTCGCGCAGCGTCGCGTATGAGAACGACAGCCCTACGAAAGGCGTGCATCTGCCCGCCGCCATGGACTTGATTGTCATAACGGGCTTCTTGGCGTTCCATATGACCTTATTGATGTATTCGACCTCGACCTGCATAAGGAAGCCCATGCAGTTGTATATCTGTATATATGTCTGCACGTCGTATTCGTTTTTGTCGGAATAGATTATCAGTTCCGGCATGTGCGCGGACAGACCCGGTATCATGCCGTTATCGCGTATCATTTTAAGGTAGTCGGGCAGGCGCGGCATTTCCTGCTTGTTTTTGTTGACGAGCTGCTCGGCGCACGAATGGTGTATCAGGCAGAACTTCGCGCCCAGATCGCGCGACTGCTTTATGCGCGCTTCAGCGTCGCGGCGCGCGGCGGGCGAGTCGTCGACGTTCATGGTGGGCGTGTCTATGATCGTTATGCCGTGCCCGACTCTGTCCTCGAAAGAATGGACGGCGTCGCAGAGCAGCGGAGAATCGCACAAAGGACCCATAATAGCGTCGATACCGTACTCGTAATAAGCTTCGAGTATGCCGGTTATAGCTTCCTTGTTCAGGTTGCGCCTTTTTATGAGCGCGTCTGCGGAAGAGCTCGTGTGGCTGAAACCCAGTATCCAGTTCGTGCCGGCAATCATGCGGGGCATATCCACGCCCGCAACGGTCGTCCTAGGAAAGAGTTTACGCGTTTCCATGATAAATCCTCCGTTATTTCTTTATATACTTCTTGAGTTGCGCATGAATAGGCCAAGTCAAAAACGCGAGTATCGCGCCTTTAAGCAGGTTGAAAGGAACGGTCGCGTACATTATGAGCTTAGGCAGACTGTTAACGGAGGGCACTGTTTTTGAGATCAGTCCTACGATTTGATCCTCCGTCATCTTATACGTGCTCAAATTCACATAGAACGGTATGAGTATATAGTAGTTCGCTACAGCGCCTACGATTATGAGCGCGAGTATTCCGGCGACAGTCGATATGAGTATGAACAGCGTTTCCGTCCACGCGTTGGCGGTCTTGGCGGTGTGTTTAACCTTCTTGAGCACGCGGCTAACAAACTTCGCTATGGAATTTCCCCACAGCGTGAGCATTCTGTCGAACTTGCCGTCTCGCGCGCGGTAAATATACGCAGAAACCAGCGTCAGCGAACAGGCGCACAGGAAATCAGCCAATTCGCCCACGCCCATTGACGACGAGTGGAACAGCCCCGACAGCGCTTTTATGAAAGCGACTACTACGCCTTCGAAAGGTCCGAGCAGCAGCGCCGCGATCCACACCGGCAATGTCGAAAAGTCGAGCTTATATATAGGCGGTATGATGGGTATGCCCTGTATGAAGTTGAGTATAATGGCGATGGCCGCGAGTATCGCGAGCTGAGTCATGCGTCTGGTCTGTTCGCGTTGATAACCTTGCGGTTTTTGAAAGTTGCTCATGTTTCCTCCCCCGGCCGATATATAATCGGCATATTCTTCTACCTTCCGGCCTATACCGTCGGCTCCGTGATCTAAACGGATCGGCCGCGCATAAGCGCGGTTCGCGGGCTTTACCGCCGGTGGGGAATTTCACCCCGTCCCGAAGCATTGGGAAAAGCGTCGGTCTCAGTCTATAGGGTCTCCGTTTTTAAGCGCGCGGGCAATGTCGGGTCTGTTTTCCATAATCGCCCGTCGGATTCGGCTTGACGAAACCTTTTCGTTCGCGTCTCCCGAACGGGTTTTGATCATCACGGTCTTTACTGTAATAACTTCGAATCCCATCTCCTTGCCCAGCGCGGATAATGTTTCGGCGTCGCCCCGCGCTTTCGCGCCGAATGTGTAATCTTCGCCTACGACCATACAGCGCGCGTTCATTTTGTCCCTGAGCGCCTTTATGAAATCCTTCGCGGGGGTTTCGGCGAGACGCGAATCGAAGTGCTCGAACACGACGAAGTCGATTCCGAGCGAGAGCAGAGCTTCCCTGCGCGCTTCATACGACATCAGCGTTAAAGGTTCTTCGGCGAAAACCGATCGCGGGTTTTCGTAGAAAGTGTATACGGCGCTTCGTAAGCCCAACTCGCGCGCGCGGGACACGCACGTTTTTATGACTGCTACGTGCCCGGGGTGCATACCGTCGAACGTGCCCAGCGCGACGACGCATTTCTCGCTCAAACCCATAGGCGCTCGCTATTCCTGTTCTCCGCCCGCCGAAAGATCGGCGATGCAGTTGCATGGGCATACCTTCGCGCACGCGCCGCAGCGGGTGCATTTGTCGGGGTCTATGCGGGCGAAGCCGTTTTCGACCGTTATGGCGTCGTACTGGCATTCCTTTTTGCAGCGACCGCAGCCTATGCACGCATCCATGCACACGGCGCGGGCTACGCGCGCAACGTCGGAATTGCGGCAGCGCACGTATACGCTCTGCGACACGGGCATCATTTGAATGGCGTTGCGCGGGCAGTTTTTGACGCACATGCCGCACGCCTGACACTTTGTTTCGTCAACGACCGCCACGCCGTCCACCATAGAGATCGCGTTGAAAGCGCAGTGATCCGCGCAGTCGCCCAAACCTATGCACGCGAAACGGCACTGTTTAGGGCCGCCCGCGATGCCCGCGGCGACGACGCAGCTTTGATAGCCGTCGTACAGATAGCGCTCTTTAACAACGCCGTCTATGCCGTGGCAGAGCACGCGCGCCACCATGCGTTCGCCGGTCTCGACAGTGACGCCCATTATGTCAGCGATTTTTTCAGCGCCCGCTTCGCCCGCGGGCGGACAGCCGTTCGGCTTGGCGTTTCCGTCAACGACAGCTTGCGCGAAAGCGTCGCAGCCCGCGTAGCCGCACGAACCGCAGTTCGCGCCGCCGAGGCATTCGCGGATACGCGAAACGCGCTCGTCAACTTCAACGTGAAATTTCTTGCCGGCAAACGAGAGCACCGCTCCGAAAACCAGACCGAGAGCACCCAACAGCAAACCGGCGATGATTGTGGTCTCCATAAAGCGCCCTCCTTAACTCATGAAATCTTTGAACAAACCGCTGAATCCCAGAAACGCGAGCGCCATGAGCCCCGCCGTCACCATGCTTATGGGGAAGCCCTTCATGCATTTCGGGATCTTTGAGCACTCGAGGCGTTCGCGCACTCCCGCCATGAGTATGATAGCCAGAGTGAATCCGAGCGCCGAGAATGCGCCGTTCATAACGCTTTCGAGCAGGTTATACTGTTGAGACACGTTCAATGTCGCGACACCGAGCACCGCGCAGTTCGTGGTTATGAGCGGAAGGTATATACCGAGCGCGCCGTAGAGAGACGGGCTCTGCTTTTTCAAGAACATTTCGACGAACTGAACCAGCGCGGCAATGACCAGTATGAACGTTATAGTCTGCATGAACCCGTCGATTTCGAGCGGGACGAGCACGAACTCGTTCATGATATACGTAAACAGAGACGCGAGCGTCATAACGAACGTGACGGCTATGCCCATGCTCGCGGCGGTCGACACCTTGTTCGAAACGCCGAGGAAAGGACAAATGCCTAAAAACCGCGAAAATATGAAGTTATTCGTGAGTATGCAGCTCACCATGAACAGAAGAATGTTTGTTCCGTCGCTCATTTGTAAGCCGCCTCCTTCCGCTCGGCCTTCGAGCGGGCGCGGGTCACGACGAAGTTGAACGCGCCCAGCAATAGACCGTATGTGAGGAAGCCTCCCGAAGCCATTATGAACATCAGCATAGGCTCGTAGCCCGCGCTCATAACGCGCGCGCCGAACACGCTGCCGTTGCCAATAAGCTCGCGTATGACGCCTATGAGCGTGAGCGACATCGTGAAGCCCGCGCCCATGCCCAAACCGTCAACGACCGACGAGAGCACCGGGTTTTTGCTCGCGAACGCCTCTGCGCGGGCGAGAATGATGCAGTTGACGACTATCAGCGGAATGAATATGCCCAGACTTTCGTTGAGCGACGGCAGGTACGCCTTCATGAGCAGCTGCACCATCGTAACGAACGTGCATATGACCACAATGAAAGCGGGTATGCGCACCTGATCGGGTATGAACTTGCGCAAGAGCGATATGGCCGCGTTCGAGCCTACGAGCACGAACGTGGCGGCCGCGCCCATGCCCAAGCCGTTTATGGCGCTCGAAGTCATGGCGAGCGTCGGGCATGTGCCGAGCACAAGCCTGAACGTGGGGTTTTCGGTTATTACGCCGTTGAAGAACACTTTTCCCAACGGTTTCGTTTGCTCGCTCACGCCTGTTTCGCCTCCTTTGTTTTAGCGTAGCCGTATATTTTGTGAGGCATGAACCTGTCGAGCAGCGGCGCCAGTATGTTCATCAGAAGCACCGCGTAAGTCACGCCCTCAGGGTATGAGCCGTATGCGCGGATAACTGCCGTTATAAGCCCTATGCCAATCGCGTAAGGTATCTGCGCGCGGGACGACATCGGGCTGGTAGCGTAGTCGGTCGCCATGAATACCGCCGCGAACAGCATGCCGCCGGAGAGCACCGCCGTCACGGGGTCGCTTCCGAACAGCCACGAGCACGCGAACACGGTCGCCAGTGTTATAACCGGGATTCGCCACGAGACAGTGCGCGTTATGAGCAGGAACGCAAGCCCCAACAGTATCGCGAGCTTGCATGTCTCGCCTATCGTGCCTGGCACGTCGCCTATGAAGAACTGCCACAGAGTCGGCTCGATTTTGAGCGAGAGCGGCGTGGCGCTCGCCACTGCGTCGGCTTCGGAAAACCGCGAAACGGCGACATACGCCGTCATGCGCGCCGGCCACGACGCGAGCAGCGCGGCGCGCGCCGCCATGGCGGGGTTGAGGAAGTTGTCTCCAATTCCGCCGAAGAGCTGTTTTACGATTATAATGGCGAAAGCCGAGCCTATCACGGCGAGCCACCAAGGGGCGGTGGGCGGCAGTATCAGCCCGAGTATGAGCCCCGTGAGCAGCGCCGAGAAATCGCCGACGCGCACGGGAGTTTTCGCGAGCTTCTGCCATATGTATTCGAAGAACACTGCGGAAGCCATAGATATGAACAGCGTAAACAGCGCGTCGAAGCCGAAGTAGTACACGCCCGCGACGGCCGCGGGCAACAGCGCCAGAAGCACGTTCACCATCAGTCTACGCGTGGAATTATGACTGCGGATATGCGGCGCGGTTGAAAGACGAAGGCCCATCAGCCCTTGCCCCCTTTCGCTTTCGCCAAAGCGGTCAGCTTTTGTTTGACGATTTTGAACGACGCGGTCAGCCAGCGGCGCGACGGGCACGCATACGAGCAGCAGCCGCACAGTATGCAGTCCATAACGTGCAGTTTATCCGCGATGTCGAGCTTGTCCGCGTCGGCGGCTACCTTCATTTGATACGGGTTCAATCCTATCGGGCACGCAGCCACGCATTTTCCGCAGCGTATGCACGGCCCTTCGGCGACGCTTCTCGCGTCGCGCTCGTTATAGGCAACGATTCCGTTTGTCGATTTCGCCATCGGCATTGTGAGGTTCGGCAGGCACAGACCCGTCATGCCGCCGCCGAACGCGATCTTCCCGACTTCCTCGGAGAAACCGCCGCACGCGCCGAATATGTCTTCGGCTATCGTGCCTATGCGCAGGCGCAGGTTGGCGGGCTTGCGCACGCAGCCGGTGACGGTGGTTATGCGGCTGATAAGCGGCTTTCCGTCGATTATGGCGTCGGCTATCGCCGCGCAGGTCGCCACGTTCAAAACTATCACGCCCACGTCGATAGGCAGCTTTTTGGTGGGCACCTGCCGCTTCGTTATGGCTTCTATGAGCTGTTTTTCTCCGCCCTGCGGGTATTTGGTTTTGAGCACCTTTACGGACAGCCCCTCGCGCCCGTTTACCGCGCGGCGCATCGCGTCTATAGCGTCGGGCTTGTTGTCCTCGACGGCAATAACGCCGTTTTTGACGTTCAAAGCCCGCATTACGGCGCGCAATCCGTCGGCTACCCTAACGCCGTGTTCGAGCATGAGTCTGTGGTCGGCGGTCAAATGCGTTTCGCACTCCGCGCCGTTTACGATTATGGTCTCGCATTTCTGTTCGGGTTTGAGCGACAGCTTGACGTGAGTCGGGAACGACGCGCCGCCCATGCCGCATATGCCGGCGGCGCGAATAGCGGGCACGATTTTCTCCGGCGGAACGGTTTCGACGCTGCCGAGCGGCTCAAGCTCGACCCATTCGTCCTTAAAGTCGTTGCGTATGGTGACGGTCATGGCGGGTTCTTCCGCCAAATACGGCAGAGCCTCGACTGACACGACTTCGCCCGACACGCTCGCGTGCACGGGCACGCCCAAGAAACCGACGGGCTCGCCTATCACCTGACCGACCTTCACATAGTCGCCCTTCTTGACGCACGGGGTCGACGGCGCGCCAATATGCATGTTCATGACAAGCGCCACTGTGTCGGACGTAAACTCGCGCACGGGCAGAGCCTTTGTCGCGTCCTTGTTTTTATATGAAAGATGCACGCCGCGTTTGAATGTGGCTTTCATTGAACGTCGCCCCCCTTCGCCTGAAGAGCGCTCACGAAATCGAGTATTTTGTTCACGCCGTCCACGACGCTTTTGGAGGTTATGGTGGCGCTCGTGATAGCGTCGACAGAACCGTCAATTACGGGGTCGCTCGCTTTTCTCACGGTCAGCGGCGCGGTTTTCCCTATGAAATTGTTCAAAAAATCGGCGTCTTTAGCTTTCGCGCCCAAACCGGGAGTTTCCGAAAAATTGGAACCGCCGACCGAAACGCCCATCAACCGCCCTTCGGTATCTACGCCCGCGACTATCTCAATATCGCCGCCGAAGCCCTTTTCGGTCAGCTGAACGACATAGCCGACTACCAAACCGTCGCGCTCGGCTATGTGACATTCGTCAATGCCGGAATCTTCGGCTACGGTAACAGGCGTAAATATGGCGTTTTCCATAACGCTCGCGCGCGCCCTCTCGCCCTCGAGGCGGACTTGCTCGTCAATAGTGTCTTTTGTAAGCGAGTATGTAGCCCCCAAGGCAGCGCCGGCGATAAGCGTTATTAACATTAGCGCCAGATAGCTCGGCAAAGCCCGTTTTCGGTTCATGTTATTGCCCCTTTCGTATGTGCTTTACGACCTCGCGGCACGCAATACCCGTTATAACTCCGGCGGCTACGGAAGCCGCCAGCAATATCGGCGATTGAGCCAGCGCCGCCCATGTTCCCAGAAGAAAACGCGATATTAGCAGCTGACCCGCTGTGTGCGCGCACGAACCGCCCACGGATATGCCGACTAAGCCCATTCCGCGCGCGCGTGAGAACGCGAGCATGGCGCACATCGCGCAAAAACCGCCCGCGAGAGAGTATATCGCGCCCGTGACGCCAGCGTATATAAGACCGCCCAGCACCGCCTTTAAGACTGTCAGTATCCACGCCGCGCCCGCGCCCATATCGCACAGCGCGAACAGTATAACCGAGTTCGAAAGCCCCAAGCGTATGCCGGGAACGCCCGGAACGAGCGGAAACTGCCTTTCGCAAAAGCCCAGCGCGAATATCAGCGCCAGCATAACGCCGCTGCGCGCCACATAGCGCGACGGATTCACGCGTCGGACGCGCCCTCAGCCGAAGCAAGGCGCGCGTCTATGCGGTTTGGCAGGCAAATTATATGCGCGCCGAGCGCGCGGGAGGCGCAGTTTTGTTTTGTGACGACGCCCTGTTTCACGCAGAGTTGGTTTTTACAGTTAGAAAACTCCATATAAAAGCCGTCCTCCGTGAGGCGCAAAACATTCTTCATGCCGTCGCGCTCTATCGTAACGCGCTCGTCAACACCCAAACGTGCGCTTGCGTAAAATTCGCCGTCGACGTATATATCGACGCGGTCTTCATATGCTTCTCCCGCGCGGCTTGCGTACATCGCAATATATACAATCAACGCCAGAGCGAGCGCGACGATTATTACGTAAACGTCGGAGCGCGAAAACAAAGCCCCCGTTCTCCGAAAACCGTTGTTTATTATATGCCCGTTCGGCGCATACGTCAACCGATGACGCGTCAATTTTTCGTCTGTTTTAGACATTATGTCGCCGATTCCGCGCGTTCGCGCGCCGTGCGCTGTTTATCGGCATACATCATTGTATCGGCGTTCTCAATCAGCGCGGACTTTTTCATTCCTTGCGCGTATCGGGCATATCCGACCGACACAGTTATCGGGCATTCGAACGAGTGCTTGAGCGCGGCGTCCGTGACGAATTTGCGAAGCTCCGACAGGTTGCGCTTAAGAGCGGGCTCGTCGGTCTCGGAAGTTACGACGCAAAACTCGTCGCCTCCGTAGCGCGCGATGAACGCGTTTGTGTGGGCGTAATGCGACATGAGCGCCTTGGCGACGGTTTTGAGCGCCTCGTCTCCGCTCACATGACCATATTTGTCGTTTATGGATTTGAAGTCGTCCACGTCTATTAGAATGAAATGGAACGCGTCCTCGCCGCGGCTTATGCGCGAATCGATGTACTGTTCCATGCGGCGGCGGTTGTTAAGGCCTGTGAGCGCGTCGAGCGTGATCTGCTCATGCTGCAAGAGTATATACACGAGCACGACCGACGCGGAGGTGAGCTGCCACATGAACGGCGCTCTGTAGTCGATCACCTGCATGACCGCGCCCGCGATCGTCAAAAGTATGAAAGCGCTGAACGCGCGGGCTTCGCGGCGCTTATCGCGCGATTCCTCTACAAACGAACGCACAAACGCAATGACCGCCGAAGCCGCGACATACGCCATCGACATGAGCTGCTGAAACAGCACAAAGCTGCCTCTATTATATGTGTTTGTGGAGTCGATCACGAAAATCGTGCCGTACCACGGCGTGAGCGCCAAAAACCCGGCGTATACGGCTATCGGGGACAAAAGCCACCACAGGTGAGCGCTCCGAATGCGAAATTCCCAAAGTCTGTCGCATATATAAACCAGCACCAGCGCGGGTATCAAGCATATAAGAATGAAGTAGATATAGTATGAGACAAAAAGCGCGGGACGGGCGTATTTTCCCATATTGCCGTCGAGTATCCACCCGACGGAATCGGACGCCATTATAAGCAGAATCATTAGAATGATGCGCCGGAACAGCTTGCTGTTCAATGACGTCGTTAAGCGCGTCTTTGAGTTTACATACAAAAACATCAGAGCCATTGACGGCACAATGTTTATGAAAGCGTAATCGATGCCCCTCATAACTTAGCGCCTCCCCCGCCGTTCATGCTCTCGCATTTGCGCATGTTCTTTTCGGCATACATGCGCTTGTCGGCGAGAGTGTAAAGCTCCTGCCAGTCGCCGGAAGCGTCTGAGTTTCTGAC
Organism: uncultured Oscillospiraceae bacterium; assembly: GCA_964453505.1. Lineage (GTDB taxonomy): Bacteria > Bacillota > Clostridia > Christensenellales > Aristaeellaceae > CAYVPJ01. The sequence goes on along the minus strand of CAYVPJ010000048.1, from coordinate 1,286 downwards.
GGCATAACCCGCGCTGAAGGCGAGGCGGTATTTCGCTTCGCTCTTCGCGCAGGACGCGCGTACCGCCGCGTTCAGCTCGCTTATGAACATTTTTGCGGCCTCGTCGGTGTACGTGGGCAGTATGAAGGCGAATTCGTCGCCCCCGCAGCGCGAGTAGAAGTAGCCCGAACGCGAGAACGATTCGCGCAGCACGTCGGCGAAGCGCCTGAGCGCCTCGTCTCCGGCGGTGTGACCGTATGTGTCGTTAATGGCTTTGAATCCGTCAAGGTCGACCAGCACGACAGTGAACGCCTCTTTATGGCGGGTTCGGTAGTCAAGCAGGCGCGAAAGTTCGCGCCTGTTGTTGAGCCCCGTCAGAGAATCGACGGTTATACGTTGGTTTTGTACGCTCACGTACATATAGAACACCGAAAGGGCGGTTATGGGCAGGCTCAGCCACAGGTCGTAAGGAAGAAGTTGCAGCGCCATGCCGATCATAGCAAGCGACGACGCAGCGAGCAGCATTTTGCAGTCGCTCACGACTTCGGCGGCCGGGGACGTGAAATAGCCGCGCACGCAGAGCAGTATACCCACGAACACATAAAAAGCGTTGCAGGCGTATGGAATCCAGTACAGAGCGCCCCGGCAGTATTCGTTCGCGTCAGATATATAGAACACGGCTTTTGTATAGTAGGACGTTACGATGAACGCGACGCAGACAATATACGGTATATGCAGCGTGAATTTATTAAGTAACGGCATTTTCTTCTGCGAGGGGTTCACGCGCGTTACGGTATATTTAAGCTGCATGAGGCCTATGCCTACGCTAACGGTCAAATACAAGCCGTTGAGCACCCAGTCAATCGCAACGGCGCTTTTTACAGCCCATGTCGGCGGCAGGTATGAAGTGAAATATGTGACTATTGAGAAAAACACGACGATTACCAGTATGTCGAACGAACGGTCGCCCGGCGATATAATCTGATGCTTGCGGTTATCGGTATAAATAATCAGCAATATGATCAGCGGAAATAGGCTTAGCGTCGCCTGCGTCATAATAGACAATAGAAATCCCTCCGCCGCTCATATTTCATACGTCTTTTATATAGTATTTATATCATAAAACAGGCGGAATGTAAAGTCCTTGAGTATAACTACGGAACACGTATTTTTTACCGTAACGCATAAGCTTACGACCGCCGTGTCGGCGATGGTCGAAAAAGTATGCAGGGCTATCGCTTACGAAAACCCGGGGGATGCTCGAAGGGGGCGCACCCCCTTCGACTTCAATCGTACCGGCGGCGTGT
>CAYVPJ010000047.1:0-25106 GCA_964453505.1 uncultured Oscillospiraceae bacterium | reverse complement strand
ACTTAATGCAACCAGGGAGACGCTGGGTAGCTGCGTTTAGTTTGGCAAGCGACACGAATATGTAAACTCTCGGTTTTTTTCAATTTTTGCACACATTCCATTGACAATTTAAGACAGGCATGTTAGAATACAAATCGTTGGAAGCGTAAACATCTCACCGTCCAGGGCAAACTCCCCGAAAGAGGAGGGCGCAAAACTACAGGGCCTTACGGCGCAAGCCTACGGCAGCCAGTTACCGGTCAGACGTATACACCGGCACGAAGGGTTACTTAGATAATCAACGAATATCAAGTCTCTCGGTAACTTGTAACATACGTTCTATGTAGCCCGCATTCTACGGACGAGCATTGTGAGAATTTTGTTTCCAAGACGCTGACTTCCCCGACAAACGACCAAACAAAGAGAGAGGTGCACTATGAAACGGAAATTCTTCGCAATCCTGCTCGTCGCTATGTTGACACTGGCGGTGTTGACTCCGTCAATCGCGTCGGCGTGCGAAAGCCGCGAGATGCTGAACTATGGTCGCGCCTGTTCAATAGTGAACGTGGCGAATGTGAAGATCAGAGCGCTCGTTATGACCGCTCAGCTTACTCCCTACGACGACGTGGAATGGCTTGTCGACGCGACCGAAGCCGTTGCGAGAAGCGCGACGCGTCAGGTGAACAAACTCGGCTTGGAAGTGAAATGCGAGTATAGGCGCTATTTCGTCGACGGGCGCTGGGTGCTGATAGACCCGCTGCACGTCATAAACCCGCTGCAATAACGCGACGCGCGTTTAACGCCGTAGCTCAAGACATAATTCAACATTCGCGTAGGGCGCAACTGAACGTAAGGTTTGTTTGCGCTCACGCAGATTAAAGGAAACGTGTCGAGAGTTACCCCGCTACGGGAAGGTGAACAATATAAGAGGCGTTTACACCAACGTTACCGACTCAAACCGCTTGTCAGTTGGCGACAAGAAAGAGCAAATCGCACTGTTGGCGCGCAGACCCGGCGTCGAGGTTATGCAGCAGACGCTTTTCCCCGGCGCGACCGTGTGGATTTCACCCGCCTCCGACCCCGATATGTTCGAGTTTTTCTATGTGCTGAAGGGCTGCATACGCTTGATGCTGCCGGAAGCGCCTGTGGACATATCGACTGGGGGCTGTTTCTATGTCGATAAACTTGAAAGCAACGTGAACATCGAAACGCAGTGTGAAACGCTTTTATTGTATGTCACGAACAAACCCGCGTTCGACAGCCTCTACGGCTATCAGGGCAACTTGAACGAGCTTATGAAGCAGGTCGACGAGAAAGACCACTATACATATCGCCACAGTCACAACGTTATGAGATACGCGCTGACGCTGGCGCGCGGGCTTTCCAGAAACCAAAGCGAAATCGATACGCTCGCGACCGCCGCGCTGTTTCACGACGTGGGCAAATGCTTCGTGCCCGACGAGGTGCTCAACAAGCCCGCGAAGCTGACGCGCGACGAATACGAAATCATAATGAAACACCCTATCGATTCGGCCGTGCTGCTCGAACCCCGATTCGGAAAACGCGTAGCGGAGATAGCGCGCACGCACCATGAGCGGCTTGACGGAAGCGGCTATCCGCTGGGTCTGAAGGCCGACCAGATAATGCCCGAAAGCCGAATACTCGCGATCGCGGACAGCTTCGACACAATGACCTCCAAGCGCGTATACTCGACCACGACGAAGGATTACGATCAGGCGGCCGAGGAATTGTGCTCTATGCCCAACCTTTACGACAGCGAGGTGTGCGCGGTGCTGCGCGAGCTGGTTAAGTCGGGAGAGATACAGTCTAAGAAGTTCGACGCTTCCGCCGAAGCGGAGTAATTTGGATAATCGAATGTAAAATCCTGCATTTTTTACAAACCGTTTGTTAATTTCAGCGTTTCGGTATTGACAGACCGCGCGAGTGAACGTATAATGACCACAAGTTTTGAAGAGAGGAGAACCACCGCGATGCGAAAGCAAGTGTCAGCCATGATGATGCGAATGAGCATGCGCATGATGATGTGCATGTCTATAGCCGCATGTCTTGGTTAGCACAGTTCGCTGATACAGCGAGTTCTCGATAATAATCGGGCGTGCCGCCAAGGCCGCCCGATTGTTTTATACGCGGAAGCGAAAATATTCACAACGGAGTGTTTGAAGCATATGGCACAACAAAACGAGCCGATAATTCGCATCGAGGGGCTTTCGAAGGTTTTCGGAAGCGGCGAGACCGCGGTTGCGGCGCTGAAGGACGTTTCAATCAACATCGCGCGGGGCGAGATACACGGCATAATCGGCATGAGCGGCGCGGGCAAGTCTACGCTTATCCGCCTGATAAACCGGCTTGAGACCCCGACAAACGGAAGCATATACATAAACGGCGACAACATAATGAGCCTTAACGGGCGCGCGCTCAGAGCCGCGCGCAAGCGCATGAGCATGATATTCCAGCAGTTCAATCTGCTCATGCAGCGCAATGTCCTCAGAAACGTGCGCTACCCGATGGAGATCTCAAATTTCAGTTTCAAAAAATTAGCGGCGGGGTTCAAAAGCAGGGACGGCGCGTCGTTTAAGGAGAGAATACTGCCGCTCACGGAAGCCTTGGGCATTACTCACACAGAGCAGAACGCGCGCGCCATGGAATTGTTGGGCATCGTAGGTTTGCAGGACAAGGCGAAGGCATACCCGTCTATGCTTTCGGGCGGGCAGAAACAGCGCGTCGCGATAGCGAGAGCGCTCGCCTCGAACCCGGACGTGTTGCTGTCAGACGAGGCGACGAGCGCGCTCGACCCGATGACCACGCAATCGATACTCGCGCTGATACAGGATATAAACAGGCGCATGGGCATCACAGTCGTAATCATAACGCACGAAATGGCGGTTATACGGCAGATATGCACGCGGGTTACGATAATCGACGACGGCAAGATCGTCGAGGAAGGCCCGGTCGACGATGTGTTCACTCACACGCGCAGCGCGGCGGGGCGCAGGCTGTTCGGCATAGTCGACACGGAAACCGCCGAGGAAACGAAGAAGCCGGACGGCAACATGATTCGGATTGTGTTCGACGGCGCGAGCGCCAGGAAGCCCGTCGTGTCAGCGCTGGCGCGGGAGTGCGGCATAGACGTGAACATATTGCAGGCGAACATGAACCGCATAGGCAACAAAACATACGGTCAGATGATGATAGAGACTCCCGAAAACAAAAACGACAAGCGCAAGCTGACGAGCTATTTGGAAAAACAACAGGGCGTATCCTGGACGGAGGTATGACGGATTATGACGGCAAGGGTTTGGTCGATGATGTTCGAGGGTCTGCTTGAAACGCTGTACATGACGGGCGTCGCCACGTTCTTCGCATATTTGATAGGTCTGCCGCTGGGCATATTGCTCGTCATAACGTCGAACGGGCATATACGCCCGCTCCCGATAGTCAATTCGACGGTCGGCGTTATAGTCAATTTCCTGCGCTCGATACCGTTCATCATATTGCTCGCGCTGCTGATTCCCGTGACGCGCGCCGTTATGGGCACGGCGATACGCACGAAGGGAATGCTGTTCCCGCTGGTCATAAGCGCGTTCCCGTATGTCGCGCGCATGGTCGAAAGCTCGTTAAAAGAGGTCGATTCGAACATAGTCGAAGCGGCGGAATCGATGGGTTCTTCCCCGCTGCAGATAATCTGCAAGGTGCTCCTGCCGGAAGCTCTGCCTTCGCTCATTAACGGAGCGGCGATAACGATTGTTTCGATAATCGGCTACACAGCTATGGCGAACATAGTAGGCGGCGGCGGCTTGGGCGCGATCGCCATGGAGCACTATCAGAAGGGCAAGAGATACTACGACATAATGTACTACGCGAGCATCGCAATAGTGATATTGGTTCAGTTCATAGCGGTCTTGGGCGCGTTTCTGGCTCGTATACTCGACCACAGGCGGCGCAAACACTGATTTCCATGGCGGAGAAACCGTCATTTTGAAAGGAGCGGAAACCCATGAAGAAACTCGTAGCCGTACTTTTGGCACTGACGCTGTGCCTGGCGACATCAGCCCTCGCAAACGAAACCATAGTGATAGGCGCGACGGCGACCCCACACGTGATCATACTCGAACTGGTGAAAGATGATTACGCGGCGCTCGGTTATGACATGGATATAGTTCCTGTCACAGATTACTACATCTCAAACCCGTCGACGGCGGCGGGCGAAATGAACGCGAACTATTTCCAGCACATACCGTTCCTCACGGAATACAACTTAGGCGTTGACGAGGAAGACCGGCTTATCGCCGCGATAGGCGTTCACTCCGAACCCTACGGCATATATCCGGGCACCAAAAAGAGCTTGGCGGACGTTTCTGAGGGCGATGCCGTGGCGATCACGAACGACCCCGCCAATCAGACCCGCGCGTTGCTTTTGCTGTCGGACGCAGGCTTGATAAAACTGCCCGAAGGCAGCGATTTCTCGAGCATACTCACGGTGTACGACATAGTCGATAATCCGTACAAACTCGACCTGGTCGAGATGAGTCCCGAGCTTATAACGGCCGCCGTCGACGACGTCGCGTTCGCGGTCGTGAACGGCAACTACGCGATCGACGCTGGCTACAACGTGGCGACGGACGCTCTGTTCACCGAAGCCGACGGATACGCGGGACAGGCCTACACCAACTACGTCGTCGTGAACCCCGAAGACGCGGAAGCGGATTGGCTCAAGGCGCTGGAGCAGGTGCTGCTGAGCGAGAAGGTTTATAACTTCATATTGACCAACGAGGCGTTCGCGGGCGGCGTCGTGCCGGCTTTCGCGATTCCTGTGGCAACAACGCCTGAAACAGTGGGATAACCACGAGCGCAATAAAACCGCCGCTTCGCCCCGTTCAGGGCTCAGCGGCGGTTTTTTCGCGCTCATATATTCCGAATCAGTTCCAGCATTATAAGCAACAATATGGAGCAGCCGATTATTGCGAACACCTTGCCCGCGTTCGACTTTTTAGGGGCGATTGGCGCGGGGGGTTTTATAGTGATCTGCTGAATTTCGGCGCGCTGCATGTCGCATATAACGCACTTATTTCCGTCAGCATGGTTTATGTTCTCACAATACTTGCACTGCCACATACAGCATACCTCCAGTAAACGCTATAGATCCCCTGCGGGCTTGAAATATCCGTTCTTGCCGGACGAGGCGTGATTTATCGGTTTCGGCTCGGGCGGCGGTGTGACCGTATCACTGCCGTCGTAGTCGTCGTCTTCGTTCTTAATGATCGCCGACTCGTCTCCCTGCAGCGACGCGAAAACCTCAACGCATGACGGCCGCGCGTCGGGATTGGCTTTCAGCATGGAGTATATGAGTTCCCTATGCTTGGGAGTCAGACTGTCGGACAGTTCAGGCGTTTCGCCGTCCATCACGCATTCGTATATGTAGTGATACTTCTCGTCAATTACGGGCAATTCTCCGGTCATAATCAGGTGGAACAGTATGCCCAACGCGAACACATCCAGCTTGCGGGTCAGCGTCACTTCCTCCTCGCACAGCGCCAGATACGTTTCGGGCGCGAAGAACACCGGATCGCCGTGTATGTCGTCGGGGTCTTCGGGCGGGCAAGACTCGAAAAAGCTGTTGTCGAAATCGATTATTTTGACTGTTATGCTGCCGTTGCACGTGCTCTTGAGCATCAGGTTCGCGGGGCGCAAATCGGCGTACACTATGCCCGCCTTATGGACGCGCATAAGGTTGTACGCTATTGTTTTTACGAGCGTAAGGCGCGCCGAATCGCCTAAAACGTCATACGCGTTTTCTATCGGAGTGTCGAGCGCCCTCACGCGATGCGCTACGGCATAGTACTTGCAGCCGTCGCGGAAGAAGTGGACGACGGGCACGATGTTGCCGTTGTCGGCGGCTTGAAGCTCGCCGTACAGTTTTTGCTTCTCCTGCTCGAACATTCGGCATATAGCCTCGCGCGTCTGGATAATCTCCTGCGGCAGCGAAACGCCTTCGGGGAATGTGGGAGATATAAATTCCTTTATGAAATACTCGCGTCCGTCGCGCTTGGCGAAGCACCAGCGCGCCGTGCCGGAGTTTTCACTTGTGAACGGCGTTATCAGACTGTATCCGTGCAGCGTGTTGCCCATCTCAGCCTCCGATTATATAAGGTAGGTCGTTTTGTATTTGTTCCATTCGTCGCGCAGCGCGTTCATGTCTCCCCTATGTTTCTCTGCAAATTCATCATAATGGGCTATCGCCTCTCTGCGCTTGGCATAGGCTTTCTTGACTGCCGCGAAATCGGTGAAGCCCACCGGAGACAGCACGAGCGTCGCGTCGTCAGACGCTATGTCCTTTATGCGGTCGCGTATCTTTTCGCACCACTCGCTCACGCTGTGAGAGTTTGCCATCGTGTTCAAAAGCAGCGTTTCGAAATTCATGGGCGTAGGCAGATATGAAAACATGCCGTCCGTCGCGACCAGCACTATCGCCGGCAGTATGACAGGCACTACGCGCTCGTTGAGCGATATGTCTTTGCCCGCGCTTATCAGATTTTTGAGCGGTGCGTCTTCGTATAAATTTTCGAACGGGTCGAGGGGCACGGCCTTTCCGCCAGCGTTCACTGTTTCAATGTCGTCAACCGTTATCTGTTTAAGCCCATCGGGCATAAGCAGGTATCCCCTCGAATCGCCCGCCCACAAAAAACGGCACGAAGGCCCGGAGGCGTTCGCGTAGTCCAATATGGCGATTCTTGCGGTCGACGGGAACGCGCGCACCATGCTGCCAATTACGGACACGTCGGCTTTCGCGCTTTCAAGAAGCTCGTCGAGCTGCGCCTTGAACCTACGCGTCAATTCGCGCTTGGGGTCGGAATCGGGCGAAGGCGTATATCCCGAAGTCCAATAATATGTGCGAAAACACAGCGCTCGGGAAGCTATCCACGCGCCCGTCACGCCGTCGTAGCGGCTGTATGTCTGCCCGCCGAGGCCGCCGCAGCCGTCGAACACGCCTATCATGTTGAAGCCTTTGCCCGTATAGTATGTGTACGCGTCCTCGCCGAATTTGGGGTTCGGTTCGAACGACACCTCGCATATCGTGTTCAGTTTACGCGCCTCGCCTTTGTTCACCAAAATATCCTCCGCGCTTATATTGTGTTCACAATGCCCGAAAGCACAGTTTGATAGTCGAATTCAGACAGACCCTTGTCCAGCGCGCTGGGCGCCATTATCACGTTGTTCCATTCACGGGCTATGCGGTTCCATTCGGGCGCGTCGGGCGCGAACAGCACCAGACGCTTGGCGCGCTGAGCCATCTTGCCGCGGTTCTGAACGTCGCCCCACCACTGGGACAGCTCCGCGAAATCCTTCGCCATGTTTTTCGGATAGTTCGACGCGGACTTTCCGTGACCTATCTGGTGCGTGGGAGCGTCCGTCCATATGACTATAAGGTGGCGTTTTTTAAGGCCTTCGGTGTTCCACGCGGAAGTCATCGCGTAGGCGAGCGCCTCCAAGCCGTCCTCCGGCAAATCGCCGCCGCCCTCGGCGGTTATCATGTCTATGCACTCGCTGAGTTCGTCGGCCTGTTCGGGCAATTCGAAGAAATCGGACACCATCATAGCCTCGTTGCCGTCTGCCAGATAGTCTTTGAACGATATTACCCGAATGCGCAGGCGGTCGATTACGCGATGCTTTTTTTCCATCATGTCGCAAATGTCTTTATACAGGTGAAGCGCGTTTTGCTTGACCTTGCCTATGAAACCTTCCATGCTGCCGGTCGAGTCTATACACAGCGCCAAGTCGACATTGTATGTAAGTCCGCGAACATCAGCCATTGCTTTATCCTCCCGTATGCGTTTTACATATTCTACCACATATGAACAACAGTTTCAAGCAATCTTTGCTTATATATGCATACATTCTAATCACAATATTTAGTAATATTCTATCAATAAAATTTGCGAATTGGTATTGATTACCGACAAAAAATCGTTTATAATAAAGTGTGTTAATTTACTAACATGATTGCTAAACAGTTTATTACAATTATTACGGTTATGTGTTTACACACATATTCTCACAAACGGCATTTTTCGCGCAACATAAAGCCTCGCTCGGAAGGGAATTGGACGAAATGAACATAAACACGCTGAAACAGGCAGGCATTGAATACGATAAGGGTTTGAAGCGCTGCATGGGCGACGCTGAGCTATACGAACTGGTGCTGGTGTCGTTTTTGGACGAAGATTTACTGCACAAATCGAATGAGGCGTATGAAACGAAGGACTATAAATCGCTTTACGAGTGCGCCCATAACATAAAGGGGTTGTCGGGCAACACCGATATGACCGAACTGTACGAAACGTCGAGCGCGCTTTCCGCGCTTCTGAAATATGCGGACGCGCCCGACGCGGAAGTTTTGAGCGATCTGTATACGGCGATGTGTATGGCATACCAAAGGACATACGACGCTATTGAGCGCGCTATGGGAGATTGAAATGGATACTACCGCGGATAAACGGCTGATGTTGATAGTCGACGACATGACGTCGAACCGGCTGCTGTTGAAACGCATTTTCCGTTCGGATTACAACATACTGGAAGCCGCGGACGGCGTACAGGCGTTGAAATTGCTGAGGTCGCATCAGGACATTTCGGTGCTGGTGCTAGATATTGTCATGCCGAATCTCGACGGCATAGGAGTGCTCGCCGAAATGCAGCGGGACGAGCGGCTGAAGGATATTCCGACGGTCGTAGTCACCGCGAGCGACGATGATGAAACGCAGATTAACGCGCTCAACAAGGGCGCGACAGACGTTTTAACAAAGCCGTTCAGTCCGCAAATAATGTTCCATCGCGTTAAAAACATAATAGCGCGCAAAGAAGCCGACAGGCTCGCGGAGGAAAACCGAGCATATCAAATGGAATTGCGTCTGACCGAATTGGACGAGCGGACGGGACTTAATAATAAATACGCGTTCATAAGGCGCGCGGCGCGCGTTTTGCGCGAGAACCCCGGCAAACAATTCGTGCTGGCGCGCTGGGACATCGATAATTTCAAGGTTTATAACGAATGCTTCGGCACTGAGATGGGCGACGAATACCTGCGCAAAGTGGGAGCGTACTATCTGGCGAACGCCGATAAAACGCCCGGCTTGCACGTGGTGGCGCGATACGACGCCGACCACTTCATAACGCTGCGCTCGTGCGAGAATTTCGACCCCGAAGGTATGCTCGAAAACATTGACAGATTGTTTTCCGAGCAAAAGACGGTCACGTTCGAATATAAACCGCGCATGGGGCTGTATTACATAGAGGATTCTTCGCTTGACGTGCCGCTTATGTGCGACAGGGCGCTTTTGGCGCTGCGCTCGACGAAGGACAGCTATTCGACGCGCTTCGCGTGGTATGACGACAGCATTCGGCGCACGATGATCGAGGAGCAGGAAATAGTCAACGAAACGGAAACCGCGCTCAAAAGCGGGCAGTTTGTGGTGTACTTGCAGCCACAGTACGACCACGATTCCGACATGCTGGTGGGCGCGGAAGCGCTGGTGAGATGGGCGCATCCGACGAAGGGACTTATACCGCCGTTCAAATTCCTGCCTCTGTTCGAGCGCAACGGCTTTATATCGCAGCTCGACTCATACATATGGGAGAGCGTTTGCGCGCTTTTGCGCAAATGGCTCGACGCGGGGCTGAAACCCGTGCCCGTATCAGTGAACATATCGCGGCGCGACATATTTTCTATGTCGCTGGGCGACGTGTTTGCGGGGTTGTTGACAAAATACAGGCTGAGTCCGTCGCTTTTACACTTGGAGATAACGGAGACGCTTTACACGCAAAACGCAGAACAGCTTACGAGCGCCGTGAACGCGCTTAGGAACATGGGTATGCAGGTGCATATGGACGACTTCGGCAGCGGGTACTCGTCTTTGAACATGCTGCGCACGGTGGCTGTCGACGTTTTGAAGCTCGACATGAATTTTCTTTCGGGTACAGCCGACGACGACAAGAGCGGCAGCATACTGAACGCTATAATACGCATGGCTGACGCTCTGAAACTGCCCGTGCTCGCTGAGGGCGTTGAAACTCAAAAGCAGGCCGACATGCTGATGGGCATAGGCTGCTATCTGATGCAGGGCTATTACTTCGCGAAGCCCATGCCCATAGCCGACTTCGAAAAACTGCTTACGCGTTCCGACGCGGAAGACAGCGGCATAGACATACTCGGCGTGTTTTCGCACTCTGAAATGGTTTTCGACAGCATGATAGGCGGCGCGGCGCTCATTAAGTATATTCCGTCCAGGCAGGAAGCGCGGATAATGCGCATAAACGACAAGTGCCTGACCGAAATGAGCATCGTGAATCCCGAAAGTATGCATAGCGGCGTCGATTTGCTCGATACATTCGAAGGCGAAAACAGGTCGCGCGTGATAGACATGTTCGAACGCGCGTATGAATGCGGGCGCGAGGTCTCCTGCGAGGCGCTTTCCAAACACGATAACAACAGCCGCACGGTGTGGCTGCGCCTGCGCTCGCGCCTTACGAAGCGCAACAGCCGCGACGGGCTGTACTTCGTGACGATCGAAAACATAAACGAAAGCAAACTTTTGGAGCTGAATAACGCGGATCTGCTCGAAAAGCTCACCGCGGTTGTAAACAACGTGCCCGGCGGCGTTCTGAATCTGATGGTGACGGCCGACGACATCAAGATAACATATGTGAGCGACAAATGCGCCAACATGGCGGGCTATTCGAAGGACGAGTATGTGAAGCTGTTCGGCGGCGATATGCTGAGGCTCATACACCCCGCCGACATTGAACACCTGAAGGCGAGCATGAAGTCGCTGGCTAAAGACAACAACAGCATTTTCACGGAGACATGCCGCCACGCGTGCCTGAACGGCGACTGGCATTGGGTGAAAATAACGGGGCAGGTGTTCCGCCGCGAGCACGGCACGGCATATGTGAGCGCCATTGCTATGGATGTGAATACGTCGGTCGAGCAGGATAACGCTAACAAATTGCTGAGCGTGCACAACAGGCTGCTGAGCGGCGCGACTAACTCCATAGCGTTCGACTACGACCCGTCTCTTGACAGAATGACGTTCACGATGAACGCGCTTGGCGCGGAGGCTAAGAACGAAGTGTTCGAGCGCTATGTCGCGGATTTTCAAAACGACGACCGCATTGCCGCCGAGGACCGCGCGAAACACATAAGCGCTCTTATGGAAGCGTCCGTCAAGCAAATCGCGTCGTCAATCGAATATATGGCAGATTATGTAGGCAGCGGGCATTTCAGGCGCTATAAAAACGTGTATCTGAGCGTTTCGGACGAAAGCGGGCGCATACTCAGGGTTTTGGGGCGAATAGACGACCTTGACGATGAAGCGCTGCGAAATGAAATGATGCTGAGAAAGACGCATATAGACCCCGTGACGGGTTTATTGAACGCGGCGGGCGCGCGGTCGATAGTCGAACAGGCGCTGCTCATAAAGCCCGCGAACAGATTCGACGCGCTCATAATTATAGACCCCGTACAATTCAGAAAAGTCAACGAAAAGCTCGGCCGCGAGGGCGGCGACCGCATACTCGCGGAGATCGGTTCGCGCATCAAAAACTTCTTCCGCGCCGACGACGTTGTGTTCAAATATGAAAACGACCTTTTCGGCGTATACATGCGCTCCGCTGAAAGCTGCGACAACGCGCGCAAAAAGGCGATCGCGCTTTTGAAAGATCTGCGCGCGATTCGCGAGCCGAACACGGGCAGCATGAAGTGCTGCGCGGGTGTTGCGGGAGCGGTGGCCGATTACAGAGACGCAGAAGAATTGTTGAATCGGGCTATCGCGTCTTTGAACACCGCAAAAAACCTCGCCAAATCCGAAAACAAAAACGCATAAAAAGCGGGGCGCACTTTTCGTGCGCCCTGAACGGCTTGGAGGTTCGACCCTCAGCCCTGCTTTTGCTTATGCTTGGGGTTCTCGCATATGACCATGACGTGTCCCTTGCGCTTGATAATTTTGCATTTCTCGCAAATCACCTTAACGGACGGCCTTACTTTCATCGTCAGTTCCTCCTTTCAGGATCACGACTTACTGCGCCACGTGATGCGGCCTCGCGTGAGGTCGTATGGCGACAGCTCGATTGTTACCTTGTCTCCCGGGTATATGCGAATGTAGTTCATGCGCATTTTCCCCGAAACGTGCGCCAGTATTTTATGTCCGTTGGGAAGCTGCACTTCAAACATGGCGTTGGGAAAAGACTCGGTGACAACGCCCTCAACTTCGATAACATCGGATTTTGACAATCTTTTACCCCTCCTCGCGCAAAAGCCATCGGCGAATCTCGTGATCGAGAACAGGCTTCACGTCGTTCAATCTTTCAACGATCTCAGCGCTCGGCTCTAAAACCTGCTTCAAATGCCTGCGCTTTTTCTTCTTGGGCTTGTCGAGCTTGCGCGTATCGCCGTCTGACAATAACACGTATTCGTCGTTGAGCGATTTCACAACAATGAACTTGCGTCCCTCGTCGCGCCCGGCTTTTGATACTACGGTCGAGCCGATCGGCATGGGCGCTATGTTCATACGCTGCCTCCGTTCGGATCGGGTTTGGGCAGTGTGAGTATTCTGGGTTCGCCGCTCGTTATGCAAATCGTATGCTCATAGTGAGAGCATATGCTGCGGTCTTTGGTGCACACTGTCCAATCGTTGTCGGCGGTATACACTTCCCAGCCGCCCAGAGCAATCATCGGCTCTATGGCGATCGTCATTCCCTCGCGCAGCCTTACGCCGCGTCCGGGCTTGCCGTAGTTCGGAACGCTTGGGTCTTCGTGCATGTCGCGGCCTATGCCGTGACCGCACATATCGCGTATAACGCCGTAGCCGTGCTTTTCGGCGTGTTGCTGAACCGCCCAGCCGATGTCGCCCAGCCTGTTGCCGTCCCGCGCCTGTTTGAGCGCGAGCCAGAAGCATTCCTCGGTCACTTTCATCAAACGCCGCGCGTCTTCCGACGGCTCGCCCGCGGGCAGCGTGAACGCGCTGTCGGCTTGCCAGCCGTCGTATATAAGACCGCAGTCGACGCTCAGTATCTGACCTTCGCGAAGCGGCTTGTCCGTCGGAAAGCCGTGTACGACCTCGCTGTCAACGCTTGCGCAGATTGTGTACGGAAAGCCGTTGTAACCCTTGAACGACGGTTTCGCGCCGTATGAGAGTATCAGGCGTTCGGCTTCCGCGTCGATGTCTATCGACCTCGCGCCCACTTTAACCATGGGCTTGAGTTGTTCGAGCACCCGATTGAGAAGCTCGCCCGCCGCCGCCATTTTTTCAATCTGCGCGGGGGTTTTGGTGTATATCATGAATCAGCCTCCGAGGGCGACGCGAATCGCCTCGAAAACTTCGCCCGGCGTTTTATCGCCGTCGACCGTGCGCAGCGTTCCCTTGCCCTTATAGAAATCTATAAGCGGCGCGGTTTGCGCGTGATAGACGTTCAGGCGGTTTTGAATGGTCGCGGGCTTATCGTCCTCGCGCTGTATCAGTTCGCCGCCGCAATCGGGGCAAACAGTGCCTGTCAGCGTGGATATGTGGAACGTGCCTTTGCACGATTCGCATACCCTGCGCCCGGTAAGGCGCGCGAGCAGCTTTTCGTCGGGAACTTCAACGTCGACCACAACATCGGGCTTGCCGATTTCCTCAAGCGCTTCCGCCTGAGCGACGGTGCGCGGGAAGCCGTCGAGCAGGAAACCGTTCGCGCAGTCGGGTTCGTTTATGCGTTCGCCGACCATTTTTACGAGCACTTCGTCGGGCACAAGCGCGCCCGCGTCCATGTACGTTTTAGCCTTCAAGCCGGTGGGCGTGCCCTTGCCCACGGCGGAGCGCAGCATTTCGCCAGTCGATATATGCGGAATCTTCAAGCGCATACACACGCCGACGGCCTGAGTGCCTTTGCCCGCGCCGGGAGGGCCCAAGAATACAAGCTTCATACGGATTTCTCCCATCTTACTTCAGGAATCCCTTATAGTGACGCATCAGCATCTGGGATTCAAGCTGTCTCATGGTTTCAACCGCGACGCTCACGGCTATCAGCAATGACGAAGCCGCGAAGGGCAGCGACACTTTCGCCACGCCGTAGACTATGGAAGGCAGAAGCGCCAAGAAAGCGAGGAAGAACGCGCCAAACAGCGTTATGCGGCGCTGTATCTTCGTTATGAAGTCGGTGGTGGGCTTGCCCTGACGAATGCCGGGGATCATGCCGCCGTTTTGCTGTATGTTCTTGCTCATCTCAGCGGGGTTGAACGATATGCTGGAATAGAAGAACGTAAAGCCGAGTATCAATAACGCGAATATGACGTTGTATAACACGCTGGTGGAGGTTACGTTCGCAGTCCACCACTTGTTCGCCGCGCTGTTTGAGAAGAACGACAGTATTGTCGCCGGGAACTGCATTATGGCGCTTGCGAATATCAGCGGCAGCACGCCGGACGAGTTGAGCCTGAGCGGTATATGCGTGGACTGACCGCCGTACATCTTCCTGCCGACCATGCGTTTGGCGTACTGTATGGGTATGCGGCGCTCGGAAATATCAACGAGCACCACGCCCAATATCAGCAGCAGGCTGATTATCAGTATTGCCAGGGAAGGCAGCACGCTCTCAAACGAGCCGTTGCTAATAGTTGTGTATAGAGAGCTTGCGCCCGTTGCCAGACCGACCGCCAAGCGCGATATGATGCCCGCGAATATCAGAAGCGATATGCCGTTGCCAATGCCCTTGTCGGTTATGCGCTCGCCGATCCACATGGCGAGAGCCGTGCCGGCCGCCAAGCAGAAGCCTACGGTGATGTAGCCTATGAAACCGCCGGTGACGTCCGCTCCCAAACCGACGGTCAGAGCGACCGCCTGCATGAAGCCCAAGCCTACCGTTACGTAACGGGTGATCTGGGCGATTTTCTTTTTGCCTTCATCGCCTGACTTGTTCAGCTCTTCGAGCGAGGGTATCGCGACGCACAGAAGCTGCATTATAATGCTGGCGTTGATGTACGGCGTGATGCCCATAGCCATAATTGCGTAGTTCGTCAAATCCGAGCCGGTCATCGCGTTGATGTAACCGAGCAGCGGAACGCTCGCGATTTTCTCAGCGAGACCTGCGGTGTCGACGCCGGGAGTGGGCACGAAGCAGAGGAAGCGATACAGAAGCAGCATACCCAGTGTGTAGAGCAGCTTCTTTCGAAGGTCGGGTATCTTCCATGCGTTCTTCAGTGTCTCTAACATGTCAGACCTCCTCGCATTTTCCGCCCGCAGCCTCGATCTTCTCCTTTGCGGTAGCGGAAAATTTCATCGCCTGCACCGTGAGCTTTTTGGTGAGTTCACCATTGCCCAGAATTTTCACGCCGTCTTCGATTTTCTTGATTATGCCCGCCTGTATAAGCTCGACCGGTCCCACGACGGAATCGTTCTCAAAAACGTTGAGGCTGTCAACGTTCACAGCAACGTATACCGTCGCCCATTTGTTGGTGAAGCCGCGCTTAGGCAGCCGCATCGTAAGCGGCATCTGTCCGCCTTCGAATCCGGGGCGCTTGCCGCCGCCCGAACGGGCCTTGGCGCCCTTGTGACCTTTACCGGAGGTCTTGCCGAGACCTGAACCTATGCCGCGACCAAGGCGTTTGGGGGCGGCGGTAGATCCGAATGCGGGTTTCAGTTCATGAAGTTTCATGTCGGACCTCCTTAGTCTTCGATTTCCTCAACCTTGACCATGTGCTTTACCTTGAATATCATGCCGCGCACGGCGGGGTTGTCCGGCTTCTCGACGGTTTCGCCGATGCGGTGCAGACCCAGCGCCTTGATCGTGGCTATCTGATCTTTAAGGCACGCTATGGTGGACTTGGTTTGTGTTATTTTCAGCTTCATTTCATTGCCCTCCTCATTCAAACAACTCATCGACGGTCTTGCCGCGAAGCTTCGCGACATCGTCGGCGTTGCGGAGCTGCTTGAGCCCCTCGAGGGTGGCTTTCACCACGTTTACGGGATTGCTCGAGCCGATCGACTTTGTGCGGATATCCTTTATGCCGCACGCTTCGATGACCGCGCGCACCGGGCCGCCGGCTATAACGCCCGTGCCTTCGGGGGCGGGCATGAGCAGCACTCGACCCGTTCCGAACACGCCCGTTATCTCGTGGGGTATGGTCGTGCCGTTCATGGACACCGTTATAAGCTGTTTCTTCGCGTCTTCGATTCCCTTGCGAACTGCTTCGGGAATTTCGACGGCCTTGCCCATACCGCAGCCTACTTTGCCTTTTTCGTCGCCTATGACCATCAGAGTGGAGAACCGGAAGTTCTTGCCGCCCTTGACGACTTTGGCAACGCGGTTGATATAGACAAGCTTCTCTTTATACTCGCTAACCTGTTCTCTGCGCTGCATTGCGTGCTCCTCCTCAATTAGAAGTCCAGGCCGCCCTCGCGGGCGCCAGCAGCAAGCTGCGCCACACGGCCGGTGTAGATGTAGCCGCCGCGATCGAACACGACTTCTTTCAGGCCGCCGGCGATCGCTCGCTCGGCTATCGCCTTGCCAACCACCTTAGCCGCGGCTTTCTTGTCCAGCTCGGCTATCTGAGAAGCAATCTCCTTTTCGACCGTTGAAGCGGCGAAAAGCGTATTGCCGGCGACGTCGTCGATTATCTGCGCGTAGATGTGCGCGTTGGAACGATAGACGCACAGGCGCGGACGCTCGGGCGTACCGCTTATCTTTTTGCGAACGCGCTCGTGGCGTATCACGCGGACTTCGTTTCTATCCCGCTTACTAAACATTGCGATACCCTCCCTTAATTATTTCTTGCCCGCCTTGCCTTCCTTATGGCGAACGACCTCGTTCTCATAGCGAATGCCTTTGCCGTGGTACGGCTCGGGCTTGCGTATAGCGCGAATCTCGGCGGCGATTTCGCCGACCACCTGCTTGTCGATGCCGCTTACCGTTATCTTGGTCGGAGCGGGCGTCGCGAACGTTACGTTAGCGGGCGCTTTCACGATGACGGGGTGGCTGAAGCCGATGTTGATCGTGAGCTGCGTCGGGTTGTCCGCCTGAGCGCGGTAGCCTACGCCGACCAGCTCAAGGTTCTTGGTGAAACCCGCGGTTACGCCCGTAACCATGTTGTTTATCAGCGCGCGGTACAAGCCGTGCAGCGCGCGGAACTGCTTTTGGTCGTTGGGGCGGGTGACTGTGAGCACGCCGTCCTTGACTTCCAGACCCATTTGATTATTTACGCTCTGCGACAGAGTGCCCTTTGGGCCTTTGACGGTTACGACGTGATCGTCGGACACCGCGAAATCGACTCCTGCGGGAATCTTTATCGGGAGCTTGCCAATTCGTGACATTCAATCACACCTCCACTGATTTACCAGATGTATGCCAGGACTTCGCCGCCGACACCGGCCTTGCGAGCTTCCTTGTCGGCCATGACGCCCTGCGACGTGGAGATGATGGCTACTCCGAGCCCGCCCAACACCTTGGGTATCTCCTCGTTCTTGGCGTACACGCGCAAACCCGGCTTGGAGATGCGCTTGAGGCCCTTTATGACGGATTCCTTGCCCGAAGCGTACTTCAGGACTATCTTTATTTGCCCCTGCAAGCCGTCGTCGATGTAATCGACCGACTTTATATAACCCTCGTCAAGCAATATCTTGGCGATCGACTTCTTCATGTTGGAAGCCGGAATGGTTACAGCGTCATGTCTGGCAACTAAGGCATTGCGGATTCTGGTCAGCATATCCGCGATGGGATCGTTTACGAGCATTGTAGAACCTCCTTCCGTGTTTGCCCAGCTTACCAGCTAGCCTTCCTTACGCCGGGAATCTGACCCTTGTAGGCGAGTTCCCTGAAGCAGATACGGCATACGCCATACTTGCGTAAAACCGCGTGGGGACGACCGCAGATACGGCAGCGGGTATAGGCGCGGGTTGAGAACTTGGGTTCTCTCGCCTGCTTAATCTTCAAGCTTGTTTTTGCCACGCTGAATATCCTCCTTGCATCAAGCCGAGAACGGCATGCCCATTTGGGACAGCAGTTCTTTGGCTTCCTCGTCGGTCTTGGCGGTGGTGACGAATATCATTTCCATGCCGCGAATCTTCTCAACCTTGTCGTAATCGATTTCGGGGAAGATCAACTGCTCGCGCACGCCGAGCGCGTAATTACCCCTGCCGTCGAACGCCTTAGAGGACACGCCCCTGAAGTCGCGCACGCGCGGAAGCACTATGGAGATGAGTTTGTCGGCAAATTCGTACATGCGCTCGCCGCGCAGAGTAACCTTCGCGCCGACGTTCATGCCCGCGCGGACTTTGAAGTTCGCGATGGACTTTTTCGCCTTTGTCACCAGCGGTTTCTGACCGGATATGGTGGCAAGCTCGCTCACGGCAAGCTCTAACGCCTTGGCGTTGTCCTTGCAATCGCCGATGCCCATGTTGATGACGATCTTCTCGAGCTTGGGAACTTGCATTATGTTTTTGTAGCCGAATTTTTGCGACATCGCGGGAACTACTTCGGCCCAGTATCTGTCCTTTAGTCTGGCCACTTACTTAACCTCCCCCATCAGTTGTCAATGGTTGCGCCGCACTTCTTGCAAACGCGAACCTTTTCGGGCTTTTTGCCCTCTTGTTCGATGAACTTATGAGCGACGCGTGTGGCCTTTTTGCAAGCGGAGCAGACGAGCATTACGTTGCTCACATGGATGGCGGCTTCTTTTTCGATTATGCCGCCGGGCATGCCCTGTCCGCGAGGCTTCTGATGCTTCTTAACCATAGCCACGCCTTCGACTATAACGCGGGCTTTTGCCGGGAACGCTTTCTGGATCTTTCCCTGCTTGCCCTTGTCCTTGCCGGAGATGACTACGACGGTGTCACCGGTTTTGACGTTGAGTTTAGGTGCTGCCATTTCGTATGCCTCCTATCAAAGTACTTCGGGCGCGAGGGAGACGATCTTCATGTAGTCTTTCTCGCGGAGTTCGCGGGCTACGGGCCCGAATATGCGCGTGCCCTTGGGCTGCTTCTGTTCGTTGATTATAACCGCGGCATTGTCGTCGAAACGGATATACGATCCGTCGGGACGGCGATACTGCTTACGCGTGCGGACGATAACGGCTTTGACGACCTCGCCCTTCTTCACGGCTCCGCCGGGGTTGGCGGTTTTGACGGAAGCGACGATTACATCGCCCACGCCGCCGGTGCGGCGGAAGGAGCCGCCCAATACGCGGAAGCACATGATTTCTTTCGCGCCACTGTTATCTGCAACCTTTAATCTGGTTTGCGGCTGAATCATTGTGGTTTCCTCCTGTTTTGATTGACGGGCTTACTTCGCCTTCTCGACGATTTCGACCAGTCTCCAATTCTTATCCTTGGACAGCGGTCGGCACTCCATCACGCGAACGGTGTCGCCGACGCCGCAAGCGTTTTCTTCGTCATGCGCCTTGAACTTCGTGGTGCGGTTCATGATTTTTCCATACAACGGGTGCTTAACGCGAGTGCGGATTTCGACCACGATGGTTTTGTCCATTTTATCGGAAACCACGACTCCGACGCGCTCTTTGCGATTGCCTCTCTGCTCGGCCATTTCAGCTCCTCCTTTCGCGTCCGTTACGCCTTCGTCAGCTCGCGCTGACGAATGACGGTCTTAACACGGGCGATGTCCTTTTTGCAGGCGTGTATCGCCGCGGTGTTCTGCAACTGACCAGTTGCAAGCTGGAAGCGAAGGTTGAACAACTCGCTCTTTTTATTCTTGAGTTCGGTGTCGAGCTCTTGGGCGGTCTTTTCACGTAATGTCTTCATGATGTCGTTTTTCATTGCTCTTCACCACCCGCCTGCGTTTCCTTCACGATTATCTTCGTCTTTATCGGGAGCTTGTGGCCTGCGAGGCGCAGAGCCTCTTTGGCGACGTCTTCCTCTATGCCGCCCATTTCGAACAGCACACGTCCGGGCTTTACGACCGCTACCCAGTATTCGGGAGCGCCCTTGCCCGAACCCATTCGGGTTTCGGCGGGTTTCGCGGTTACGGGCTTATCGGGGAATATTTTGATCCACACATTGCCGCCGCGCTTGGTCGTGCGGGTCATCGTCTGACGCGCGGCCTCTATCTGGTTGGAAGTTATCCAGCCGGGCTGCATCGCGACTAAGCCGTACTCACCGTATGCGAGGAAATTGCCGCGCTGGGCCTTTCCCTTCATGCGACCGCGCATTTGCTTGCGGTGCAGGACTCTCTTGGGCATCAGCATGTCTATTTCCCTCCTTCAACTTTACGGGGGGCGGGAGCCGCGAACTTCGCCTTTTTAGCCTTGGGCAGCACCTGTCCCTTGTAAATCCAAACTTTTACGCCGATTCTGCCGTAAGTCGTCTTGGCTTCGCAGAAGCCGTAGTCGATGTTGGCGCGGAATGTCTGCAGCGGAATCGAGCCTTCGTGATAACCTTCCGAACGGGCGATGTCAGCGCCGCCCAGACGGCCGCCGACCTGCGTTTTGATGCCCTTCGCGCCGGCTTTCATCGCTCTGCCTATCGTCTGCTTCATGGCGCGGCGGAAAGACACGCGCTTTTCGAGCTGCTGAGCGATGTTCTCGGCGACTAGCTGCGCGTCGCACTCGGGGTTTTTGACTTCGAGAATGTTGAGGTTCACGTTGTCTTTGCCGACGAATTTCTGAATCTCTTTTTTGAGCGATTCAACGCCCGCGCCGCCCTTGCCGATTATGATGCCGGGTTTGGCGGTGTATACGTTCACGCCCACTCTGTCGCCGGAGCGCTCAACGTCGATGTGGGAGATTCCCGCGGCGTTCAGCTTTTCCTTGAGCCATTTGCGGAGATTATAATCGTCTATAAGGTTGTTTGAAAAATCCTTCTTGCTTGCGTACCATTTGGTGCTCCAGTCCAGGATGACACCGACGCGAGCGCCGTGGGGATTGACTTTCTGACCCATTATGTTGCCTCCCTTATTTCACCTGGTCGAGCACGACGGTAATGTGGCTTGTCCTTTTGAGTATAACGTCCGCCCGGCCGTGCGAGCGCGCCCAATAGCGCTTGTAGGTGGGGCCTTGGTTGGCATAAACCTCGGCCACGTACAGTTCGTCGCGGTTCATGTTGAGGTTGTTTTCGGCGTTCGCGATGGCGCTCGCCAGCAGCTTCTCAACGACGGGAGCCGCGCTCTTGGGCGTGTACATCAGCGTAGCCATAGCTTCGTCAACCTTCTTGCCGCGGATAAGATCGATGACGATCTTGACCTTTCGGGAAGATATTCGAACGTTTTTGACTATCGCGTGCGGGCGCTTATCGGCGTTTTCCTTGCGCGCCGCCGCCTTTTCCTTAATGCGTGTTGCCATTCGTCATTCACTCCTTTCCGTTACTTTCGGGCTGACGATTTTTCGCCGGCGTGACCCCTGAAAGTACGGGTGGGGGCGAATTCGCCCAGCTTGTGGCCAACCATATCTTCAGTTATATATACCGGCACGTGCTTGCGGCCGTCGTGTACGGCTATGGTGTGACCGACGAAGTCCGGGAATATCGTGGACGCGCGCGACCACGTTTTCAGAACCTTTTTGTCACCGGTCTTGTTAAGCTCTTCAACGCGCTTGAGCAGCGCCGGTTGAATGAACGGGCCTTTTTTTATGGATCTGCTCATTTAGTGGTTTGCCTCCTTCCATCGGCTTGCGGCTACTTCTTGCCGGCTCTCTTAACGATCATCTTGTCGGAATACTTGCGATGCTTGCGGGTCTTGACGCCCTGCGTCTTTTTGCCCCACGGAGACATCGGAGCGGGCATACCGACGGGTGAGCGGCCTTCGCCGCCGCCATGCGGGTGGTCGACCGGGTTCATTACGACGCCGCGGACGGTGGGACGAATGCCCAGATGACGCTGACGGCCGGCCTTGCCGATGCGCACGTTTTCGTGCTCGGAGTTGCCAACCTGACCTATCGACGCGCGGGCGTTGATCGACACTTTGCGAACTTCGCCAGAGGGCAGACGGATCTGCGCGTAGTCGCCTTCCTTAGCCATGACCTGCGCGGAAGCGCCCGCGGCGCGAACCATCTGACCGCCCTTGCCGACTTTGATCTCAACATTGTGGACGAGCGTGCCCAGCGGTATGTTGGATATAGGCAGGCAGTTGCCGGGCTTGATGTCGGCTTCTGAACCGGACATGACGGAGTCGCCGGTTTTAAGGTCGTTCGGAGCCAGAATGTAGCGCTTCTCGCCGTCGGCGTAAACCAGCAGGGCGATGAAGCAGGTGCGGTTGGGGTCGTACTCGATCGCGGATACCTTCGCGGGTATGCCGTCCTTATTGCGTTTGAAGTCGATTATGCGGTACTTACGGCGAGCGCCGCCGCCCTGATGGCGAACGGTGATCTTGCCGGTGTTGTTGCGACCGGCCTTGTGACGCAGATCCGTCACCAGCGAGCGCTCGGGCTTGTTGGTGGTGATCTCCTCGTACGTCAGCACCGACATGAAGCGGCGGGCGGGCGAGGTAGGCTTATACTGTCGAATGGCCATGATATCTGTCCTCCCTGCTTATTCGCCCATGCCCTCGAAGAATTCGA
Source organism: uncultured Oscillospiraceae bacterium (assembly GCA_964453505.1). Taxonomy (GTDB): domain Bacteria; phylum Bacillota; class Clostridia; order Christensenellales; family Aristaeellaceae; genus CAYVPJ01. The sequence continues at coordinate 2,581 of CAYVPJ010000047.1, read as the reverse complement.
TCGGCTTGGAATCCTTCTTGAGCGTTACATATGCTTTCTTGATTTCGGGCGTTCTGCCCTGGGTTTTGCCCTGTCTCTTCATCTTGCCCATCGTGCGAAGGGTGTTGACGGTTTCGACTTTGACTTCGAATATTTCCTCTACCGCCGCTTTGATCTGCGTCTTGGTCGAGTGAATGTCGACCACGAACACGTATTTCTTGTCGGCTATCGAATCGTATGATTTTTCGGTGAGGACGGGACGGATTATGATGTCGTATGCGGTTTTCATTAGCCGTTTACCTCCTCGACGTTTATGTCCTCGGTTGCGGACTCGTCATACATTGCCTCGAGCTTTTCGACCGCGGCCTTGGTGACGATGAAGCTCTCGTAGCCGAGAATGTCGACCACGTTAAGCATTCCGACGTGAGAGATTTTGAGGTTAGGTATGTTGGAGCCGGCGCGGAGCACGTCCTTGTCGGACTCGCAGGTGACTATCATAGATTTCTTGGCGGCGTTCACCGCTTTGAGCATCTTGACGATATTCTTGGTCTTGATTTCGGCAAGCTCAATTTTGTCGAGCACGATTATCTCGTTTTCGACCGCTTTGGACGTGAGCGCCGAAAGCATCGCCAAACGGCGAACCTTGCGCGGCACGCTCATGCGATATGAGCGGGGCTTCACGGCGAATACCATGCCGCCGTGAGTGAACTGCGGAGCGCGGCGGCCGTGATGGCGCGCGTTGCCCGTGCCCTTCTGGCGATATATTTTGCGTCCGCCGCCGCGAACTTCCGTGCGCGTCTTTGCGGACTGCGTGCCCTGACGCTTCGCGTTGAGTATCGCGCGAACCACGGTATGCATGGCGTGCACGTTTACATCACAAGCGAACACGGCATCGGAAAGCTCTATAGAGCCGACCGGCTGACCTTGCATGTCAATAACTTTTAGTGTAGGCATTTTAGCGTCCTCCTTCCGGAAATTATTCAGGCTTTGACCGAGTCGCGCACGAAGAGCAGACAGCCGTTCGGTCCGGGCAGAGCGCCCTTGACCAGCAGCAGATTACGCTCGGCGTCTACGCGAATCACTTCCAGATTCTGGACGGTGACTTTCTCGTTGCCATACTGACCGGGCATATGCTTGCCCTTGAACACGCGGGACGGGTCGGAGTTCGCGCTCATCGAACCGACGCCGCGATGATATTTTGAACCGTGAGCCATCGGGCCCGTATGCTGATTCCAGCGCTGTATGACGCCGGTGAAGCCGTGACCCTTGCTCGTGCCGGATACGTCAACTTTATCGCCTTCCGCGAACACGTCGGCTTTGATCTGGTCGCCCACCTTGAAGGGAGCGATGTCGTCCAAGCGCAGTTCGCGAAGGTATCTTGTCGCGGGGACGCCCGCTTTTGCGAAATGGCCGAGCTCGGGTTTGTTCTTCAGTTTCTGGGCGCGCTTCTCCGCGAGCTCTCCGAAACCGACCTGAACCGCCTCATAGCCGTCTTTTGCGGTGGTCTTGACCTGCGTGACGGTGCAGGGACCCGCTTCGACGACCGTGACCGGCACGAGGCGACCGTCTTTCAGGAAGATCTGCGTCATGCCAATCTTTTTGCCGAGAATTGCCTTCTTCATTGTTACACCTCCGAAGTGGATGCCTTACAGCTTGATTTCGATTTCAACGCCCGCGGGCAGGTCTAGCTTGGTGAGCGCGTCTATTGTTTTGGGGGTGGGCTGCAAAATGTCGATAAGACGCTTATGGGTGCGCAGCTCGAATTGCTCACGGCTGTCCTTATGCTTGTGGGGCGAGCGAAGTATGGTGACGATTTCCTTTTCGGTCGGGAGCGGTATCGGGCCGGATACGCGGGAGCCGGTTCTCTTCGCCGTCTCGACGATGCGCGCGCTGGATTGGTCGATGAGCATGTGCTCATATGCCTTCAGCTTAATGCGGATCTTCTGGCTTGCCATGTTTGTGGTTTCCTCCTTTTTTAGACTCATGCACACGCTGCCGGGCGTGCCCCTATATATTTTTTAGGCGGCGCACGAGCCGTCGCCCGATTGTCGGACTGGTCCCCGAAAATTCCCGTTTTGAACGCCGTTTGACCGCAAACCAAACGGATTCAACCGCAACCTTTCGGTTCATACCTGTGCCGCATGGGGTTTTTGACGCTTCGCTTTCCGGCAGAAAGGCGCAGCTCGCCCACACGCAACGCATCAATTATACATGACAGACGCATATATGCGCAAGTTATGATTTTGAAAATTATAGCTGCGCCATGCGCGCTCATCATATTTTAACATTGAATCGCCGACAAAAACGCCGCCGCGAGAGTGTCGCGGCGGCTCGGATTAGGTTGGTTTTAGTCGGCGATTATCTTGATGACGACGCCCGAACCAACGGTGCGGCCGCCTTCGCGGATAGCGAAGCGGAGGCCTTCCTCGCAGGCGATGGGGGTGATCAGGTTGATCTCCATGTCGATGTTGTCGCCGGGCATGACCATTTCAACGCCGTCGGGCAGCTTGATGTTGCCGGTAACGTCGGTGGTGCGGAAGTAGAACTGCGGACGATAGCCGTTGAAGAACGGGGTGTGACGGCCGCCCTCTTCCTTCGTCAG
>CAYVPJ010000046.1:0-26026 GCA_964453505.1 uncultured Oscillospiraceae bacterium | reverse complement strand
TGCAACCCCGTTGCGTTTAATCTGTCAACGTTGCGTTTACTTTGGCTATTCACCCGATCATATGGAGCGCCGCCCGTCTGACAGGCGGGCGGCGCGTTTCGTTATTTCGCGCGTATATACGCAAACAGGTCTTGGGCGGCTTCTATGATGAATATTACGCCGACTATTCGGGACAACACGTCTGTGATACTGATCTTGCCAATAATCAGAATCAGGCCGAAAACGATCATCGCGGCGGCTATGGCGAACGTGATCAGCCACTGCGAATGACTGACGCGGCGCATGTCAAGCGCGGTCTGAGCTTTCATAACGCCGTTGACAATGAGCAACAGCGCGATCGCCAGATTCGCAACGCCTAATATGGCGCCTTTGAATATTAAGAGAGCTATGCCCACAACCAGCAGAAGCGCCGACATGCCAAGCTCAGAATTATTGCGCTGACCTTTTCCGAGCAGCGAAGACGCCACGCGCCAGCCGCCGATGATTATAAGCGCCCACGCGATAATAAGGAATACGGTGTCGATAATCCCCGAAGGATTTATCAGCAATAGTATGCCTATCAACAGCGCTGCCAATATGCCCAACAGCGACGACGGGTTTATTTTGAACAGTCCCAGAACCTTGTTTTTCACTATGAATCGCTTCCTTTCAAATATCTAACTTTTTTAGACGTATTAGTGTTCCATTTAGTTCCACTGTTTATGTAAAATATTTCAACAGCTTGCGAAGCGCGGCGTTTTCGGGTATCATAGAAAAACGGCGTACACTCAGAAAATCGAATACGAGGTGGATAAAATGTCAAACGTGCCGACACCGCACATAACCGCGAAAGAGGGCGATTTCGCAAAGACAGTGCTCATGCCGGGCGACCCGCTGCGCGCAAAGTTTATAGCCGAGACGTTTCTTGAAAACGCGGTGCTCGTAAACAACGTGCGCGGCATACAGGGCTATACGGGATTATACGAAGGCAAGCGCGTTTCCGTGATGGCTTCGGGCATGGGCATACCGTCGATAGGCATCTACTCCTACGAACTGTACAATTTCTACAACGTAGACGCGATAATCAGAATCGGCTCTGCGGGCATGATTTCGCAAAAGCTGAAAGTGCGCGATATTGTGGCGGGCATGAGCGCGTACACAAACTCCGGCTTCGGCGCGCAATTCGGCTTCGACGGCACGGTCGCGCCGTGCTGCGATTACGGATTGCTGACGCGGGCGGTCGAGGTCGGCAAGCGCATCGGGCAGGAGGTCGTGCCGGGAGCAATATACTCGTCCGACAGGTTCTATGACGACTCCACGCCGCTTACGGCGCTTTCCAAGCTGAACGTGCTGGCGGTCGAGATGGAGGCGGCGGGGCTTTACATGAACGCCGCGAAGGCGGGCAAAAAGGCTCTCGCGCTTTGCACGATCTCGGACAATCCTTTCACGGGCGAAGGCCTGAGCGCCGAGGAAAGACAGGTTTCGTTTACGCAGATGATGAAAATCGCGCTCGAAATAGCGTAGGCTCTATGTAAAAGCCGCCCCGTCGGGGGCGGCTTTTAAGCGAATCAGTTGTATATTCTGCAGGACGTGCCGGCGGGGATATTGTTGTATATCCACTTAGCGTCGTCTACGGCGAGCCTCACGCAGCCGTGTGACGCGCGAGAGCCAAGCGCGTTGACAGAGCCCTGTCTCAGAGTGCTTACGTCTCTATCGGAATACAGAACCGAGTGGAACAGTATGCCGCTGTATATGCGCGACGCGTACTGCGCCCAGCACTCGAATTTGCTGAAGTAGTACCATCTGCCGCAAGGTCCGCCCATTTTGAACGTTCCCAGAGGCGTGGGGGTATCCACCGCGCCGGTCGTGCACTTCATCGTCTTTACGAGCTTGTCATAAGCGCCGTAGTTCCATTTGTAGACGTACACCTTCTGTTTGCTCACGCTGATCTCAACGCGGTAGTTGTACATCGGATAATCCGAAACCTTGCACGCTGATGAAAACAGCAGCTTTTGGGTGTCTTTGTCGGCTATGCCCGTCTCTTTCAGCCCGTTCAGCCTTTGGAAGTATTTGACCGCCGACTGAGTGTTCGAGCCGTATGACGCGTCTATGCCGCCGTACAGATAGTACATGGCGTTCAGGCGCGTTTGCAGTCTGCGCACGTCCGAACCCGCCGAGCCTTTCTTCAAGTCGCCCGCGTAGGGTGAAAACTCGCTCTTCAGGTATTCGATGAACACTTCGTCCGCTTCGCCGTCGGCCGAAAAAGGTATCTCGGGCGCGGGCGGTTCGGTGTTCGCCGTGAAGAACGTATGCTCGACGTCCTTGAGCTTAAACGGAACGGCTTCCGTGTCGGTCGCTGTTTCCAAGTCTTCAGGCACGAGCGCCAAGAGCGCGTCGAGCGTTTTCCGGCTCGCCTCATTGAGCTTTTTGAGCAGCGCCTCGCGCGCTTCCCGCGCCTTTTGCAGGTCTATCGAATGCTTATACTCCTGCGCCGCTTTGACGGCAGCCTGCGTCTGAGCGCCGAAAGAGCCGTCCGCCTTGCCCATCAGAAAGCCGTATTCGCGCAAAAGCGTTTGCAGCTCCTTAACCGACTCGCCCTTCGAGCCGCGCACGAGCTTTATTGGCTCCGGCTCTGGTTCAGGCGTTAAAGCGTCTAAAGCGGAGTCGCTAATCGTCGGAAGCGGGCGCGTCGCTTCCTGTTCGGCGTCTTTTTCGTCTGCGTCGCCCTCCGCGTAAGCGGCGGGCATCAGTATGCTCCCGATCGTCTGCCTGTCAGGGTCTTCGACCACGACATATCCGCACGCTGCCAGCAATATGGCGACGATCAAAAGCATCGCAAGCAGTTTCAGTTTCATGTTTGCAACACTCCTATTCCCGTTTGAATCACGTCTGTTAGACCGTCGCCGACATGCCGAAGTTGCAGTTTTGTGTGCGGTAATTTATGGTGTAATAATCATTATGCAAAGCCTTGCCGAGTAAGCCAGCCTTTTGCCAAATTTTGCCATTGAGAAACCGATTCGTCGCCGTTCGCCAAGCCCAGCCCGTGGCTGCCGTGCGGGAATATGTGCATCTCGAATGAAACGCCGTGCGCGCTCAGCGCCGACGCGAGATTCAGGCTGTTCTCGACGGGCACGACGCCATCATCCGCCGTATGCCATATAAACGCGGGCGGAGTGTCGCGCGTAACGTTCAATTCGCCGGAAAAATATGTAAGCTCGTCATGGTCGTATGCCCTCTCCCCGAGCAGGCAGTACGCGCTGCCCGCGTGGGTGTGAGACACGAAACTCACGACCGCGTAGCACGGAACGAACGCGTCGGGGCGCGACGACAGGCGTTCGACGGGGTCGTCGCATCCGATTTTTCCCAAATCGTAATGAAGTGCGGCGTTTACGCACAGGTTTCCGCCCGCCGAGAAACCGAGCACGGCGACGCGTTCATATCCGAGCGAGCGCACGACGCGCACGGCGCGGTTCGCGTCTGTCAAAGGCGCGAGCCTGTGGCACGGGCGCACACGGTAATCGAGCACGAACGCCGATATGCCCGCCTCGTTCAGCATTCTCGCGATGGGCGCGCCCTCGTGGTCGGCTTTCATAGCGTAGCCGCCGCCGGGAATGACGACGACCGCGCCCTTTGAGTTTTCACACGCGTATTCCGTTATCGAAGGTTGCGCCTGACCCGGCGAAAACTCGGAGTACGGAGCGGCTGAATCCCACAGATAAATAACTCTGTTCATATATGCGCCCTTCTTTATAGATATTCGTTCATGTCAGAAAGCCTGCCGAAAACCAGATCGGGGCGCGTGGCGGAAGCATTCAGCATTTCGGGCGTGGTTTCGCCGCTCATGACGAGTATCGACAGCATGTCGTTGCGCAGACCCGTTTCAATGTCGGTGTAGAGCCTATCCCCCACCATCGCCATTTCGCGGGCGGCGAAGCCCGTGCGCTTAAGAGCCGCGTCCACGATGCCTGAATTTGGCTTGCCGATTATGACGTCCGGCTCGCGGTCGGTCGACGCGCGTATGAACGCGATTATCGCGCCTATGTCGGGCGCGAAGCCGGTTTCGGTGGGACAGTTGAAATCGGGGTGCGTGGCGATATACGGCGCGCCCGCGCGCACATAATCGCACACGTCGGTCATCTTTTTGTAGTCAAGTGTGGTGTCGTAGCCAATTATTACGACCTCCGGGTCGGTCTGAACGGCGTTCACGCCGCGTTCGCGCATTTCTTCCAACAGAAACTCGTTGCCCAGCACGAACGCGCGCTTATTCGGGTATGCCCTCGACACATACTCGGCGGTCGCTTCGCCTGATGTCAGAATTTTGTTCCTCTCAACGTTCAGACCCATGTTTCTGAGTCTGTTGACATAGAACGGCGCGTTATGCGACGAGTTGTTCGTCAAAAACAGGTAGTCGCGGCCGCTGCTTACGACGCGCTCTATGAAAGAGAGAGAGCCCTCTATAAGCCGCCCGCCGAGATAGAACGTGCCGTCCATGTCGAGCAGAAAGCACTTTACGTCATTTAGTCGGTTCATGCATCGTTCCTCAGTCGTCCTCAAATTCGATGAAGCCGTCGCCCATGCGCGCTATCTGCGCCAGACTCGCGACATTATAGCCCGCTTCGCGCAGTTTCTTCATTCCGGGCTGGAAATTCTTAGAAATCACCACGCCTATGCCCGCGACGTTGCCGCCCGCGCGCTCTATCAGCTTCGCCGCGCCCATCGCCGCCTCGCCGTTCGCCAGAAAGTCGTCTATCAGAAGCACGCGCTCGCCTTCGTTTATGAACTCCGATTTGAGCGTGAGCTGATAAGACGTGCGCTTCGTAAACGAGAAAACCTCAGTTTGGCAAACGCCCTCGCTTAGTATCACGGAGGTCGCTTTCTTGAGAATGATGAGCGGCACGTTGAACTGATACGCCGCCATGGCGGCGGGCGCGATTCCGCTGGATTCTATCGTGACGACTTTCGTTATGCCCGAATCCTTAAAGAGCCTCACGAACTCCGAGCCTATGTCGTACATCAGCTTACAGTCAACCTGATGATTGAGGAACGAATCGACGAGCAGCACCCTGCCGCTCAGCGCCTTTCCCGAATCGAGTATCTTTTGTTTAAGAGCGTCCATTTGAATCAGACCTTTCATGCCGGAACGTTATTTCAGGAACAGTTCGATAACGGGCACGGTGACGTTCGGTTTGACCGGCGGCAGCTCTATTACAAGCAGATCGTCGCCTTTCGCCGCGCCGACAGAGAAGTGATCGACGCCGCCTTCCGTCATAAGCAGCTCGCTTCCGTCGTGCAGGAACTGCGCGTAATCAACCTTGCCCGCGAAGCCCTTCAAGAGCAAATGCGCGAAAGGATAGGCGAACAGGTGGATATAGAGGCGCTTGCCGTCGAGCGACTGGGTGAGCCGGCAGTCGGGCGGCGCAACAAACTCGGGTTCCGCCATCGTGCAGCCGACAATCGAACGTGAGTTATATTTCATCCAGTTTTCATATATCTTGAGCGCGTTCACGGCGCGCTCGTCGAGATAGCCGCGCGACGTAGGCCCTACGTTCATAAGCAGGTTTCCGCCGTAGCACACGGTGTTTACGAGCATACGTATCAGCATTTCGTCGCTTTTCCACGTGCTCTCGTCCCTGTGATAGCCCCACGAGCCCGAAAGCGTCTGGCACGCTTCCCACGTGACCAATTCGCCCGTTTTCTCGTGGCGAATCCACTCCATAGGCTGATACTGTTCGGGAGTCCATATGTCCTGTTCTATTTGCGTGCGGTTGTCGATTATGATGCCGGGCTGCAACTCGCGGGCGAGCTTGATGAGTTTGTCCGCCTCCCACTCTTTAGCGCCCTTGTTCATAGCCAGACCGTTCTGCGCGTACTTTCCGTCCTTGGGCGCGTCGTATGAGAAATCGAACCAGAGTATATCAATTTTGCCGTAGTTGGTGAGCAGTTCGCGCACCTGATTGCGCATGTATTCGGCATATATGCGCATGTCTCTGCCCTCGTTGAGCGCCGCCGCGTTCTCGTCGTCGCGGCGCGGGTGCAGCTGGTCGACGGTGAAATGAGGGTGATGCCAGTCTATAAGCGAATAGTAGAAGCCGACCTTAAGGCCTTCGGCTCTGAAAGCGTCGACATACTCGCGCACAAGGTCGCGCCCCGCGGGCGTGTTGGTGCATTTGTAGTCGGTGTATGCGGAGTCGAACATGCAGAAGCCCTCGTGATGCTTCGACGTTAACACCGCGTATTTCATGCCCGCCGCCTTGGCGCGCTTCGCCCACTCGCGCGGGTCGTACAGGTCGGGATCGAAATACTTGAAATATTTGTCGTACTTCTCTTCGGGAATGCGTTCCATGTTCTTTATCCATTCGTGGCGCGCGGGCATAGCGTACAGTCCCCAGTGTATGAACATACCAAAACGGGATTCAGTGAACCATTCCGTGTCTCCAGGGGTTTTGCGCGTTATGTAGCTTGACATATTGTAACCTCCGTAATATGATGGCGCAGTCTGATTATAACCGAAATGTGCGCTGTGCGCAATTGCTTTTTTGTGGACGAAAATATATAATGGTTCGGGGGTGATGCCGTTGAAACGCACAGAGACTTCACAGAAAATAATGAAAATCGACCCGTGGCTGCAGAATTACGCGTCGGATATTCGCCTGCGAATGAACCGCCACGCGGCGGTGAGGCGCGAGCTGCTCGGCGAACGCGCCGACCTTACGTCGTTCGCAAACGGATATATTTATTACGGCATTCACAGAACGGAGACGGGCTGGGTATACAGAGAATGGGCGCCCGCTGCCGACGCCATGCACTTTATAGGCGATTTCAACGGCTGGAACAGAGAATCGCACCCGATGCGCCGCATAGATGCGGGCGGAACATGGGAAATCGAGCTCGCGGGCGAAGACGCGCTCAAGCACGGTCAGCGCGTGAAGGTAATGGTGACACATGCGGGCGAATCGTTCGACCGCATACCCGCGTATATACGCAAGGTGTGTCAGGACCCTGCCGACATGAGCTTCAACGGTCAGGTGTGGGAACCCGAAAAGCCCTTCAGGTGGACGGACGGCGGATACGGCAGGCGAAAGGTCTCGCCGCTTATAATATATGAAGCCCATATAGGCATGGCTCAGGAATCGGGAAAAATAGGCACATACAACGAGTTTACGGAAAACGTGCTCCCGCGCATACAGAAAACGGGTTATAACGCGGTGCAGCTTATGGCGGTGATGGAGCACCCGTATTACGCGTCGTTCGGCTATCAGGTCGCGAACTTTTTCGCGCCGTCGCAGTGGTACGGCGAGCCGGAGGGCTTGAAAAGGCTAATAAACAAGGCGCACGAAATGGGCTTGGTCGTGCTGCTCGATTTGGTTCACTCGCACGCCTGCGCGAACGCGCTCGAAGGCTTGGCGCTCTTCGACGGCACAGACACGCAATATTTCCGCGAGGGCGAACGCGGTTTTCACAAGGCGTGGGGCTCGAAGCTGTTCAACTACGGTAAGCACGAAGTGATACACTTTCTATTGTCGAATATAAAATACTGGCAGGAGGAGTTCCACTTCGACGGTTTCAGGTTCGATGGCGTGACGAGCATGTTGTATATAGACCACGGCTTGGGCGCGAACTTCGACAGCTACACGCGGTATTTCAGCATGAACACCGACGTTGAGGCGGTTACGTATTTACAGCTCGCGACGGAGCTCATACACGCCATAAACCCGTTCGCGGTGGCGATCGCGGAGGACATGAGCGGTATGCCCGGCATGTGTCTGCCTATAAGATATGGCGGCATAGGCTTCGATTACAGGCTCTCGATGGGCGTGCCCGACTATTGGGTACGCAGAATAAACGGCGCGGGCGCGAGCGGGCGCAGCCTGTTCGACATGTGGCACGTGCTCACCACGCGCCGCCCTCAGGAGAAGGTCATAGGCTACTGCGAATCGCACGACCAGGCGCTGGTGGGCGACAAGACAATCATATTCAGGCTCGCCGACGCCGAAATGTACGCGGGAATGGATCGCTCGTACCACTCCCCCGCGATAGACCGTGCCGTGGCGCTTCACAAGCTCATCAGGTTCATAACGCTCACGCTGTCGTGCGACGGATATCTGAACTTCATGGGCAACGAATTCGGACACCCCGAATGGATCGACTTCCCGCGCGAGGGAAACTCATACAGCTATCATTACGCGCGCAGGCAATGGTCGCTTGCCGACAACGGCTTTCTGAAATACGGGCAGTTGTTGGCGTTTGATTCGGCGATGCTCAAATTCGCGCGAAAATATCGAGTGCTGAGCAAGCACGACGCAGAGAACCTGTGGATAGACGAAATGTGCGGCGTGATGGCGTTTTCAAAGGGCGGGCTCGCCTACGCTTTTAACTTTTCGCGCTCAGACGCGCAGGATTTCTTTATGCCCATGCGCACGCTGGGCGAGGGCGAATATGAAGTGATATTCACAAGCGACGAAGCGGAATACGGCGGCTTTGGCAGGGTCGACAAAAAGCGGACATACGAAACGCGCGTTCACGATATACGCGGTCTGGGCATAAGTCTTGACATTCCCAAATATACTTGCTTGGTTTTACGTAAGCTGTGACGGGAGAACGCCGTATATGCGCTTCCATTCGTCCGACGGCGTCCCATCAGGGTTTTTGAGTATGAGCGGCGGCAACCAGTGAAGCTGGGAGCCGCCGTGCTTGACAGCGTCCAACAGCGCGAGTTTTGGCGCGTGCTTTTCGGTCGCGTACACAAGGCGCGCGCGCTTTGGCGCAAGCCGCGAACCGTCCATGGCGGTCATCAGCTCGAACAGTCTCTGAGCCGGAAACACGGTTGCGAAGCGCCCGCCCGATTTGAGAAGCGACGAAGCGATTTGGCATATTTCCGAAAGCGTTATTTCGCGCTCGAAACGCGAAACGAGTTTATTTTCAGCGGAAGGTTCGATGGCCGTGCCGATGCGAGAATACGGCGGATTGCATACCGCCAAGTCGTATGCTCCGTAGCCGAGGGTTTTAGCCGCGTCGCGCATGTCGAGACAGTGAACAAAAGCGCGGTCGCCGAGCGCGTTCATGTCGACCGTGCGCCGCGCCATGTCGGCGACGTCGGGCTGTATCTCTATCATATCGAACGAGAGAGTTTCGTCGTGAGCAGCCATAAGCACTGAAATCACGCCTGAACCCGCGCCGAGATCGACGACGCGCCGGTTGCGCTTGCACAGCGCGAAATCGCTTAACAGCACGGAATCAGTGCCGAAACGGAATGAGTCGCAGCGCTGAATTATACCGAAGCCGGCGATCTGCAAGTCGTCGACGCGCTCGCCGTTTTTGAGCAGCGGCGCGTTAAAAGTATGAAACCGATCCAATGAAGTTATAGTCACCCTTCGACATAATATCCTCGACGGCGATAACCATGTTGTATTCGGGCGAAGCGTACACGAATATGTTGTCGCCTATGTATATGCCCGTTATAACGCTGTCTCCCTGCGACAGGAACACCTGATGCCCCTTTTCGACTTTGCCGCCCTCGGCGTTCCATTTATCGGACAAGCGCGCGGTCTCGAGCTGCAGCGCCGTTATGGGCTGAAGCTCAATGCCGACTTGCAGGAAACAATACAGCGGCAGACCCGCGTTGCCGAACGTGTCAGGCCCCGCCTTGCCGCCTTCGTAGGGTTTTGAAGCGCACGAAAGCGCCGCGTTGCAAACTGAGTCGACTTTAGCGGCCGTTTCCATGTCGATCTGGCGTTTGAAATACAGCGCTTTCGCGACTTCGAGAGTGAGCGCGCCCACGTTGTTCATATATTCGCGCGTCACCGGATCGGCTATGCCCGTTTCGACGAGCTGATGCCCGCACTGAAACAGTATCACTGCCTTCTCGGTGGCTTCGTCGAAAGTGCCAGTCAGCTCGCCCGTATAATATTCAAGCTCCTTCAAGCGGAATTGCAGCAGTTTGACCGAATAACCGACGTCGCCGCGTTTAACTTCCTTGACGAGCATTTTTGCGTCGAAGTCTTTTTTTGTAATGCCAGTGCCCTTGTTAAGCAGGTCGCGCGTCGCCGCGTCTGCGCGCCCGGTCATGGTTAGCGAGTTCGCGTATTGAAACAGCACGACGGCTTCGGTAAGCGATTTCGTGAATTTCTTGGACGTGTCGCCCGAAAAATAGCCCAGTGTCGCCAACTGCGCTTTGATTATGCGCACGCCGTCGGTTTCGGCGCCCTCGGCAAGCTCCGTAAGCAATTCGATGGCCTCAGCATCCTGCTTTGATATGGGCGAACCTATAAGCAAAAACAGGCGCGTCACGCAATCGCACTCTCCGGTCACGGGCAGGTTGTTATAGCGCTGAAACAGCGTTATTGCGTCCTGCGTCATTTTTCCGAATTTCGCGGTGCACTCGCCCGTGAAGTAGCCCAGCTCTTTGAGAGTTTGCTGCAAAGCGCGCACGTCGGCGCTTTCGCACGAGAAGCGAAGCGTGTATTTATTCTCATATTCGGACATTGAGAGCGCGGACGTTGATATAAGGCAGTTCAGCGTGGCGGGGTCGGCCGTTCCCGTGACCTCCAGCTTGTTAGCCATCTGAAAGAACATAACGGACGTAACGGTTGTGTTGTCGTACTCGCCGTCGGGTGTTTTTGTATAATATCCGAGGTTATACAGAAACTGCTGCATGGCCTTTATTTCTTTTTTCTTGCTGTCGCCCTTTTTGAGCGTGAAATTTATCAAAGGCTCGCTCTGCTGACCCGACATCTCGAGGAATTTTTGTTTGGTAACGGCATTTTCGGAGACCATTAACGCGACGGTCTGCGAATCGGCAAGCCCGCTTATCTGAAGCCCGTTCGCTTTCTGAAAGTTCTCGATGGCGGTTTTGGTCTGGTCGCCGAAGTAGCCTGTGCACTCGTCGGTGAAATAGCCGAGTTCTTTCAGGCGAATCTGCATTTGCGAGATAGACGAATTGCGTTCGCCGTAGAGCAGCGACTCAGCGGACGCGCAATTTAAAAACGAAAACGACAAAAGCAGCGCGAACGTCAGGCATAAACACAGCGCGCGCCGAATGCGAAAATATGTGGAATGCGCAAAGATATACTCCATCATATCATGTATTATACACCAGTTTTTGGGTTTTGCCAATACCCCAAAAATGTGAAGCGGCAAACGGCGGTAATGTCAAAATTAACATGAAGTAGCGCGATGGGAATGAACAGGCGTGATATAATCGGCCTCGGGCGGCATCATATAGCGTGAGCCGCACAGGGATTTATCGGAGAAAATGACGTAGGGTATCCCGCACACGGGAACTCGAGCGGAGGTAACGAAAATGAGGTCCAAATCCATATTCAAATTGGTTATCACGTCGCTGTTCGTAGCCATCACATTTCTGTTCGGAATGACCGCAATAGGCTTGATACCGTTGGGCATGATAAACGTGACTCTGTTGTGCGTGCCGGTCATAATAGGCGCGCTGTATTTGGGCTGGCAGGAAGGGCTTATACTGGGCGCGGTATTCGGGCTGTGCAGCACGCTGAGCGTGTTCGGCATGAGCATGACCGCTCCTTCGGCGCTGGCGGCGGCGCTTAACGCGCGCAGCCCCGCGCTTTTACTCGTGATGAACTATGTGCCGCGAATGCTCGTGCCCGTCGTTTCGTACTGCGTGTATCACCTGTTCACAAGCGAAAACAAAACGCAGAAGGTGTGGCCGCTGCCGCTGGCGGCGGTGCTGGGTTCGCTTACGAACACGTTCTTCTATATATCGCTTATGATATTGTTCTACAGGGAGACGGGGCTTGACCTTTCGAGACCCATGGCGGCGTTTCAATCGGCCGCCGCGAACGCGTTTCAATGGTTTATGAACATAACCGGCATACAGATGTCTGGCTTCATAGCGAACCTGAGAGCGAGCACGCTCAGCACATGGGCGCTGATAGTGGCTATCGGCGGAGGCGCGGGCGGCTTGGAGGCAATAGCGGCGGGCGTGATAGTGCCGCCTATAGTGACGGCGCTGTGGAAAACCGAAAACAGATTGGGCAGGAGCGCGAACAGATGATTTTAACGATGGACATAGGCAACACGAATATAAAGACGGCGCTTTTCGACGGCGAGAAAATGGCGAGTTATTGGCGCATATCGACGAACCGCACTATGACGAGCGACGAATACGGTATGCTCATATGCAACCTGTTCGCGCACAACAAGCTCGATCTGAATTATGTGACGGGCATAGCGCTCTCGTCTGTCGTGCCGACGATAAACTACACGATAGAACATATGTGCCAGACATATTTCGGAAAGCAGCCTATGTTCGTAGCGCCCGGCGTAAAGACGGGCATACATATCAAATATGAAAACCCGCGCGAGCTCGGCAGCGACAGAATCGCGAACGCCGTGGCGTGCAACGAGATATACGGCGGCCCGTGCATATTCATCGATTTCGGCACGGCGACCAGCTTCGGCGCGATTTCCGAAAAATCCGAGTTTCTGGGCGGCGTGATATGCCCCGGTCTGAAGGTCACGGCCGACGCGCTTGTCGAGCGAACCGCGAAGCTGCCGCGCTTCGAATTGGTGAAACCGCCGTCAGTGATAGGCAAAACGACGGTGACAAACTTACAGTCGGGCATACTGTACGGGCACATAGGCATGGTCAACTATTTAATTCGCCGCATGAAGGAAGAATTGAACCGCGACTGCAAGGTTATAGCCACGGGCGGTATGGCGGTAATGGTCAAGGAGGGCGCGCCCGAAATCGACGTGCTGGACGGCCTGCTGACGCTCAAAGGGCTGCGGCTCATATACGAAAAGAACGCGTGAAACGCAGTAAAACGGACGGCTATGCCGTCCGTTTTAACGCGAGGTTGTTTTATTATCCTATCAACTGTTCGTTAGCTTCCTCGGTCAGCTTCGCGCCGCCCTTTTCGTACCAGTCCTCAACATACGCGTCCCACGTTTCGTCAATGTCTACAGTGCCCGTAACCGCGTTGAAGAAGTATTCCTGAACGAAGGTGTCGGTTTCGGCGGACAGGGCTTTCGCTTCGTCCGAAAAACTCACGTGGTAATTGACAGAAATAGCGTTCAGATTCTCATATGCCCAGTTGAGAGCCTCGGTTCTCTCCTTGGCGTCGCGAATCGAGTTTATGGTCTGATTGCTGTACTGCGGCATGAAATACGTGAGTCCTATGCCGTTTTGCATGTCTTGGTTTGTGGTGTAATCGCCTATCAGCGAAATCGTGCCGTCTTCGTTGCGAACGAATGATTCGCCCTCAAAGCCGCGCAGAGCGAGCAGCGCGCCCTCATAATCGCAGGTGATATAATCTACCATCGCCATGAGGCGGGCAACTTTCTCGTCCGACGTATTCGCGCCGAAGCAGATGCACGACGTCTTATAGAAATCCTGAGCGATGGAAGCGCGCACGCCGTCTTCGTTGAGCGGCGAAGCGAGCCATGTCCACGTCGCGTCGGGGTTTGCGGCGGCGAGCTGAGCGATTGACGCGCCGTTCGACGCTATGTGACCCGCGAAAGCCTCGAAGCTGAACGTCTTGCCGCTCGCGAACTTTTCAAGCGTCGTGGCGCGCACGTCGGTCACGAAGTCGGGGTCGATTATCTCAAGCTCATACCAGCGAGCCAGCAGTTCGAGCGCCTTGCGGTATTCCTCGGTCACGTTCGAATACACGGCTTCCCCGTCTTTGACAGTCCACGCAAACGGGTGCACGCCGTAGTATGCGAACCAGTAGCCGAACGTCGTCTCGCTGAAGGGCTTATTGTAGAGGCCTATCGCGTATGTGTCCTTCTCGCCGTTCTTATCGGGGTCGTCATTGCGGATAGCCAAGAACATTTCTTCGTAGTCTTCAAGCGTGTTCAAGCCGTCCGCGCTGTAGCCAAGCGTCTCCATCCAGTCGCTGCGGCATATCATCATGTACCCGGCCTTCGTCTGAAGCTGAAACTCGGGTATGCCGTATATCTCCGAATCCACGGTCACGTTCGTCCACATGTCTCCGCCGTCATATTCAACCAGTTCGGCGTACATTCTGGGCGCGTTTTCTTCGATCATTTCCTTGGTTATCGTTCTAACCGCGCCGAGCTTCGCGTAATCGCGCACGCCGACCGAGATTGCCATGTCGAACGCGTTGTCGCCCGCTATGTATATGTTGCGCTGATCTTCGTTGTACCAGTCCACGGGGGCTACGGTGATGTCCAGATTGAATTTCTCTTCGAGCGTCTTCTCGATTAAGGAGTCCTGCGGAGGCGTCGTGCCAGAAGTTGACGAGTAGTTCGCGCAGGTGAGAATCGTGACGCTGAGCTTCTCGGATATATCTACGTCGGCTAGTGCGACGCACGATAAGGCGAGCAGCACGGAAATTGCCAGTGCGAGAAAACGTGTCGGTTTCATTGTGGTTTCCTCCTTATTATTGCTTAACGGCTCCCACCATAGTCCCCTTGACGAAGTATTTCTGTATGAAGGGGTATATCATTATGATAGGACCGATAGCTACGAAAATTGTCGCGGCGCGCACGGTGCCCGATGTGACGACCTGTTCCGCGAGCAGATCCGCCTGATCCTCCATGACCTGATTTTCGAGCACGATCTTTCTGACCATCATTTGTAAAACGACAAGTCTGGATTCTGTGCCGTATATCATGCAGTCGAACCACGCGTTCCATTGGCTTACGCCCACCCAGAGCGCTATAGTCGCGATTATGGGCAGAGACAGCGGGAATATGATGCTGAAAAGCGTCCTGTACTCGTTCGCGCCGTCTATCATGGCCGACTCCTCAAGCTCCTGTGGCAACGCGGATATGAAATTGCGCATTATGATCGTGTTGTAAGAGCTTACAATGCACGGTATAACGTACACCCAGAAATTGTTCATCAGCCCGAGCGACTTGATGTTCAGATAACTCGGAATAAGTCCGCCGCCGAAATACATAGGAATGATGATATACAGCATCAGCAGCTTCTTGAATTTCAGGTGGGATTTTGTAAGCGCGTAAGATGCGCAAAACGTGACGAACACGCTGACTATGACGGTTATAACAGTCCTCAATATGGTGTTTTTATACGCGATTGCCACGTTGCTCTGACCGAGCACGCTTGCGTAGCTTTCGAAGCTCACGGGCTTCGCGAACCAGTGTATGCCTATCGAGTTATAATACTCCACGGTGCTCAGCGAATCGACCAGCAGCCACCATATAGGCAGCACGACCATCAGGCTGAACAACAGCATTACAGCGACGGATATATCGCGTAGCACGCGGTCTCCCACCGAAAGCCTTATGCTGTTTCTGGGTTTCAAAAGTGTATGCGCCATGTTCGTAACCTCACATCAATCCGTAGGACGAATCCTTGCGGTTCACTGTCGCGTTTACGGTGAGCATCAGTATAAGCCCTATAACGTTTTTGAACAGTCCGATTGCCGTGGACATGCTGTAGTCCAAGTTAGCGAGACCCAACCTGTACGAGTACGTGTCGATTATGTCGGCGACTTCCATGACCATAGAGTTGTACGTGTTGTATATCTGGTCGAAGCCCGCGTTCAGTATGCTTCCTATCCTCAGAAGGAACAGTATGCTTATCGTCGGAAGCAGCTCCGGCAGCGTTATGTGCCACATCATGCGAACGCGGCTGCAGCCGTCCATTTCGCCGGCCTCGTACAGCGTGGGGTCGATGTTGTTTATGGCGGCGAGATATACTATCGAGTTCCAGCCAAGCTCTTTCCAGATGCTTGAGAATATCAGAAGCGGTATGTACAGAGTCGAATTTGTGAGCAGGTTCGTGCGTCTGCCGCCGAACTTGACTATGAAATCGTTTATTGCGCCGTCCGACGAAAGCAGCTCGTTCAAAATCGCAGCCACTATGACCCATGACAGGAAATGCGGCAGATAGCTTATCGTCTGATTGATCTTCTTGAACCGCCGAAACGATATTTCGTTTATGAGAAGCGTGTATAATATGGGCGCGGGGAAAGTTATTATGAGCTTCAGAAGGCTTATGACAATCGTGTTTTTGAGCGCCCTTAAGAACTGCGCGGAATCGACGAGCCTTCCGAAGTACAGAAAGCCTATCCACTCGCTGCCCAGTATGCCCTGCTTTATATTGTAGCTTTTGAAGGCGAGCAGCACGCCGTATATGGGTCTGTAGCTGAACAGAAACAACAGTATTATCATAGGCAGCAGCAGTATCCACAGGTTTTTCTGCCGCCACATTTCATATGCGAAGCGTTTGAATTTTGTTTGCGTCCGTTCGCCTGCGTTGACCGTCATAGCTCAAATCTCCTACAGTATCTCTAATTTCTGAACGAATATCGCCTTGCAGAGAGCGCCGTTTTCGTCTTTGTGCCGAAAGTCGGAATACGCTATCAGCGCGCTGCGCGAGTCGAGCGCGAGCGGGTATACATAGCCGCAACTGTCCGAAAACAGTCCTTCCGTCGGCTCGATAATCTTCACTTCATCGCCCCACTCAAGCCCTGCCGGGTCTTCGCACAACCGCGCGCTCACGCCGGGACGGCCGTATACGAGCAGTATATCGTCACCCACGCGCACCATGCGCGGCTTTACGCCGTGATCGCCGAAAGTCGCGGGCGCGCTCCATGTGCGCGCCTTGTCGGTCGAGCGGCAGATATACATCGGAGCTTTGTGTTTTTCCTGCGTGCGAATGAACACGATTACGGAGGAATCCTTCGTTTCGCACAGGTACGGCTCGTTGAAGCCGAGCGCGTCTTCCCAATGCGGGTCAGCTATGGTGTTAGGCGTAAAAGGTATCTCGCTTCGCAAGTTCCACGTAGCCCCGTCGTCGACGCTTGCGAGTATGAGTATGCGCGCGTAACGGCAAGGTTTACCGTCGATTAGGCGCAGCGTCATCTTCGCGCCGAGCAGCGTGCCGTCGGACAGGCGCAGCATATGGCGGAAGCACGGGTAGAACAATAGCCCCTCGCGCTTTAGGCGCATTTCGCCGGGTATGTTCACTTCGGGCATCTCCATTATCCACGGGCGACCCTCGCCAGCGCAGCGCATGAAGTGCCACCAGCGGTTCTGTATCGGGCGAATATCGTTCGCGTCATACGCGCAGTCAATATACCACGGGAAACTACTCCACTTTCTGTCGGGCAGGTTGAGCAAATTCGCGTCAACGCCGCGCGGCGAGAACGAGAACAGCATCGAACCGTCGGGAAAACGCACAGTTCCGGACGACGCGCCGCTATCGAACATAACGGACTCGTCGTCCGCGGGAAACGGCTCGAACTCGTCCTTTTGTTCGTTGTAAACGGCGCGCACGCCGGGTCTGCCGAACGAGCGCACGGAATCGGGCGCGTCGGCGTAGCGCACGTATATCCTGCCGCCGAAGCGCGTGAGCGTCGGGAACTGGCAATAGCCCCAATCGTCTGTTTCGCGCTTACGCGTGCCTATAAGCCATTTCTTTCCGAGCGCGATCGTCTTCATGGCAATTACTCCTTATTGATAAGAACTTTCGCGACGACCTTCTTGAGCCTGCCGCCGATTCCGCGCGGCGAGTTGTTGGGCTGATGTATCTCGCCCGGATACGTTATGATGAATTGGCGCGGGTAAAGTATGGCTTCTGTATATCTGCCGTTTGCGCAGGCATAAAACTCAGCGTCTTTATCGGGGTTGTACGCTTCGGCTACAGTCGAATCTCGCGGCGCGAGAGTGCGAACAATCTCGCAGCCCTCAAGCACAAAATGAATGTCAGCGTATCGGGCGTGGCTCTCCCATATATTGCAAGGCTCGTTCGCGTCTTTGTCGAGAACGTTCAGGCGTATAGTCTCGCCTTCGAAATCGAGTTGGCACGACTGAATTAAGGACGGATCAGCGTCCTTTAGGTATGAGAGCGCTCCGGCCAACGCGCCCGAAAACGAATATCTGCCGATATTGTCTATTGAATCGATAACCATAGCGCACCTCACTCAATAATAGCGTTGTTTCGAATCAGTATTTTCTTCGTTTCGCCGTATGGTACGCGGCGCGGTTCCGTGTTTGAAAGCGCCGCAAGCCCCGCGACGACGCCCGCCGCCTCGCCCATTGCCGCCGATATAGGCGCGACGCGAGTTGAAGCCATCGCTTCGTGCGTGGCGGAAACGCAGCGCCCCGCCACGAGCAGCCGCCGCGTGCCCTTGGGCAAAAGCGAGCGGAGCGGCACTTGATAAACGGGCGGCTGGCTCGTCTCCAAGCCGTCGTGGTCAGGAGAGTGAATATCAATATGGTATGCCCCGCAAAGTACCGCGTCTTCGAATCGCGCGCCACAGAGCAGGTCGGAAGCCGTAAGCGTGTATTCGCCCACGCAGTGATTGCTTTCGCGCACGCCCAACTGTGCGCCCGACGAAAGTATCCGAGCATTGGAACAGCCGGGGATATAGTTATTGAGCAACTCGAGTATGCCCCACGTCTGCTGAAGCCCCTCGATCTCAGCCCGCGTGAACTCGCCGACGTTTTGGCACTCCACGTTTTCAACGCGGCTCGACACGAGCGTCAGATTTCCGTATGCCGGATACGCCGCGCCTATAAGCTGCCTGCGGGGGTAGCTCACTCCGTTCGCGCGGGCGCGGCTGATTATGTCCTCGAACGCGCCGAGCACCCACAAAGGCGCTGTCTCCATTTGCGCAAGCAGAGAAGCGAGCGCCGCGTCGGACAGCTTGAACGGGCGTATCTGCGTCGGGTGCGCTTTGAAATACGCAAGCATTTCCGAAAAATCGATGTTTCCGAAGCTCACTACATAGGACGACACCTGACGGAAGCCGTCCGACTCGCGCCCCGTCACGAGCCGCGCGCCCATGCGCAGCGCCGCGTCGGCGGAATCGGTGCAGTCTATCAGTACGCCGCAGGTTACGCGCATTGTCTCGCCCTTACAGCTCACGGTGAGCGCGCAGCCGTCCTCCTGCTCGCGGCAGTCGCTCAGAAGCGAGTGCAACATAATTTTCACGCCCGCCTCGAGCAGCATTTTTTCAAGTATCATTTTGAGCATCACGCCGTTCACGCCGACGGCGCTCCCGGTTATAGGGTCGAACACGAATTCCGTCGCGCCGCCCTTTTCTTTAAGCCTTTTGATTATCTCTATAGGTATGCCGCCCACTACCGGTCGGCGCGACGCCTTTTCGTGAAAGCCCAGCCACGGCAGACCCCCGGTCATGTTTCCGCCCGGAAACGGCAGCTTTTCGATGAGCAATACTCTCGCGCCCAATCGCGCGGCGGCTATCGCCGCGCAGCAGCCCGTCGTCCCGCCGCCTACGACGGCGACATCGTAATCGTTCATGGCGTTCCCCTCAAACGTTTTCTTTGTACGCCGCTTCGAGCGTTTTTACCTGTTCGCAGGTCAGTTCCTTGAAGGGCTTGCGGACATATCCGAAATCGAGACCCATAAAGCGCAAGAGCGCCTTTTCGCCGGCCATGACGCCGACCTTGCAGAGCGCCGCGATTATGTTGTTCGCCCGCCGCTGTTCGGCCTGAGCGCCCGCTATGTCGTTTTGGCGGAACAGTTTTTCGATGTTAATAAATTTCTCAGCCATCACATTGAACGTGCTGCCTATAGCGCCGTCCGCCCCGGCTGCCAGCCCGCTTATGAACATTTCGTCATAGCCGTTCAGGAGCGACTTTTCGGGATAGCGCGCCGCGAGCCTTTCCATCAAGTAAAAGTCGGACGATGTGTTTTTGAGCGCTATGAAGCGTTCGTCCGAGAAAAACTCCGATATGTTGTCTTCCGTCAGGCTCACCTTCGCGAATGCGGGTATGTTGTATATTATTATGGGCTTCGAGGCCGCGTCCGCTATGTCGAAATAGTAGCCGCGAATCTCGTCGAACGAAAAATTGTAGTAGAACGGGGACACCGACGAAATCGCCGTAACGCCCACAGTCGACGCGTGCTTCGCAAGGTCGATCGCCGCTTCCGTGTCTATGTGCCCTATATGCGAAAGCAGCTGCGTTCTGCCGTTGTTTTGCTCGGCGACGGTCTCGAGGATTTCCTTTCGAACGTCCGACGGCAGCATGAACGCCTCGGCTGTCGAGCCGCATACGTAAAAACCGCTGACCCCTTTTGCTATGTTCATTTCGACGAGCTGCCTTAAAGCGGGTTTGTTCACGCTTCCGTCACAGCAAAACGGCGTGAGCAGCGCGGGATAGATGCCGTGCAATTCCTTCATATCGCTTCTGACCCTTCCTGTAAGTATCTCAACAACGCATATACTATCAGAACGGCGGTTGCTTGTAAATAGATTAAGCATTTTTCGGTCAGCTTTTTTACTCTTTTTCAGTCAGATTTCAGTATTTATCAGTCATTAACGCTTTTGACCAAATTAATGTTGCAATTTATCGCGCGTTTTGATATAATGGCAAAAAGGTGGGATGCTGTTTGCTCAGATACTTGGAAATCAAGGCTCAGCTAAAGGACATAATATCGGATATGAGTCCGGGCGACAAGCTGCCAGACCGCGTCGAACTGTGCAGGCGGCTCGACACGACGCGCACGACACTGGACAAAGCCATACGCGAACTGGCGAATCAGGGCATGTTAAGCTCCCGAAAGGGCAGCGGCACATATATAGCCAGCGAGTTGGACGACAGGGTGACAAGCGAGGAAAGTTGGGGCGTCATCGTTCCCGACATAAGCGAGGCGATATACGCGACGCTCGTGAGCGGAATAGAGTGCGTGTCGCAAATATACAACGCAAACGTCATACTGTGCAATTCAAACGGCAATCCGCTTACACAACAGAGGTTCATAAAGCGCCTGCTAAATTCGGGCGTATCGGGGTTCATAATCGTTCCAGTCATAGAGAACAGCGTTCAGGAAAACTCTAATCTGTACAACGTGCTCGTGCGCTCGCGCGTGCCTTTCATATTCTGCAACAGGAGCGTTGACGGCATAAGCGCGCCCGTAGTCACGTCGAACGATTTCTACGGCGGCAACATAGCCACAAAATATCTTATATCGAACGGCTACAGAAAAATAGCGTTCATATCTGAGTATAAATACAGAACAAGCATGGATCGCTGTCAGGGCTATCTTTCGGCGCTGTTGGAAAACGACATAGAGATAAACCGCCGCCTGATCGTAATGCCGTCGTATTCCGAAAAGAAAGCCGACGTGCGCGGACAGACCGACGAATTGCTGAAAGCAGAAAAGCCTGACGCTGTTTTCTGCTTCAACGACGCTATAGCGTTTCAGGTTATAGACGTTATACATAAAAACGGACTGCGCGTTTCGGACGACATTGGCGTAATAGGTTATGACGACACCGAGGCGTGCAACAGTCAAACGCCCGCAATAACGTCGGTTTCATACAAGACATATGAAATCGGTCAGAAGGCGGCGGAAGTGCTTTACAAGCAAATACACGGGCAGAAGCTGCGGTCGGGCTTCGATTACTACCTGTTTCAGCCGGAGATAACCGTGCGCGAAAGCTGCCGTGGCGTAAAGGGCGAAGACGCGTAATTTTTTGGAGGCGGTTTTTTGAGATTTATTCAAACATACGAAACGTCAATCGTTCGTAAAGGCCGAAAGCCGTACTATGAATACAGGATACCGTCCATACGCGCAACGGGCAGAGGGACGCTTTTGATATGCTTCGAGTGCAGGGCGGAAGCCCGAAACGACTGGTCGAGAATCGATATATGCCTTATGCGCAGCGAGGACAAAGGGCGCACGTGGTCGCGCGAAATGTTGATTTGTTCGCGCGATTCGCATGACGACGTTACGTGGAACAATCCGACGCTCACCGTTGACGCGGACACCGTTCACATGACATACTGTCGAAATTACGAGCGCGTTTACGACATTGTAAGCAAAGACGACGGCGTAACTTGGTCTGAGCCGAACGAAATCACGGACATTTTTCAACAGTTCGGGCAAATGTGGAACGTGCGCGCGGTAGGTCCGGGTCACGGAATACGCGCATACGACGGCACGCTATATCTGCCGATATGGCTGGCTGACGGCGCGGCGGACGAGGACAATCCGCGTATAAAGCGGCATTGGCCGTCCGTCGCGGGCTTCATATATGCAAACGGCGGCGAATGGCGGCGCGGCGGGCTGATTCCGAACGTGACAGACGGAAACGAAACGACGGCGGTCGAGCTTTCGAACGGCGACATTCTTTTCAATATTCGCAATCGAGACGTGAAAATGCGCCGGGCGCTCGCTCAATATTCGAAGAAGCGCGCGGAGTTTTCGGAAGCGCGGAGTTCGGATTCGCTCGTCGACCCCATGTGCTTCGGCAGTATGGAAAAGACAGGCGACGGGCGCATACTGTTCTCGAACTGCCAAAACGCGTCGGGCTTGCGGACGGCGCTCGGCGTGAGCGAGTCGTCGGACGACGGCGCGACTTGGCAGAGAACGCTGCTTGTCGATGAAATCGGCGGATATTCAGACATGGCGGTCAATGAAAACGAGCTTTACATACTGTATGAACGCACAATAGACGGCGAAATCGACGAATTGAGGCTCAAGAGTTACAAAATATCTGACTAACGCAAAGAAAAGGTGATTCAAGGTGCATACGATATACTCAGGAAGGGCTATACCCGAGATCGGATCATACGCGGCGGTGGTCGCGGGCGGCGGCTTCGCGGGCGTTTCGGCAGCGATTATGGCAGCGCGTCAGGGTATTCGAGTCGCGCTGATAGAGCGCACTTCGCGCGTCGGGGGCACGGCAGTATTGGCGGGCGTGCCGAATTTCTGCACGTCGGGAGGACCTCTCGAGAACGGAAATCCGCTGTGGAGTGAAATACTTTCAGATATGCGCGCTCATAAGGCTATCGGCGCGGAGAACGGTTTTGAGGAAAAATACAACGAAAGCATACACACGCGGGATTTCGGCTTTTCAGCGCCCGTTATGGAATGCGTGCTGTTGAGGATCGCTTTGGAGTCGGGAGTCGACATACTGTTTCAGACCGACATAATCGACGCTATTTCAGAAAACGGCGAAATAAAGCGTGTCATAATTCAAAACGAATCGCTGCATCAGGCTGTTTCGGGAAAAATGTTCGTCGACGCTACGGGCGACGGTATACTGTCAATGCTCGCGGGCGGGCAGTCGCTTCCCAATGACGACGCGGGCAACTTCGAGCCTATCCCGCCGGCATTCCGCATTTTTATGCACAAAAAGGACGTAAACGCAGCGCCTGCCGCGCAGGGCGGGGCGCTGGAAAACGGATATAAGGCGAGCAAGCGCGCTGACGGCGCGATGACGCTTAAAATCAACCTGACGCGCGATTCCACGCTGACGGCGGATACGCGCAACGATTCCGAAACGCGAATCCGAAACGGCGTGCTCGACGCGGTGAACGATTTTTCGAAGGTATACGGCGGCGATTATTGCTTCGACGGAACGCCTGAGAAAATGCCGATTCGCGAGAGCCGACGCATACGCGGCGATTACGTGCTGACGGTGGACGACGCGCGCGGCGGAGCGCGTTTCGACGACGCCGTGGCGAACTGCAATTTCATTATTGACACAGTGCACAGGCACGAAGTCGTGCCGGAATATCAGATACCGTACCGCTGTTTGCTTGTGAAGGGCGCGCGAAACCTGCTCGTCGCGGGGCGCTGCTTTTCGGCGGACAGGGGCGCTATGTCGTCGGCGCGCACTATGACGACCGCGTGTCTGCTGGGTCAGGCGGCGGGAGCGGCGGCGGCTATCGCCGTAAAAAGGGGCGTTGCGCTTAGGGAAGTGTCCGCAAAAGAAATTGTCGCGGTCGCCCGCACGCTGAGCGATTAAGATTAGTCAGCTCAGAAAAAAAGGTCGGCTTTTCCGTTTGGAATCGCCGACCTTTTGTTTAGTATGCTTTAGTATGCTTCGTGTATCTCCACGTCGGAATAGCGTTTCATGCCCGTTCCGGCGGGAATCAGCTTGCCGAGTATGACGTTTTCCTTCAGGCCGAGCAGCGGATCGGTTTTGCCCTTGATTGCGGCTTCCGTCAACACGCGCGTGGTCTCCTGGAACGAAGCTGCCGACAGGAACGATTCGGTGGCGAGCGCCGCCTTCGTTATGCCGAGCAACACGCGCTTCGCGGTGGCGGGTCTGCCTCCGTTCTCGAGTGTGCGCCTGTTCTCCTGCTCGAAACGGAATATATCAACCAGCGCGCCGGGGAGCAGGTTGGTGTCGTTCGCGTCCTCGACCTTGACCTTGCGCAGCATCTGGCGCACGATGACCTCGATGTGCTTGTCGGCGATCTCAACGCCCTGACGGCGGTAGACCGACTGAACCTCGCGCACCTGATAGTCCTGCACAGCCTTCACGCCGAGTATGCGCAGCAGGTCGTGCGGGTTTATAGAACCTTCGATAAGCTCGTCGCCCGCTGACACATGGTCGCCCTCGACGACTTTCAGCTTGCTACCGTAGTTTATCGGGTATTTCTTTGTTTCGCCCTCGCCGTCGTCGGAGGTGATTATCAGCTCGCGGCGCTTTTTGTTGTCCTGAGACATGCGCACAATGCCCGAAATCTCGGCGAGCGTAGCTTCGCGCTTCGGTTTTCTCGCCTCGAACAGTTCCTCGACGCGCGGAAGACCCTGCGTTATATCCTCGCCGCTGGCGACGCCGCCGGTGTGGAACGTGCGCATGGTGAGCTGCGTGCCCGGCTCGCCTATAGACTGAGCCGCGATTATGCCTATCGCCTCGCCCACGTCAACCAGCTTGCCGTTCGACATGTTCGCGCCGTAGCAGCGCGCGCAGATGCCCTTTTCGCACTGGCAGGTGAGCACCGAACGTACCTCGACTTCTTTAAGGCCGCTCTTGACGATCTTTCTGGCGTAGTCGTGGGTTATAAGCTCGTTCTGCTCGATTATGATTTCGCCCGTGTTCGGGTCGACGACGGTCTCGGCGGCGACTCTGCCGCGCACGCGGTCTTCGAGTTTCTCGATAATTTCGCCGTCGGCGTATATGTCGTGCACCTTCAGACCGCGAATGTTTTCGCCGCGCGACTCGAAGCAGTCGATTTCGCGAATGATTATTTCCTGCGACACGTCGACCAGGCGGCGGGTCATATAGCCCGAGTCGGCGGTTCGGAGCGCGGTGTCGGCGAGCGATTTGCGCGAGCCGTGCGACGACAGGAAAAATTCGAGAACCGTCAGGCCTTCGCGGAAATTCGCCTTTATGGGCAGCTCGATTATCTTGCCCGACGGGGAAGCCATCAGGCCGCGCATACCGGCGAGCTGGCGTATCTGGTTGGTCGAACCGCGAGCGCCCGACGCGGCCATCATGTTTATCGGGTTGAATGTGTCGAGGTTCTTCATGACCTCGCTCGTTACGTCGTTCGTCGCCGTCTCCCACAACTGCGTCACGGCGGTGTAGCGCTCGTTCTCGCTCAGGCGGCCGCGCCTGAACTGGCGCTCGATGTCGTGAACCTTGCGCTCGGTGTCGCCGAGGATTTTGTATTTCGCTTCGGGGACTTTTATGTCGGCGACGGACACGGTAACAGCGCCAATCGTCGAATATTTGAAGCCCATAGCCTTTATTTTATCGAGCATCTGGGCAGTCTCCGTAACGCCGTGGACGCGGTAGCAGTCGTCGACTATCTTACCCAATGCCTTCTTGTCGACGAGCTCGTCGATTTCGGGCTTGAACATATCGTCGATAGTCACGCGCGGCTGGTGTCCGAGGTCCTGCGGTATGGCGTCGTTGAATATGAGCCTGCCTATGGTCGTAGAGACAGTGCGAGTATACTTCTCGCCGCCAATTTCCTTCGTTATGCGTATATGGCACACCGCCTGCAGCGAGAGTTCGCCCGTGTCGTATGCCATGAGCGCTTCTTCGATGTCGGTGAAGTATTTACCCTCGCCCTTCGCGCCGTCGCGGGTTATGGTCAGGTAGTAGCAACCCATGACCATGTCCTGCGTCGGGCACACGACGGGCTTGCCGTCCTGCGGTTTCAATATGTTATTCGCCGCGAGCATCAGAAAGCGGGCTTCCGCCTGAGCCTCCATGCTGAGCGGAACGTGTATAGCCATCTGGTCGCCGTCGAAGTCGGCGTTGAACGCCGTACAGCACAGCGGGTGCAATTTGAGCGCTTTGCCTTCGACGAGCACGGGCTCGAACGCCTGTATGCCCAAGCGGTGCAGCGTGGGCGCGCGGTT
>CAYVPJ010000045.1:0-26775 GCA_964453505.1 uncultured Oscillospiraceae bacterium | reverse complement strand
GATATGCCGCGCACAGAGTTTGGCGGATTGCAGCACTGCACCGTGTGGAACAGGCACTATCAGCAGCTTTGGAGCGACACGCTGTTCATGACCGTCCTGTTTTTATGCAAGGCGGGGCTTACATTGAACCGCCCGGAGTGGGTCGAGGAAGCGAAATATCAATTCCTTATACACATAAAATATCTGCAAGACAAGGTCGCGGGTCTCTTCTATCACGGCTGGACTTTCGACCGCCGCCATAATTTCGCCAACGCCTTCTGGGGGCGCGGAAACGCGTGGTATTCAATAGCCTCCGTAGAAATAATCGAAATGCTTGGCGAAAACGGCGCGTGCTCGCGCTTTATCGCCGCCGCGCTTAAAGACCAGATGCTGGCGCTGTGGAAATATCAGCGTGAAAACGGCATGTTTACGACGCTTATAGACGTTGAGGAATCGTATTTGGAGACCTCCGCCACCGCCGGCGTGGCATACGGCGCAATAAAGGGCGCGCGGCTCGGCCTGCTCGACGACTCAATTCGCAATCTGGGCTTATCCGCCGCCGAAGCCGTGCTCGCCCGCATATCTGAAGACGGCACTGTAAACGGCGTGTCGAACGGCACAGGCATGGGCAAAGATTTGAAGCACTATAAAGAAATATCCGTCACGCCCACCGCATACGGACAGGGAATCGCGTTCTTGATGCTCACTGAATTGATGCTCTGATAAACGAAACAGCCCCGGAAGCGCTTCCGGGGCTGTTTTCTGTCAAGCGTCGTTTTTGATGAATACCGATACGAAGCTATCGTCGTTCAGGTGAGGGTACATTGCATACACCCTGTCGATTTCCGCCGACTGTCCCAAAGACAGCGTTTCGTTCGGGTCTAAGCACCATATGCCTTTGAGCAGCCCTTGGCGGCGCAACACCTCGTGAACGCCCGCTATGCAGCCCTTGAAATTATTCCTTGTGTCGAAAAACGCGCTGTTGCAGTCGGTGATCTGCGCTGCGAGCGTCGTCATTTCGCGCGGTATGCCGTCGCTTTTTGAAAGCGCCTTAGCGCTTCTGAATATGTCTGCGGCGACTTTCGTCCATACTGCCCAGTGCCCCAGCAGCCCGCCGCGCGTCGCAACCGTCTTGCGGCCTTCGGGCGCGTCGAATGCGTATGTTGTGAGAAGATCGCACAGTATGGAATCGTCGTTTCCTGTATACAGCGCAATTTCGTGATTAGCGAAGGCTATCGCTCGCGCCACGTCAATCGTCAGATAGCGGTTGAACGCCGCGCACTTTATTGCCTTAACGCCGTCTATCCGACATATGTCGCGCCAATAATCGTATGTAAACACGCGACCGCCGACGGCGGGCTGCAAATAAAAGCCAATCACGTCAATAACGTCCGCGACGGCGCGCGTCCGTTCGACGAGTTCCTGTTCGCTCAGATCGCCAAGCCCGCCCGGGCTCAGCAGCACCGCGTCATAGCCGAGCGCTTTTGCTGTTTTCGCCTCGCTCACAGCCTGTTCGATTCCGCCGCACGCGCCCGCTACCGCGAGCTTGACGCTCCCGGAGCGCGCCTCGAATTTTCTGATTTCGTCTATAACGACCGCGAGCACCCTTTCGAACAGGTTTACGCTTTTATCGCGTATTGCGAACTGCGTCGTGTGAACGCCCGCCGCGATTCCGTCCGCGCCGCTCTCCATATAATACCTTATGAGCCGCCGCTGTGAAAACTCGTCGAACGACCTGTCTTCGTTCAGCGCCAGTGGCATGGCTGGCAGAAACGCGCCGTTCATTAAAAGCTCATACGCGCCCTTATTCATCAGAAATTCCCCCTCGACTCCTCGAAATGGGTGGGCTTTCCGAGCGTCCGACCGCCAGCGAGTATCCATTCGGCCTGCATTTTCATCATTTCGGAAACGCCGACATCGGGATAACCGAACAGCTCGATGCATTTTTGCGAGTTCGCCAGCAGCGCCCTGTCGCCCTCTGTGCCCGAAAATGTCACTTTTCTGTCAAGAAGCTCCGCCAAACGCTCGGCGGCGTGCCGCACGCTCACCGTTTCAGGGCCTGTCACGTTAAGGCTCTGAACGCCGTCTTTGATTATCGTAAGCCCGCGCAGCGCGACTTCGTTTGCGTAGCGCTGCCAGACGCAGTTGAAAAACGGCACGCCCAGCGGCACGCTTTCGCCGTTCATGATCCACGTGCACAGGTCGTTGAGTATGCCGTAGCGCAAATCGATAGCGTAACTCAGCCTGAAATTGAGAACCTTCGCGCCGTAATGCGCCGCCGCGTACTCGAATATGCGCTCGCGACCCAGGCAGCTTATGGCGTATTCGCCTATGGGCGACGGGGCGACGGATTCGTCGCAGCCGCCCCTTTCAAGCGTAGAAAACGGGTATACATTGCTCGTCGAAAACACGACGTACTTCGCGTCGCCGAAGTGCCTCGTGACTGACGCGGGCACGGCGACGTTCATTTCCCACGTTTCGCAAGCGCTGCCGGACGTGCCGAACTTGCGCCCAGCCATGTATATTATGTTCTTAACCTTCGGAAGCATCCTGACCTGCCCGTCGTCCGTGAGATTGGCTGAAATTGTCTCCACGCCTTCGTTCTTCAAAAGCTCGACCGCATGAGAGTCGGTGAAGCGCGACACGGCTATGACGCGCTTGCCGCCCGCCGCGTCGGCCGCTCTTTTCGCCATAACCGTAAGCGTCGGCCCGACTTTGCCACCCGCGCCGAGTATCATTATGTCGCCGTCTATGCGCTTCATGTCGTCGATAAGTTTGCCGCCGGGGGTCGACAGCGCGTCGTTCAATTCGTTTTCAGTCCACATACGCGTTATCCTTTCGCATTCAAGAGTTTAGTGCCCTCGTTTATGATCGCTTCCGCGACGCCCGCTTTGAATATGGAGCTTCTTGATTCATAGCCTCCGTCCCTGTACGCGTCCAAAGTGGGGAAGTAGCCCTCGTTTCCGTTTACGCAGCAGCACGTCAGCGTGTAGTCGTTGCCGGTTTCGCGCTTCATGGCGCTCCCGATAGCCGAAAACGGTTCGCCCGCCACGCCGAACAGGTTCACGTTTCCTATCGACACACAGGACAAACGCACTTTGAACTCGTCAGGCCCGTTTTCGAGCAGCAGCATACGCTCCGCTTCGGCGACGACCGTCGTGAGCATCATGCCGGTGTACGGTATCTCGGAATCGCGCCCCGCTTTGTGCAAGTCGTTGATGCGGCGCGCCGAATCGATTTCGCCAATATCGGGTTTGTTCGACTTTACGCTTATGACCGCCTGACGGACATTCAAATCGTCGTTGAACGAATATTCAACCTTGTCGAAAACTTGCATGACCGTTCCCGCCACGCATCTGCCCATGTGGCGCGCGTGACCGTAGCCGCGCGGGCAATCGTCGAAATCGGGCGCGAGGTCGTTTTCGTCTCCGGCTTTGGGGCTGACGTTCACATGATTTATATCACCCTGCGCGCCGTTAAGCACTATACAGCGCGTGTTTTCTATTGCGCTTTCGGTGAATCTGCGCGCGAAACCCGGCCAGTCGGCGGAAATGTTTGCGCCGCCCACGGTGTCGGGGTGAACCGCGAAATGCGCGATTAATATCGTTTCGCCCGTCTCCCTGTCGAAGCGCAACACGCTTACTATGTCGTCCGCTGTGCCGACCGCCGACGCCACGTCGGGATTATTGACGCCGGGATTGGTGCGTATTTCGCCGTTCTTCATATAGTATCTTCTGTTGAACGCTATGTTCGGGGCGTGCGCCCGACCGCGCCCCATTTTCGCGGGCTTCAAATCGGCAACGGCCATTTTCGCCGCGTCGGCTAACCTGTTTGTGAGGAAATCTATGTATTCGCGTTGCATATCGTCCGTGTCGGCCTGCCGGATCAAAGGCGCGGTGTGCGTGTGCGTGCACGCTATGAATATGCCGTCGAGAGGCACGCCCGCGGCGTCAGATACTCGCTTTCGCATACCGTCGACCCATTTCTGCTCCAAGCCCAAATGATCGACGCTGATTATCAATGCAGTATTCTCGCCCGACTTTAGCGCCACGGCGCTCGTTTCAAGTTCGTCGAGCACGCCCGCCGATATGCGCGTCTGATAATATCCCGCCAGCGGTATTCCCAAGCGTGGCGTTATGTTTACCCTGTGAAAGCCCGCGTACAATCCGCTCATTCGCGCTCTCCGCCTTTCTTATACACGCGCCTGCCGCCGACGATTACGTCCGACATGTCGATGTTATCGTTAAATACGGCGATGTCGGCGCGCAACCCCGCCTTCAACTCGCCCCTGTCCGCAAAGCCCATGATTCGCGCGGGCGTTTTCGTCGCCATCTTCACGGCCTGCGAAAGAGGGACTTTCGCCATGTAAACCATGTTTCTCACAAGACGGTCGGTCGTGGCGACGCTGCCCGCGAACGACTGACGGTCGGGCAGCTTCGCGACTCCGTCCTCGATTATAACCTCCATGCCGCGCTCCTTGTGCCCAAGCATCGTCTTTACTCCGTCGGGCATTCCCGCGCCGCGCATGGCGTCGGTTATTAGCGCCGTTTTATCAGCGCCCTTGAACTTGTATACGAATCTCAAAAGCTCGGCGGGAAGATGACAGCCGTCCGCGATTATCTCGACCGTCATATCGTCAATAAGATACGCCGCCTCGAGCGCGCCCGCGTGGCGGAACGCGTTCACGCGATGAACGGTGCTCATTGACGAATACAGATGCGTCATATGCGTGTATCCGGCTTCAAACGCCCGCTCCACCTGCGCACATTCCGCGTCGGTGTGCCCGATTGCGGCGAGTATGCCGCGCCTTTTTAGCTCCGCGCCCATCTCCAGAGCGCCGTCAAGCTCGCAAGCGACGCTCCAGCGCAGTATGTGTTTGCTGCTGTCGAGTATTTTCATATATTCGGCGGGTTGCGGGTTTCTCAGATAACGCGGGTCTTGCGCGCCCATCTGCGAAGCCGCGAAATACGGCCCTTCGAAATGCAGACCCGGCATGTCCGCGCCGCGCGTATTCGCTTTCGCGGCCGTCTCATACGCGTTAATCATATCGCGCGTTTCCTCGTCGCCGCCCGAAGTCGTCGTGGGAACGATCGTCGTCGAACCGTGAGAAGCGTGCAATTCCGCCGCCGTCAAAAACGCTGACGGCGTTCCGTCGAGAAAATCCGCGCCGCCGCCGCCGTGAACGTGTATGTCTATGAAACCCGCCGACACATACCTGCCTTCCGCGTCAATGACATCGCCGCATTCAAGCTCCGTAGACGTTATGTCGGTTATCGCGCCGTTCTCATAATAGACGCTCAAACCGGAAACAATATCGTCGCCCAGTATGATGTTCCCACCCTTTACGCGCGTTTTCATATGCGTATAACCTCCGCCGCTACTTTTTGAGCCATTTCGCGTTGTAAGCCATAATATCCTTGACCGCGCCGCGAATGCGGGTGAAGTCCTGCACCAGCGGGTCTATGCACAACGCGCTCAGCAGTTTGCTTTCGTTCCACTCGACGGCCGCTTCCATGAAAAGCTCCTCGCGCAGCGCTGTCGGTATGACGATTGCCTGCGCCGCTTTAGGAAGCGGGTTGGCGATTGACGGGTGCGCGCCGGTCGCGTCGAACGTCACGAACGTTTCGACCACGGTATCCGCCGGAAGCTCGCGCACCTGACCCAAGTTTCTGAAGTTGACGACGTCGTAGAACTCGCGCCCGCCCTCGAGCGCCTCTATCACGCGCTCCATGCGCTCCTGACTCACCCTGAACTCAGGCATATTACCGGTTTCAAGCGGCACGACGATTTCGTCGCGCAGCCTCTTAACGCTCGTCGACCTGTCGGTTATTCGGTCGTAATGCATACCGAAAGCATCTCTGTTAGCCTGTGTGCCCGTGGTTTGATAGTAAAACTCGGCGCAGTGCTCGTCGCTCAATCCCGGCATACAGCCGAGCATATCCCACAGTATGAAGCGTATGCGCTGGTTTTCGCGCCCCGCGAATCTGTCGTCGTATGTTATGTCGCTCTTGCCTGCCCATGCCGCCTCGATCATGCCCTTGTCGCGCATAATCTGAAGCGCGTCGCGCCCCTTGAAGCGCACGTCGGTCAGAAAAGAGCAATGGTCTACGCCCGACACAGAAAAGCTCACGTCGTCAAAGCCTGACGCGCCGAAATAGGGGAGGAGTATCTCCAAATGATTGCGAATGCCGTGGCAGAATCCTATCGCGAACACGTCCTCATATTTCTGCACGCAGCGCGTGAGCGCGGTGAGCGGGTTTGTGACGTTCAGAAGCGTCGCGCCCGGGCACAGCCGCTTCATGAGTCGCGCGATTCTTAGAAATTCAGGCACATGGCGAACCGTGCGGCTCGCGCCCGCGATGCCCGATTCGCTGCCCTTTACGTTGTAGAAGCCGTGCCTGCGCGCGATATAGTGGTCTTCCAGCTCCGCCTCAAGTCCGCCGTGCGATATGGCTATGAGCACGTAATCAGAGCCTTCGAGCGCCTTTTCCTCAACAGTCGTCTTGGTGAGCTTTATTGCCTTATCCTTGAACCTGTCGTTATAGTATCCACAAAATGCGTACACATTGTTAAGATTTGTTTCGTTTATGTCGTACAGGCACAGTTCCGTCTTCGAATCGAAGAAAGGATTGTCGAGCAGCGTGCTGAACACGCCGTATGCCCACGAGTACGATCCGCCGCCCACCAGTGTGATCTTGAGTTTCATCTGAAACGCCCTCCCGTTTATCAAGTATCGGTTATCAACGGTCAGCCGAGCAGCAGCCCGTCGTCGCCGAGTATTCGCTTTATATCGCCTATGTCGAACACGCGCAGCACGCCCGCGACAGCCCAGTCGGGAGTGTGCGTCTGGTCGTGGTATTTTTCCGAAACGATCTCCGTATAGCTCTGAAAATTTCCATCCGCCTTAACAGGCGCGCCAGTCAGCAGCGCCGCCATGTACGCATAGCGCGAAAACTCGCCCTCCGCGTATATGCCCGCGCCGTCGACGCATTCCATGCGCGCGACCATTGACACAGCTTCGCACAAATCGCTTACGCGCAGCATACACAGAGACGATCCCAACTGTATAAGGTAAGCGTTGAGTTTATACATTGTACCCCAGCCTATATGCATGTTCGAACGCGCGACGGCGTTCGGCATCAGAGTGCCGGACGCGACCGTGTCCGTTATGAAAAGCTGCCGCCCGCCGGAAACGGTTTTATGTATATAGTTTGAGTGTTCGGTAATCCGCGCAAGCCCGTTCTTCCACGCGGCGACGATAGTCGGAAGCGGCTTGTCGCCCGCGCGCATATCTCTCAGTAAGACGCCTGTGTTCCAATATCCTTTTCGCGGTCGCCATTTCATAACTTTATATACATATCGCCCGCACACGCCTTCGCTCTCGACGATGGGAGAAGCGGGAGACCGCGCCGCGTCGAAACCCGTGTTACCGCGCAGCCATGACAATATGTCCGCCCTACCAACGCCCTTGCGGACGCGCTCGCATTCGGAAAGCTCGTCTGTCAGGCACATATGCACCGTTCGCATATCGGGAAACGCTTTCAAAAGACAGCCTTCGTCCGTGCTATTCAATTCGCGCGCCTCAATCGGCGTAAACTCGAAATCAGAGAAGTCGGCTTCACGCCCCGTCAGGTGTTTTGAGAAAAACTCAGCGCACGCCCGCGCCATGCCGTCGGTATACGCGTGCTTCGATTCGGCCGTATACATTTCGGGAAGCGCGCCGCCCTCGCGCGCGACCGCTTCGCGCGCTTTCTCAAAAGTGCGCAGCGTGCCTTCGCGCGGAAAAAAGTCGTGCGCCGCCGTTATGAACAACATGGGTCGCGCAAGAGCGCCGTAAAGCATGTCAATATAGTCAAGCCCCGCGAGCGTTCCGCCCGGCCACATCATCTCGTTGTCGGGGTCTACGCCGCATTCGAGCATGGCGGTTATGTCGGAAATATACGAGCACGGCGCCGTCGCCGCGAACCGCTCGCCGCACGCCGCTATGAGCATACACGCCTGCGTGCCGCCGCCCGAATGCCCCGTGAGCGCGATTTTTGTTGCGTCAACGTCCTCGCGCGACGACAGGTAATCGAGCGCGCATATGCCGTCGCGCACGAAGTAGCGCGCCAGACTCAAGCCCATCAGTTTGCATTTCCAGTCGAGCAGGTCGTGTTCGCCGGAGCAGCCCTGTATGGGTTGGAGGTCGATTTCGGGTTCGTAGTGCTCCGTTCGCTCGCCCTCTCCGAGCGGGTCGAAAACCAGCGCGACGAACCCGGCGCGCGCCATATACTGCGCAAGCCTTTGATATTCAATATCCGCCTTGCCGAGGTCTGTGTGCCCGACGGTAATCAGCACCGCCGGCATTTTTTCGCGTCCGTCATTCGGCGCGTATACGTTTGCCGATATGAACGCGCCCTCCTGCGGTTCGAGCAGTATTTTCTCAACCGAAAACCCGCCGCAATCGAGAACGGACATAATCCGCGCTTCTTTTCCGCGCGCCTCCGGCAGCCCGCCTATGCACTTCAAGAAAGCTTCCTTTATATACGCGCGGTGTTCCGTCAGGCTTTCATCGTTTCTGCGAGCGTCGGCGCGCGCGACCGCCGCCTCCGTCTTTCTCATTACGTCTGTATATAGATTGCTCGACGCTTCGACAGACACCCTCGCGCAGGCGCTTTCCACTTCCCACAGCGTTCGCGCGGTGGGCGACAGCCTTCCGTTCTCTATGAGCGACGAGCGCATAAACAGACCTCCTTCACGCGTATATGTTATAGCTGTATTATACATTCCAAAGTCCCGCGGCTCAACCGCGCGCGTCGGATTTTTTACCGAAATATTTAAGATTGACCAACCAAAATAAACGAGATTTATTTCCTTTCGCGCGTCGCGCTTTTTTTATGGGCGCATATATGATACAATATGCGCAGGAACGGAGGCTGGTTATGAAATCGCTTGTTGTTGACGACGACGTATTCGTCAGAATGTGCATAAAGACGATGTTGCCGTGGAGCGAGCTCGGCTTTACGGAGGTTTTGGAGGCGGATAACGGCGCGACGGCTTTCGAAATCGCGCTTAGCGAAAAGCCCGATCTCATCATTTCCGACGTCAAGATGCCGGCAATGAGCGGCTTGGAGCTGTCAAAGAAACTGCGCGACTCGATGGTCGACATATGCGTCATAATTCTCAGCGAATACAACGATTTCGAGTTCGCGCAAAAGGCGATGAGCTTCGGCGTTCGCGATTACATATTAAAGCCGATAACGCGCGTTCGCCTGAAGGAAATGACCGACCGCATAAAGGAGCTTACAAACGACCTTCAAAAACGGCGATACTATACGTCCCTGATAACGGATCGCTCGCGTATGACTGTCATAATCCGCGACATGATCTCGAAGTCCGACACCCGCGCTTGCGCAGATCTGCTCGAATCGGCGGCGACGGGCGATATACATATAGACGACTTGAACCGTTTCTATCTAATGTTTCTGGCGGAGCTTTTCGAGCAGACCGAGGCGACCGCTTTCAGAAAAACGGAGCTTGCCGAACTCAGATGCGAATCGCTCTCGCAGTTTTCAGTGCTTAAAAACAAAAACGACATGCTGGCTTTCACAAAGGAAGTCTGCAAGCGCTGCGTGAACTTGGGCGACAGGCAAATATCGCCCACCGAGAGCTATGTGCGCCAGATACTCGACTACATCGAGGCTAACTATTCAGACCCCGATCTTTCGGTCGCGAAGATCGCGGAGCATCTCTGGCTTTCGCCCGTGTACACCGGCGCGCTGTACAAAAAATACAGGGGCAAAAGCCTTATTTCATATATTCACGAGGTGCGCCTCAAACACGCGGTCGAACTTTTGAGCGACATTTCGCTGAATATTACTGAAATCAGCGTGCGCGTCGGCTATGTCACGCCCGACTATTTCACGCGCGTGTTTCGCCGCCTTATGGGCATGACGCCGTCCGAATATCAGGCGCTACTGCTTGCGCGCCAGAGCGGCGGATAACGAATATCGGGAGGGCATGAACATGATGAAAAGCATACGCAGGCGCACGTTCAGCTATTTCACCACCGCCATACTCGTTTTGACACTGGCGTTTTCGTCGCTCTTGTATGTCTATTTCGACGACACCCTGCGCCGCCGCATCGACACCAACCAGCTTTATTCAACCGAGCAGACCGGCAATTCCGTCGCGTCGGTGCTCATGAACATAAAACAAATAGCGTACTATCTGTGCTGCAGCGAAACAATATCCAACGAGCTTATGAACGTGAACAATCACGGCGCTTTCGCGCAGCAAAACTTCATTACGCGGGCGCTGTCCGACGCGTTGGGCCCGCTCACGTCTCCGCTGATGCAGAGCGCCTATCCCGTGCTCTTTATAGACCCTCAGTTTCCGTTCGCGTCGTCAATAGCGGGCGAGCCGTTTTCGCTTGACAACGTGCAGCTTCGCCGCCTGTACAATCTGGCGGATGTTAAAAACGCCGGCTGGTACAAAGAGACGGTCGCCCGAAACGGTCAGATATACACGTTCACCGACCCGTCAAACGACAGGGACGTTTTCTTCGCTCATCTTTACAGAAACATATACATAGCCGACCCGAGGTACAGCGAGGTCGTCGGAGTTGTTTTATACGCCATGCCCAAGTCGCGCATATTGAGCATACTGAAAAATATCGACATAACCGACGACACCGTGTCGCTTTTCATGTACGGCGACGACATTATCGCGAGCACGAACGAGCGGCTTTTTCCGTCGGAAGGCGAGCTTCCTTTCGACGCATCGCTGCTTTCGTCCGCTAAAACGCGCGACGCGATCGCGCGATTGAACCTCGACGGGCGCGATTACGCCGTAAGCAGCGCGTCATTAAACCGAGACTGGAAAATTGTGCTGCTCGTGCCGTCGGGCGTGTTCACGCGGCATTTCAGAGACCTGCTGCCCATATTCGTAATATTCACAGCGGCGCTACTCGTGATCGGGCTGGTGCTTTCGGGGCTTTTCTCGCGCAGGCTCACGCGCCCCATACTCACGCTGTCCGACGTTATGCGCCGCGCGCAGGACTCCGCCACGCTTCCGCCGGCCGTGCCCGCGCCCGACACGCGCGACGAAATCGCGGTTTTATATGAAAGCTACAACTTCATGACCGAGCGCATACGCGCGCTCACAGAGCAGATGAAAGCCGAGGAGGAGGAAAAGCGCGCCGCCGAGTTGAAAACTCTGCAAGCGCAGATTAACCCTCACTTCATATACAACACTCTGGATTCCGTCGCGTGCATAGCGCTTTTGTCGGGCGCGGACGACATCGTGACCATGGTTTCCTCGCTTATAGACATACTCAAATATTCGATACAGTTTCAAAGGGCTACCGTCACGCTGCGCGAGGAGATAACATACCTCGAACGCTATGTGCAAATACAGCATTTGCGCTATGCCGACGGCTTCACGTTCTCGTGCGACGTGCCCGAAGAATACGACGACGTGCGCATATCGCAGATAATACTCCAGCCGCTTGTCGAAAACTCGCTTTTCCACGCCGTGCGCACGGGCGGCAAGCTCGAAATTCGCCTGTATTGCGAGGAGGAGGGCGACCTTCTGCACATTCACGTGACAGACAACGGCTCGTCCGCCAACGCGGACGAACTCAACCGCTCGCTCGAATCGTCCGACACGAGCGAACGTTTCGGCATAGGCATACGCAACGTACATAAGCGCATACACCTTCATATGGGCGAGAATTACGGCCTCAGATATGAAAATCTGCCGTCTGGAGGCTTGGACGCCATAGTCACGATACCTTTGCGTTTTGATTGATTTTAATCGGTTATATTGAGAATTTCCGATTGCAAAACGGGCATATGTGATATAAAGTTAAATACGGATACAAAAGTATCGATTTTCTCCTGAACAGGGGTGAAGCTGATGACAGGTCAATACCGCTTGAACGCGCCGCGCGGGCGAAGCGTCAACCCCGTCGTCGCCATATGGCTGCATCTGAAAAAATACTGGATGCTGCATTTGATGGCGCTTCCGGCAGTAATATATCTGCTCATATTCTGCTACGCCCCGATGTTCGGCCTCACAATGACATTTCAGAATTTCAACGTTGCAAAGGGCTTCTTCGGCAGCGAATTTGTGGGCTTGCGCAATTTCGGCTTTCTGTTCGCCACGAAGGACGCGTGGATGATAACCCGCAACACTGTTCTATATAACATCGTTTTTATAGTGCTCAACACCACTCTGTCGATGGGCTTGGCGATGCTTCTGAACGAACTGTATTCCAAGCGCTTCGGCAAGGTCGTTCAGACCATGCTGATAATGCCGTACTTCCTGTCGATGGCGGTCGTCGCCATAATCGTATACGGCTTCCTGAGCCAGCGCGACGGCTATCTGAGCAAAGTGTTCACGGCCTTCACGGGCGAGAGAGCGCCTAACTGGTATACATACCGCTCGCTGTGGCCGGGATTGCTCATATTCGTAAACGCGTGGAAGAGCGTCGGATATTCGTCTGTCGTGTATATGGCTTCGATTTCGGGCATTTCGGACGAATACTACGAGGCCGCCGTGCTCGACGGCGCCTCCAAGATGCAGCAGGTCTGGTATGTGACGATACCGCATCTGCGCAGCATAATGACTATACTGCTCATATTGAACATAGGCGCTATGTTCCGCGGCGATTTCGGCCTGTTCTATAACGTGACGCAGAACAACGGCGCGCTGTACCCCGTAACCGACGTTATCGACACATACATATACCGCGCGCTCACGAAGCTCAACGACCCGTGCATGTCGGCGGCCGCGGGATTCTATCAATCAGTCGTCGGATTCATACTCATAATAGCGTCGAACGCTATTATACGCAAGGTCGATTCCGATTCGGCGCTGTTTTAGGAGGCGACAGACATGGCTGGCATAGAAAACCACTCGTTCGCCCGCATCAATCGCGTAAAGCCCGCGACGAACGCCATATTTACATTCGTAATGACGATCACGGCGATAATCACCGTGATGCCTATACTGCTCGTGTTCGCCGTGTCGGTTTCGTCGGGCGAGAGCATCACATACAAGGGCTTTTCATACCTGCCGAGCGAAATCAGTTTCACGGCGTACACGTCGCTTTTCAAAACCGGCTCGCAGCTCGTCGATTCCTACATAGTCACGATAGTTACGACCGTCGTCTCGACCTTTTTAGGGCTGTTCGTAATGTCTCTGTTCGCGTTCGTTCTGGCTCAGGAAAGGTTTCCGTGCAAGCGCTTCTACACGTTCATGCTGTTCTTCACGATGCTGTTTTCGGGCGGGCTTGTGCCGTCGTACATCATAAACGTCCGCTATTTGAACCTCTACGATAACTTCTGGATACTCGTGCTTCCGTCGATGCTGTCGGCCTACAACATAATCATACTGCGCACGTTTATAACGTCAACGATACCGATTGCGCTGTTCGACGCGGCAAAAATCGACGGCGCGAACGACTTCGGAATATACGTCCGCATAGTGCTGCCCCTGTTCAAGGCGGGGCTTGCCACGATAGGCCTGTTCTGCGTCGTGAACAAGTGGAACGAGTGGTTTTCGGGAATGCTCTACATTGAAAACCCGAAGCTCGTGCCGCTGCAGACGATGCTCACGCGCATACAGCAGCAGATGGACTTCATCAAAAACAACTCGTCCTACGCGAGCACCCCGGAGGGCGCGGCAATGCTCAAGAGTATGCCCACCGAGCCTACCCGCATGGCAATAGTCGTGATTGCCACGCTGCCAATACTGTTCGCGTATCCCTTCTTCCAGCGTTACTTCATAAAAGGTCTGACGCTCGGAAGCGTCAAGGGCTAACCCGATCCGCTTCGGCCGGAGCAAAAACCCGGTCGATTGGAATAAATAAACAGGAGGTTTCAGGTATGCGCAAAATCGTAAGTCTGCTTCTGTCCGCTCTGATGCTCTTGGGCGCGTTCTCAGCCATCGGCAACGCCGAAGACCTTGAGCACGTCACTCTCGACTGGTATATCTCCGAGGGTCAAAAGCGCGATCAGGAAATGGTGTTCGAGGCTCTGAATAAGTACCTCGAAGAGAAGATCAACACCACCGTCAACTTCCACTTCGTACCCTCAAGCGAGTACGGAACGAAGGTCTCCACGATCATCGGCTCTGCTCAGGAAGTCGATATCATCAACTGCACCGGTTCGCTCCCGTATGTCGACTATGTGAAGAAGGGCGCGTTCCTGCCTATTGAGAACCTGCTGCCCGAATACGCTCCCAACACATACGAGCTGATCCCCGAAGACTTCTGGAAGGCAATGTACGTAGACGGCAGTCTGTACGGCATTCCCTCCTACAAAGACAGCTGCAATATCCCCGGCATCATATACAACAAGACGCTGCTCGATAACCTCGGCATCGACTTGAGCGACTTCGTATATACCTCCGTCTACGACGTGATTCCCGTATTGTACGAGATACAGGAAAAGCGCGCGGAGATGTTCCCCGACGACGCTCAGCTGCCCGTAATGCGCGAGTTCGCCGACATCTACGACTACAATCAGTATGAAACCATCAACTCCCTGGCGGTCGTGAATATCCCCGGCATCGAGGCGTTCGCGGGTCAGGGCTCCGGCGAAAAGGTGTTCAACCTGTACGCCACCGACGAATACCGCGCGTGGTGCCGTCAGGTGCTCAAGCTCGTGCAGGACAACATAGTGCCCTTCGACGCTTGGTACTTTGACCCGTCCCGCACATACACCGCCGAAGGCAAGCTGGCTATCGCTTCGTTCGGTTCAGGCTACATCACCGTCGCCAAAGATTACGGCGGACCTAACTACGAGTGCGCGCTGCTCCGCAACGCCAACACCGTAGCCACCACCAACTACCTGCATCAGGCCGTCAACTGCATCTCCATCACCTCGAAGAACCCCGAGCGCGCGATGATGTTCCTTGAGCTGGTCAACACCGACCCGTATGTAGCGACCACTCTGCGCTTCGGTATCGAGGGCACGCACTACGTTGTGGGCGAGGACGGCGTTCTCGACTTCACCGGCACGAACAATGCCGACCCGACCGACCGCGGTTACTATTCGTGGTACGGCGCTCAGTTCGGTTCGTTCATGTACTCGAAAGTACCCGCCGGTTATCCCGCCAACTTCACCGACCTTATGAAGGAAGCCAACGACAACGCTATCTCCGACACCAACATGGGCTTCATATTCGACCCGACGCCCGTTCAGAATGAGATAGCTGCCTGCTCGTCCGTCATAGGCGAGTACGAAGTCAACTTCAAGTTCGGTTTCGTCGAAGACGTTGACGCGAGACTCGACGAGTTCATCGAGAAGCTCGAAGCCTCCGGCGCTGATAAGATCGTCGAAGAAGCTCAGGCTCAGCTCGACGCTTGGAGAGAAATCAACAAGTAATCGGGTAAACCGCAGGCTGTAACCACGGGGCAATTCCGTCCGCGCAAACGGCGGTCGAAATTGCCCCTTCCTTTCCGATTATGCCGTATGCGGTAAAACCGCGAAATATTGGAGGATACGAGTATGCGAAACAATCTGGTTTACGCCTCGCCCGAGAGCTTGGGCATACCGTCGCGCGCAATAAGCGATTTCATAGACGAAATGCGCGAACTGCGCCTTCCGATTCACTCGGTGCTCTTTATGCGCCACGGCAAGGTGGCGGCCGAGGGCTATTGCAAGCCCTTCGACGAGAACAGAAAACACAGGCTCTACTCTTGCTCAAAGAGCTTCACTTCCGTGGGCATTGGCATGTTGACAGACGCGGGCAAGCTGTCGCTTGACGATAGGCTCGTTGACATATTCCCTGAATACGTGCCCGAGAACCCGTCTCCCTTCATATTGGAAGCAACGGTGCGCCATCTTCTGATGATGGCGACCTTTAACGAGACAAACGCGTATGACGACGATTCGCCCGATTTTG
Organism: uncultured Oscillospiraceae bacterium; assembly: GCA_964453505.1. Classification (GTDB taxonomy): domain Bacteria; phylum Bacillota; class Clostridia; order Christensenellales; family Aristaeellaceae; genus CAYVPJ01. Next base: position 10,902 of record CAYVPJ010000045.1, on the reverse strand, counting down.
TGCGCGCGTTTTTCGATAATAAACAGGATAAGCACAAGCCGGGCACTGTGTTCCATTACGACACCGCCGCGACCGTCACGCTGTGCGGCATAATAGAGAAATTATCTGGCAAGTCGTTTGTCGATTTCATGCGTCCGCTGTTTGACGAGCTGGGCATTTCCGAAGACGCGAAATGTGTTAAGACGACCGAAGGGCGCTGTTGGACGGGCAGCGGCATGTTGCTCACCACGCGCGATTTCGCGCGTTTCGGACAGTTCTGCTTAAACCGCGGCATGTTCAACGATAAACAGCTCGTGAGTCGCGAGTATATGCTCGCCGCCACGTCTCATCAGATCGACACCACCGTCGGCGAAGGCGACTTGGGCGGACCTATGGGCTACGGTTATCAATTCTGGATGCTGAACGACGGCGGCTTCGCCTGTCTGGGAATGGGTAGCCAGTTCGCCTATATGACGCCCAAATACGATACTGTCATGATAATAACCGCCGACACGCAGTCGTTCGGAGCGGCGGGCGACGCCATACGCTTCGCGCACTACCGCCTGCTCAAAAAGCTGTCCGATAAGCCGCTCGCGGAAGACGCTTGCGCGCAAGGCGAGCTTAAAGAACGCCTCGATTCGCTGTTCATACCGCTGCCGGTAGGCGTAAAGACAACGCCGCTCGCGGGCGAGTTTTCGGGCACGAAGTATGTTTTCGAGGATAACAGATTCGGCTTTGTGTGGATGCGCGCAAATGTTTCTGACGATTTGGTCACGCTCGAATACGAAAACAAAACCGGCGAGCACAAGATCGACATTTTCATGGGTGAATACAAGCACTTCAGATTCCCCGAAAAGTATTACGGCGCTCAGATAGGCGTGCGCGACTCAAACTACGACTGCATATCGGCAGGCGCGTGGACGACAAACGACACTCTCTTGGGCATCGTGTACTCGGTTGACGACCATATAGGCACGCTCAAAATGCAGCTGACGTTTTCAAAAGACGAACTGACCGTGTTCATGACAAAGGCTGCCGAATGGTTCTTCGACGACTACCGCGGCTATCTCGCGGGTCACGCCGTCTGACAGGGCAACACAATATAGGAAGTTTTCGTTAATCGAAAGGAAATGACTGCGGTTATGAAGAAATACGTTATCGTCGGTACGGGCGGCAGGGGCTTAATGTCCTACGCCGAACCCATCGTCAAGGAGTACGCCGACTGCGCCGAACTGCTCGCGGTGTGCGACATAAACATAAAGCGCGCGCGCTATGTTTCGGAATATCTGGAACGCGATATTCCCGCGTATACCGATTTCGACCTGATGCTTTCGGAGCACAACCCCGACGTCGTCATCGTCACCACGAAGGACTGCTTCCACGAACAGTATATCGTTAAGGCGCTCGAGTATGGCTGCGACGTCATAACCGAGAAGCCCATGTGCACCGACGACGAAATGTGCGCCCGCATACTGGAGACTGAAAAGCTCACGGGCAGGAAGGTCGTCGTAACGTTCAACTGCCGCTTCGAGTCGTACTATGTGCGCCTCAAAGAGCTGGTTTCGTCGGGCGTTGTGGGAGACATTTACTCCGTGCATTTCGAGTGGCTGCTCGACACGTCACACGGGGCGGACTATTTCCGCCGCTGGCATTCTATCCGCGCGAACTCCGGCTCGCTGCTCGTGCACAAGGCGACTCACCATTTCGATCTGGTGAACTGGATAATCGACGACGAGCCGATGAAGGTCAACGCGTTCGGCACGCGCCGCTTCTACGGTCACACCCGCGAAGAGAGGGGAGAGCGCTGCCTGACCTGCCCGTACAAGAAAACGTGCGAGTTCTACTACGACATATACTCGTCCGAGGGCGGCAGACACGTCAAAATGTACTTAAACTGCGAGGACATCGACCACTACTATCGCGACCGCTGCCTGTTCTCGGACGTAATCGACATAGAGGACACGGTCTCCGTGAACGTGAAGTACAAAAAGGGCGCGGTCATGAGCTACTCGCTCACCGCCCACTCGCCGTATGAGTGCATGAAGATCGTCATAAACGGCTCGAAGGGCAGGCTCGAGGCGAACAACGCGTTCGGCAAGGACACTATACTGTTCTACAACCGCGAGGGCGAGTGCATCAACTTCGACCGCACACACGTCGTGCGCCGTCCCGGCGGTCACGGCGGAAGCGACCCCGCGTTGCGCGACAATTTGTTCAGAGGCTACACAGACGACCCGCTGCATCAGATGGCGGACACCCGCGCCGGCGCTATGTCTATAGGCATAGGCATTGCCGCCAACAAGTCTATGGCTCAGGACCGCGCCGTATACCTGAGCGAATTTCTGGGCGATTTCTTCCCGGATATGGAGGGCGCAAAGAAGTAACGGAGGGAGCAAACGCTATATGAGGATAATCGTTTCAAAAACCGCCGACGATCTCGGCAGGCGCGCGGCGAGCGAGACCGCTCAGATATTGAAAGCCGCCATAGCTAAAAAGGGCGGCGCCCGCATCGTGCTGTCGACGGGAGCGTCGCAGTTTGAAACTCTGAAATACTTGGTTAAGGAAGACGTGGATTGGTCGAAGGTCGAAATGTTCCATCTCGACGAATATGTGAACCTGCCCGAGACGCACCCCGCCAGCTTCCGTAAATACTTAAAAGAGCGCTTCGTCGCCTTCGCGAACGTCAAAAAAGCGCATTTCGTAGACGGAACGGACGAGGGCATCAAAAAGCTCACCGCCGAGATAAACGAAAGCCCGATAGACGTGGGTCTTATAGGCATAGGCAGGAACGCGCATATAGCCTTCAACGACCCGCCCGCCGACTTCGAGACAAAGAAATCGTACCTGATTGTGAACCTCGACGCGGCATGTCGCAATCAGCAGGTCGCCGAGGGTTGGTTCGCGACGTTCGACGACGTGCCCAAGCAGGCCGTCAGCATGAGCGTGGGGCAGATTATGAAGTGCGAAATCATCATATCGTCAGTGCCGCACTCCGAAAAGGCATGGGCGGTCGCGCAAACGCTTTCGAATAAGCTCACGCCGAACGTACCCGCCACGATGCTCAAAACACACGCCGATTTCAGACTGTTCGCCGACGCGGACTCATACGCCGAAACGGGCGAGATAGTTACGCTCGCGGGCGAAACATCAGTAGAGGATTACCGATAGATAACAAAAGCGACCCGCCGGAAAACGACGGGTCGCGATTTTTCTCATATAACGCTTACAGAAATGTCGTTTGTTCGCCGTTCGCGAGTTTCCAGTTTTCGGCGTACTGCCTAAAATCAATAAGCCGCACGTCGCGCAACGGCGCGATGCCGCGGGCTATCACCGCGCGGTTGCCCGGCGGGGTTTCAGTGTCGAAAGCGTACAGCTTCGGGCATATTTTTTTGCGCGCCGCTTCCGTTTCGCCGCGTTTACCGTCTGTGGTAGCGATGAACGCCGCCTGAGACATGGCGTAGACAAAGCGGTTGCGCGCTTGCGCGTTCTGCGCGGAGTACGCGGCGTCGGGGTGGGCGAGTGATACGAACAGCGCGTCGCCGTGCGAAAGCGCGTTTTTATACATTGCGCCTTCCGAGAGCGCCGTCATATCGCCTGCGACCACTACGACGAGCTGCGCTCCCTCGCTCAACGCCATGTTCTCGGCGCGTCTGCACGCGCCCAGCTCGCTCGCGGTTATAATCGTATATCCCTGACTTGCCACGCCCTTTATAAGCTCGCGCAAGCCCCTGTCCGCGTCGGGTTCGAGCTTAACGCCCGATATTCCGAATATACCTATAAGCGGGGTCTGCAATAAGTCGATGCTTCCCTTTACATACATCGTATTCGGCGCGTCGTCTTCGAGCCTGTCCGACAGGCGCGACGGAAACAGGCTGTCGCCGCGCGTCAGTACATCGATATTTTTATCGATGAAGCGTTCGAGGGCGTATGAAAGCGGCATCGTGCGGCTGAGCAGCATACACAGCCTGTACGCCTCCTGTTCCGACGCATCCAGCAGACGCATTATGCCCGACACGTCCATGCCCATCAGCCGCCCGATTCCGTTAAGCCCCGCCGCCGCCGCGCGGCGCGAAAGCTGCGCAAATTCCTGATTCGAAAGCGGCGCGACCAACTCCGCCGAGTCGGCGGCGAGCGGCAGGGTCAAGAGCATCGTCGTGAACGATTCGTCCGTGTGTCGCATGATTTCGCCTCCGTCAGTAATTGTCGTGCGCCGTTCGGAGCGCCTTGAAAAACGCTGCGGGCGTTATGTCGTCAAGATCCAAAAAACTCTCGCGTTCGAGTATATTTTCCAATATATGCGCGTCCGACGAGCGCAGACGCGGAAGCCGAGGCAGACCCTTTTCGTTAAGGGGCAGACTGTCGCATACCTCCAGCGCCGCGAAATCTATCTCGGGCGGTATGAAGCCGAGCGCCTGCAATATGCCGTTCGCGCCGCGGTTTATATGCGCGGGCACGCACAGTCCGCCGAACGATGTGACGCGCGTTGCAAGCTCGTCTATTGAAATGTCGAGCGCCGAAATCAACAATTTCGGTTCGTCCGATACAATCTCGTCGTCGGAATCCATGACCGCCTGTCTACCGAACAGCGACGGGCGGTTTTCGATGTTCGGCAAAAACTCGTAGATCGAATCAGAAAACGCGAGCGCCGCGTCAACCGAAACGAAATAAGCGAGCATGTGCGCTTCCTCGAGCGTCGTAAGCTCCAATGCAGGCAAAAGCGCTATGCCGACGCTTTGCGCGACCTCGCTCACGGCGGGAAGCTGCCTTGCCGTGTTGTGGTCGGAAACGGCGATCATGTCCAAGCCCTTCAGCTTCGCCATGTTGACTATGTTGTTAGGCGTCATGTCCATGTCGCCGCACGGCGACAGGCACGAGTGTATGTGCAGGTCAACCGCGCACTTCATGTCAGCCCTTTATGCCCGAATCGAACATGCGCCCGCATATCTCGAACGACGTGAGCGGAGACGACAATACGGCTATACCTTCGCTCGCCGCTTTTTCGACCACTTCCGCGTCGACTTTTATGCTTTCGGGTATTATGACGCATGCCATGTCGTGCAGAGCCGCCACCGCTATTACGTTCATATGCGTCTGCACAGTCGTCCACGCCATGCCTTCGGAACCGCGCGCCATCACGCGGCTCAGCAGGTCGCACGCGTAGCCCGCCTCAACATTTCGTTCGGCGTCGACGGTCGGCGTCAGGTTTACGGCTTCAATTTTTTCGGACAGTTCTTTTATTGTCATATTGGGTTTCTCCTTTTTCATTCGCGCGTAAGCTCGCTTATTTCAACCATCTGTTTAGCCATCTGCGACACCCGCACCTTAAGCAGGAACAGGCAGTCCATCTCGCGTGCGTAGCCGCGCACTATGTCCTCCGCGAGCGCCTGACAGGTGGGCGAGCCGCACGAGCCGCAGTCAAGTCCGGGCAGCTTTTTGCGTATTTCGTTTATTTGATCCATCTTCTTGAGCGCTTTTGTCAAATCGGGGTCGAGTTTCAGAGTCTCAACCGGGCGCACCTGCGCGTCGAAGCATATGTCGTTTCCGAGCGCGCGTATGTCGTCGGCGCTCACCGTATCGCATATTGACACCTTGGGCAGATCGCTCACCAGCTTGCGTATGCGGTTTCGGGCTATGAACACGTTCTCGAACACAATCGGGCCGCCCACGCAGCCGCCGTTGCACGCCAGACCTTCGAAATATTTAAGGTCGGGCAGGCGGTCGTTTTCAATGGCTTCGAGCACGCGGTTTACGTTGTCTATGCCGTCGACCGCGAGCGCCTCTTCCTCGGCAATAGCCAAACACTCGCCGCCGGAGCGCGCCCAGCCTATGCCCAGAGCCGTGCCGCGCTTTGTTTCGTCGGCGTCGCTCTGTTTCGGCGCAATCGCTTTATCGCGCCTTATCTGACTGCTCAAAAGCCCGTATATCTCGACCATCGATATGCAGCCGTCCACCGCGCTCTTTTCGTGACCTATGGGCGAGCGCACCGCTGTCGCCTTAGCGGCGCACGGAGTTATAAAGAAGCAGCCCACATCCTCCGGCGACGCGCCGTTCCGCTCGCAGAACTCGCGTCTGGCGACCGTCGCCGCAATCTCCATGGGCGAGCGCACGTCAACAATGTTGTCTATAAGCTCAGGAAAGCGTATTTGTATGAGCCTCATGACGGCGGGACACGCAGATGAAATGAGCGGGTGAGGGCAGTCGGGCTGTTTCAGCTTCTCCATGACCGCGCGGGAAGCGATGTCCGCTCCGCGCGCGACGTCGAATACCTCGTGAAAGCCCATGCGCATTAAGCCCCTCGGCACGCTGGATATATCGGTCAGATTTTTGAACTGTCCGTACAGCGTGGGCGCGGGCAGCGCAATTTTGTATTTGAAGCGGTTTATTGCCGAGAGCGGGTCTGTCACGGCGACTTTCGCGTGATGTTGACATACGCGTATGCACTCGCCGCAGTCTATGCATAAATCGTCCAATATGCGCGCGCGGCCGCCGCGAATGCGTATCGCCTCGGTAGGGCAGCGCTTCAGGCAGTTTGTACAGCCCACGCATTTGCCCTTGTCGAGCGTCACCGAATGCAGATAATTCATTTATCGCGCCCCCTCAGCCGATTCGTCGGGAGAGTTTATGTAGAAGGTCATTTCAATGCGCGTGCCGATACCGACCTTAGACTCTATAGCGAATTTGTCAGAGTTGCGAGCCATGTTGGCAAGCCCCATGCCCGCGCCGAAGCCCATCATTCGCACGTCCTCGGACGCGGTCGAATAGCCTTCGCTCATCGCCAAGTCTATGTCGGGTATGCCGGGGCCGTCGTCCTTCGAAACGAGCGTGATGTCGTTTTCGCCGACCTTCAAAGACAGCGAGCCGCCCACGGAGTGTATCACCAGATTTATCTCCGCCTCGTAACACGCAATCGACAGGCGGCGCACGACCGAGCTGTTCACGCCCAGTTTCTTGAGCGTGCGCTTAATCTGCGCCGACGCTTCGCCCGCCGCCACGAAATCCATTCCGGCAACGGCGAATTGCTCGGTAATCTCGTTCATTTGAATCAACCCCTCACGCCGCCCCGCAAACCGCCCGCGTACAGTAAGCCGCTTGCGGTGTACAGGGTTTTATCGGTCGCGAGCACGGTCACGCCGTATTCGTTCGCCATCGAAAGCACGTCCGGGTTAGGGAGCTTGCCGCGCACGAACACTACCAAACGTATGTCGAGCATGTCGGCCGTGCGCATTACCTGCGTGTTCACAAGCCCGGTAAGCAGCGCCATGTGCTCTTTGGGAAAGGCCAGCACGTCGCTCATCATGTCGCTTGCGCACGCGCAGCGAACCTCTTCCAGCATGTTCTCGCCGCCCGCCAGTATTTTCGCGTCCAGCAGCGCGCGAATATCGTCGAATTTCATCAATGCACCGCCCTTTCGGCAGATTTGTGTCTCATTGGATATTATACAGTATAAACACCGAAATTTCAATCGCGGTTTCTCGACATAATTGCGCCCGCAATTCTCGCCGTTTTTGCAATTCAATCACGTCTCATAATTCATATTTAACCATGCGGCGCTCTTAATATGAAAAGTCAGGAATTTTTCGTCCGCGCATATTGCATTCGCGGCGTTCTTATGATATTATGCTGTTATTCCCGCGTCCGTTTCTCGCGGACGAAAAATCGAAGGAGGAGATCACATGAGGAGACTTACGCTGTTCGCGCTCTGCGCCCTGCTCGTTTTGGGCATGGTTTGCGGCTCCGCGACCGCGGAGGGCAATTCCTTCCGCACGCTGTATTCGGGGGAGATAACCACCCTCAACTACCTTGTCACCACGACTACGAACGAGTTTTCGCTGTCGGCAAATATGATAGACACGCTGCTCGAATACGATAAATACGGTCAGATACAGCCGTCTCTCGCCGAGAGCTGGTCTGTCTCCGACGACGGGCTTGTGTGGACGTTCAAACTGCGCGAAAACGCGACGTGGGTGACATATGAAGGCGTTTACGTCGCCGACGTGACCGCCGACGATTTCGTCGCCGCCGCGAAGTACATACTCGACGACAAACACGCGTCCGGCAGCGCCGACATACTCACGTCAGTGCTGGCAGGCGCTCAGGAATACTACGACAGCACCGTTCCGCCCGAGGAAGGCAAAGACGCGCCAGCGCCCGTCGACTTCGCGACGGTCGGCGTGAAAGCGCCCGACAAGTACACCGTGGAATACACGCTGTCCGCGCCCTGCCCGTATTTCGAAAGCATGTTGGTCTATGTGCCTTTCATGCCCGTTTACGAGCCTTTCCTCATCGAAAAGGGAGACGCGTTCGGCGTCGCCGATTCGCCCGATTCGATACTCTACTGCGGCGCGTATCTGTTGAGCGAGTTCAGCCCGCAGTTCAACCGCGTCTACACTAAGAACGCTTCCAACTGGGACAGCGAAAACGTGTTCATCGAGAGGATCGAATACGTGTTCAATAAGGAAGCGTCCACGATTTCCGCCGAAATGTACAGGCGCGGCGAAATCGATTCCGCGTCGATAGACGTGACCACCGCCGCCGAGTGGCTTTTGAACGAGGAAACCGCGAAGCTGATCCGCCCCGTGCGCCAGACCGGCTTCTACACATACTTCTATTCGTTCAACTTCGACGCCAAGTTCGACGAAATATATGAACCCGAAAACTGGATGCTCGCCGTAAACAACGAGTCGTTCAGAAAGTCGATATACTCCGGACTCGACCGCGTCAAGGCAATGCTCGTGACCGAACCCGACAACCCCGAAGCCATCATATTCAACACCGTAACTCCGCCCGACTTCGTAACGCTTGACGGCGCGGACTACACGACGTTCGGTTCTCTTGCCGCAATAACCGCTCTGGGCACTGACACGTTCAACGAGTCGCTCGCGCTTGAATACAAGGCGAAGGCGATCGAAGAGCTGACCGCCGCCGGCGCGACTTTCCCCGTAAAAATACTGATGAAATTCAATCCGAACACCACCGGCTGGGATTCTGAGTGCCAGATCGTCGAGCAGCAGCTCGAAGAGCTTCTCGGAACGGACTACATCGACATAATCGTCGAAGCCGGCCCGTCGACGGGCTTCCTGTCCGCCGTGCGCCGCAGCGGCGACTACGCGCTTCTGAAGTGCAACTGGGGACCCGACTACTCAGACCCGCAGACGTACACCGACCCGTTCAAGGTCGACAACAACTATAACTTCATGGACAAGGGCGCGAATCAGGCCGAGATGGCTGAATACTACGCGCTGGTTGATGCGGCGAAGGCGTCTGTCACCGACATAAGCGCCCGCTTCGCGGCGTTCGCCGAGGCGGAAGCGTACCTCATCAACAAGGCGTACATCATACCGTTCGGCTACGGCAGCGGCGGCTACACCGCTACCCGCATCGACGCGTTCTCGTCTCAGTTCGCGTCATACGGCCTGTCCAACTACCGCTTCAAAGGCTCTACTCTGCTTGACGAGCCGATGGACACGGGCGCGTATTTCGACGCATACGACAAGTGGCTCGAGGAACGCGAGGCTTTGATAGGCTGATAACGCCGATTACGCTTTATGCTTGCGGAGCGGCGTCAAGCCGCTCCGTTTAGGCATGTCGGAAGGTTGTGACAACTGTTGGCAAAGTACATTCTGTCCCGATTGCTGGCAACGCTAATATCGCTTGTAATAATCATAACGGTCGTTTTCCTTTTGTTGAGGCAGCTTCCCGTCGAAGGCTATTTCGACAATTTCGACAAGCTCTCGGAAGCCGCCGTCGAATCTCAGCTTCGGTCAATGGGTCTCAAAGACCCGCTTATAAAGCAGCTTTTCAACTTCTTCGCCGGTCTGTTTCGCGGCGACTTGGGCGAGTCCACGCGCTACAGGGTAAAGAGCGACGTGGTTTCCATAATCGCGGACAAAATACCCATTTCAATGAAACTTGGCTTGATTTCAATGGGAGTGGCGCTCGTATTGGGCATACCGCTGGGCGGCGCTATGTCGCGCTCTAAAATATGGGATAAACTGGGCACGGTGTTCATTGTGTTCGTAAACGCCGTTCCCGCAGCTATATATTTTGTTTTGATACAACTGTACGGCACGGAGATAATGGGCATCGACATGCTCTTTAAGGAAAGCGACTATATAACATGGGTGTTGCCCGTGCTCACGATGTCGCTGGGAAACATTGCCTACTACGCCATGTGGCTCAGGCGATATATGATGGACGAAATGACGAAGGACTATATAAAGCTCGCCCGCGCTAAAGGCGTGCCCATGAGGCGCATCACGATGAAACACGTGCTGCGCAACTCGTTCGTGCCTATGATACAGTATTTGCCGTCGTCCATACTCTACACAATCAGCGGTTCTATATACATCGAGTCGCTGTATTCGATACCCGGCATGGGCGGTTTGCTCGTTGAAGTCATAGGCAGGCAGGATAATCCGCTCACGCAGGCGCTGGTCATCATATATTCGTGCATAGGCATCGTCGGCCTGCTTATAGGCGACATACTTATGAGCATTATAGACCCGCGCATCAAATTCACAAAAAAGGAGGGCGCGCGCTGATGTTTTCCGTATCCGACCAAATGGGCGAACGGCTCGAGGAGAGCATTCACGCCTCTCTGAATCAAAACGACAGATCCGATGACGATTTGTTCGGTTTCGCCGTCTACGACCCTGAAAACGCCGAAAAGACGGGCTACTCAAACTATTCATACTGGCGCAGCACTCTGCGCGCGTTTTTCAAAAACCGCACCGCTATGTTTTTCTGCGCCGTGCTGACGCTGCTGCTCGCGTTCACGATAGTTCAGCCGTATCTGCCGAACCAGTACGAGCCCGTCAAAATTATCAACTACCCGATGACGAAAAGGCAGATAAGCAATATAGCGCCCAACGCCGACAACGAGATAAGCGTAGCTCCGGCCGGAATGAAGTTCATATATGAAGA
>CAYVPJ010000044.1:0-27352 GCA_964453505.1 uncultured Oscillospiraceae bacterium | reverse complement strand
GGGCTGCTTTGGCGAATGCAACTTCTGCTCCATCGGACTGCACGAAGGACGGAAGATCATCAGCCGCTCCGAAGCGTCCATCCTGGAAGAGGCAAAAAGAATCGCGGCACGCGAAGATTTTAAAGGTTATATCCTGGATGTCGGCGGCGCGACGGCCAATATGTACGGCATCGACTGCCCACGCAAAGATACCAAAGGCGCCTGCCCTGACAAGCGCTGCCTTATCCCGCAAGTTTGCTCTTCGCTCAAAGCGGATCACGCGCGCCATCTCCGCCTGCTGAAAAATCTGCGTAAATTTCCGGGCGTGAAAAAAGTGTTTGTCGCCTCCGGCCTGCGCCACGATCTAGTTTTGGCCGATAAAAAATCCGGCGTTTCTTATCTGCGCGAGCTTTGCTGCCATCACATCTCCGGCCAACTCAAAATCGCGCCGGAGCACGACGTGATACTCACCGCCGAATCTAAGGGCATACCGCTCGCCCACGCTATGGCGCGGCAGGAGGGCGTGAACCGCTATCTGCTCGCCCGAAAAGCGAAAAAGCTGTATATGAAGGACGTGTTCACGGTCGAGGTCGATTCCATAACAACCGACCATAAGCAGACGCTGTGCATAGACGGCGCGGACGCCGAGTTTATGAAGGGCAAGCGGGTGCTCATCGTTGACGACGTTATATCGACAGGCGAATCGCTAAAGGCGCTCGAAAAACTGACTGTCTCGGCGGGCGGCGTCATCGCGGGGCGCATGGCTATACTCGCCGAGGGCGACGCGCGCGCCCGCAAGGACATACTGTTTTTGCAGGAACTGCCGCTGTTTGACAAAAACGGCGACGCGCTCAAATGACGGGGGCGATTTGATGAAAAAGGTTGTTTCGGTTCTTTTGTGCGCGCTGCTTTTGGCGTGCGCCTGCTCGCTTTCGGAGGAACGCGCGGGAGCGGCCGAACTGTTCATGTCGCGGGATTACGAAGGGCTGTTCGCAATCTCTACAGACCAGATGAAGGGCGCTCTCGGTTCAGCCGAGGGCATAGAGGCCGTAATATCACAGCTCGAGGCGGCATACGGCGAACTGAACGGCATGGAGGCGCTTTCGGAGAGCGTTTCGGGCGAATATACTGTTAAATACGTCAAGTGCGATTTCAAAGGTGCTGCCGCCGCCTTCGCGGTCGTTATAGACGCAGACGGCATGTTCGCGGGCTTGCAGCTCGCGGGCTTGGAGACGAAACCCGCCGAAGTTTCCGAAGCGACGGGCGCTTACGTCGAGGAGGCGATCGTCATCAGAAAGGGCGAAGCCGACGAAACGAACGGCCTGCTCACGCTGCCGGAGGGCGACGGCGCTTTCCCGTGCGCGGTCATGTTTCAGGGTTCGGGTGCGTCGGACATGCACGAGACTGTGTACGGCATTCGCGTGTTCGAGCGGCTCGCCCGCGCGCTCGCCGAAAACGGAATAGCGACTTTGAGGTTCGATAAATACACATACGCTCACGCCGAAATGTGCGCGAGCCCCGATTTCACGGTCGACGACGAATACCTGAAAGACGCGCAGGCGGTGTTCGACCTGTTGAAGACAGATTCGCGCATATCGGGCGTGTTCATACTAGGTCACAGTCAGGGCGCGGTTTTGGCGCCTCGAATAGCCATGAAAGCCGACTGCGACGACCTCGCGGGGCTTATAATGCTGTCGGGCACGCCGCTTACGCTCTACGAAATAATGGTGTATCAGACGCTCGATTCGCTTGAGCGCGCCGACATGACGGAAGCCGAAAAGGCGGAATACAGGGCTTCGGTTCAGGCTGAAACCGACGCGTTCCTGTCAGCGGGCGAATCGGGCGCTGACATGACGAAAGTGACCGCTTTCGGCATGACCGCCCACTACCTGTGGGACGACGCTTCCGTAGACCCCGCCGAAACGCTAATGAGCCTCGATCTGCCTGCCGTAATCATACAGGCGGGCAAGGACTTCCAAGTGCCCCCCGAAATAGGCTCCGATCTGTGGCGCGAAAAGCTCGCGGGGCGGGACGGCACGGCCTATCTCGATTACCCGAACATGACGCACCTCATGTTCGACATGGAAGGCGAATCCACGCATACGGTTGCGGATTACGCTTCAGAAAACGAGCTTAACCCCGATCTGGCTTGCGACATAGCCGAATGGATACTGTCCGTAAAATAGCTTAAACATGTTTTGAGCGCCGTTACGACGAATACTCGTCGAACGGCGCTTCTTTTGTCGTTGCAAATATGCATAAAAAGATATATAATGTGTGCGTATTTTGGCGATTGGGGGTTTACATATGAAGGAAACAGACGCTTTGCTTTCGCATGTCAATACAAATTCGCGCCCGTCCGACCTTAAAATAACCGATATTCGCTTCACCGACATCGTCGGCGCGCCGATGCACTGCACACTTATGAAGATATACACAAATCAGGGCATCGTCGGCTTGGGCGAGGTGCGCGACGGCGCGAGCCGCACGTATGCCGAAATGCTCAAAAGCCGCCTGCTCGGCGAGAACCCTTGCGACGTTGAGCGGCTGTTTCGGCGCGTTAAGCAGTTCGGCGGGCACGCGCGTCAGGGCGGCGGCGTGTGCGGCGTCGAAGTCGCGCTGTGGGATCTGGCGGGCAAGGCTTACGGCGTGCCCGTATACCAAATGCTGGGCGGAAAATACCGCGACAAGATACGCGTGTACTGCGACACCGACGTTTCCGGAAAGCACACCGGAACGGACATGGGTCGCGCTCTCAAAGCGCGCATGGACAAGGGATTCACTTTCCTGAAGATGGATCTGGGTCTGGGCGAGCTGTTCGGCGAAAAGGACACGATTTGCGCGCCGCTTGGCTATGTCGAGCAGATGAACGCCGCGCATAAGGCCGTAAGCGACGCCAAAACCCCCGAGGAGAAGCGGTTTTTGCGCAACAGGGCATACGACGCGCAGAATGTGCCGCACCCGTTCACGGGCATACATATAACCGAAAAGGGCTTCGACGCGCTCGAGGAATACGTCAGGCAGACGCGCGAGGTCATAGGCTACGAAATTCCGCTCGCGATAGACCACTTCGGGCATATAGGCGTAGAGGACTGCATTCGCCTCTTGAAGCGAATCGAGAAATACAACATTGCGTGGGCTGAGGACATGATACCGTGGCAGTACACGAGCCAATACGTAAGGCTCGCGAACTCCACGACCATACCGATCTGCACGGGCGAGGACATTTTCCTTGCAGAAAACTTCGAGCCGCTGCTTCAGGCGGGCGGCGTGTCCGTCATACACCCCGACATACTCTCGAGCGGCGGCATACTCGAAAACAAGAAGATAGGCGACCTCGCGCAAAGGTACATGGCGGCGATGGCAATACACATGGCGGAAAGCCCCGTAGCCTGCATGGCGTGCGTGCACTCCGCCGCAGCGACCGAAAACTTCTACGTGCTCGAAAACCACTCCGTGGACGTCGACTGGTGGGACGACATTGTGCTCGGCACGGGCGGGAAGATAGTCAAAAACGGATTCATCGACGTTACGGACAAGCCCGGCTTGGGCATTGACGACTACAACGACGAGTGTATACGCGAACACCTGCACCCGGATTTCCCTGAACTGTGGGCGGACACGTCGAAATGGAACAACGAATGGTCTCACGACAGACTCTGGAGCTGATGTATATGCATGACGCGGTTTATTTAACAGACCTCCGCACAGAATCGGCGCGCATACTCAAAGACCGCCTTACTGACGGCGGCTATACCGTGTATTCGGGCGCGGACGACTTAAAAAGACACGACGTTTACGCGCTTCAAAGCATAGCGGAAACGCTTCCACTGCTCTTGGGGGTAATACACCCCGCCCCGCCGCGCATATTCGCGGGCTGCGAAAACGCTACGGAGGATATGTGGCTCAGGGCGCGCGACGAGGGCGCGCTGTCGTCGTGGGCGGTCACGCGCGTTTTCGGCGAAAAGCTCAGGCGCGACGGCGGCGGTTCGCTCATATTTTTGGGCAGCGTGCACGCCGAAAAGCCGCTCGGCGAGGGCTTTCTGTTCAGCATGGGCTGCGCCTCCACTCAAATGCTCATGCGCGAAGCGTGCATAGAATACGCGCCGTCGGGCGTGAGGACGTTCTACGTTGAGCGCGGCCCGGTCGAAGGCGAGGACTGCCGCGAGAACCGCACGAGCATATATTACGGAACCGACATGCGCAATCCCGCGCACAAAGCGCCCGCGGCGGGCGACCTCGCGGGGCTGATAGGGTTTCTGCTGACGGATTCGAGCGCGCCCCTAAACGGCGCGGATTTGCGCGCCGACGGCGGCACGACAATGTTCTACGGTCACAGAAACCGCTTGGAAGGGGTTGAATACGTTGAACGCAAACGGCGCTGATGAGAACCGCGTGGCGCTCATATCGGGCGCGGGCAAGGGCGTGGGCGCGGGCATAGCGCGCGCATTCGCTTTCGCGGGCATAAAGGTGTGCATGGGCTACCGCTCCAGCGAGTCTCTCGCGCATGAGACGCTTGACAACATACTTTCAAAAGGCGGGGACGCGTATTTATACAAGGCCGACGTGTCCGACCGCGAACAGGTCAGGGCTATGGTCGCCGACTGCGTAAACCGTTACGGCAGGCTCGACATACTCGTGAACAACGCGGCTATGCAGCCGAATCTGTACATAGACGAATACACATACGAAACGCTTGCCGACATCTGGGAGATAAACATAGGCGGCTACTGGCGCTTGGCGCAGGAGGCGCTTCCGCATCTGAAGCTCAGCCCCGAAGCGCGGATAATAAACATTTCGAGCATACACTCGAAGCGCCCGACGGTTTTCGACGCTGGCTACGCTATGACCAAGGGCGCTATACGCATGTTCACGCGCGAGCTGGCGGTCGAACTGATGAAATACGATATTCCCGTAAACTCGATAGAGCTGGGCGCGTGCGAGATCGAATACAAAACGGGCAACGCGCCGTTCCGGCTGCAATTCCCCGCGGTATGCAATCCGGGCGCGACGCTCGGCAGGCGCGTAAAGCCCGACGACGTGGGCGCGCTCGCGTTGTTTCTGGCGGGCTCGGCGGGGCGCACGCTCGTGGGCGACGGCATACGACAGGACAAAGGCTCTATGCTATTATAGATGGAGGGAAACAGCATGTACTTCAACAATCCCGAAGAAATCATCCGCTTGACCCCCGAATGGACGGGCGAACGCTTCGAGGACGGCCGTCCCAAGGTGTCGTCCGACATACTCAGGCGTATGCGAGACATAACCTTCGAGGAGGCGTGGGGGCCTCTGTGGCAGCTCGGATACAGGTATAACTGGGAGACCAACTTCCGCATGACGAACCCGAAGCACATACTCGTAGGCCGCGCCGTGACCGCCGTGCTCGTGCCTAAGCGCCCCGACCTTGACAAGGCGCTTTTGGACATCGGTCACAACGAGGAGGGCAGGCGCGGTTTCTTCAACCAGTGGGTCATCGACAGTCTGGTCGAGGACGACGTGGTCGTGGTCGACCTGTACGATAAGCTGTTCGAGGGCACGTATGTGGGCGGAAACCTGTCCACCGCCATCAAAACGCGCACGAAGCGCGGCGGCGCTGTCATATGGGGCGGCATACGCGATTTGGAGCAGATCGTCAAAATCGAGGACATAGGTATCTACTACAGGGGCGTAGACCCGACCGGAATAGGCAACTGCTCCATGACGGGCTACAACACTCCGTGTCGGATTGGTCAGTCGGTGTGTATGCCGGGCGACGTGGTGCTCGGCACTATAAGCGGCGTCATATTCATACCGCCGCAGCACGCGGAGCACGTGGTCGTGACCGCCGAGAAATCGCATGTGCGCGACATATTCGGCTTCGACCGTCTGGCGAGCAAAACGTACACCACGGCGCAGATAGACACTCAGTGGACGGTCGCCATGTACGACGATTTCATCGACTGGTTTACAAAAGACCCGCGCGCCGTGAAATACAGGCATCTGAACTGGGACGCGGAGCTTGCGCAGGCCGCCGAAAAAGAAAAAGCCCAATAGACAGATTTTGACCCCCGCCGAGGCGGGGGTTTTTCATCGGCGTCGGTTTCTTTTGTTTAGTGCCGTCATATCAGCGCCGACGCCTATTTTAGCCGCCTCGCGGCGGGCGGGCTATACCGTGCCCGTCATGGTAGATCCACATCTCGGACAAAGCGTAGAGTTTGTGCCGCAGGAAGTGCCGCAGTTCGAGCAGGTCGAGCAGCATGTGCCGCCCGTGGCGAAGCCCGATATGCTGGTCGAACAGCTTGCGCACGTGCCCGTAGTCTGCGCCGATTGCGTGCCGGTCGTCTGGCAGAACGGTTTTCCGCCCGTGTAGAACGAGCAGCCGTTTACGTTGGTCGTTCCTGCGGCCGCGGCGGCGACTGTCGCCGTGCCGTTGGTCGTGCCGTTTTGCTGGCAGGCGCACGAGCGCGGGAATATCGGAAGCGAGAAGAACTCGTCGCACACCGACTCCGCAAATTCCTCGCATGGCGGTATATCGCAGAAGCCGTATGACGGTATCATGACTTCGACCTGAGCGAGTATTTTGAGCACGATAGTCACGCAGATTGTGATTTCGAAACGGCAGTTTCCGATATATCTGCCGCTTACGCATATGGCGCTCACCAAGCTCTCGATCGTGAACGGCACGATCGATTCGTCGGGAATCGCCAACAGCACGTCTTTTGTTACTCTGACCGTCGCCTGACCCATCCATTCCTGACAGCGCTGGTCTATGAACAGCACGTCAATCGGTATGGACACGTCGCCCTTCACGCGGGCGAACTGCGGGCGGTCGCACAGTCTGTCAACCGACAGGTTCGTTATAGCGCCCTCGGTCGTGGACGAGCGGCACGACTCGAACGTCCAGTTGCCGTAAGGCTGCGGCAGGCACGTCGCCTGTTCCGCGTTTTCGAGAGCGTCCTGATAAGTAATTTCGCCGCACGCGCCGCACTTGCAGTTGCACTGGTTGCCGTTGCACTCGCACCGGCACGGGCGCGTAAGGTCTACCGCGCCGCAACCCGTTGACAGCACCGGCACTATGTTCGTAACGGTGACCTCGCGGTCGTCGAGCTGCTCTTGCTGTAAACACGCATCATACACGTTCTTAACCTGAACGCAAATTTTCTCGCATATCCCGTCCAACGGACTGCCCGTAATAGCGCCGGGGCAAGCGTCGGCGTTGGCGTTTTTATAGCTGTAAAACGACATGCGCATTCCTCCCATGTCCCTGACTGTCATTCGGAACGAATATTGTCGTTCCATGGCATACTATGACGGTCGCGGGAAATGGTGCGAACGCGCGCTATGCGTTTGTTTCGTGTATGAAAGTGGGCACGATCTCCGCAAGCAGCTTCACAACGTCGTCGTTTGTGAGCCGCGCGTCCGGGCTGAACACGGTTTGGCGCAGGCTTTCGAGCTTCTCTTTGAACTGCCCGACGTCTATGGCGGCGAACGGGGCGACCATTATGCGGTCGTGCTGCGTGCGCTCCATTTTGGAGGCCTCGTCGTCCATCAGCAATTCCTCGTACATCTTCTCGCCCGGGCGCAGACCCGTTATTTTGATAGGTATGTCAACGTTCGGCTCTAAGCCGTAAAAGCGTATCAGCTTTTCCGCCAAGTCCTTTATCTTGACGGGCGAGCCCATGTCGAGCACGTACACGTTGCCCCGCCCGCCTATCGAAGCCGCCTGAAGCACGAGCTGAGCGGCTTCGGGTATGGTCATGAAATAGCGCTCTATGTCGGGGTGCGTGAGCGTGAGCGGGCCGCCCGCGCGTATCTGCGACACGAATAGCGGAATAACGCTTCCGTGGCTGCCGAGCACGTTTCCGAAGCGCACAGCCATGCACTCCATCTGCATCGTGTTCGCGCTAAGCTGCGTTATCATCTCTGTGACCCGTTTGGTGGCGCCCATAACGTTTGTCGGGTTGACCGCCTTGTCGGTCGATATTTGTACGAACCTGCGGCAGCCCGCCTCGTTCGCGGTTTCTATGACGTTGAGCGTGCCGAATATGTTGTTTTTAACGGCCTCTATCGGGTTTTCCTCCATGAGCGGCACGTGTTTGTGCGCGGCGGCGTTGAAAACAATGTCTGGGCGATAGAGGTTCATAACGTCCGACAGCCTGTCTCTATCGCGTATAGAGCCTATCAGCACGCGCACGGGGCAGTCAGAACCGTATTTCTGGCGCAGCTCGACCTGCAATTCGTATGCGCAGTTTTCATATATATCGTATACGAGCAGCAGTTTCGGATTGAACTGCATAACGCGGCGGCATATTTCCGAACCTATGGAGCCGCCGCCGCCCGTCACCATGACGGTCTTGTCGGTTACGACCTCTTTGACCCTGTCCGCGTCCAGGCGCACTTCGGCGCGCGACAGAAAGTCGGCTATGTCCGGCTCGCGGGCTATCATTTTGCCCTGCTGAAAATCGTGCTCTACGCGCTCCGGGTCGGACAGTATGCGCACATAGCAGTGCGTGCTTTTGCATATTGTTATGACCTGCTGAAGCCTTTCGCCGCGCACCGACGGCATGGCGACGATTATATCGGTTACGTTTTTGTTCTTTGCGATTTCGGGAATGTCCTCAAGCCTGCCCGCGACGTGCACGCCCTGTATTATAAGCCCCTGTTTTTCGTCGTCGTCGTCGGCTATGGCGACGGGCTTGCCCAGATAGTCGGGGTGGCGCGCGCACATCGAAACGACATAGCCGCACGCGTTGCCCGCGCCCGCTATCAGAAGGCGCTTGCCCGCGCTCGCTTCGCCGTTCTGGACTTTGCCGTAATACTCTCGCACGACGCGGAAGCCGAGCCTCATGCTGCATGTGCTCGCGAGCGCGAACGCGCACAGTATGACCAGATAATAGCGCGACAGCCCGCACTTGAACAGCTCGTTCCACGCAAACGTCAGACCGCAGCCCACGACGGCGGCGAGCGCCTGCAATATGATCTGCTTAGCGTCGGCGTAGCGCCATAAAACGTGATACATTCGAAACAGCGCGAACACGCCTATGTACGACAGACACAGCGCGGGGTAGTAACGCGTCGTCAGCCATATGTTTTCAAGCTGTATGTTGGGCGCGAACCTCATGAGCATCGACGCATATATGCTGACGGACAGTATAACGAAGTCCGCGAGCAGCAGTATTCCGATGCGTTTGAATTTATGCGCGCTCGCGCGCGAGAAGGTAATTTTCATATAAATTTCGTCCTCCGTATATGCGCTTCATATTATAACATAACGCACACGTTTTTTCAACATCGAAGAAAAATACGGCATATAAACGGCGTTATGCAGAGCCATGGGGGCGGAATAAACCGCAGTCTGATTTTATACGCGTGAATTGAACGCTTGTGTGTCATATCTGTTCACGATTCTTCATAAAGCTGTAAGCGTATGTCAACAAAAAGACGGGAACATATGGTAAAATGGTGTCGTCTAATGTGCATACCGAACGAGAACATGGAGGTTTGTGTTATGAAGAAGAAATTGACGGTTATACTGGTTATGATGTGCATTCTCGCGGTTGCGCTGCCCGCGATCGCTTCCGCCGCGACGGTTAAGATGGCGTACAAAGACGGCTCGCTTCACCTGCGCAAGGGCGAAGGCACCAACTACGGCTCTAACGGTTATGTTCAGAACGGCGACACCATAAGCGTGCTCAGCCAAGGCAGCGTCTGGTCGAAGATACGCACGTGGGACGGCAGGGAAGGCTATATCAAGAACCTGTACATATCGGGTCTCGGAAGCTCGTCCACGCTCTACTCCGACGGCACGACCTACTACGGCACTCGCGCTGCCGGCACTGTCAAAACGAAGTACGCGACTTCGACCGTCAACATGCGCTCCGGCGCGAGCACGAGCACGAAGTCTATGCGCAAGCTCGCGAGCGGCACGAAGGTCACTATACTCGGCGAAAACGGCGGCTGGTATCTGGTGACGACTTCCGACGGCACTCAGGGCTACATCAGCAAGACGCTCATCAGCAAATCCGGCTCGACCTCGACTTCGACGACCGTAAAGGCGAAAGTCACAGGCTCTGTCGTCAACATGCGCAAAGGCCCGGGCACTTCGTACAAGCTCGTCACCGCGCTTTCAAAGGGCACTCAGGTGACTGTGCTCGCCAAAACTAATTCGAAGTGGTGGAAGGTCAAATACTCTTCCTACACCGGATATATGTCGGCTAACTATCTGAGGGTGTAATCAACTGCAATTTCTGTGTCCGCCGGGGGATCGACCGATTCCCCGGCGGACTTTTGTTATATTTCTGATATACAGTATTCAAAACATGTCTCTTATATTATAATGCTTACCGAAAAGGTCGGAAATACTTTGCGGCGGGGAACATATGAGCGAGGCATTGTTGAGGCTGGACGGCATAGAGAAGTCATTCGGCGACACGCCGGTTTTGAAGGGCGTGTCATTGACTGTTTCCGAGGGCGAATTCGTGACGCTGCTCGGGCCTTCGGGCTGCGGAAAGACGACCACGCTGCGCATTATTGCGGGGCTGACCGCGCCCGACGCGGGCAGGGTTTACATAAACGGTTCGGACATAACTTCCGACCCGCCCGAGAAGCGGCCCGTCAACACGGTTTTTCAGAATTACGCGCTGTTTCCTCATATGAACGTTGAAAAAAACATATCATACGGAATGCGCATAAAGGGCGCGCGCAGGCGCGAATGGAGTCCGCGGGTGCGCGAGCTTTTGGAGCTTGTGCGTCTGAGCGGCTTTGAAAAACGCGCGCCGTCCGAGCTTTCGGGCGGGCAGAGACAGCGCGTCGCCATAGCCCGCGCCGTGATAATGCGCCCGCGCCTTTTACTGCTCGACGAGCCCCTCGGCGCGCTCGATCTGGCGCTGCGCCGCCAGATGCAGACCGAGCTTAAAGACATACAGAAAACGCTGGGCATAGCTTTCATATACATCACGCACGATCAGGAGGAAGCGCTCAACATGTCCGACCGCGTGTGCGTCATGCGCGAGGGCGTTTTGGAGCAGGTCGGCACGCCTGAGGACGTGTACGAGCGCCCGCGAACGCGCTATATAGCCGAGTTCATAGGGCAGGCGGCGCTGTTTTCGGGGCATGTGTCCGACGCGGGCGATTCGATAGCTCTCTCCTGCGGCTTGGCGCGCCTGCGCCGCGGCGAAGGCTCGCCGGGCGAGAGCGCGTCGGTGGCGGTTCACCCGGAGCGCATAAAATTCTCGGAGAAAACTGTCCCCGCGTTCAGCATACCGGCTCGCGTTCTGCGCCACAGATACGCGGGCAGCATGATAAAGACAGACCTGCTGCTCAAAAACGATTCAAGGGAGGTCTCCGCCGTCACAAACTCGCTCATAAGCGCGCTGCCGCCCGCCGGAACGGACGTGTATGTGTATTGGGACGAGCGCCACGCGGCGCTCATAAGGGGTGACGATAGATGAAAAGGCGCGCGACTTTGGCGCTTTCGCCGCTCTTTATATGGACGGCGGTGTTCATAACGCTGCCCATGGCGATCGTCATACTGCTGAGCTTTGTGTCCGGCGACGCTTTCGGCATTCGCCACTCGTTCGCCATGGAAGATTTCAGACGCCTGCTCTTGTTCGGCACGGGCGGTTTTACGCGCGTTTTCACGCTGGATAACTACAGATATTTGCTCGCCGGGGGCACGCTTTCCACGATATATAAGTCGCTTGCGATGTCGTTTACGACGACTCTCATAACGCTGGCAGTCGGCTATCCGTTTGCGTACATAATGGCGCGGTGTCAGAAGCGCTTCAGAGCGCTCGTTTTGATGCTTGTCATAATACCGTTTTGGACAAGCGCGCTTATGCGCATGTTCGGGCTGCGCATACTGCTCGAGGGCAACGGCCTTCTGAACCGCGCGCTCGAAGCGGCGCACGGTTTTATATGCTCGATACTCTCCGGGCTGGGCTTTTTCGCGGACGGCGCGCCGGAGTTTCAGAGGCTGAGCCTTCTATACACCCGCGCGGCGGTTCTGTTCGGCATGGCGTACACGATGCTGCCATTCATGATATTGCCGATCTATTCGTCGCTTGAAAAGCTCGACCCGTCGACGCGCGAGGCGGCGCGCGACTTGGGCGCGAACCCGGCCGTCGCGTTTTTGACGGTCACGCTGCCGCTTTCGTCGCCCGGCGTAATATCGGGCTGCGTGCTCGTATTCGTGCCGTCAACGGGGCTGTTCTTCATAAGCAAAATACTGGGCGGCGGCACTGAAAACTCGCTGGGCGAGCTGATAAGGCTGTTCTTCAACGAAGGTCTTGACTGGACGCGCGGCGCGGCGCTTTCAGCGTTCGTCATGGTTCTGTCTATTATATCGATGGTTGTGTACCGCAGGTTCTCGTCGGGCGACGAAATGGGGGTGTTCTGACATGCGCTCCCGCCGCTTTCGAAAAATCCCCAACCTGTATCTCATAATAGTGCTGTTCATAATGTACCTGCCTACGTTCATAGTCGTCGCTTACTCGTTCAGCGCTCAAAACGAGGGCTTCGAGTGGGCGGGGCTTAAATGGTATCCCGAACTGTTCGCGTCGCGCCGCATATTGGAAGCTATGTCAAACAGCCTGACCGTCGCCGTTTCGAGCTGCTTGATCGCCGCCGTCGTGGGCACGCTGGGCGCGGTGGCGCTCGTCAGGCGCAAGCTCAGGCGCGACGGCTTTCTGGAGGCGGTGTCGTCATTGCCTATAATGCTGCCCGAAGTCGTTATGGGGCTTGCGTTTCTGGTCGCGTTCTCGCTCGTCGGGCTTGAGCGCGGCATACTCGCGCTGGTGCTCGCCCACTCGACTTTCTGCATACCGTATGTGCTGATACTTGTCAAAAGCCGCTTGGCGGGGCTTGACCCGTCATACGAGGAAGCGGCGCGCGATCTCGGCGCTTCGCCCGTGAAGGCGACGCTTACCATCGTCGTGCCGCTCGTCATGCCCGCCATAATATCGGGCGTGTTTCTGGCGTTCGCCATGTCGCTTGACGATTTCATAATCAGCTTTTTCGTGAGCGGCGCTGAATCGACTACGTATCCCGTATACATATACGGCTACGCCCGCAAGAGTATGCCGCCCACGGTGAACGCCATGTGCACGGTGATGTTGGGCGCGACGCTTCTCTCTGTCGCGCTTTCACAGCTATTCAAGAACAAAAAGAGTTAGGAGGGTTTCCCGCATGAAAAGACTCGTAACCGCGCTGCTCGCACTCGCCCTTATGTTTGCCTTTCAGCCCGCGCTTGCCGACATAGACTCGGCGAACGCCGCCGCCAAGGCCGCCGCCGACGAACTCGACCCCGAGGACAGATATGTAAACGTGTTCACGTGGACCTACTATATACCCGACGAGGTCATCGCCGAATTTGAGGACGCGACGGGCATACGCGTCAACTATTCGCCGTTTTCGTCCAACGAGGAAATGCTGAGCATGATAAGCTACGCGAAAGGCGAATACGACCTTATGGTCGTAAGCGACTACGCGGTCGCCATGCTGATTGAAAACGGCGATCTGGATCAAATCGACCCCGAGCGCATCGACAACTACAAAAACATAGCGCCCGAATACATGGGCGCGTACTTCGATCCCGAAAACCTGTATTCCATACCCTACACTGCTGTGTTCCCGCTTATAGCGTACACCCCCGATTCGGTCGACGTTGAGATTACGTGCTACGATTCGCTGCTCGACGAGTCGTTCAGAGGCAAGCTCGTGCTTGTGGACGAAATGCGCACCATAATCGGCATGGCTTCCAAATCGCTCGGCTATTCGTACAACGAGACAGACCCCGCGCGCCTTGCCGAAATCCGCGAAAAGCTGATGCTGCTCAAGGACAATGTGCGCCTGTTCAACTCCGACACGTCGCACATGTCGCTTATATCAGGCGACGCGACCGCGGGCGTTATGTACGGCTCGATGGTCGTCGCGGCGCGCGATTTTGTGGACGTTTCGGTTGTATACCCGTCCGACGGGCTGGGCTGCGGCATAGACAATTACGTTATATGCAAGGACGCGCCTCACGCGGACGCGACGTATATTTTCCTCAACTATCTGCTCGACGCCGAGGTGTCCGCGATGGCATACGAGCTTATCGACTACGCGAGCTGCAACGCGGCGGCGGAGGAATATCTGTCTGAGGAGCACAAATCCGACGACAGCATCAACCCCCCGCGCGAGCTTATCGCCGACGCCGAGATGGTTCAGGTGCTCGACGACGAAACGCAGGCGATATACGTCGAAATGTGGCTCGCGTTCAAACAGTAACAAGTATGCGTCTATCGCGGCGGCGTTTGTATTAACAAATGCCGCCGCTGTCTTTTCAGCGTTATTTGCAGGAATCGCGCGCCCGCGCGTCGAATGATAGCCTGCGAATAAATATGTCGGATGTGATAGCCTTGAACGCGGAAATCGACGAACGCATAGTGAACGGCGAACGCCTGTATACTGGCAATATACTGCGCTTGGAAAAGTGGAACGTCGTGCTGCCGAACGGCGAAAGCGCTGTGCGCGAAGTCGTCGTGCACAACGGCGCGTCAGCCGTAGTGCCCATAGACAAAGACGGATACGTGTATCTGGTCAGGCAGTACCGCGCCGCCCTTAAGCGCGAGCTGCTCGAGATTCCGGCAGGCAAGCTCGACTATCCGGGAGAGGACAGGCTTTCGGCCGCAAAGCGCGAGCTGCGCGAGGAGACGGGTTTTTCCGCCGCCGAGTGGACGCATCTTTCGGACATAGCCACGACGCCGGGGTTTTCGACCGAGATAATATCTTTGTATATGGCGCGGGGGCTTGAGTCGGGCGAGAACGACTTGGACGACGACGAGTTTCTGCTGGTTGCGCGTATGCCGTTTGCCGAAGCCGTAAAAATGGCGGCGTCGGGCGAAATTTCCGACGCCAAAACCGTCGCGGCGCTGTTTCTGGCGCAAAGCCGACTCAAGGCGGAGGAAGCGTAATGCTAAAAAAAATACTATGCGACTGGCGGCTGACCGACGGGCTTATCGACCCGATACGCTTAGGCTCGCCTGAGACCGCGCTCGATGCGCTCGTGCATTCGGGCTTCGCCGAAGAAGGCGGGCGCGTCCTTGACCGCCTTAAAAACGAATGGGTGTGCCGCCGCGAGTGGCGCTATTTCGCGTCTTTTTCAAACGTGCTGCCCGCGGACGTGCGCAAATTTTTGAGGCTGGACGGGCTTATCGGCGCGTACCGCGTCTCGTTCAACGGTTCTTTTGTATACGCGGGCGACGACGCTTGCATAGAGTTCGAAATCACCGACACCTCAAGGGACGCGGACAACACAATCGAGATAGAGTTCTCTCCCGAAAGCGATTCCTCAATGTATTCCACCTGCGGTTTTCGCGGAAACATGTATATACGCGATACAGGCTCGACCGCCATACGTTCGTTCAATATGCGCCTTATGCCCGACGGCGAATGGCGCTCCGAGGTCGCGCTCTCGTCGTCGGAAGCGCGCGAGTTCGAGTTCCGCTACGCGCTCGAACGCGACGGCGGCAAGGTCGAGCGCACGCTGCGCGAAAACGTGCCCGCGGGCGAGTTCACGCTGTCGCACACCCCGTTCGGCGGCGCTCGCTTAAACTCTCGCTGCGAGGTCACGCTGTCCGTTATGGACGGCATACGCGTCATAGACGAAAGCTACTACACCGAATATATATCCGACATGGATTCGCCCGCGCGGGGCTTCATGGCGGACTGTCTTTCGGAAGTCGAAGCCGCCGCGAACGCCTGCGCGAACTGCGTGTGCTGCCGCGACTCCGCGCTCGGCGTAAAGACGTTCGCGGGCGAGCGCGACCTTATGCTCATAAAATACCTGCCGTCGCTTGCGCAGACCGCGAAATGCGCGACTCAGCCGTATGAAAAGCTCGTCGAAATGGCGGGTGGCGACGAGACCGCGCTCGAAAGCGATTTTCTGTGGCGGCTCTCGGGCGGCGAAAAGCCCGATCTGAACGCGGATTCCTTAGCCGGGCTGTGCGCGCTCAGCCGCTATAGGCAGGCTGTCGAATTGCGAGATATGGCGGAACGCGCCCGCCTAAAGCGCGAAATGCTGCTGATAGGCGGCGCGTTCGACGCGCGTCCCGCCTGCGCGTCGGGCGCTCTGTTCGATTTCGACGGGCTTCCGCGCCCCGCGTACACCGCTTTGTCGCTGGCATGGCGCGGCGAGCACGCGTTCGCGAGAGCGCCGTCCGAAGAAAACGCGGACGGCATCGTCGCCGTGCCCATATTCTACGTGTGCGATAAAGACGGCCCCGCTGCGACAGTGAACGCTCGCGCGTATTCGCTCGACGGGCGCGAGCTGGTTTCGGCGAGCTATCCCGTTCTGGGCAGGGCGACAGACGTCGTGGGCAGACTGTGCGTCGACGCGCCCGACGATAAAATACTGCTCGTGAGGGTGACTGTGACGCGCTTCGGCGAAATCGAATCCGCGTCGGACTGCGCCATAATTCCCGAGGGCGCGCTCGGATCGCTCAAAAAGACGCAATTACTGATTTCCGACGCAAGCGTCGAAAACGTCGGCGACGTATGCGCCGTGGGCGTTCACGTAGCCGATTCGAATTACTTCGGGTTCATGCTGCCCAAACAGAAAATCGTTTTAAGCGGCGCGCGGAGATCGCGCGTCGAGGGATTGAATATATACTCATAGAAAGAGGGTAATCTCGTATGACTCCTATCAAGGTTGCGATTGTTGGCGCGGGAAACATCGCCCAAAGCGCGCATCTGCCCGTGTATCAGAAGCGCGACGACGTTATAATAACCGGCATAGCCGATCTGAACCTCGAGCGCGCGCGGAACGCCGCCGAGAAGTTCTCTATACCCGCCGCGTTTTCGTCGATAGACGAAATGCTCGCAAACGTCGAGTGCGACTATGTGGACATATGCGTGTGGAATCGGTCGCACTCGGAGTGCGCCATAAAGGCGGCGCGCGCCGGCAAGCACATACTGTGCGAAAAGCCGATGGCGCTCAACTTGGAACACGCGCTTGAAATGAAACGCGAAATCGAAAAGGCGGGCGTAACGTTCATGCTCGCCGTGCCCACGCGCTATTCGCCCGAAGCGCGCCTGCTGCGCGAGATGGTGGACGCGGGCAAGCTCGGCGACATATACTATGCCAAAACCGCGTATGTGCGCCGCCGCGGCACACCTATAGGCTGGTTCACCGATACCAAAAAATCGGGCGGCGGGCCCGTTATAGACATAGGTGTGCACTGTATAGACCGCACGTGGTTTTTGATGGGCTGCCCTAAGCCCGTGCGCGTCAGCGCGTCGACTTCATACGCCATAGGCGACTTCAAAACGCGCGGCATAAAGCGCTGGACGGCGCTCGACAGCGACGTGACCGCGTTCGACACCGAGGACAGCGCCTGCGGAGTTATACACTTCGAAAACGGCGCGGCTCTGATGTTCGAAGTCAGCTGGGCGCTGAACGCGCCGCCTGTCACGTACACGCAGATATGCGGAAGCCTTGCAGGCGCGACTCTCGACCCGCTCACGGTGTATTCGGAAGAATGCGGCTATCTCACCGACAATTCGCCCAAGCCCGACAGCGGCGACATATTCTATTTCGAAATCGACCACTTCCTCGACTGCCTGCGCACGGGCGCCCGCCCGATAAGCGACCTCGACCAGGCCGTGACTATGCAGCGCATGTTGCAGGGCATATACGATTCCGCCAAACTGGGCAAGGAAGTCGATATTTAATGTTTGACGACGGTCTTTTCGACGATATGCCGCGCCTTGAAACGGCGCGGCTGATACTTCGCAAGCTCGAGGTGCGCGACGCCGCCGACATGTTCGAATACTCGCGCGACCCGCTCGTCGCCGAGCACGTTTTGTGGGACGCGCACACGTCGATAGGCGAGTCGCGCGGCTACATTCGCTATATGATACGCAAATACAGGTCGGGCGAGCCGTCGAGCTGGGGCATCGTCGAGAAATCGTCGGGGCTAATGATAGGCACGATCGGCTATATGTGGTATCAGCGCGAAAACAATTCGTGCGAGGTCGGCTACTCGCTCTCGCGCGCGCACTGGAACATGGGCTACATGACGGAGGCGCTCCAAGCCGTCATCGACCACAGCTTCCGCGCGCTCTCCATGCACCGCGTCGAAGCGCAGCACGAAACCGCCAACCCCGCGTCGGGCGCGGTCATGCGCAAATGCGGTATGCGCAAAGAGGGCACTCTGCGCGGCAGGCTCTACAACAAGGGCAAATATGTCGACGTTGACCTCTACGCAATTCTGAAGGAGGACTACGCCGCACGCACAGTGAAAACTCCGTGGAGGGTTTTATGAAAACGACTGAAATCGTATACGGCGAGTTTGGCATTGAATCGTTCGGCCGCGAAATCCGAAAGCGCTTGGGAGACGGCTTCTGGCGCTCGCTCACGGAGTGCATGACCCTTCCCGACATCAAAACGGAGCGCGAATGCAAATGTCGGAATATGCGCGCTTTCATGCGCAGGTTCGAGGACATGGCGCGATTCGAGGACGTGAAGCACATACTGTATACAGTAAGGCACGGGCTCACGCCGTCTATGGCTTCGGGCGCGCGGCACGAGTTTCTGGAAACAGGCGATCTTGACGCGTTCCTTGAAAAGTGCCGCGCGAATGAAATGGAGGGTTTTATTGCCCGCAACCGCGAAAACAGGGATTTTTACGGTCAGCCCATAACCGACGCGGTTTTGGATTTCATTAAAGACCATCAGACGATGCTCGCCCCCTTGCGCGAGGGCGACAAACTTGTGTGCATGGCGTACCCGAACAACATGTCGGAATACATAAAAGCGCCCGACGCGAGAATGAAGCGCTATCACGCGTGCCACTGCCCGTTCGCGAAGGAGTCGATACTGTCCGACCAACCCGTTTCCGCGACATTGTGCAACTGCAGTCTCGGTCACGTTATGAACTTCGCGGAAGCGTTTCTGGACAGACCGCTCACGGGCAGGGTGAAGTCGTCCGTTCTGAACGGAGACCTCACATGCACGTATGAAATCGATATTCCGCCGGATGTTATACGGGATTATGTTCGCCCGTGAAGCGCTCGAACATGCCGTCGATGTACGGGTAAAACCCGTATCCTAGAAATTTGCCCTCCGCCATCATAGCCTTTATTTCGGATGGAGTCGCCCATTTCGCCATGCACGTTTCGGATTCCTGAAAGCGTATGTCGGATATGGGCGTTTCGTCTTTGAAGACCCACACGTCGCGGAAGAAGCGGCCGCCGTTCGTCCTCTCGCAGTCCTCGCGCGCGTACAGAAGCCCGTCTTCGGGCTTCAGCTTCACGCCCAGCTCCTCGTAGCTCTCGCGCAGAGCCGCGTCTATGCTCTCCTCGCCCGCCACAGCCGCGCCCCCGGTCGATTCCCACAGGCCGTCCATTTCCGAAAAGCCCCTGTCGGCGCGCTTGTCTATGAGCCATTCGCCGCGCGAGTTATAGCGCCACACGTTCACTATCAGGTGGTATTCGCCCTCGTTGAGCCTGTCGCCGCGCACCGCGAACCTGCCCGTTTTGCGGCCTTCCGAATCGTAAATATCCCATATTTCCGGCATTTGTGTAATGGGGTGAATTATTTGTCACAGGTTACTGGAAGGGACGGGAACAGACGGGTAAGGTCGGGAATGGGTATATAGTGGTGTTGGAATAGGGTAAAATGGTCTGGAATCGGAATATAGTGGAGAACGAGATGTATAAATGAACACTATTCGATGCAAATGTGGAATTTAAAGAACGGATTTGAATTTGATTCGCGGGGTTGGATTGTGCACATTATTTGTCATAACGGTGGCGGGAGATGGTAGCTCTGGCCGCCGTTTTTGTTTACCGCGTTATTTCTAACGCGTTTCGCATAACGCGTTAATCGCTTCGCGTTAGAAATTTCGCTTCCTATTTTATACTGCGTTAGATTGTATGTTTTCATTTGGCTGCCGTTAGACATCTATCAGCAAAAAATAACGCGCTGTATCCATGCTTTTTTTGCAGATTGCGGAACTATTGCGGAAGTAGATTGTGAAATATTCCTTCTTATTATATACAGCAAAATTTGGAAAAAACGATTGCGGAAGTAAAATCTCGCGTTAACGCGCGTTATTTGCTGACGAAATATAGACCAAAACACCGGCGATTTGGACTTCGTCGCGGGGGTAGAACAGTGGCGGATATGCCGGGTTTTCTGAGCGAAGCTCGACTTTGTCGGGCAGGACATACAGACGCTTAATAGTCTCGGTGTATTGATCGGTTGAGCTGTCTGTTATTTGTGCTAGGACGATGCGACCATTGTCATGGTGAGCGTCAGCTTGAAATACACAAAAATCGCCAGAATGTATGTCTGCGCCTATCATAGAATCGCCTTGAGCTTCAACCACGAAATAATTCGAGCCGGTGTACTTTAATGGCACTCGCACAATAGCCGCGTCTTCGTCCTCAGGTACGGCTTCGATTGGTATTCCAGCAGCAGCTTTGCCTTTACTACGCTTTTCAATGAAATCAGCGCGGCTATGATGAATTGAATCATCATGCGAATCAAAAAAAATTCTTCGAGTCGAATCTTTAGGCGAGAGCAATGCATATGCCATTTTATACACATTTTCTACCGTTTGCGGTTCAGATTCTCTCAAACATAGAATTAGATCTGTCTCGCGCTCATTTAAATAAATAGGGGTTAATGATACAGCACTAGACTTAGTGGTACTCTCTGTAGGGCTACCTATCAACCACTCAATAGGTACATTAAAGCGTTTTGCCGCTTCTTCAGCGACCTCTCGGTTTGGCTTTGTGGCAATTTTTATTGATGTTCCTAAGCTACGTTGCTTGCCGATTGACATAAGAAAAGCGCTTACCGTTATGCCAGCAGTTTGACATAAATCGTTTAAGCGTGAGTAGAACTCCATACCATTAAATAACAAATCATGCACCGCCTTATGAGTACAAAATTTGTACACGGCACTTGACAATGTACAGATTCTGTACTATACTTGGCATGATGAAATGAATCATCACTTACAGTATATCACGATGGTTGCCAAAATGGAACGGTTTTAGGACGGATTTAACGGAGGGAGGGGCAAAAGTGAACGGAATGCAGGTATTTCAAAACAACGAGTTCGGAGAACTGGGCGTGCTGGAGATCGACGGGAAAGCGTATTTCCCGGCGACGGCTTGCGCAAGAAAATTAGGGTACGGAAATCCTAAGCAAGCGATTATTGACCATTGCAAGGGGGTCACAAAACGCGACCTCCTTACAAACGGAGGAGTACAGGCAGTAAACCTGATTCCTGAAGGCGATCTGTATCGGCTGATAACGCATAGTAAGCTGCCGACAGCAGAGCGTTTCGAGCGCTGGGTGTTCGACGATGTGCTGCCGAGCATACGACGCGGCGGATATTACGCGGGCGACATTTCAGCTATCGTGGCACGGGTTGTGCGCGAGGCCGTGCCGGAAGCGATACGTGCGACCATTGCCGGACTGCGTGAGGGCGGGTATAAGGACGTACCGCCACGCGAAGCAGAACCCTCACAGAAGAAACGCATAGTAAGAACACACAGCATAATAGGCGAACTGGATACACCCGTGCGGCAAGAGCTTGAGGACATCATACTTGAAGGACGCATGACGTACGTGGAAATAAGCGAGCACTTCAGAGAACTGTACGACGTGAACGTAAGCAAGAGCAGCATAGGGCGACATGCCGCGCGGTTATATGCGAGCATTGAGAACGTTTCAACGCAGATTGGGAAATAACATCATGCCGACACGGAGGTTCGCCGAGTTTACAGGGATTTCGTCAAGCGCGTCGCCGCGCAGGGAGGCAATATGGCAACCTCTTTCGTAGCTTCGTTGCAGGCTAAGCCAATAGACGCGATGGGAGAGGTAAAGTCTATACCGCTCACAAGGCTGTCGAGAGAAATGCCCGCAGGAATAGGATTGACAACTTCTTTGAACATAAGGCTATCTTCGATGCCACGCATCCGTATTGTTACTCCGCCCGAGGGCGTGATCGCGTCGTTTCCGCGCGATTCTTCCGATTACTCGGAAGTCCAGACCGTGCCTTCATCTTGTGCAGACCTGCGCAAGAGCCCTGTGTCCGGTCGTTACACCTTCGGCTGTCCGACAGCCGCTTGGCTCGGCGTTTTCCGTGTCGGCTTGATGTTATCCATACTTGGGGACAATCAGATTATACCACATTATTCCCTGCCTGACGAGAGCCGGATGGCGACCGGCCGAAACGCCCGAAAGGGCGTAGCGGGAAGCCAATATATACACGGAGGTGTAAACGCACCAATGAAAAGAAACAAGCTGACGCCATTCGGGCTGCTGGCGAAAAAAAGAATGATTGATATAGATATGGCGCACGGTGAGCTTGCGGAGCGGATCGGCTGCGGGGCGAATTATCTGTGCGCCATATTCAACGGTCAGCGCAGCGGCGCGAAATATGAAGCCGCAATCAGAAAAGAGCTTGGTTTGGGAGACACTCCCGCAATGCCAATGGGAGGTGACAGCGAGTGCAAACGCAACTCAGCGTAAGCGTAAGCGTCACAGAAGCCGCTTTACTCACGGGAAAAAGCGAACGCTGGATACGTAGCTTGTCAAAAGACGCAATACATGCCGTTGATACCGTTGTTGGTCGCGGCGGGAATGCGGGGCTTGCGTATCGGATACCGTTGGAAGCGCTGCCTGCTGACGCGCAGTTGAAGTACTACGCGAAAGAAGCTGCTCAGGGCGGGCTGGCTGACGGCACTGCCGATATACTCGCGTATCGGGAACGGTACGGCGACGACGGGCTGCGCGAGCTGCTTGAGCGTCAGCAGGCTGTCATGACCATAAAGGGCATACGCGCAGCCGGTGGCGTAAAGGTACGGTCGCAGATAGAGGCTCTGGCGGAACAGTTGGATGTATCCGCTCGCACTATATACCGCTGGGAGACGCTATACGAAACCGAGGGCGTGAAGGGACTCATGCGCAAGGGACGCTCGGACAAGGGCGAAAGCAGGGCTATGTGCCTCGAGGCGCGCAGGCATGTATGGGAAATGTACCTCACGCCGCAGCGACGCACAGGCGAAGGCGCGCTTGCAAATCTGCGCGAATATGCCGCCAATATGGGCGCTGGCGCTTGCGAAAACTGCCCATACAGGGAAGGGTCGAGCAACCGCGACGCGCTGCTTGGCACTGACGACATACAGCACTTTCCCGTTTGCGATCAGGCGGGCGGCGGGATAATCGCGCCCGAGAGCAGATACTCGATAAACCGCGCGATCGCGCAGCTTACAGACGAGGAAAAGACGTACATGCGGCGTGGGCGTAAAGCATGGGAAGCTGAGCACATGTACAAGATAACGCGCAAAAAGCCGGATTTGATCAACCTGTGCTGGTTCGGCGATCACCATCAAATGGACGCGTGGTTCGCGGACGCGGACGGTAAGCCGGTTAGACCGTGGCTCACCTTATGGTACGACATAGGCACGGGCTATCCGGTGGGCAAGGCGCTGGTGCTTACGCCCAACAGCCAGAGCATAGCGGAAAGCCATGTGCGAGCGGTGGCTGATAAATCAAGCTCGCCGGTCTGGGGCGCACCGGTTTATGTTTATACAGATAACGGACGCGACTACAGGGCGGAGCGCTTCGAGGGCGGCTCGATAGTGGAATACAGCCTCGGAGACTTGAACGACGGCGTAGGCAAAAAGACCATATACCAGATGCTGGGCGTGAGCGTTGTACACGCAAAGGCGTATCACGGGTGGGCGAAACCCGTCGAGCGGTGGTTTAGGACGCTGGAGGACAGGTACATGCGCGAGTATAACACATATTGCGGTAACTGCCCCGAAAACCGCCCTGAGAACTTCGATAAAACATTGAAAGCTATTACGGAGCGCGGCGAGCTTCCGACGATGGACGACCTTTTCGATGCTTTGAACAACAAAATCATACCGGCTTACATAAACACGCCGCACGACGGCTACGGCGGCGAAACACCGGCAGAGAGGTACGCGCGGCTGCCCAGAGCCAGAGACGAGCATTAGAGCTCGTTATGCAACAGAAAATTGACGCTGCTAAAGCGGAAGCTGCGGAGCAGTGTAAAGCGCATATAGAGCGCAAGGCACACATAGAAGCGCAAATTGCCGGCTTCGCTGATGGGCATAGAGACGAGCTGGGAGACAAGAAAAGCAAAGCGCTGTACTTTGGAGTGATTGGATACCGTAAATCATCGAAAATTATTCTGCCTCGGGCAGGCGCTAAGCTCGCCGAAATAATTATTCGCCTTCGCGCGCGCGGTATGCACGACTGCATTGTAACCAAGCCCGAATCGATCGACAAGGACGCGCTTAAGAAGTATAGCGAACAGGAAATTGCCGATGTAGGCGCGCGGTTGGATACCAAGGATGCGTTCTGGTATGAAGTCGATAAAACAAAAGTCGATAAAACACGCTTGGCTGAGGAGGGCTTGTAATGTGAGACACCGTACTGTGCCGCCCGCTATACAAGGCAGGTTAAAGGCAGTTTACGACATGACGGGCGGCCTGACGCATGCCGCCCGTCTCGCTCAACGGGCGCGAGACAAGGCGCTGGAGACATACGGTTACGGGTCGGCGGAATACATGAAACAAGACGCTCGATTCAATGAAGCAAATGATATTTTGCATAGATTACACAGACTGTTGAACACGCGTCGAGATGCGCTCGAGCGGCTCTATTTTGACAAATAAAACGCGCATGGAGGTATCAAAATGACTACAATCAGCACGGGACAGATGAAGATGATATATAGCTTAGCACGTAAGTGCAGATTGGACAATGATGCGTTGCATGACGTGGTTAAGAGTGTGACAGGCGCTGAAAGCATAAAAACGTTATCGACTTTCGAAGCTCGAAAGGTTATTGATAAACTAATGACATTTTGCGGGACGTCTCCTAAAGACGCAGCGGACAGAGCGACCAAAGCCCAGCAGCGATATATTTATCAGCTGGCACGCGATATGGGTTGGGACGATCCGAGTCGGCTGCGCGGGTTCTTGCAATCGAGATTCGGCGCAAGCGCACCTGAGTGGCTGCGCGCAACGTCTGCGGCCAAGGCAATCGAGGCTATGAAGTCGATGAAACAAGGAGGACGCTGCGATCGGAGGATTGCCGAATGAGTCGAATAAGCGAGGCGTGGTTGAAAGATCTAAAAGCGGAAGACTTACCGGAAGCACACCGAAAATTCGCGGAGGTTATAGGAATCGAAGGGACTATCGCTATCTGCGGAGCATTCGGAGGTATGTATATATACATACCCAAGCAGGATACGATGTGCGAAGCGGCTCGGCGCGCAGCAATATTACGTGAATGGCGCGAAGGGCGCGATACATCGACGCTGGCGCGGAAATACAACGTAAGTCAGCGCTATGTGCAGATGATGGTGAATGGCATTAAGGACGATAGTCAATTAAGTCTGTTTGAAATGTAAATAACGCGAAGGCGTTCGCGTTACACAAACTCTGATAACAAGATATAATCACGGTAAAGCTGATAAGCTCCCGTGATTTTATGTTTTTCAGGAGTGGGCGTATGGACTGGATATATTGGGTCGTAAATCTCGCCAGCGTGACTGTCGTTGGGATAATCGGTTATCTCATTAAACGGGAGTTCGCGAAAAACGATGATAAACAGCGCACGATAGCGCAGGAAATCGCGCAGTTGCGTAAAGATGTTGCGAACGGACAGGCTGTGAGCGAGGAACGCATCAAGCAAGAAATTGCCGATAAAATGCGCCGTGCGGACTTTGATATGCAAAAGCTGACAGACCGCGTGAACGACATGGTGCGGGACATACCGCGTCAGTACGTAGCGAAGGAAGACTGGATGATAAACAATCAATCGATCGATCGGAAACTCGATCGGATAATGGAAATATTAATGAAAGGCGCGGGAGGTACAACAAATGGCTAGAGAAGACACCGTTATAGCTGCCAAGAAACAGGCGCGCGGCGCGGTTTTATCAATGCTGGAAGACAGCTACCCGACAGGGCTTGCCTACAGATCGCTCGAACACGTGATGGCAGCGACCGGGAAGTGTCAGGCACATGAGCTGCCGGGCATAATCAAGTATACCCGCCGACGCAACCGTTGATTGGCTGGACGCGTTATTCAAGGACGTGGGCGCTCACGGAGTCGATAATTCTTTCAGTTCCATGCTTGCCCACATAAGTGACGAAGCCCTGCGGCAGGTAGTTGATGGCAATGCGTATCTGGACGGTAAAAGCCTGTCAAAGCGCATTTGGGGGTTAGAAGGGCGTATGAACGGCGGCATAAACGCCGCGCTCGCGCAAGGCATCGCTCAGCACAAGAGCGCCGTCAGCCTCGCCAAGGATTTAATGCGTTACCTCGATGGCGACCAATGCAAGTATTACGCTAAGCGAGTCGCGCAAACGTCCATAAACCATGCTTATCATTTGGCAGGAATGGAAGCTGCCAAACAAAACCCGTTTTGTGAAGCCATACACTGGCAACTGTCCGCCTCGCATAAGATATACGACATATGCGACGAGTATGCCCGTAACGACGAAGGGCTGGGTTTGGGCAACTTCGATAAGCGATTACTGCCTCTACCCCATGCAAACTGCATGTGCAGCCAATACCAAGTACTCACGCAATCGCTCGACAAATGCGCGAACGAATTACGCGCGTGGCTCGACGGTGAGCAGAATGCCAAGCTCGATAACGCGTTTGGCGCTTGGAAGAGCATTAACGAGCTTGACAAAGATAAAATACCTGCTAGAATAAAGCTTAAGGGAAGTCAAACATTACGTAGCCTTGGTGCAAAGGCTCGAAATTATGATATAGAAGATGCTGATGGTCAGGTGTATCATTATCTCGAAGGTACATATGTACAGAATCGGGAAGTGTTCGCGGGGTTTGGCGTAAAGGCGCAGCTTCATGAAGGTGTTGCAGAAGGTTTAACCCAAGCATATGGCGGCGACGCGATAAAGTGGCAACACGTCAAAGGTATTGGTACTATTGATTTAGGTGGAGAAGTGGCGCGTGCGGAGGTGCATTGGTTTCAAGAACCGTCTGTTGGCGAAGTTAAGCATCGTATAAAGGAGTGGCTGGAATGAAAGTTAAGTATATAAAGAAAACCACTTTTTTAGGCCTAACA
The DNA here is from genome assembly GCA_964453505.1 of uncultured Oscillospiraceae bacterium. Taxonomy (GTDB): domain Bacteria; phylum Bacillota; class Clostridia; order Christensenellales; family Aristaeellaceae; genus CAYVPJ01. The sequence goes on along the minus strand of CAYVPJ010000044.1, from coordinate 257 downwards.
AAAGATAAGGTTTACGATGTCATATCTGTTGAGCGCGGTTGGTATCGTGTGATTGACGATTCCGGCGACGATTACCTTTACCCACCGGAATGCTTTGAAGTCGTCCAAGAGTAACGCTCTGACGGAGAATTTTCCTTCACAGAAATTGAATGACGCGATTGTGCGTACTTCTGTTTTATGTCATGATTTACACAGCGTAAAAGGAGACTAACTATTAAAAGTCAAGCCCAGAAGAGGGGATTTAACAGGTTCAACAA
>CAYVPJ010000043.1:4512-28561 GCA_964453505.1 uncultured Oscillospiraceae bacterium | reverse complement strand
AGGGGGCGCGCCCCCTTCGAGCATCCCCGGGGTTTTTCGTAAGCGATTGCCCTGCGACGAAAATCCTTCGCGCTTGTATTGGATATCATTTTATGTTATAATCGACTCGCGCGCTCAGGTTTGAGCGCTGACTTTGCCGCGCTTCGGCGCAAGGAGTACGGTTATGGCGTTTTGCTCGTTTGCGGACGGGAATGCGATGTTCGGGACTACGCCCATAGAAAATATGTTCATATTGGAGTTCATGCCCGCCGCGCCGGGCGATTTTGTGCGCGTATACATATACGGTCTCATGCTGTGCAGCCGTCCCGAGCTCAACGAAGACATCGACAGCATGGCGCGAGCGCTGCGCATGGAAAAGGAGTCGGTGCTGTCGGCATACCGCTACTGGGAGCGCGAAGGGCTTGTGACGCGAGTATCCGACAATCCGCAATCGTTCGAATACGTGCCTCCGAGCCGGGCTAGGATAGCCGAAGAACCCGACGACGGAGTGTATAAATACAAGAATTTCTATAAGGAATTGCAGCTCGCCCTGCCGAACGTTTTTCTGGAAGGGCACGAGCTCAACATCGTGAACGAATGGCTTGACGTGCTCAAGCTGAACGAGGACGTCGTGCTCGAAATGGCGAGGGCGGAAGTCAAGAGGCGCTCGGGCAAGCTGCCGACGGCGCGGACGCTGTTCCGCTATCTGGACGACACGGCTAAGGCGTGGGCGAACGCCGACATCAAGTCTGTCGATGAAGCGCGCGAATACCTGCGCAAGAGCGGCGCGGCGGCGGGCTGCGCGAACGCCGTCATAAAGCAATTCGGGCAGTCCCGTCCCGCGACGAAGGACGAAATCGACCTGGCAGAAAAATGGATAGACGAGTGGAAGCTCACCAAAGAGGACATTCTGCAATCGTGCGCGGAAACCGTCAAGAGCTCGAACCCGTCGTTTGCGTATCTGGATAAAATACTCATGTCGCGCCTTGACGGCGGGGAGTCTGAAAAAGCGCGCGACGACGTTAAGAAGCTCATAAATCACTTGGGCGTGAGCGCGAAGCCCACGCCGGCGCAAATCGAAGCGTATTCGGCGTTTCGCGACATGGGCTTCGATTTCGGCGCGGTCGAGCAGGCAGCGATATGGTGCGGCGAAAACAACAGGCGCACGTTCGAGGACATATGCCGCAAGCTCGAACAGTGGAAGAGCGTCGGCGTTACGACGCTTGCGCAAATCGAAGAGGAACGCCGCCTGCAGAAGTATTATTCCGATATTGTGTCGCAGGTTTTCGACAAGTGCGGCATAGACCGCAAAATCGTAAAGGGCGATTTGCAGCAGGTGAAAATCTGGACGGCGCTTATGGAGCTTGAAACCGTTTTGTTCGCCGCCGAATGCGCGCGCGGCGCGGAATCGCCGATGAAATATATCGACAAACTGATAAAGGCGTGGAGCACGAAGGGCGCGCGCACGCCGGACGCCGCCAAACAGGAATACGAAAAGTTCAGGTCGCAGCCGTCGGCGGCGGCTCAGCAGGCTTCAAAGAGCGATTTCGCGCAGCGCGAAATCAAGAACGAAGATTTTGAAAACGGCTTTTTCGTAGACCTGCTCAACCGCGGAAAGGCGAGTGCACAATGACGAGAAACGACGCGATTCGCATGGCGAAGGACGAATTTCAGCAAAAACGGCTCAAAAACGAGCGCGAGTTGAGCGACAGGCTCGATGAAGCCGTGCGGCTCGACCCCGAAATAAAACTTCTGCTTGCGCGCCGCGCGGAGCTGCCCGTTCAGAGCGTCAGGCTCGCCATGCTGGACAAGCAAAACGCGGAGGCGATAGCCGACCGCATGAGATCGGAGGGCTTGGAGCTTAACAGGCGCATTCGCGGGCGCTTGGAGGCTATCGGGCTGAGAAGTGACTATCTGAAGCTGAACTACGACTGCCCTCTGTGCAGGGACACGGGATTCACCGAAAACGCGCCGCAGAAAATGTGCGTATGCTTCGCTAAGCGCGTAGCCGAGATAGAGCGCGTAACGGACGGCGTGTCCAATTTCGGCAGGCAGAATTTCAGCGCCTACGACGCGAACCGAATACCCGAATACATATGCGAAAACGGCGGCACGCAGCGCGAGATGACGAACGCGGCTAAGGCGCTTTGCGAGGAATACGCGAACTCGTTTCCGCGAAACGATAAGCCCAACATGCTGCTGATGGGCGAAGTGGGCTTGGGCAAGACGTTTCTGCTAAACTGCATAGCCGAGAGAATTGAGTCGAGGGGCTACGCGGCGACGCTTGTGGGCGCTTACAGACTGCTTGAGATAATGCGCGAACGGCATTTCCACACGGACGACGGCGAAGGCGATTTTGAGCGAATACTTAACTGCGAAATGCTCATAATCGACGATCTGGGCAGCGAGCCCATGCTGCGCAATATCACGAAGGAGTATCTGTTCATACTGATGAACGAAAGGCTCCTGAAGAACAGGCATACCGTCGTCGCGACGAACATGCTGCCCGCGCAAATAAAGGAGCGCTACGACGAACGCGTGTTTTCGCGCATCTGCGACACGACGATGTGCGTCGCGGTGCGGCTTATGGGAAAGGACCTGCGCAGGCTATGACGGACGCGGCGCGCGATTCGCTTGAGTATCTGAACAAAGCGGGCATAATATACGCGTTCGCGGCTCACGAAAGAGTTGCGTCGATCGCGGAATGCCGGGTCGTCGAAAAACTGCTGGGCGGCACGGTCCCCCGCAATCTGTTTCTGACGACGACGAACGGGAGCAGGTTTTACCTGCTGCTCGCGCGCGCCGAAAGCGTTTTCCGCACGTCGAGCGTCAGCAGGCAGGTCGGCTCGTCGCGGCTTTCGTTCGCCGGGGCGGATTCGCTCAAGCATCTGCTGAGGGCGAGCGCGGGCGCGGTGAGCCCTCTGGGGCTGATATACGATAGCGATAAGCGCGTCGAGCTTCTGATAGACCGCCGCCTCGCCGATAATTCCGAATGGATATTCCACCCGCTGGACAACGTTATGTCCGTCAAAATGAAGCGCGACGATTTTATGAACGTATTCCTGAAATCGCTTGGGCGAACGCCCGCGTTCGTGGATATGGACAGATAAACGGGAAGCATTGAAAGTGAACAAAAGAAAGAAAAAGAGAAAAACATTAAGGCAGACATACTCGCCTCTCGGGCGCTCGCTTATACTCGCGGGAGCGGCCGTGATGGCGGTGTGCGCGGTGTGGGAATGCGCGGTCAGGCTCGACTCAATGGACGGCGTGCTCGGCGCGTATTTCGATCTGGTCAGGGAGCTCGACGCGTCTCTGTCGGTCGCACTGCGCGTTCTGTTTCAGAACGGCGAGGCAGTAAGGGATCTGGCGGCGGTCATATATATAGCGACTACGGGCATATTCTCTGTTTTCGCGTTTCTTTTACGCAAGAAAACTGTCGCCTGCGCGCTTATGCTGCCTGCGTGCGTATATATGTTGATCAAGGACACGGGCGGCGACTCGTTGGTTCAAACACTCAACCTGTTCAGGGCGATACGCGCGTCATGCGCCGCCGCGATACTGGCGGGAGCGTGCCTGAACGCCGCGTTCGCGGTATACGCTTGGTTCGAAAACAGAAAGAGCGCGAAAAAGCGCGGACGGAAAAACGCGAACGCGACGACGCCGCGCGAAAGGCGGCTTTCGCACGGCACATATAAGACGCTTATACCGCGCAGGGAAACGGCGCGGCGGTCGGGAAGCGTCGGAAGGAACGGTTAGCATATGCGAATATTGATTGTCGGCGGCGGAAAAATGGGCGGAATGCTCGCCGAAAGGCTGACACAGGAAAAACACGACGTTACGGTCATCGACAGAGACGAAACGGTGCTCGAACGCATAGACGACACGCTCGACGCGCTTACGGTGAAGGGCAGCGGCGTGAGCGTCGATTCTCTCAACGAGGCGGACGCGAAGCACGCCGACATCGTTATAGCCGCGACCGTAAGCGACGAAACGAACATGCTGTGCTGCCTGACGGCCAAGCGGCTGGGCGCGAAATACACAATAGCCCGCATACGCGACCCCGAATATTTGGGAAGCCTGTACTTTTTGCAAAAAGAGCTTTCAATAAACTATGTCGTGAACCCCGAACGCGCGACGGCGCGCGAGATAAGCCGTATGCTGAGGCTTCCTTTCGCCGTAAGCATCGAGACGTTCGCGCGCGGGATCGTCGAGATGGTCGAGTTCAGGGCGGACGGGCGCGAGCCTTTCATCGGCGTGCCGCTTAAAGACCTGTACAACCGCCACCCGTCGCTGCCGAGAGTTTTGTTTTGTCTGGTCGAACGCGACCATATGCCCATCATACCGAAGGGCGATTTCATCATTCGCGAGGGCGATAGCGTGTTCGCCGCGTCCGATACCCCGACAATCAGCGCGTTCTTCAAGGCTATAGGCAAGAACACGCGCGGCGTGCACGACGCTATGATTATTGGCGGAAGCCGGATAGCGTATTATCTGGCAGCTTCGCTGCACGATTCGGCGGTCAAGACGACCATAATAGAATACAAGCCCGAAAAAGCGCGCTGGCTGAGCGAGGAATTGCCGGGCGTGACAATCATACAGGGCGACGGCACAAATCAGCAGCTGCTTATGAGCGAGGGTCTGCACAAGACGAACGCGTTCATAGCGCTCACTGACCGCGACGAGGAGAACCTTATGGCGGGTCTGTACGCGACCCGACACAGCGAGTGCAAGGTCATTGTAAAAAACAACCGCATGAATTACTCCGAGCTGCTGACAAGCATGGGTCTGGACAGCATCGTAAGCCCTTTGCAGATAGCCTGCAACATTATACTGCGCACAGTTCGCGCTAGGGCCAACACGGAGGGCACGGCGGTCGAGCGCATGTACAGGCTTATGTCGGGCAACGCGGAGGCGCTTGAATTTATCGTGAGGGCGGGCGCGCCGTATATAGGCGTGCCGCTTAAAGACCTGAACGTCAGCGAAAACGCGCTGGTCGCTGTCATCGTGAGGGACGGACACGTGCGCGTGCCGTTCGGCGACGACACTATCGAGGCCGACGACCACGTCGTAATGATCACAAAGGAAACCGGCATCGTCGACTTGGGCGACATGCTCGGGCGCGGAGTCTATGAACACTAAACTCGTTTTTAAGCTGCTGGGCAAGCTTTTGCTCATAGAGGCGGTTTTGATGCTGCCGTCGTTTTTCATAGCCCTGATGTACGGCGACGGCGACGCGGCGGCGTTTGTGTACGTTATACTGATACTCGCGGCGGTCGGGTTTGCGATAGTCAGATTCGTTAAGCCCGACGACACCGAAATGTATACGCGCGAAGGCCTTGCCGTGGCAGGGCTGTGCTGGCTGTTCATGTCGCTGTTCGGAGGGCTGCCGCTTGTGTTTTGCGGCGCGTGCGGCTTCTGGGACGCGTTTTTCGAGATAACGAGCGGTTTTACGACGACGGGCGCGACGATATTCGCAGACGTTGAAGCGCTGCCGCGCGGCATACTGTTCTGGCGCTCGTTCACGCACTGGATAGGCGGCATGGGCGTGCTCGTATTCACGACGGCGCTCTTGCCGTCGATCGGCGGCAAGGGCGCGCATTTGGCGCGCGCCGAAAGCCCCGGCCCGACGTTTTCAAAGCTGCTGCCGAAGCTGGGCGACTCGGCGAAGGTTTTATATCTGATATACGCCGTAATGACGATTCTGGAGACCGTCGCGCTTATTATAGCCGGTATGCCGGCGTTCGACAGCGTTATACACGCGTTCGGCACGGCGGGCACGGGCGGATTCTCAAACAAAAACCTGAGCTTGGGCGCGTACAACAACGTGTCCGTCGAAATAATCGTAAGCGTGTTCATGCTTTTGTTCGGCGTGAATTTCACGGTGTATTTCAAGCTCGCCGCGCGCGATTTCAAGGGCGCTTTCAGGCACGAGGAAACGCGTGTTTTCATAGCGCTGGCTGTCATAAGCATCGTGCTGGTGTCGCTCAACCTTATAAGCGTGTACGGCGATTTCTTCACGTCGCTCAGGTACGCCGCGTTTCAGGTGCCGACGGTCATGTCTACAACGGGCTATTCGTCCGCCGATTTCGACCTGTGGCCGGCGTTTTCAAAGGTTTACATGCTCGTGCTGATGCTGTTCGGCTCTTGCGCCGGTTCCACAGCGGGCGGGCTCAAAATATCGCGCGTCATACTTTTGTTCAAGATGGCGGGGCGCGAAGTGCACCGCGCGTTTCAGCCGCGCAAGGTGCATGTTATAAAGCTCGAAGGCAAGAGCGTGCCGGAGGATACGCTTTCGCAGATAGGCATATTCTTCTTCGCGTATATTTGCCTGCTGCTTGCAGGAACTGCGGCGGTGTCGCTTGGAGGTTCTGACACGACGACGTCTTTCACGGCGTCGCTTGCGTGCATATCGAACATCGGCCCGGGGCTTGCGGCGGTCGGTCCGATGCGCAATTTCGGTTCGCTCGCCGACCCGATAAAGGTCGTGCTGTCGTTTCTGATGCTGGCGGGCAGACTGGAACTGTTTCCGATGCTGATATTGTTCCACCCCGCCGCGTGGAAGCGCGTATAAACGCTCTAAAAAACATAGGTGTGGATTTTATCGGCGTTTACTGGTATAATCAAACAAAACGGATATATTGAGGGTGCAGTTATGTATGAGTCCGAGGTTTACAGGCAGGAACTGACCAACCTGCAGGCGCTTATAGACGATATGTATAAATCGCTGAATATCGAAAATCTTAAGGAACAGCTTGCCGAATACCGCGAGGACATGTCCTCCGCCGGTTTCTGGGACGACGTCGAGCGCGCCTCTAAGGTGACGCGCAAGGCGGGCGGCTGCGAGAACCGCATAAACCACTATAACCAACTGAAATCGCGCATAGACGACGTGGAGGTCATGATGGAGCTGTCCGAGGAGGACGGCGGCGAGGGCATGTCTGACGAGATAGCCGAGGAGATCAAAAAGCTCAAGGAAGAGCTGGACGCTCTGAAGCTCACGACGCTCATGACGGGCGAGTACGACTCGTGCGACTGCATACTGTCGCTTCACGCGGGCGCGGGCGGCACGGAGGCGCAGGACTGGACGCAAATGCTCTACAGAATGTATGTGCGCTTCGGCGAACGCATGGGTTTTCAGGTCAGAGAGCTTGACATGCTGGACGGCGACGAGGCGGGCGTTAAGAGCGTCACGTGGGAGGTCACGGGCGAGTGCGCCTACGGCTTCATGAAGAGCGAGCGCGGCGTGCATCGGCTGGTGCGCATATCTCCGTTCGACGCGGCGGCGCGCAGGCACACGTCGTTCGCGTCGCTGGACGTCGCGCCCGTAATCGAGGGCGACGGCGACATACCTATCGACTCGGACGATTTGAGGATAGACACGTACCGTTCGTCGGGCAAGGGCGGTCAGCACGTCAACAGAACCGACAGCGCCGTGCGCATAACACACCTGCCCACGGGCATCGTGGTGCAGTGCCAGAACGAGCGCAGTCAGCTTCAGAACAAAGAGACGTGCTTCCGAATGCTGAGAGCGCGTCTGGCGGAGCTTCAGGAGCAAAAGCGGCAGGAATTGATGGGCGAAGTTAAGGGCGAGCTTAAAAAAATCGAGTGGGGCAGCCAGATACGCTCGTATGTTTTTCAGCCGTACACGATGGTCAAAGACCACAGGACGGGCTTCGAGTCGGGCAACATAGGCAACGTTATGGACGGCGATCTCGAAGGCTTCGTGACGGCGTATCTGCAAATGCTGTGACCGAAGCCGAGCCGATAAGCGGAAGGAACGATATATGAAGCGCGCGTATGCATATCTGGGCTGGACGTTCGTAACGGCGTGGCTGCTTATGACGGCGCTCTTCAGCGTGGCTCTGAACGACGATTTATACGATTTCCTGCAACGCCTGTCGGGCGTTGACGAGCAGGTATGCGGGCTTTCCGACGAGGACAGGCTTACGCTGAACCGCGATACCGCGATGTTTTTAGCGGGCAGGGCGGACGATATACCCTCGCTTTCGGAGCGCGCCAGGGTTCATATGGAGGACGTGCGCGGGCTATTCGAAACGGCAAAGACCGTCATGTATATATGCTTCGCGGCGGGCGCGGTTTTCGGCGCTTTGGCGCTAATAAAGAGCGCGGATACTGTCCGGCGCGCGTATTTTACGGTGATCGCGGCGTTCGCCGTTATATGCGTTACCGTCGGCATATGGGCGGCGCTCGATTTCGGCAGCCTGTTCACAGCGTTTCACGGTTTACTGTTTTCAAACGATTTCTGGATACTCGACCCTGACGCGGACGCGCTGATACGCGTGCTGCCCGCGAAATTCTTCGCGCTTGCGGCGGCGACGGTCGTGATTCGCGCCGCATTGCGCATATTGCTCGCGGGCGCGGCTGTCAGACTCATAAAAGGTTTAATTCGGAGACTGAACGCATGACCGATTATTCAAGCATTGCAAAAGAGAAGGCCGCCGCTCTGAGGCGGTCGGGACGGGCGCGCATATTAGCCGTAGAATCGTCGTGCGACGAAACGGCGGTGGCTATAGTCGAAGATGGCGTGCGGGTGCTCGCAAACGAGATAGCGTCGCAGGCCGATACGCACGCACTGTACGGCGGCGTCGTGCCGGAGATAGCCTCGCGTATGCATGTTGAATCGCTCGACCCGCTGACCGACGCGGCGCTCGGAGCGGCGGGCGTGACGCTTAAAGACATAGACTGCATAGCCGTAACATATGGGCCGGGGCTGGTGGGCGCGCTTCTGACGGGCGTGAGCTGGGCGAAGGCGTTCGCATACGCTCTCGGACTGCCGCTGGTGGGCGTAAATCACATAGAGGGGCACGTCAGCGCCAACTTTGTGGCTAACCCGGCGCTGAAACCCCCGTTTATATGCTTGGTCGCGTCGGGCGGGCACAGCCACATAGTGCTTGTCGAACGATTCGGCGCGTACAAGCTGATCGGTCATACGGTAGACGACGCGGCGGGCGAGGCTTTCGACAAGGTGGCGCGTGTGCTCGAAATACCGTATCCGGGCGGACCGCTGCTCGACAAAATCGCGGAGGACGGAAACGAGAACGCGTATTCTTTCCCGCGCGCGCATACGCAGTCGAAGTATGATTTCTCATTCAGCGGCCTAAAAACGAGCGTCGTGAATCAGGCGCATATGCTGCGCCAAAGGAGCGAAAGCGTCGTCGCCGCCGATTGGGCGGCTTCATTCAGAAAGGCGGTCGTTGACGCGCTGGTCGAGAAAACCCTCGCGGCGTGCGCCGATTTCGGCGTGAAGCGCTTGGCCTTGGCGGGCGGAGTGGCTTCAAACAGAAAACTGCGGCGCGACATTGCGGCGCGCAGCCGCGAAATGAGCATCGAAGCGTTCATGCCGCCGGCGAATCTGTGCACGGACAACGCCGTCATGATAGGCGCGGCGGCATATCACAGGCTGATGGCGGGAGAAACGGCAGATTTGTGCCTGAACGCCGAGCCGTCGGTTAAATTTATAGAAGGTTAGTCAAGCGCCCGCGGGCTGATGCCGCGGGCGCTTTGTTTCGGGAAAAACAGACCGAGTTCCTATGTATACGGTGCATAATTCGGTATAGTTTCTTAATACAGTACCAAGGTCGGTAAAAACGGCGATAAATGTGTGATTTTAGGGTCGAACGCGGCTTTGGGCATACGTTTCAAACCGAGGTCTGTAACAGTTTCGTAATAGTTTGGTCAATAATTGAGTTTGCCCACAGTTGCGGCGGTTCTTGTGGATAACTTTCCCCAATGTTGATAGAACGAGCCGAATTTTGTGGATAACTCGACAGATTCGCATAAAATGGCGCTTGAAACGTGGATAACGCTGTGGATTGTGGGGATGAATGAACGCGCAATTTTGAACGGATTTTTTGCATAAGACTATTCGGGCACAATAATTCTTGTCAAATGTGATATTTTTATTGAATATGTGACAAACAGCCCGATTTCTGATATACTGTTGAATATTCAAAAGGGGGATTATATATGTCGGAAGGCGTAAAATACTATCTGGGCTTTGATTTCGGGGCTTCGAGCGGACGCGCCGTACTGGGCGCTCTCAAAACGGAAGCGGACGGAAAGAAAAAGCTCGAACTCGAGGAAATATACCGCTTCCCAAACGAGGCGGTTCGCATAGGAACAGTTCTAAAATGGGAGACCGAACGGCTTTTCAGCGAAATGAAGACCGCCATAGGCATCGTCGCCAAGCGCGGCGTTCGCATAGAGAGCATAGGCATCGACACGTGGGGCGTTGATTTCGGTATAATCGACGAAAGCGGCGCGCTCGTGTTTTCGCCCGTATCATACCGCGACGACAGAACCGACGGCATGATGGAGGCGGCATTTGAAATAATGCCCAAGGAGCGCCTGTTCGAGCTTACGGGGCTTGCGTTTTTACAGTTCAACACGCTGTATCAGCTGCTCGCCATGAGCAGAAACCCGAAGACGGCGAAATATCTCGCGAAGGGTCACAAGCTGTTGTTCATGCCCGACCTTTTCGCGTATTACCTGACCGGCAGCATAGGCACGGAGTATACGATAGCGTCCACGGGGCAGCTCATAAACCCCGTAACGCGGACGTGGACGGACGAGGTGCTGGACGCGTTCGGAATATCGAAAGACCTTTTCGCGCCGCTCGAACAACCGGGCGCTATACGCGGCACGCTCAAAAAAGAGATATGCCCGTCGCTCGATTACGATGTGCCCGTGGTAGCGGTCGCGTCTCACGACACCGCCTCAGCCGTAGCCGCCGTGCCCGCGCGAAAGGGCGAGAAGTTCGCGTATCTGTCGAGCGGCACGTGGTCGCTGTTGGGCGTGGAGGCGCAAAAGCCGAACAGCCTGCGAACAGTGATGGACGCGAATTTCTCAAACGAGGGCGGCATAAACGGCACGACAAGACTGCTTAAAAACATAATGGGGCTCTGGATAATACAGGAATGCCGCAAGCAGTTCAACGACGAGCGGGCGAACGCGGGTCTTTCGGCGCTGAGCTTTTCCGACATCGTAGACACCGTAAAGAACACGAAGAACCCGACGAAAGCGATAATCGACGTTGACGACCAGGTTTTCTTCTCTCCCGACGGCATGGCTGACAGGGTATGCGAATATGTGCGCCGCACGTCGGGCGAGGACATATCGGGCGCGGAGCGCGAGGGCAGGGTGGCAGACACGGTCTACCGCAGCTTGGCGCTCAAATACCGCTGGGGAATCGAAAAACTGGAGAGCATAACGGGCGAAAACATCGACGCTCTGTACATAGTCGGGGGCGGCGGCAAAAACGAGCTTCTGAACGCGTATACCGCTCAGGCGCTCAAGCGTCCCGTCAGAATAGGCGCGTCCGAGGGTACTGTCATAGGAAATCTGCTCATGCAGGCGATGGCTACGGGCGCGGTCTCCGACATATGGCAGCTTCGCGAGATAGTCGCAGATTCGTTCGGCTGCAAAACATATCAGTTCGACCCCGGCGAGAACGATAAATGGGACGCGGCATACGCGCGTCTGAAAGAGTTAATCGGTGAATAGCGACGCGCGTTTTTTCAGCCACGGACAGCTTCCGGGCGCTTTGGAGCTCGCGCTCGTAGGCGACAGCGTGTATGACTTGTACGCGCGGAAAAAGCTGGTCATAAAGGGCGGGCGCGTGGGCGATATACACGCAAAAGCGGTGAAGCTCGTGAACGCGCACGCGCAGTCCGAAGCGCTCAGACAAATTGAAAACGAGCTTTCGGACGACGAGACGGGCGTGGTCAGGCGGGCGCGCAACACGCGTCAAACGCCCACCGGGCATTCGGACGCTTCCGAATACAGGCGCGCGACGGCTCTCGAAGCGTTGCTCGGCTATCTGTATCTGACTGAACAAAACGAGCGGCTCGACTATTTGCTCGGCCGACTGATTCGAATCGAAGGGCAGGCGGAGGAAAATGGCGAACGACCGAACTGACGCGCAAAACGGCGGCGACTGGTCGGGAACGGCGCAGCGCAATTATAAAGACCCCAAGCGACGCGCGGCTTTCATAGAGCAATCGGGCGACAGATATGAGTCGCGCCCGCAGGAGGATTTTCCCGAAAATCTGCTCGTGGGCAGAAACCCCATACGCGAAGCCCTGAAAAGCGGCCGGCCGATTGAAAAGCTGCTCGTTATGAAGGGCGATTTATCGGGCGCGGCGCGAGAGATAGCGCGCATGGCGCGCGAATCGGGAATCGTCGTTCAGGAGGTCGATAAAGCGCGGTTGGACAAGGTGTATCCGAACCATCAGGGTCTGCTCGCCTACACGTCGTCGGCCGAGTATTCGACGCTCAGCGATATATTCGAAGAGGCCGAAAGGCGGAACGAACCGCCGTTCATAGTGGTTCTGGACGGCGTGACCGACCCGCACAATCTGGGCGCGATAATCCGCTCCGCGGAATGCGCGGGCGCGCACGGAGTCGTCATTCCCGAACGGCGCAGCGCCGGGCTGAATCCGGCGTGCGTAAAGGCGGCGGCGGGCGCGCTTGAATATATGAAGGTCGCGAAGGTCGGCAACCTGAATCGGCTCATAGAAACGCTCAAGGAGCGCAACATATGGGTCTACGCCGCCGACATGAGCGGCGAAAACGTGTATGATACGAAAATCGAAGGCGCTGTGGCGCTGGTCGTGGGCGGCGAGGGCGAAGGCGTCTCGCAGCTTGTAATGAAAAACTGCGACGGCGCCGTCAAAATTCCGATGCGCGGGCATATAAACTCGCTGAACGCGTCGGTCGCCGCGGGCATACTGCTGTTTGAAATAGCGAAGGCGCGCGGCTGAAACGCCGAAAGCCGATAGGGAGGTTACGCGATGTACGAAGCGTATGCGCATATGACGGACGAAGAAGCCGTGAAGCTCGCTCAGAGCGGCGACAGCCCCGTTCTGGAATATCTGCTGAATAAATATAAGAATTTTGTGCGCTCTAAGGCGCGCAGCTATTTCCTTATAGGCGCCGATCACGAGGACATCGTTCAGGAGGGCATGATAGGCCTGTATAAGGCGATACGCGACTTCAAAGAGGATAAGCTCTCGTCGTTTCGCGCGTTCGCCGAACTGTGCATCACGCGGCAGATAATCACCGCCATAAAGACGGCGACGCGCCAGAAACATATACCGCTCAACAGTTACGTGTCGCTCAATAAGCCTATATACGACGAGGAAAGCGACAGAACGCTTTTGGACGTTATAACGGAGGATCACTTTTCGAATCCTGAATCGATGATGATTTCAAAGGAAGATTTTTCCGTAATCGAGGACAAGATCGGCGCGATGCTTTCGGGGCTGGAAAAGGACGTGCTTATAAAGTATATGGAGGGCAAGAGCTATCAGGAGATTAGCGACGAAATAAACAGGCACGTAAAGAGCATCGACAACGCCCTGCAGCGCGTAAAGCGAAAGCTGCAAAAATACCTTGACGCGAAATGATCAGTCGCGGCGGTTTTTATAAACCGCCGCGTTTTTTATTGCGCCAGTACGCGCAGTTTACTGAAAGCATGATCTCGTCAAGTTCGCTTTGGGAAAGGCTGTCGGATAAAATGAGAGAGCACATTTCGGCAGCCAGCTTCTTGGCGCGAAAACGCTTCGCCTCTCCCCCGCCGTCCGATATGTAAACGACGTCGGAAGAATCGTCCGACAGGCATTCAACCGAGACGCGCAAAGCGCCCGCCAGCATTCCGTATGTGTCGGCGCTCTTTGGGGCGCGCGCGCCCGATTCGTAGTTTTGAATCGTTCTGAGCGCGATGCCGCTCGCGTCGGCAAGCGCTTTCTGAGACAGACCCGAAGCTTTTCGCGCCGCGCGCACTTTCTCCGTGAATACCATAAGCTCTCTCCTCATATATATCGTGCGTATAAAATATAGCGCACATTGCGCAATATGTCAATATACGAAAAATATCGCTTGACAAAGCGCCGCGCATCGGATATACTCATATTGAAAATGATAATCATTATCGTTTTTGAAAGGGGTGAGCGCGTGACCAAACAGCGGGAGCTTATACTGAGACTCGTTAAAACGAATTGCGCTCACAAGACCGCCGACGAGATATACAGGGCGGCAAAGTGCGAGATGCCCGCGATAGGAGTGGCGACCGTATACAGAAACCTCGCGCTTTTGTCAAGGGAGAACGAAATACGGCGCATATCGGTCGCGGGCGAGCCCGACAGGTTCGACAAAACCGTCGCCGACCACGAACACGCCGTATGCCGCGTCTGCGGGAAGACCAGGGACGTGGAGGTCAACGACATACGCAAGCGCATTGCGGAAGGCCTCAACACTAACGATTTCACATACGACCTGAGCATACACGACCTCTGCCCCGAATGCAGGAAGAACAACAGCTCAAGAGAAAACAAATAATTTGGGAGGTAGCCGAATGGAACTCAAGGGATCAAAGACCGAAGCCAATTTGCTCGCCGCTTTCGCGGGCGAGAGCCAAGCGAGGAACAAGTACACCTATTACGCGTCCAAGGCGCGCAAGGACGGATACGAGCAGATAGCGAATCTGTTCATGGAGACAGCCGAGAACGAAAAAGAACATGCGAAGATATGGTTCAAACTGCTTCACGGCGGCAGCGTACCCGACACAGAAACCAATCTGGCGGACGCGGCGGCGGGCGAAAACTACGAGTGGACCGACATGTACGCGGGCTTTGCCAAGACCGCGCGCGAGGAAGGCTTCCAGCACATAGCGTACCTGTTCGACTCGGTAGGCAAAATCGAGAAGGAACACGAGGAGCGCTATCTGAAACTGCTCGAAAACGTGAAGGGCAAGCTGGTTTTCTCGAAGGACGGCGAGAGCGTGTGGCAGTGCCTGAACTGCGGACATATAGCGATAGGCAAAAACGCGCCCGGCGTGTGCCCCGTCTGCGAGCACCCGCAAAGCTTTTTCCAAGTCAAAGCGAACAATTACTGATGGAGGAGAATTACAGATGAGAAAGTGGAAATGCCAAATCTGCGGTGAAATAGTCGTTTCTGATACCCGTCCCGACAAGTGCCCTCTGTGCAAAGCTCCCGGCGAGAAATTCGTCGAGATAATAGAGGACGGCGAAAAAGCGTGGGCGACCGAGCATGTCATAGGCATAGCGAAGGACGCGCCTCAGGAGATAATCGACGGACTGCGCGCCAACTTCAACGGCGAGTGCACCGAGGTGGGAATGTATCTGGCGATGTCGCGCGCCGCTTTCCGCGAGGGTTACGCAGAAATTGGTCAGTATTGGGAGAAGGCGGCTTTCGAGGAAGCCGAGCACGCCGCGAAGTTCGCCGAATTGCTGGGCGAGTGCGTGTCGGAAAGCTCCAAGACAAACCTGACGGTGCGCGTTGAAGCCGAAAACGGCGCGTGCGCGGGCAAGTTCGAGCTGGCAAAGCTCGCCAAGAGCCTCAATCTCGACGCTATCCACGACACGGTTCACGAAATGGCGAAGGACGAAGCCCGCCACGGCCGCGCGTTCAAAGGCCTGCTGGATCGCTATTTCGGCAAATAAGCCATATAACGTTAATAATTTTGAAGCCGCTCCGACGAGGGCGGTTTCTTTTTTTCGTACAATCATGCCGTAACGCGCCGCCTGACGAGTTTCGCGCAGAATCAATTATTCTGTATATGGTTGACAGGCTATGCTTTGCGATGCATAATAAAACGAGCGCGGTCATTGCGCTTGTTACGGAGGATTGCCAATGGGAAAGCAGAGCGTATTCGAGCGAAACGCGGTATTGCGCAAAATAAAAAAGGCGTTCAGTTTCTTTAAGGATTGGGATCAGACAAAGAAGAACATAGGCTGGATGGCGGCGCAGGGCAAGCCGTACACAAAATACATATTGCTTTTGCTCTTGGTGAACATAGTGTCGCTGCTGCTTTCGTTCGCGTCGACGATCATCGGCAAATATGTGGTCGACGCGGCGACAAAGCACGGCGAGATAATTGAGTACGCGCTCATAATGGGCGGGGTTACGATCATAACGATAGGCTTTTCAATGGGCTCGCAGCTTATAAGCGCGTTCGTGAGCGAGCGTTTCACGTTCGGTCTGCGCGCCCGCATATACGATGAAATACAGCGCGGCGTGTGGCAGAAGGTGTCGAAATTCCACTCCGGCGATCTGCTCACGCGCCTGACGAGCGACATAAGCTCGATATCCGGCGGCATCATAAGCATCGTGCCGAGCATCATAACGCTTGTTTTACAGCTTATACTGGCTTTCGGCATACTGTATTATTACGACCCGTTTCTGGCGGTGTTCGCGCTCGCGCTAGGGCCAGTGGGCGCGATCGCTATGCTCGTATTCCGCGAAAAATATCAGAAATATCAGAAGGCGCTGCGCGAAAACGAGTCGGAATACCGCTCGTTCATGCAGGAGAACCTTTCGCATCTGACGGTTGTAAAGGCATTCGGGCTGGAAGACGAGGCAAACCGCTCGATAGACGATATGCGTCAAAAGCGCATAAAGACGGTGATGGCTTCAACGCGCATGAGCATGTGGATGAACGCGCTGATGCGGCTCACGTTCCGCGCGGGATACGTCGTGGCGTTCTGCTGGGGCGCTTACAGGATATACACGCAGGATATATCATACGGCACGATGACGGTTTTTATATCGTTGGTGTCGCAGGTGCAAAGCCCGCTCAGCAATCTGGCGCACGTTCTGCCGCAGTTTTTCGGAATGCTGATAGCCTCGGAGCGCATACGCGAAGTCAGCGAGATAGAGCGGGAGGAGACGCCCGCCGTCGAAGGAATGCCCTCGTCTGTCGGGCTTATAATGGAAAACGTGAGCTTTTCATATGAAAACGAGCCCGTGCTCAGGAACATAAACGTGAAGGTGAACGCGGGCGATCGGGTTGGCATAATCGGCCTGAGCGGCGCGGGAAAGACGACGTTCATTCGCTTGGCTCTGGCGCTTGTGAAGTGCTCGGGCGAAGGGCGCTGCATGTATGTGGACGAACAGGGAAACACCGAAGACGCGTCGAGCGCGTCGCGCAGGTTCATATCGTATGTGCCTCAGGGCAACACGCTCATGAGCGGCACTATAGAACACAATCTGCGCTGCGGCGACAGGAACGCGTCGCCCGAAAAGCTATTGCGGGCGCTGGACGATTCCGACGCGCTTGAGTTCATTCAAAAGCTGCCCGAAGGCATGGAAACGGTGGTTTCCGAAAACGCGGGCGGACTGTCGGAAGGACAGGCGCAGAGGATCGCGATAGCCCGAGCGCTCTTGCGCGATAAGCCCCTGCTTATATTGGACGAGGCGACGAGCGCGCTCGACGAGGCGACTGAAGCACGGGTGCTGGAGCGCATCACGCAAAGACGGGACAGGACGTGTCTGATAATCACGCATCGCAGTTCGATGCTGAAATACTGCAACAAAGTGTTGGAGATTGGCGCGGACGGGTTCGCAAATATGACGGAACGCGAAAACTAACCGTCCGCGTTCATGCCGGGGTTCGGCAGCAGAAAGCCGCGCAGGCTTACGCCGCCCGCAAGCGTGTCGGCGAGAGCGCCGTCTATGTATATGCGAACGCGATTCACATAGCCGTCGTCAGAGAGCGTGTTTACGAGCGAATACACGAGCCGCGCTTCCGCTTCCGAATCGAGAGCCTGACACAGCCCGTAGAACTCGCCTGAAAAGTTTATGCGCGCCTCGTTTTCGCCTATGTATGTGCCCAGTATGTCGGAATCGGTAAGCCCGTCGGGGAAAGCCTTTGAAAGGCCGTTTGTTTTAGGGTCGTTCATCAGCATTTTAATGAGCGAACGCGCGGAACCGTCGTCCTGCAGGCTGAGCGCTCTGCGTTCGCTCCTCAGCAGCCCGTCGCCGTCTGCAAAGCGGACGTTTACCAAAGCGCCTATTTTACCCTCGAAGTGCGCGCGCCTCATTATGCCCGACGGGAAACTCATAAGCCTGCCGTCGGGGTCGAGCACCTCGGTGACGACATAATCTTCGCCTATATACGCGCGCACGCCGTCAATTCCCGGACAGAACGTGCACAGCGTCAGAGTTACGCTCGCCAGAAAATCGTAGCGCGTCACGCCGCCTATGTCGAGCAGGTTCACAATATCGGTCGAGAAATATACGTTTTGCAGGCGCTCGCCGCTCTCTGTGACGGTCACGTCGCAGGGCTTTATGAGCGCGCCGTCAGACAAGGGCACGCCCGCCGTCAGCCCCTTTGTCGCGGGCGTTAAGGCAAGCTCCGCTATGAGCCGCGTCGCGCCGTCCAAGCTCGACAGCGATATCTGACGCGTTTCGGGCGCTAAGTAGCCGTCGAACGCGGTGGGCAGGTATAAAGTCGCCGAGCGCGTTATGCGCGTCTCGCCCTCCCCCGCTCCGGTGAGCCGCGCGGTGTCGTCGGCTATCATGCTGGAAAAAGATTCCGCGTCGCCGTTTGATATGCTGACCGCGCCCAATGGCATACCCGCGAACGACAGCGCGCGCCCCGCGAACAGTATGTTCACGCTGTCGACGTTATCGAGCTGAGTAAGAGTTGACGAAAGCCCCGCCAACATGTCGGCGCTTATCTGAACGTCGGAGGACGCGTTCGACAGGTTGACCGTGGCGGCGCCCATGGAGCTTTCGACATACAGAAGCCGCGTGCCGTCGGGGAAAATGCTCGCCGCTTCGGGCGTGCCGGGCGATTTTAACAGCTCCTCAACCAAGCGCTCCTCGGGAGACTGATTCGTCGGAGGCCACAGTATGCGCGTGAGCGGCATCAGCCGCGAGCTTCCGACGGACATATAATAGAGCGTCGCACGATTGAACTCGTTCGCGCGCGAGTCGCCGACGGGCGCTTCGGGCGGCTGTTCTTTCGAAACAGGCATCTCCACGAACGCTTCGTCGTCGCCGCCGCCGTCGGGCGAAAACGCGGCGCAGCCGCAGGCTATCAGCGAAATCAAGAGCAGGGCAAGCGCCTTCTTTACGTTTCTGAAACGTTTCACAGGTTCTTACCTCCGCTCTGTTTGCTTATGATGGGCAGTTCGACCGTGAAAGTCGTGCCTATGTTTTCTTCGGACGCCACGCCGATGCTGCCGCCGTGCATGAGGACAATCTGTTTCACTATGGACAAGCCCAAGCCCGTGCCGCCCGTATCGCGCGAACGCGCTTTGTCGACGCGATAGAAGCGGTCGAACACGTGAAGTTGGTCGGCTTCGGGAATGCCAATGCCGTTATCGGATACGCGCGCCACGCAGGTCTTTCCCTGTCGGGTCATTTCGACGCGCACGCTGCCGCCGCGCGGCGTGTATTTGATGGCGTTGTCTATAAGGTTATAAAACACCTGCGTCAGCTTCATTTGGTCGCCGACAGTCTCGATGTTTTCTTTAGCCGCAAATTCGAGCTCTATGCCGCGCTCGCGGGCGAGCGGCGCGAGCCTGCGCACGTTATCGTGTATAAGCTCGCGCAGCGACACGTTTTGCGGGTTCATGCGCATCTCGCCGCTGTCTATCGAAACGAGCGTCAGAAGGTCGCCAACAACGGCCGAAAGCCTGTCGATTTCCTTGTCGATGTCGCCCAAAAACTCCTTAGACATAACGGGGTCGTAAACTTCCTGATACATGAGCGTCTGCAGCAGTATTTTCATAGTGCTGAGCGGCGTTTTCAGCTCGTGCGACGCGTTTGAGACAAACTGGTTGCGCGAGCGGTCGAGCGTTTCCATGCGCTGGCTCATGCTGTTGAAAGCCCGCGCCAAGTCAGAAAACTCGTTCTTGCCGCGCGCCCGCACCCTTACCGAAAAGTCGCCCTTCGACATTTGCCTTATGCCCGCGCCCAGCTCGCTCACGGGGCGCGTGAACAGGCGCGCGATTATGACGCTTAGAAGACCCACGACGGCAGACACCGCGAGCAGCAAATACGCAAGCTCCGCCGTGACCTGCCTAAGCCCGTCGTATATGTCCTGAGCGGCGGATATGTATATAAGCGCGCCCGTCACGCCGTTTGTGTCGCGCACGGGGCACGCGTACACGCCCGTCATAGCGCCGTCGCCCGCGCCGTCGGGATTTGACGAGAGCCGCGAATCGAGCGACTGATAATAGCCGTAATCGCCGCCCTCTCCTTTGAGCGCGTTCGCCGCCTGCGAGAGGCGCAGCACGCGCCCGTTCAGGCGGCTGTGCGAGTCCACCTGCACGACGCCGTTCAGGTCTACGAGCAGTACGCGCGCGTCGTAGGAATCGCAGACGGAGAGCGCGAGGGCGTACATCTCGTCGGCCGCAAATCGGGCGTACAGGGGCGCTATCTGCTGCGCCGCGTCCTCGGCTATACGCTCCTCCTCGCGCACTCTTTGATTAAACAGATATTCGCCTACCAGCTGTATCACCGACACGGCAACGATGCCGAACGCGATGATTATTATCAGCAGATAGGCGACGACGAATTTCCATTGAAGGGAATATAGCAGGCGTTTAATCTTTGTCAGAGAAATAATAGCCGACACCCCATTTGGTGAATATAAATTCCGGCTGTGCGGGGTTCTTTTCGATTTTCTCGCGCAGGCGGCGAATATGCACGTCTACAGTGCGCAAATCTCCGAGATAATCGTATTTCCAAATCGTTTCGAGCAGATTTTCGCGGCTGAACACCTTGCCGCGGCTCGACACGAATAGCTGCAAAAGGTCAAATTCCTTCGCGGTCAGGTTGATTTCCTTCGTGCCTATCGTGACGGAGCGGTTGTTCAGATTTATGCGCATGTCGCGGACGGTCAGTATGGACTGTGTGTTTTCTTTCTGCATCATCGCCGTGCGCCTGAATATCGTCTTTATGCGCGCCTTGACTTCCAATATGTTGAAGGGTTTCGTCATGTAATCGTCGGCGCCGTATTCCAAACCCAGTATTTTATCCATATCGTCGCCCTTAGCCGTAAGCATTATTATGGGCACGAATGATTTTTCGCGTATGCGCTGGCAGACCTCGATGCCGTCCAGTTTGGGAAGCATGACGTCCAGCAGCACCAAATCGAAACGACCCGCGAAGAATTTCGCGAGGGCTTCCTCTCCGTCCGACGCGGAATCGGTTTCGTAATTATCCTGTTCAAGAGAATATTTTAAGCCTTTTACGATCAACGGTTCGTCGTCCACTATCAGTATCTTTCGAGCCATACAATAATCCTCCGTTCGGCAGCCTTCGGGCGGAACGCCCGCGTCGGTATTTCAAAGCTATGTCGCCTTTATTATAAACCATTTTCCATTTCATTGCAAGGCGAAGTTTACGATAAGCGCGCATTTTGCGAAAATTCGCCGCCCGTGAGCGCGGCGGATTACGATTGTTGTGTGATTTCGCTCATATTCGGAGCAAATTCGACATGATTTGAAATAAACGGCGCGATTATGCGCTGTACAAACGAGCCGTTTCATGATATTATGTGTAACGAACGAGTGTTACCTGTAACACCGATATACGATTGGGGTAGGAAGTGCTTATGCGCAGAATATTAAGCGTGTTTGTCGCAATGCTGCTTTTGCTTAATGCGTCCGCCGCGCTGTGCGAGCTGGCGGCGCTCGATCCAGAGTCGCTCGTGAGCCAGGCGTGCATATTGATCGACGCGTACACGGGCGAGGTTCTGTTCGAAAAGGACGCGGACAGCAAGCGATCGCCCGCGAGCATAACAAAGATAATGACGCTTTTGATAGCGATAAACAAAAGCGATCCCGACGAAATCGTCACGGTTCCGGCGTGCGTTGAGGACATCGGTCTCAACTCGTCGCGCGTGCCCGTGTACTTCGGCGAAGAAATGCCCATGCGCGATTTGTGGTACGGCCTAATATTCAAAAGCGGCAACGACGCGGCGAACGCCATAGCCGAGTTGGTGAGCGGCAGCGTGGACGGGTTCGTAGACGAAATGAACGAATGGGCGCAAAAGCTGGAAATGACCGACACTCACTTCGCGAATCCGCACGGGTATACGCAGGAGGGGCACTATACGACCGCCAGAGACATGGCGAAGCTCACGCAGTACGCGCTCGACAACGACCTGTTCCGCGAGATAACTTTCTCGAAAGAATATACGATGAAGGCGACGTCGCTCAGGGGCGAATACGCCATAGCGCATAAATACGATATAACGGAACCCGCGTCGCCCGAATACTATCAGTACGCGCGCGGCATAAAGACCGGCTACACGGCGGACGCGGGTCAGTGCTATGTGGGAGCGGCGCAGAAGAACGGCAGAGAACTGATCGTGGTTTTAATGAAGTGCGGCTGGACGAAACCCGAAAAGTGGACGGACGCGCGAAGGCTGTTGATATACGGTTTTGATAAACTCGAGGAGACGGACGAGAATTTCACACTCAGGTGATATACAAACGGGCGCGTATATGTTAACATTGACGCGCATACCAATTACACACGGAGGATCGACAGTGCTCTTTACAAAAATACGCAGAACGGCGTTATTGCTGCTCGCCCTGATGCTCGTATGCTCGGGCGCTTTAGCGGTCGCGCCGGAAGATTACAATATACAACAGCCCGAAAATCTGGAAACGGGTCATCTGTTCGGAAAAAGCTGCATACTGATAGACGCGTCAACAGGGGAAGTGCTGCTCGAAAAGGACGCCGACGCGCGCAAATACCCCGCCAGCACGACAAAAATCATGACGCTTTTGGTCGCGCTCGAGCAAGGGCCGCTGAACACGGTCGTCACGATACCGCAGGGCATATCTGTCGCGTCGGATTCGTCGAAGCTCGGCATATACGCGGGCGAGCAGATGACTTTTACAGACCTGCTCTACGGAATGATGATGGCTTCGGGAAACGACGCGGCTATAGCGGCGGCGATGCTTACAAGCGGCAGCGAGCGCGAGTTTGTAAACCTGATGAACGACAGGGCGCGTTCCCTCGGCATGACGGGTACGCATTACGAAAACTCGCACGGCTATCATTTGGTGAACCACTACACCACCGCGCGCGATCTGGCGACTCTGACGCGCGAGGCTATGAAGAACGACATGTTCAGGCAGATCGTGTCGACCGTCAAATATACGATACCGCCCACGAACATAAGCGCGGAGCGCGAGCTTACGACGAAGTACGACCTGCTCGACAGCGCTCAGGTGCTCTACTATCAGCCGTGCATAGGCGTAAAGACGGGATTCACGAACAGCGCGGGGCGCTGCTTCGTGGGCGCAGCCGAGCAGAACGGCATAACGCTGATTTCAGTGTCTTTGCAGACAGACCCCAAGGACGAACCGCGCACATACGCGCGCACGTTCACAGACACAATTCGCATGATGAAATACGGCTTTTTGCAATATCAGCCGCTCACGTTCCAAGAGATGTACGCCCAGTGCGAGGATTCGAAGCTGTACGCAAACGTCGAAAAAGCGTCCAAGAGCGACATAGACTCGGGCGTAATGCGCATGAGCGCGACGGGCATACCTTCCGACTACAGCGAGTGGTATTACAAAAAAGACTTGCAGAACCCGAACGCGCTCGCGGGCATAATCGAGAATTTCGCGAGCCGAATTACGGTTGACGAAAGCGCGCTCAAGGCTACCGCGCCGCTCGCTATGGGAGACGTTATGGGCGCGATAACGTTTGAATCGCGCGCGGGCGAGATATACTCGGGCGCGCTCGTCGCGTCGCGCGACATGGAGATGGAACCTCCGACGGTTGACGAAGTCGTTGACGAGTGGATAGACGAAAACGCGCCGTTTCTGGCGAGCCTGATGCCGCGCCGCAACCCGCCCGTCAGAATACTGTACTGGATATTGCTTTTGGGTTCGATAGCGCTTATAGTATGGCGCGTGAAGGTCGTGCGCAAGCGCAACAGAATACGGCGGGAAATGCTTGAACGCAAGCGGCGCGAATACATACGCAGGCAGAAACAGCGTCAGGCATATTTGAAAGCGCACCCCGAAGCCGCGAAGAAACAGCAGGTCAGGAAAACGACAGCGCGACGCTGACAGAAAAATCGCCCTCGCTTCGGGGCGATTTTTTCGTATATTTATGTTGCTCATATGAACAGAGATATTCAGAGCGAACGCGCTCGCTTATGAAAACGGCTGCGTATGCCGGAATTGATCAAGAAACCGGGTTTATGAGTATTTCGTTCAATTTGCGCTTGGGCACGTGATGGCGGTCGTCCGAATCGCGGTAGTAGTCG
>CAYVPJ010000043.1:0-4502 GCA_964453505.1 uncultured Oscillospiraceae bacterium | reverse complement strand
ACGGAGTCGGCGGCGTCCTCGAGTATGACGACCTCGTCGGGCGCTCCCAGCGCGACCACGAGCGCGGGCGATATGTGTTCCGGCAAGCTCAAATCGTTTCTCAGCGTCGGCTTGAACGCGCCGATCATGCAGCCGCCGAAGCCCATGTCTGTGGCCGCCAGCAATATCGTTTGAGCGGCGATGCCCACGTCGGTGTTCGCGCTCGCTTTATCGGGCGCGATTTTCGCGTCTACGCATATTACGATGAAGGCGGTCGGCGTGTGACCCGCGTATGGCAGCTTTTTGTCCTTCAGCTTGCCCGCCCACAGTGTATTCGGTTGTATTACGGCGTTCGTCTCGGGCAGGTATGACAGATAGTATTTTAGCGGTTGGCGGTTTGAGGCGGACGGCGCGCATCTCGCGCACTCGACCATATACACCAGCTGCTCATATGTGACTTTTCGGCTTGCGTCAAAGCCGCGATAGCTTCGGTTTCGCTTAACCAAATTCAGAAAATCCATATGGAGTATCCCCTTTCGTCAGTCGGGCGCTTTCGCGCTGCTCTCGCGGCATATAAGCTCGCAGGGCACTGTTTCGGCGGCGACGGTTTCGCTTAACAGCATGTTGACGGCTCTGCGGCCGATATAATCCTGCTTCGTGTCAATAGACGTAAGCGCGGGGCGCATGTACGGCCCGAAGAACAGATTATCGCAGCCCACGACGGATATGTCGGACGGCACGGCGCGCCCGCGCGACTCTATGGCGCGTATGCAGCCTATCGCGACCATGTCGTTCGCGGCGATGACCGCCGTCGGCCACTGGGACGGTTTGAGACCTGCGAGCATGTCGTTCATACAGGCTTCGCCGTCTTCCGACGTGCACTTGCAGAACACGCGGTAATCGGATATATATGGCAGTCTCGCGTCCGTCAGCGCCTCGCGGTAGCCCGCGTCGCGAGTGCCGCGCGTCTCTTTTTCGGGATAGCCGCCGACAAGCGCTATGCGCTCGTGACCCAGATTCGACAAGTGGTCTATCGCCGTGCGCACGCAATCGCTCAGGTTGATAGTCACGGACGGGTATTTGTCGGAAGGCGCGTAACAGCCTATGAGCACCACGGGCATATACTGACGCACAGACTCAAGCACGCTCTGTTGCTCGCGCAGGTCGTCCTCGCTTATGTATTCCAAGCAAATGATTACGCCGTCCAGTCTGCGCTCGGCGAGTATCTCGGACAGATTCTGAGACGCGCTGCGCATTGCCTCCCACGGGAACAGCGACATGGCGTAACCCGCGTTCATAGCTTCGGCATACGCGCCCTTGAAGAACAGCGCGTAGTGCGGGTTGTCCACCTTGGGAAGCACGATGCCGAATGTTTTTGAATGCCTGAGAGTAAGCCCTCTCGCTATCGCGCTGGGCTGGTAATTGAGCCGCAGTATAACGCTTTCGACCTTTTGGCGCGTTTTTTCGGTGACGCTCGCCTCGCCGCGCAGCACGCGCGACACTGTGGCTATTGATACGCCCGCTTCGGCGGCAATATCGTATATAGTATGCTTTCCCGCGCTCATTTGAAAACCTCCGCTATGCGCATATGTCTGTTTCCGCGATTTCCTTTTCGGCATTTTTGTTTGCAAGCCGCAG
The DNA here is from genome assembly GCA_964453505.1 of uncultured Oscillospiraceae bacterium. Lineage (GTDB taxonomy): Bacteria > Bacillota > Clostridia > Christensenellales > Aristaeellaceae > CAYVPJ01. Next base: position 2,885 of record CAYVPJ010000043.1, on the reverse strand, counting down.
CGACACGGCTTCGCCGATGAGCTTATACGCGACGGACACGATGGGCACGAACAGCATCATGCCCGTTACGCCCATAAGCGCGCCGCCGACCGTCACGGCGATAAGCGTCAGATACGCGGGCAGACCGACCGACTCCCCCACCACGCGCGGGTATATTATGTTGCCCTCGATTTGCTGCACCACCAAAAACACGCCGGCGAACACGAGCGCCTTGGCGGGGTCTATAAGCAGTATCATAAGTATGCCGACTCCCATAGACATAAACGCGCCGAGGTACGGCACCAAAGCCAATACGACCGTGAGACTGCATATTGACAGCGCGTAAGGGAGCTTGAACAGAACCATTGCCAAAAACAGCATACAACCCAATATAAGCGCTTCGAGAAGCTGACTCGTCAGGAAGCGCGAGAACATGTCGACGAACAGCCGCCACACCTTGATTATGTAAGCCGCGACCTTTACGGGGAGTATCGCGAGCAGGGTTCTTTGGCATTGGCGGCTCAGGCGCTTTTTGTCTATGAGCAGATATATGGCAAGCATTACGGTCATAATCATGCTCGTCACAAACGAGAAAAGCGACACGGCGGTCGTTAAGACGCCGCCCGCGATAGCGCCTATGTTTTCGTCCATGACGGTGGATATTTTCTTTATGAAGCCGCTCACGCCTTCGGAGCTTAACCCGAAGCGCTCGAAGAACGCAGTTATTTCAGTTTGGTTTTCAGTGAGTAGGTTGATGAAATCGGTGACGGCGCTCACAAACTGCGGCAGGAAGAACAAAAACACGGCGGCGACCGCCACGGGCGTTAATACGAATGTGAGTATTAGGGATATGCGGGCGCGCCACGCGACAGATATTCTGTGCTTGCGATCGAGCTTTATAATGATGTGCTTTATGCCGCGCAACGGCACGTTTAATATTAGCGCTATCGCGCCGCCTATGAGTATAGGGCTTAAAACGGTAATGGCTCCCGACAGAAATTTTGTTACAGACCCGAGATTGTTGAGAAGCGCAAACATCGCCACGGCGGCCGCTATCAGCGGCAGCCAGTGCTTCAGTTTGATTTTAGCAGTGTCGTCCATGCGCGCAAACCTCCGCCCGTGTGTTATATGTTAAGCGGCGGGCGCTATGTGTGCGGTTATATCGCTACATGCCCGCGAACGCGCTTTCGGGATAGCTCTTTCGGGATATGGACGCTCCGAGCGCGCGCAGTTTTTCGTCTATGCGCTCATAGCCGCGCAAAATATATTGCACGCCCTTTACGTCCGACACGCCCTCCGCTATCAGCGCCGCGACTATCATAGCCGCGCCCGCGCGTAAGTCGGTCGCCGTGATCGTCGTGCCGCGCAATTTGTCTACGCCGTCCACAATCGCCGTGCGCTCCAATACGCGTATGTTCGCGCCCATGCGGCGCAACTCGTCTACATATCTGAACCTGTTTTCGAATATGGTTTCGGTGACGTAGCTCGAACCCTTGACGACCGACAGCATTGCCGTCATGGGCTGCTGAAGGTCGGTAGGAAAGCCGGGGTATACCTGCGTCTTTATGCTCAGCGGGCGCAGGTCGCTTTTCGCGCGTATGCGAATCATATCGTCCGAATCGGTCACGTTCACGCCCATTTCGAGCAGCTTCGCGGTGAGCGACTCCATATGCGTCGGTATCGCGCCGCGTATAACGACGTCTCCGCGCGTCGCGGCGGCGGCGATCATCAGCGTGCCGGTCTCGATTTGGTCGGGTATAACGGCGTATGTCGAGCCGTTCAGCTTGCGCCCGCCGCGTATGCGGATTACGTCCGTGCCCGCGCCCTTGACCCACGCGCCCATAGACGACAGGAAGTTCGCGGTGTCGACTATGTGCGGCTCTTTCGCGGCGTTGTGAATGGTGGTCGCGCCCTCGGCGCACACGGCGGTCAGCATCGTGTTTATGGTCGCGCCGACGCTCGGAATATCCAAGAACACTTCCGCGCCCTCGAAATTTCGGGTGGTGCGGGCGTATATCATGCCGCCGTATATGTTCACGTCGACGCCCAGCGCGGTCAGACCCTTAACGGTCTGGTCTATCGGTCGGTTGCCTATATCGCAGCCGCCCGGCATTGGCACGTCGGCCGAACCGAGCCTGCCCAGCAGCACGGGCACGAGGTAATATGAAGCCCTCATTTTGCGGACAAGTTCGTAGGGCGGGTCGTTTCTGTATATGCCGCGCGGGTCTATTCTCATAACGCCCTTTGAGTATTCGACGTCCGCGCCGAGCCATTTGAGCATATCGCGCAGGCAGTAAACGTCGTCTATGTCGGGCAGGTTTTCGATTATCGAGGGCGATTGGGCGAGCAGCGCGGCGGGAATGATTGCCACGGCGGCGTTTTTTCCGCCGCTGACATATGTCTCGCCGTTCAGGCTGTTGCCGCCACCAATACACAATGTGTCGATCATAATGTATTCTCTCTCCGAAACGCGGAGCCTTTCGCCATATTTTTACAGGCCGCAGCCCGCGCAAGTCGCGCAATTTCCGGAGCAGCCGCCGCTTCCGCCTGCCGTGGGGCAAGCGTCGCAGTCTCCGTCGGGGCATTCCTGAGCGCATCCGGAGGCCTTTTTAGCGCCGAAAGCGCATTTTCCGTTCCACACGCGCTCGGCCTTCTTACCGCACGCGGGGCATACCGCGTCGGCGTTTTTCGATATGGGCAGCAATTCGTCGAAGCGACGGCCGCACTCTGAGCACTTAAACGAATAAATCGGCATACTGTCTTCCTCCGAAAAAAGCGTACACCGACAATTATACACGCGCGAGTATTAACAATCAAGCGTTTTGATTAAGTTTCACGGAGCATGGGCGTAAAATGTCGCTTGCCAAACTAAACGCAGCTACCCAGCGTCTCCCTGGTTGCATTAA
>CAYVPJ010000042.1:0-28631 GCA_964453505.1 uncultured Oscillospiraceae bacterium | reverse complement strand
CGCCCAGAATGACCGATATGATGGACAGCGTGGTATAGAACACCGTGCAGGCGATTATGATGCCGTTGTCGTGTGAGTTTATGGCCGTCGTGAGCAGACCGCCGACGCCGGGGACTGAATACACGCGCTCGGTTATCATAGCGCCCGTTAAGCATCCGAGTATGTTTCCGGGTATGCCGTGCACCAGATAAATCATGGCGTTCGCGGAGATGTGCTTGCTGTATATTTCTTTTTCAGACAAGCCCTCGGCGCGCGCGAACTTCACGTAATCGGAGTTCATCTGGTCGATCATATAACGCCTCATCCACTTCATCAGACTGCCTATAGACGGCAGAGCCAGCGAGATGGTGGGCAGAATATAACCGAGCAATCTGACTTCGGCGTTCGCGAATTTATATGGCAGGTTGAAAAGCGTCGTGCCTATCGTCGCGAACAGGAATATATAGGCAAGCGACGGCACGCTCATTATAAATATGATGTAGCCGTTGCCGATTTTGTCCAACAGCTTATCTTTCTTGCGCGACATCGCGATGCCCATCGAAAGGCCGAGCACATATGCTATGAACACGGCTATCAGGCCTATCACGAACGAGTTTTCGAGCATCGTGAGGCCGTCTATATTGTAGCTCGCGACGGTGTATTTGTCGGGGAATTGCTTAAGCTCGTTCTCCGTCAGCGTGCCGTAATTATACGTCAGCGTGTGGAAATTCTGAGCAAGCTCCACCTGCGGCGCGTCTGTGCCTATAAGCGCCGGGTATTGCGTCAGCGATTTATACTGATTGCCCTGCGGAGTCGTTATGACCTGAGTGATTTCTTTATCGCGGTAGCGCGTGTAAGAAATACCCAGATTTATGTGCACGAAGTTTTGGTGTATGAACGGGAATCTACCGTCCACATATAAAAGATATTTATGGTGCGTGCCCGAACCCACGACTGCGTAGAAGTTTGAGTACGGGTCTTCCTCGACGCGGATATATCTGTCAGTGAGCGTCGGGTCGGTCACGTCGTTCGTCGTCTCTATGGTTATCAGATTGGACAGGTAAGAGCCCAATCGCGAAAATACGCTCTTTTCAAGCACGGCTAAATAATAACCCGTGCCGCCGGGCTTCTCTTTGCCCTTGTTTCGACCCATGTTATATATCAAAGGCTCAAGGTATACCATTTCATAGCCTTTAGATTCGTACAGCTCGCGGAACTCCTGCACAGACTTGTTTTGCAGGTATGTTTCGGCGTTCTTAATCGCGTTTTTATCCGCGATGAAATCCTCGTTTGAATCGTATTTTGAACCGTACAGCGGTTCATATTTATTTTTTAAGAACGTATTGTAATTTACATACTCCAAATAACCGTATTTCTGGTACTGCGTATACTCGTAATACTTCTGTTCATTGTCTTTCTTTTTATTCCAGTTGTCGTCTGTCTGGAATATAACGCTTCTGACAGTGAGCGTATAAACCAGTATCATCACGCAGATGATAACGACTAACAATGAGAATACTGAAAAGAGTATGCGCTTCAGCATGTACTTTTTCATTCCAACACCATCTCGTTCATATTTTTCCCGCCATAAATGCCATGTAAGGGGAAACGGCTTTTTAAGTCGTTTCCCCTCTCGCACTGCGCCTTCAAAAAGTATTTTTCAAAGGCTTCGTTGCGTGGGATTGGTATTAGTACAGACCGATGACCTTCGTCATGTAGCCCGCGCCGTCACCTTCGAATGTGCCGAGATAGGTGAAGGGATCGCCGTAGTCGGGGCCCCAACCTGAACCGTAGAATATGTCGAAGTTACCGGCGACACCGGTGGTGGCGCGATAACCGCAGGCATAATAATCGGCGGAGGTGGTCGCCTCGAGCAGGTTGACGACTACGTTCTCAGCGCCCAAGCAAGCTTCGATAACCTGCTTGCAGGCGTGAGCCTGAGCGGTGTTGGTGGGGTTAGCGGAGTAGTAAACTACATCGATGTTGATCGGGTAGGAAACTGTGTCGCCGAGTTCTTCCTTGGCGGCGGCAAACGCTGCCACAGCGCCTTCGGGATCGTACCAGCCGTCGACGCTGTCTTTAACGGTTATGCCCGCGCCGAGCTTGTCGATGTAGTGCTGTACCATCTCGCCGTAGAACGTGCCCGCTCCGAACACAGTGCCTTCAGCGTCGGTCGTCTCGGCCGAGAGCTGCACGAATTCGGGGTGAGTGTACATATTGCGCATGTTGGTGGTCGCGAGGTCGGCGCCGCGGGAAACGGCGTTCCAGGTCGCGCGGTCAAACGCCTTCACGAGAGCCTTGCGGAAGTTCTTGTTCATCATCGCGGTGTGAGTGTCGATCTTCTGCTGCTCGGTCTGAGCGGAAGCGACGGCGCCGCTCTCAAGAGCGTAAGTGCCGCGGTTCATGTTCAGGCCCATGAAGTACGTGGTGCTGGTGGTTTCGGAGATGTAGTTATACTTGTCGAAGTTGCCGTCGGCCTTCGCCATAGCGAGCGTGCCGCTGGCTTCGGTCAGACCGGTGCCTGCGTATACGCCGTCTACGACGTCCTTGTAGAACTGCGCCATGTTCTCGCCGTTATCATAGATCCAGGTTATGGAATCCAGATTGACGGTTTCGGGTCTGTAGTAGTTCTTGTTGGCGATGACGGAGATTTCGGAGTCAACGCTCAGCTTCTGAATGAGGAACGGGCCGCAGTAGACCTGCGAAGCAATGTCGGTATTCATGCCGAACGAATAGTTGCCGGCGTTGAGCGCCTCGGCGTACTCTTCAGCGCCGAACACGCCGCCACGGCTCACGTACCAAGATTCGCATATCGGCAGGAAGCACGAATATGTGAGCATGGTCATGAAGTAGGAATGGGGCTTGGTGAGGGTTATCTCGAGCACGTACTTGTCGGCGGCCTTGTAGCCGACGTTGTCGAAGCTCTCGCCCGCCATGTATTCGCTCGCGCCCGCGATTACGCCTTCAACCAGCCACTCAAGGCCGGCCTTGGCGTCCATCATGTGACGGAAACCGGCGACGAAATCCTGAGCGGTAACTTCAGCGTAGGCTTCGCCGGCGGCGGTGTACCAATTCACGCCTTCGCGAATTTTGAACGTGTAGGTGAGGCCGTCTTCGGAAACTTCCCATGATTCCGCCAGAGCGGGCTTCATCTGACCGAGGTTATTGTATTCCACCAGACCGTCGACGGTGTTGACGGTTATCTCGGTGTCGGACTGAGAGGAGGTGTTCAGCCAGTCCAGAGTGACCGGAGCGGTGGTGAACGTGCGGCGATAGTCGCGGTTGATTACGTGACCCTTGGAGGTCAAGTAGCCGATCGGATCGTATTCGCCTTCGCCGGCGACTGCCGCGGCCCACTGAGCAAGCAGGTCGGCGCGCTCGTCGGGAGTGAGGAACTCGTCGGAAATGACGGTGCCCTTAAAGCGGTCGTCGTCATTGCCCCACTGCACATAGGGGACGGTGCGGGGCGCTACGCGAGAGATCGTGTAAGCGCCGTTCTGCGTGGTCGTGGGCAGCATAACGGCGGAGTCCAGCAGGATCGCCTCTGCCTGAGCAAACAGAACGAATCTTTCGTCGACGCTGGTAGCGGCTTTCGCCTCTTCCATCTTCTCGACGTATTCGCCCAACAGGGAGTAGTAGATTTCTTCGTCGTCGCCGCGCTCGTACTGAACGACTTCAGCGCTCGCGAAAACGCAGAGCATCATGGCGACGGCCAAGAGCAAGGAAAGGAGTTTCGTTGCCTTCATGGATTCATCCCTCCGTCTTAATTTTTCCGCTTGTTTTGCCTTGGTATAGGCGCGTCGGCGGAATACCGCACCTCTGTGATAACCGACTATCAAGAGATAGTATATATTATAATGCCAACAAACCGATTTGTACAGGTCTTTTTTGAGAATATGCAAAAAATCACAAAAAATCGGCCGTCAGCGCCCAGACCCGACGAAATTAACAATGCGTGATTCAGAGTTAACGTTATTTTCCGGTCAGTCGCCGATTATGATGCCCACACCGTCGGGTATGACGGTCACTTTCGCGCCCGATTTTTGGGCAATCGAATCGCGAACCGCCCAATCGCACGATTTGGCGTATGTCATGCGCATGTTCTCGACATAGCGGCGGTTTTTCTCGTCCGTCACGAAATATACCTTCGCGCGGGCGAGCACTCGCGCGAATATCTGCGCCTGCCACTGATCGGCGGGAGTTTTTTCTTTCGCCACGCGAGACGCTTTCTCGATGAGCGCGCCGGGGGTTTCGGATTCCTCGATGATGCGCAGAAAATTATCGCCGCCTGTGCCGTCGGAGCACTCGGATACCATGATTATTGCGCCGCCGGGGTTCACGCACGCTTCGGCGGCGGTCATGCCCTTTACCGCCTGATATATGTTCTGGTCGAGAGGATAGCCGCCGTTTGAAGTCACGACAATGTCGGAAAGACGCCTTTTAACGCTCGTGCGCGACAGGCAGATGCGGCAACCCTCCGCGTGAGCCATTTGGACGTCTCCCGCCACCGCCGCCGCGATCCTCTTTTCAGAATCGATTATGACGTTGAGTATGAAGCGCAGACCGGCGGCGCGGGCGGCGAAAAGCATGTCCGCGTGTATCGGGTTATTGTCAAGAACGCCCTGACGAGCGTTCGGGTTTTCAATAAACTCAGCGTTGTGATTATATCTGACGGTCTCCTCCCCCGCGATTCCGGGCAGCACGCTCTTTCTGCCGCCTGAGAACCCGGCGAAGAAGTGAGGCTCTATGAAGCCGTCGGAAACAATCAGATCGGCCCATTTCACGCGCCTGTTCAAAATCAGCCGCCCTCCCGACGGCAGAACGCCCATATCGACCAGATTCGACGCGTCGCGGCAGTCGTGGCATTCGACCCGTTCATTTTCCAGCACGGAAGCGCCTAACTTGCGCTCGATCTCATCGCGCGTGCAGGGTCTGTGCATACCCGTCGCTATGAGAATCACTATCTCGGCGTTCGGACTGCCCGCGCGTATTTCCGAAAGCAGTTTAGGAATGGTTACGGCGCTCGGCACGGGGCGCGTATGATCGCTCGTTATGACGAGCACTCGCGATTTTCCAATCGCCATATCGCGCAGGCGCGAAGAGCCTATCGGGTTTTCGAGCGCTTCGTCAACGCGCGCCGACTGAGCAGCGGGCGACATGTCGACGTCTTCAGCGGGTTCGGGCGAAATCACGGCTTCTATCAGATTTTCAGGCAGATGCAGCGTATCAAAAGTCCGCCCGAACGGCAATCCCGTCTCCACCGCGCGACCGATTTTCGCAAGCCCGTTCAGGCACGCATGAGCGCCTAACATGACCACGCTTTCAAAGTCGCTTGCGATTTTTATCTTGACTCCGGCTTCGCCGCTAACAGATTCGGGAAGCGAACATATAAACGTCGGGTCGTTTCCGCCGATTATTACAGAATCGAGATTCAGCCTCTCGGCGCGATAACGTATGAAATTGCCTATCGCGCGTCCGCGCTCTTCCGCTGACCCGCCGAGTTCCTCAATCGGCGGGTCGGAAAAACACGGCGAACCATCGCTTATTACCTGTATCTCGCCGTTTTCGCAATAACAAAAGCACGTCTCCGCGCCCAAAGTGACTACGGCGGGCGTTTTACAGCCGACAGTATATTCGGACAGCATCGCTCCCGCCATGAACGCGACGTCTCCGTTTACTACCTTTACCGCGCTGTCCGCGAACAGTTCTCTGAAATATGTATAGTCTCTTCCGCGCGCGCACACCGACACGGAATCGCTGCCTCTTGCAAGCGTCTCAACAGACTTTTGCACAGTCCATCGCGCGCTGTCGCCAATGGTCGGCGTTTTTGAAACAGAGCGTAGCGAGTCGCCCTCAAACTTTCCGCATAGCACAAAACCGTCGGCAGCGTACAGTATCGATGTATTTTTCATGCTCTCACCCATTGTAATAATACCGTATGTATTCTACTCTTTCAGGCGCGCCCGTGTCAACAAACGCAAAATACGCGCCGCGCAAAAATGTGTTATTAAGGTTAGCGCATTGACAAATTTCACGGCGAACGCCCGATTTTATTCCATTCGGGGGCGTTATGTGTTATAATGGTGAGCGAACCGCGGTTGAACGAAACAGTATCTCGCGGCAATTTGTTGTAAGTCGGAGCATATGTATGCTTAAAAACAAGCGCCTTATACTTGCGAGCGCGTCGCCGCGCAGATATGAGCTTTTGAAAGCCTTGGGCTTCGAGTTCGAGGTAGTGTCGCCGGACGTTGACGAATCGGAGAGCGGCGACGCGGCTTCAATCGTTCGGGCGCTCGCGCTGAAAAAGGCGGCGGCGGTTTCGGAAACACATAATAACGCGCTCGTCGTCGCGGCGGACACGCTCGTGAGCGCTGACGGCCAGATTCTCGGAAAGCCCGTAAACAGAGAGCGCGCGTATGAAATGCTCAGGTTTCTGTCTGGCAGGGAGCATTCGGTGCTCACGGGCGTTTGCCTTATGGACGCGGACACTATGAAATACGACCTGCGCGCGGAGATCACGCGCGTCAGATTCCGCGAACTTACGGACGCTGAAATATACGCCTACATCGATACGGGCGAGCCCATGGACAAGGCGGGAGCATACGCGATACAGGGTTTCGCCAAGGCGTTTGTGGAAGGCTACGACGGGTCATACGAGAATATCATCGGCTTTCCGTCGCGCCTGTTTCTGGAAATGTATGAGAGTTTTACTATCTGACGGCATCGGAGGAAGTTTATGGGAGTGTTTTCGTCGGGCGGCATAGGCGTCGATTTCGGTTCGAGCAACACCGTCGTATATTTGGAAGACGAGGGCGTTAAACTGCGCGAACCGACATACGCGCTTTTGTCGCGCGAAAACTCGTCCGACGTGCTCGCGCTGGGGCGCGACGCGAAGCGAATGCTCGGACGCACGAGCGAAGACGCCGTGCTGGTATCGCCCGTCATAGACGGCGGCGTCGCCGACACCGATCTCGCCGCCATAACGCTGCTCGCCGCCGCCGAAAAGGCTGCGGAACGCAGACGACCGTTCGATAAAAACAGGCTCGCGATAACCGTGCCGCACGGCGCGACGCGCGTCGAAAAGTCGGCGCTCGCGACCGCCGCGGGTCTAGCGGGCGCGAAGAAAGCGCTGATAGTCAAGTCGTCCGTCGCGGCGGCGATAGGCGCGGGCGCGCGCTTTGATAAACCGAGGGGCACGCTCATCATTTCGGTCGGCGGCTGCGTGACGGAGATTTCAATATTGTCGATGTACGGCGTGGTCGCGTCGCGCACTATGAAAACAGGCTCTATGGCGTTCGACGAAGCTATCGTCAGATACATACGCCGCGAAAAAGGCTTGGTGATAGGCCTTAACACCGCCGAGGACCTTAAAATCGACATTGGCTCGGCCGTTCCGCCCGATAACGCGGCTCATGAGGTGCTCCTGCGCGGGCGCAGCGTGCTGACGGGCAAGCCATCTACCGAATCCGTGAACGCCAGAGACGTTTATATGGCGATGGACGAGCCTATACGCGCGATAATCGAAGCGCTGTGCGACGCGCTATACAACGTTCCGCCGGAGCTTACCGGAGACGTGCTCGACGGAGGGCTGTATTTGACGGGCGGCGGCGCGCTGCTCGCGGGCTTCGCCGAGCGCATGAAGTCCGAAACGCAGATAAACGTGAACCTATCCTCTCACCCGCAGGACGACGCCGCCATAGGCGTCGGAAAATGCGCGTGCGAGGAACGCTTGGCGAGGCTGCTCATAAGCGCCAACGCCGCGTTCGAGGCATAACATAAAGTCACCCTGCCATTGGAGGTGCCGTTGATTGGCAAAGACCCGAATGCCCTCGATGGGCGAAAGCGCGGCACGGGGTTCGCGCGCGAAAACATATAAGTCGCCAAAGAGCAAGAAGCGCAGCCTGCGCATTCGCAGGGCGCTGTATTCGATATTGGTAACTCTCGCGGTTTTCATAATACTTTACTATTTGGTTGTGAGGCCGTCGGGCGACATATCGATCGTCGAAAACGGTTTGGGCACGGTATTCACGCCGATACAGCGCGCGGCGACGTCCGTAACCGAGTTCGTCAAGAGTTGGTTCGGCACTTCCGATTCGGCTGAAGACCTCGAAGCTAAGCTCGAGGAACTTCGTCTTGAGAACGAACGTCTGAATATACAGATAAATACATACGCCGACATAGAGAGCGAAAACGAGCGATTGCAGGTTCTGCTTGACGCGAAGGAGACATACGAAGCGCTATCCCCCATATACGCCAAAGTCATCGCTAAGGACATGGGCGTGTGGTTCGACTCGTTTACGATAAACAGGGGCATCAACGACGGCATATCCGCCAACATGGCTGTAGTAAACGGCGACGGGCTGATAGGCAGAGTGTACGAGGTCGGATACAACTATTCGAAAGTGCTGTCCGTTATAGACGCGCGCTCGTCGGTTTCATGCCTTATAGGCAGAACGAGAGACAACGGCATGATGGAGGGTAAAACGACCTATTCGTCGGGCGACGCGGAGTGCCATATGCGTTACCTTTCGAATCTGGCGAACGTGAAGGTCGGAGACGAGGTTTACACGTCGGGCTTGGACTCGCTGTTCCCGAAGGGCATATATATAGGAACAGTGACGGCTGTGAGCCGCGAGACCGACTCGTCGGATAAGTACGCGGTCATACACCCGTCCGTCAATTTCACGTCTATAGAGGACGTGTTCATACTCAGGCGCTTGGTGGAGACTATAGACGACACGCTGCCGCTCGTGCCCACGCCGTCGCCCCGACCCATCGTGACGGCTCAGCCCACCGCGTCGGTTTCGAGTATCTACTCATATCAGACGCCGAGCGCCGTGGACGACAGCGCCGTATGGCATATACCCACTGTGCCGCCGAGCACAACGCCGTCAACGCAATCGACCGCTCCGGTGGCGACGAGACCCGTGCCCGAAGCGGGCTGGCTCGCGAACTGACAGACTTTTAGATTCGGGAGGACGGCAATGCGGCTGTATAAAAGGGTGTTCTGCGTTTGCATGGTGGTGTTGGGTTTATTGCTCGACACTTCCGTTATGCCCTTTTCGGGCGCGAACATAGCGTACATGCCCAAGTTCGCGTTGCTTTCGATAATCACGATAGCGCTTTTGATGGGGCGAACGCAGGGCATACTCTATGGCATGATAGGCGGTGTCGTAATGGACATAACGCTTACCATACCGACGGGGCTGGTCGCAGTAATGTACACGATAGCGGGTTTTCTGGCGGGCTGGATAGGTCGCGGTATGCGCGTCAGGATACTGTCGAGCATCATAGCGCCCATAGCCGCGATGCTTCTATATGAATTGTCGCTGGCTTTGTTGTTCGTCGTCAATTCGCAGACGCTCTCTGGCGCGATGCTCGTAAACGCTCTCATAAGGACGTTTATAGGCACCGCGATAATACAGATACTGTATTTGTTATTTAACGCCGTCCTGAAGCCCAAGCACTCGCGGTATTCGGGCAGATAAGCATTCCCCTTGAAAACGAGGTGATTTAATTTGAAGAAGAAGTATTTGGGCAGATACATATCGCTCGCCGTCATATTGCTGCTTGTATTCGGCGCTATGGCGATGCGGCTTTACAGGCTTCAGGTCGTCGACAACGCCGACTATGTTGAGCAGGCAGCCTCGAAATCGACCAAAACAATAAGCCTGACGGGCATGAGGGGAACTATATACGACGCGGACATGATACCGATAGCCTACGACAGCCGCTCGTACAATGTGCAGTTCTACAGAGATCCGTCGAAAACAAGCACCGCCGCGCGCAAGGCGTATACGCAATCCATATATGAAACGATATTGCTTATAGAGTCAAACGGCAAGACCACGCTCGACCCCGCCACAGAATTCTGGCTAAAGCGCGACGAAAACGGTAACTGGGTGTGGAATTTCAACACGACTTCAGACTCCGTCGCCGAGGTTCGCGAAAAACAGTGGCGCGCGAATTTCTATCTTTCAAGCACGACAAAATACCCGATTGACAAACTGTTCGATACGCTGTGCGCGAATTATCTGATAGACGCGGACATTGACGAGAGCTATAAGCTCAAAATACTCGCCGTCTGGCAGGCGTCGCGAATGAACAACTATAACTCCACGCCCGTCACGATAGCTTACGACGTGGGCTTTGAGACCGTCGCCGAAGTCGAAGTGCGTTCCATGGAGCTGGAAGGCATGTCGATTTCGGAAAGCTCCACGCGCGTGTATCCGTACCGCACACTGGCGGCGCATAACATAGGTTACGTCAGCCGCATAACCACCGCCTCCGACCTTGAAACATACAAGCAACAGGGCTATCCGACCGACGCGTATGTCGGCGCGACGGGTCTTGAGTATTCGATGGAAGACCAGCTTTCGCCGTTCAAGCAATACAGGCAGGGCAAGCGCGTGGTCGAGATAAACACGCGCGGCGCCGTTGTGCGCGAGATTTCATACACCGCCCCGTCGGACGGCAACAGCATTGTGACCAACATTAAAATGTCGTTGCAGGCGGTCATGGAGCAGGCGCTCGCAGAGAACATAAAAGAGATAAACGCTACGCAGACGAAAATGCTATACGCGCAAACGTCAGAGGGCGTGCGCTGGAACAGAAACAACGCTTCGACGCTCGCGTTTTACGCCGACAACGGCTATGAGGTGTCGCTGGCGCAGACCGGCGCTATGGTCGCGATGGACCCGAATAGCGGAAGCGTGCTCGGAATGTGCTCGTCTCCGTCGTATGACCTGAGCATATTCGAGGGCGCGAGCGTCGATCCCGGCGGCTGGTCGGAAATCGCTTTCGACGTTCGCAATCCAATGTTTAACAGAGCAATCTCCGCTAAGGACACGCCCGGTTCAATATTTAAGCTGGTGACGTCGCTGGGCGGGCTTTCGGAGGGCGCTATAACGCTGCTCACGCGCATAAGCGACGGAGGCGAGTATTCGAACGAGGGCACGGACACGTCCTATAAACCCCGCTGCTGGATAAGCGAGGCGAAGCGCTATCAGCATGCCGACCAGACAATTATCGAGGCTATCAAAAACAGCTGCAACTACTTCTTTTACGAAGTTTCGTACAGGCTGGGTTCGACTAACATAACGAAATGGGCTGCGGCTTTGGGGCTTACCACAAAGACGAACATAGAGCTTCCGAGCGAGGCTACAAGCTTTGTCGGCAGTCAGTCGATGCTTTACGACCCGACCCGTTCCATAAAAGACCAATACACGTACAAGCCCGAGATCGCCGTTTCTTCTATTAAAAAGCTGCTGTTGCAGGTGGGCGCTGACAGGGGCATCGAATACGACGACGACCGCCTAGACGAGGTCGCGAAATCGCTTCTGGATATTGTTATTACATACGATTCCAAAACCGAGTGGCTCAGGCCTATACGCGAGATACTGCTGTACGATATGAACCTGCCCGCGAACTACATATCGTCGCACTTCATGGTAAACACGATAAACACATACTTGAACGACCTCAAATGGACGCCTACGGAAACGATCATGGCGGGCATAGGTCAGTCGATAACGCAGGTCACGCCGATAGCGGTCGCCCGATACGTGTCCGCAATCGCGAACGGCGGCACGGTGTACGACGCGCAGATCATTGACAAGATAATCGACGCGCAGGGCAATATAGTTGTTGACAAGTCGCCTGTCGTCGCAAACCAGATTAACACAAGCGAAGCCTATTTCGCAGCGATACGCGAGGGCATGAGAGAAGTTACATCAACCGAAAACGACGGTACTGCCGCGCAGCAATTCGCGAAGGCGCGCTATCCTATTGCCGCAAAGACGGGGACGTCTCAACGCACCGACCTCGACTTGGAGAACAACGCGTGGCTCGTGTGCTACGCGCCGGTGGACGACCCGAAGATAGTCGTCGTCGTGTACATACAGAACGGCTACGCGGGCGCGCACGCCGCCGCCTGCGCCATAGAGACTATCGAGTATTATTTGGACTCGCTTCAGTATGTCGAGACAAACGTTACCACCAAAGACAACACATTGGCCGATTAGCGAAAAGGAGCTGTGTCTTGTGAGCAAGGCGGTTGTGGTTACGTCGGGTAAAGGCGGCGTCGGAAAATCGACGGCGGCGGTTTCGATAGGAGCGGGGCTGGCTTCTGCGGGAAACAGCACGCTTTTGATAGACATGGACATAGGTCTGCGCTCGCTGGACATCATGCTGGGCGTTGAAAACGAGCTGGTGTACGACTTAAACGACGTGCTTTCGGGCGCGTGTCCGTTGAAACAGGCACTGAGCCGCGATAAAAAGCGAAAAGACCTGTATCTGCTGCCAGCCGCCTCGCAGACCGACAGCGGTTCGGTCTCCCCCATCGACATACGCGCGCTGGTCGCGCGTTTGAAGAAGGAATTCGACTACGTCATACTCGACTGCCCCGCGGGCATAGGAAGGGGTTTTCGAAACGCGAGCGCCGCCGCTGACGAGGCAATAATTGTCGTCACGCCCGACGTGATTTCACTTCGCGGCGCGGAGCGCGTTCGCGAGTTGCTGAAGATAGACGGTGTAGGCGACATACGTCTGCTCATAAACCGCGTGTCGCGCAAAAACGTAAAATATGTCGACGAGTGCGCGACCCGCATGGGCGCGGAAGTGCTGGGTTTCATACCCGAGGACAAACGCGTCTCACTCGCCGCGGCACGCGGCACGCCCGTGCTCGACACGGCGACTGACGCTGGCGACGCGTTCGAACGCGTTGTGCGCAGAATGCTCGGCGCGGAAATACGATATAAGATACCGCACGACGGGCTTATACACAGAATCAAAACGGGATTCGGAAGGGACGCCGTATGCAGGCATGGATAAAGCGGCTTCGCTCTGACATTGTCAAAAACAGGTTCAATCCGAGCCTTATAAGGCATTTCGACTGGTTTTTGCTGTTGTTGGTGCTCGGAATATCGCTGTTCGGCGTAGTCGCGATATTCGCGGCAACGGCTACGGCGACGGAATCGGAAGTATCCGGCATAGCCGCGATACTGTCAACGCACCCAATCACATACGCGCGCTTGCAGCTCATATGGATAGTCGTGGGCTTGGTCGCTATGTGCGCGTTCGTGTTCTTCGACTATCATCTGTTCGGGCAGTACGCCGACGTTATATATTGGCTGAACATATTCGTGCTGCTGGCAGTTTTGACGGTTGAAGCGGGGCGCGGCGGCATGAGCGCGTTCTTTCAATGGGGTTCGTCGTCGTCGTCAATGGGCGAACGCGGCTTACAGCCGTCAGAGTTCGGCAAGATCGCAATAATAATCGCGCTGGCAAGGCTGTTCGCGCGCCGCAAAACGCCTATACGCACGATCCGCGAGCTTATACCCGTGGCTCTGTACGTTTTCATTCCTCTGGTGCTCGTCATATTGCAGCCCGACTTTGGCACGGCGCTCGTCTACATAGCGATATTCGGCGTTCTGTTATG
The DNA here is from genome assembly GCA_964453505.1 of uncultured Oscillospiraceae bacterium. GTDB lineage: Bacteria > Bacillota > Clostridia > Christensenellales > Aristaeellaceae > CAYVPJ01. The sequence continues at coordinate 15,214 of CAYVPJ010000042.1, read as the reverse complement.
GGTTTCGGGCACTGATCTTAAACTTATCGCGGGCCTGCTGGCGGTCGTCGTGTGTATGCTCGTGCCGCTCTGGTATTACATGAACTCGTCGTCGGACTCGTTCAGGCTGGTGCGAATACTCATGTGGCTTAATCCGGAGGCGTACCCGGACGAGGCGAGGCAGGTCATCAACGGACAAATCGCTATAGGCTCGGGCGGGCTGATGGGCAAAGGCGTTGTGTCGATGGGCTCGTTCGCGTCGCTCGGCTATATACCCGACGACCACACCGATTTTTGCTTCGCCATTGTGTGCGAGGCGTTCGGCTACGTGGGCGCGTGTTGCCTTATTGTCGCATTCGCGATGCTGCTTGGGCGGCTCATATGGCACGCGGTCAAGACCGAGGATAAATTCGGCTCTTACGTAATAACGGGCGTTATGGCTATGTTTTTGTTCCATATCATCGAGAACATATGCATGATAATCGGACTTTTACCTGTCACGGGCATTCCTCTGCCGTTCATAAGCTACGGAGGCTCGAATTATCTGACAAACATGATGAGCATAGGGCTTGTTATGAACGTGGTTATGCGCGCCCGCCACAAACACAAGCTGGGCGAAAGCGAATATGCAAGAGAGCTATAATGTGTTATAAAACCAAAATAAAACAGCGGACAGTGAGCGCTCACCGTCCGCCGTTTGTATATTACGCTCCCGCGTCGAAAATCGGTTTGTTTGCGGGATACAGCGATTTATACAGCTCGTATGCCTTTCTGTACGCGCATCTGGTATCGGGGTTCGGGACGTAATACTTTGCATCTTCTTTCAGAACGCCTATCGCTTCCGACAGATTTTTGTATACTCCCGCGCCCACTCCCGCGACGAGCACCGCGCCATAAGCGCCGCCCTCTTTAGCGGCCGACATCGTGTACACAGGCAGCTCGAATATATCCGCCGCCATCTGCTTCCACAATTCGCTCGACGCGCCGCCGCCCGAAAGGTACACCTTCTCCGGGCGCGCTCCCGCGCTCATAAGCTCGACGACCTGCTTGAGACTGTATGTTACGCCCTCCATGACGGCGCGGGTTATATCGTCGCGCGTCGTTGACAGAGACAGCCCGTACAGTATTCCTCTGGCGTTCGGGTCGGGATACGGGCATCGTTCGCCCGTCAGGTACGGCGCGAACACGACTCCGTTCGCTCCGGGAGGCGAGTTCTCGGCAAGCTCGTCCATGTAGGCGAAAACATTTTTGTTCTTTGCCTTGGCGTCTATGGCGTCCTCGCCCGCCAGCGTTTTACAATACCAGTTGAACGCGCCGCCCGCCGTGAGCGTGCAGCCGAAACAGTGCCACAGCCCCGGTTCGTTGTTGCAGAACATTTGCAGTTTGCCGCCGGGGTTCGCGCGGTACGCGTCCATGCCCATAGACACATTGCCGCTCGTGCCTATCACGACGCCGAGCACGCCAGGCTTTACAAGCCCCGTGCCGGTTGTCTGTATTACCGCGTCACCGCCGCCGGCATACACGGGCAAACCCTCGGGCAGACCAGTCGTTTCGGCGGCCGCTTTCGTGACGCGCCCCGCGAAATCGGTTGATTCGAGACACTTCGGGAAAACAGACATATCCAAACCGGCGAGAGCTATCAGCTCGTTTGACCAGCGGCGCTCGCGAGTGTTGTAAAAGCCCGTCCCGGACGCGTCGGATACGTCGATTGCGATCTCGTCGGTCAGTTTGAAGCGTATGTAATCTTTGGGGCAGCAGAAGACCTTCATCTTCGCGAAGTTGTCGGGTTCTTCTTCGCGCAGCCACAGTATTTTTCCGCCCGTATAGCCCGTCAGCATTTGATTGTTCGTATATTTGAGAAGCCCCTCTATGCCTCCCGCGCGCTCGGTTATCCAGTCGCATTGTTTCTGCGTGCGCTGGTCGCACCAGAGTATTGAGGGACGAATCACTTTGTTCGCATCGTCAAGCGCCACAAGACCGTGCATCTGACCCGACAGCGAAAGACCGACAATTTCGGATAGATCAACATTTGATTTTAAAATAATCTCGCGCAAGCCGAGCGATATGCCCGTCCACCAGTCCTCAGGCGCTTGCTCGGCCCAGCCGGGGCGCGGCGTAGAGAGCGGGTATTCGCGGGTTGACGAAGCTATGACTTTGCCTGTCTCATCGGCAATAATGCACTTCGCGCCCGACGTGCCCACGTCAACTCCTATCAGTTTTCTTAGCATTCTTTTTCCTCCTGTTCTTTATCGACTCAGTCATCTGCTTTGAAATCTGCGTTATCTTGCGCGTGTCCAGCTTGTTTTCGTTGCCGTCGGCAAGGCGCTTAACGTTCGCCCTGTGAGAGAACAGCGCGAGAGCGCACACTACGAGCGATGAAACGATAAACAGCCAGTCGTGCCCGAACGCGAGCGCGAGCGCCACAAGCGCGATTGCCGAACAAATCGACGCAAGCGACATAAAACCCGACGCGAATAGCACTATGAGCTGTATTGCCAAGAGTATGAGAGCTATCCGCCAGTCGGCAATCAATATGAATCCAAACGAAGTCGACATTCCCTTTCCGCCGCGAAACCTAAACAGCGCCGGCCAGTTGTGCCCGACTATCGCGAATATGCCGCCGAAGCACATGCCCCATTCTCCGGCGAGTATAAAGCCTATATACGCGCCAAGCAAGCCTTTGAGGGTGTCTCCCGCGAAAGTAAGGAAGCTCGGCAGCCAGCCCAATGTGCGCATGACGTTCGTCATACCCGCGTTGCCGCTGCCGTAATTGCGTATATCGACGCGCGCATATAGTTTCGACACTATAAGCCCGGTCGATATGCAGCCCAGCGCGTAGCCTATAACGGCGGACAGCGCGGTCAGCAACACAGTCGTCACTTGTTTATTCCTCCTTGTGTTCGCGTTCGCGCAGTATGAACCTAAGCGGCGTGCCCTCGAAGCCAAACGCCTTGCGGAATCTGTTCTCGAGATAGCGTTCATATGAAAAGTGCATCAACTTCGCGTCGTTTACAAACAGTATGAACGTCGGCGGCTTTGCGCTCGCCTGCGTCGCGTAGTATATGCGCAGTCTGCGCCCCGACGACGCGGGCGGCTGCAGCGCAGTCTGCGCGTCGGAAAGTATGTCGTTCAAAAGACCCGTCGTTATGCGCCGCGACGTTTGCTCGAACACCTTTTTTGAGAGCGCGAGTATGCGGTCGACGCGCTGCCCGGTTTTCGCGGATATATACACGACCGGCGCGTATGCCATGAATTTGAGCTTGTCGCGCACTTCGAGCGTATACTTTTCGAGCGTGCCCGTTTCCTTCTCGACCGCGTCCCACTTATTGATTACAATTATAGCCGCCTTGCCCTGTTCGTCAATATATCCCGCGATTTTTTCGTCCTGCTCGCTCACGCCCTGAGTCGCGTCTATCAGCAAAAGCGCGACGTCGCAGCGGTCTATCGCCGCGAGCGCCCTCACAACTGAAAAGCGTTCGAGCGATTGGTATTCGATGGCTCTTTTGCGGCGTATGCCGGCGGTGTCGATTATTATGAACTTATCGTCGCCCTGAGTGAAGCTGGTGTCTATAGCGTCGCGCGTCGTGCCCGCGATGTCTGACACCATCACGCGCTCCTCGCCCAGTATGCGGTTTACTAGCGAAGATTTGCCCACGTTCGGCTTGCCCGCGACGGCAATGGAAATAGTGTCAGTCTCCTCTTCTTCCAAATCGGATTCGGGGAAGAATTTTACGACCTCGTCGAGCAGATCGCCCAAGTTCATAAGGTTGACGCTGGATACGCCAATAGGGTCGCCTATGCCCAGCGAGTAGAAGTCGTACACGCCGTCCATCATGCGCATGTTGTCAATTTTATTCACGACGAGCAGCACGGGCTTGCCCGCGCGCCTTAACATGTCGGCGACGGTCTCGTCGTCGGCTGTAACGCCTTCTCTGCCGTCCACGAAGAACAGTATAACGTCGCACGTCTCGATGGCGATCTCCGCCTGACGGCGCATCTGCTTGAGAAGCGGGTCGTCTGAGTTCGGGTCAATTCCGCCCGTGTCTATTAGCGTGAATTTATGGTTGAGCCATTCGCAGTCGGCGTACACGCGGTCGCGGGTCACGCCGGGCGTGTCTTCGACAATGGCTATTCGCTTTCCCGACATTTTATTGAAAAATGTGGACTTCCCGACGTTCGGTCGTCCGACTATCGCAACCAACGGTCTCGCCATGAATTATTCCTCCGATTGTTATACTGCCTGATTTTACCGTTTTTATGCCTTAGCTGAGCCGATTATGGCGTTCAACAGGTCTTCGCCGGAGCGCCCGACGGGTATGATATTCGCGCCCAGTTCGCGCCGCGCGTCTTTCAGCGTTATGTCGTCTAAAAACCTGTCTCCGTCCGCGTTCAACATGCACACGGTTATGAGTATCGTCCGAGCGCCCGAACCGCGCATTTGGGCTATCAGGTCGCCGCCCGTTACGAGACCCGATACGGTCACGCTCTCGCCGAAGAATCGGTTTTTAATTGCGCGCACGTGCGGGTTCACGCCGCTTATAGGGTGATCTTCGAGCAGCTTTCTGATCACCGGAGCGGCGGACACGCCCGTCGCTATGAATATATCCTTTTTCGCGCGACCCGACTTTTTGAGGCTTTCGGGCAACTCGAAATACGCGTCGTCAAACTCGCGGATCAGGCGGCGGCACAGACCCACGCCGTTATCTATCTGGCAATAGTCCTCATACTCGTCGTCCGTCGGGAACGGAAGACCCGCCGCGAGATAAAACTCGTCCGCCGGAAACACAAAGCGCGTTCCCAAGTCGCGCAGGCATTTTCTCTGATATTCGCGCGCGGTTTCCACGACGCGCAGCGCGGCGTCGAGCGTATACGGCTCTATTTCGGAAAGCCCTTCCCTGTGAGACGTAAGCCCCACAGGCACAAGCGCGAGCGACTGACACGCGGGGTACAGCGGTATAAGGTCGTTCAACGTGCGCTCAAGTTCGCGGCCGTCGTTTATGCCTGGGCATAATACAGCCTGAGCGTGAAACTGTATGCCGCCTTCTTTGAGCGCGCGCAGTTTAGGCATTATGTCGGCGTTTTTATCTGCGCCCAGCAGTTTGGCGCGCAGCGCGGGGTCTGTAGAGTGAACCGATATATACAGCGGGGACGCGCCCCTCTTTATGATGCGATTCAGCTCTGCGTCGAACACATTCGTGAGGGTGACATAGTTGCCCATCATAAGCGACAACCGCCAGTCGTCGTCCTTTACGCGCATAGTCTCGCGGCAATGCGCGGGCAGTTGGTCTACGAAGCAGAACATGCAGTTGTTCGCGCACAGGCGCGTGCCGCCCAGCATGTCGTCGAGAAACGTAAGCCCCAGTGGTTCGTAATCGTCTTTTTCAAGCTCGTATTCTGTCTCCGAACCGTTTCGGGAGACGACGATGTTTATGCGCTCGTTTGATTCGAGCGCCTGATAATCAACGAAATCGACGATTTTCTCACCGTTTATGCTTACAAGTACGTCGCCCGCGCGTATGCCGAGCTGATCCGCTATGCTGCCCGGCTCTACGCTCTTTATAGTGTGCAAACCGTTCGCCTCCGACCCGCGTTAATCCTTTATCAAAACCGGCGTGCCCGCGGGGCAGTTCTGGAATATCCACTTTGCGTCGTCCACGGAAAGCCTTACGCAGCCGTGAGACGCTTTTTTGCCGAGCTGGCTTACCGTTCCGCGCCTGAGCGATTTCTCGCTCTTCTCGGAATATATGACCGAGTGGAACAGTATGCCGCCGTCGATAGTCCACGCGTAGCGCGCCCAGCAGTCAAATTCGTCGAAATAATACCATTCTGTTCTGGGACCTGTCGTCCAGAACTCGCCCGTGGGCGTGGGAGTGTCGTCGAGACCCGACGAGCACTTGAATTTCTTTATCTGCTTCGAGTGACTCGATCCGTCCCACTCGAACACGTACACGCGCTGTTCGCTTATGTCGATGCCTATGCGGTATTGCGTGACGATTATATTCGACTTCACAGGCGTAATCGAGAACAGCGCCTGATGTGTGCGCTCGTCGGCGATGCCCGTCTGAGGCAGTGAGTTCAGTTTCTGGAAGTATGTAAGCGCGCGCTCGGTGGCGCTTCCGAAAGCGCCGTCGGCTTTGCGCATATAGCCCAAATACACGAGCCTGTGCTGCACGCGCCACGCGTCTCCGTTTTTATCGCCGTTCTTAACGTCGCCCGAGTAGTTTTTGAAGTTGGGCGACAACAGCCAATCGATGAGCTCGTCCGTCGCTATGCCGTCGGGCTCCCACGGCGCGGGAGTCGGCGCTGGTCTGATTGACGGCGTGGGCGCGGGCGTCGCGGGAATAACCGACGTTTCGGGGTGGGGCGTGTATGCAATAACGGGAGTGGGCGTGGGAGTCATCCACCTTTCGGTGGGCGCGGGGGTCGGCGTGGGGTTGATTTTGCGGTCTTCCTCGATTTGAGACTGCATATATTTCTGAGCTTCAAGCACTGCCGTTTTCGTCTGCTCGCCGAACGCGCCGTCGGGAGAAGCGTCCATAAAGCCGCGCATAACGAGCAATTCCTGCAATTTCGTGACGTCCTCTCCCCTCACGCCGACCGTCATTGGCGTGGGCGAAGGCAGCGGATCCATTATAGCGCGCTCCGAGTATATGTATTCAAGCGTGTCGGCATCGGCTATGCCCGTCACGGGCAGGCCGTTCACGCTCTGGAAATAGCTGACCGCGTCCTTAGTCGCCGCGCCGAACACGCCGTCATATTCGCCTGTCATGTAACCCAATTCTATCAGGCGGCTTTGCATTTTTGTCACGTCGAGCACGCTATCGCTGTCAGATATGCCCTCGTACAATGCCGAAAAACGCACCATCTTTGGTTCGGGCGTGGGCGTAGGCGTGGGCACGGGGGTGGGAGTCGGCGAAGGCGTGGGCGTGGGCGGCAATGTGGGTGTGGGTATGGGCGTGACGGCGGCGACCGTTAAATCGATCTCCGCGGGCGCGCCGCTCTCGCTCGACGGCCACAGTATGATGGCGAACACAGCCAATAAAATCGCTAATGCGGCGAACAAATTTCGCATCGGTATCCTCCGTACAGCTCGCGGCGACCACGCGCCGCTTGAATGACTTATTCTGAAGTATATCATAGAAACGCTGAATTGAAAAGCACTATTATTACGAAATTATGGCAATTTTTCATGCGCGGCCGTAATATTATCGCGTTCCCACAGTCGGCGCAATATGTTACTTTTTTGCCATGCCCGCTTAATACCCGCTTGATATTCAGCGGTTATAATCGATATAAATACACTTAACGGAGGAAACCGCATGGGTTATCTGATAGGCATCGATTTGGGCACGACAAATTCGTGTATGGCGTTTATAGAGGGCGGCGAAGCGCAGATCATTCCTAACGCGGACGGCTCGCGCACCACGCCGTCTGTCGTCGCGATTTCGAAAACGGGCGAAAGAATCGTGGGCAGCGTCGCGAAAAGACAGGCGGTCACCAACGCCGAAAGAACAGTCATATCGATAAAGCGCGAAATGGGCACTGACTGCCGCATAAAGATTGACGGCAGAAAGTATACGCCGCAGGAAATTTCCGCGATGATATTGCAAAAACTCAAAACCGACGCCGAGAGCTACTTGGGCGGCCCGGTAACAGACGCGGTCATAACTGTACCCGCGTATTTCACCGACGCGCAGCGGCAGGCGACGAAGGACGCGGGCAAGATTGCGGGTCTTAACGTGTCACGCATAGTAAACGAGCCTACCGCCGCCGCGATGGCTTACGGCATCGACAAACAGGAAAAGCAAAAAATACTCGTGTACGATTTGGGCGGCGGCACGTTCGACGTGTCGATATTGGACATAGATTCCGACGTTATAGAAGTCGTCGCGACCTCCGGCAACAACCGCTTGGGCGGCGACGATTTCGACGAGTGTCTGGCGGAGTATGTCATGGACATATTCAAAAAAGAAACGAAAATCGATCTGCGCAAAGATATGTCGGCTCTGCAAAGGGTCAGGGAAGCCGCCGAGAAAGCGAAAATCGAGCTGTCGGGCGTATTGACGACAACCATTAGCCTGCCATTCATCGCTTCCGACAAGAGCGGTCCTAAGCATTTGGAAACGACGATCACCCGCGCCAAATTTGACGAGCTTACATCGCGTTTGGTCGATATGACGATTGACCCGATGAGCCGCGCTCTGAAGGATTCCGGTTTTTCGATGAACGACATAAACAAAGTGCTGCTGGTGGGAGGCTCTACGCGCATTCCGGCGGTTCAGGCCGCCGTCAAGCGCTTTACGGGCAAAGAACCCTTCAAGGGCATAAACCCCGACGAGTGCGTCGCCATGGGCGCCGCGATACAGGGCGGTGTGATGACGGGCGACGTCAAAAGCCTGCTGCTTTTGGACGTAACGCCGCTTTCGCTGGGCGTTGAAACTGTCGGCAACAATTTTTCTGTCATCATTCCAAGGAACACGACGCTTCCCACGGAGCGCAGTCAGGTGTATACGACCGCGTCGCCGTTTCAAAACCGCGTTGAGATACACGTTTTACAGGGCGAGCGCCCTCTGGCCTCCGAGAACAAGACGTTGGGCAGGTTCATGCTGGAGGGCATCAAGCGCGGCATGAGCCAGCCGCAAATAGAGGTGAAGTTCTCTATCGACTCAAACGGAATCGTGAACGTGTCCGCGCTAGATCAGGGCACGGGCAGATCTCAGACGATCACTATCGCCAATTCGACCAACATGAGTCAGGAGGAGATTCGCCGCGCCGTAATAGACGCGGAGCGCTACGCCGCCGAAGACGCGAAGAAGCGCGAAGAGCTGGACGTTCGCAACAGGGGCGAACAACTGCTGCTCGACGCCGAGGGCATACGCAAAAAGCTCAATAAGGACGACCGCGCCCGAATGGAAGAGCCGGCGCAGGCGCTAAAAAAGGCGCTCAAAAACGGCAATCTGGACGAGATTCGCCTGAAATCCGAGGAACTAAAACAGATTCTCGACGCTATCGGCTATCGTTTCACGGGAGAATCGGGAGACGGCGGCGACGGCTCGTTTGATTCAAAGGTCGAATAGAACATCGTATATAGCGGACGCCGACAGACGCGCGTCCGCTTTTTATAACCCTTTTGTTTATTAAATTTATTTAATAATTCAAGCCTAAGGTAGACATGACGTTGCGCATATGATAGACTGATTACGGTTGTCGGAATATCATTATATTGTGAAACGGGGCGAGCCTATGTTCGACCATTATGGAATAATATTGAAAGCTGCCGAGAGAGAATATGAGGACTGCGTTTCGCGCCTGTGCGCCGACGGCCGTAATCTCTATGAAAACGCCGTCGAAACCGCAGCCTACATAACCGACCCGCGATATGATACGACTTTCATCAATCTCTGCTGCGCGCTGTACGGCTGCGCGGAGAGCGTTTACTACAGGTCGGGCGAGCTGCTTTCGCGAATCGTGAGCTCGTGCGAAATGCTTCAGAGAATCGCGCATCGGGACGGCACGGTTGATTCGCTGGTTACGAATTTCTATATGCCGCCTTCATTCGAATTGCAGGATATATGCCGCGCGTATGATAACCTTCAAAAATACTCGAATGGCGCGCCCGCCGAAAACAAGGCATTAGCGAGCGTCGAGAGCACAGTTTCACTGTTCGCGCAAGGCTGTCTGAACGGCGGTTTCCATACGCCTAATCATCGGTGGGTCGAATGCGCGGCGCTGCTTATGAGCTACAAAATACTGAAACTGCCGCCGCTGCTTGAAAAAGCGGAACGGTATTTGTCGGAGGGTATTGACTGCGACGAGTACGGCGAGTTCACGGAGCGCTCGGTCGGCTGCTATAACGCGACGAACGTAAATTCGCTCATGGTCATGGCGGAGGCGGGCGGATATGACGGTCTGTATGCTCACGTTCGCAAAAACCTTGACCTTACGTTTGACTATCTCGACGCGGACGGCACGCTTTTTACGAAGAACTCGCGGCGGCAGGACAGGGACGACGACGCGTTCTATCCCGCGCACTGCTGGTATTTCTTATATTTATGGGCGGGCTGGCTGTTCAAAAACGATAGATACCTGAAATTCGCCTATATGATGTTTTCGGATTCCGTTTCGCGCGGTCTGGGCGCGCCGAGCGCGCTGTGGCTGTATCAGCGTATGCCGGAATTGAAAACGCTCGATTTAAGCAAAATCGACTTGCGCATTCCTGACACCTACCACGCGTATTACCCCAATTCGAACATAGTCAGGGTTCGCAAGCGCGATTTCAGTTACACGCTGATGGCGAACAATCCCGATTTCATGTTCGTGAAATTCGGCCGTTCACTGCTGTCGGTGCGAATGTGCGCATCGTTTTTCGCCGTCGCGCAGTTCAAGCCCCAAAAACTCATGAAAACCGAAAACGGATACCGCATGGAGTTTACGGGACACGGCGAATACAGAGGGTTGCTTCCCTCCCCTACCGTTTCGCCCGACTGGTATCAAATGGATCACGCGTCCAGATCGGTCGTTCACCCGTGCGACTTGGATTTCTCGGTTGATTTTGCAGACATATCTGACGGCGTGAAGCTCAAAATACATGTAAGCAATACGCCGCGTGTTCCGTTTAAGCTCGAAATAATCATTCCCGCAGGGTCGCGCGTTGAGGGCGACTCCTTCGTGTTCGACGCGCCTAGGGACGGCGACATTTCCGTAAAGACGGGCGATATTCGAATCGAGGAAGTTGAGACAGGCTGCGCGGCGACAGTATCGGGGCTGTTTTACGAGCATATGTACCACAGGCAGATGCGCGGTAGTCTGCCGCCGCTAAAAGGCGCGTTCTGCATATACGCGACGGGCTTTACGCCAATCGAGCGCGAAATCGTTTTCAGGTTTTCAAAGCGCGGGCGCGCGCGAATCGCCGATGAAAAGATTTGACGGAGGGCGACAAATGTCTTACACGCGCAGCGAACTGCTTTCAAAGGCGAAGCTGATACTTTCGGGCATCATGGACGAAAACAACAAGGCGGCGTTCACAAACAGAAACGGCAGGCACTTCATGGACGACTGGGATTGGTTTCAGGGCGTGGCGCTTTTTGGCGTATATCAGTATTATGTCAAAACCGGCGAGCGGCGCGCGCTCGACTATATTATTAACTGGTTTAACAAACATATATCCGAAGGACTGCCCGCCAAAAACGTGAACTCGATGTGCCCATGCCTTACGCTTACATACATAGCGGAGATGACAGGCGAGTGCGGATATATGGACATACTCGGCGAATGGGCGCGTTACGCGATGTACGACCTTCCGCGAACGGACGAGGGCGGCATACAGCACGTGACAATCGACTCTGACAATCATCAGCAGTTATGGGACGACACGCTCTACATGACTGTTTTGTTCTTGGCGAGAATGGGCAGGCTCGCGAATATTCCCGAATATATAGACGAGAGCATAAAACAGTTTCTGGTGCATGTAAAATATCTTACCGATTTGAAAACAGGGCTGTTCTTCCACGGCTGGTCGTTTACGCGCGGCGACCATTTCGCGAACGCTTTATGGGGACGCGGTAACGCGTGGTACACGGCGGGTCTGGTCGATTATCTCGACATGGCGGATATTCCGAACGGCGTGCGTTCGCATTTGATTTCGGCGCTCGACAGACAGACACTCGCGCTTGCGGGTTATCAGACGCAGAGCGGCATGTGGCGCACATTGATAGATCAAGCTGATTCATACGAAGAATCCTCCGCGACAGCCGGTTTCGCATATGGCATAATGAAGGCTGCGCGAAAAGGTTATATACCGAAAGAACGCGCGGAGATCGGCAGACGGGCGCTAAACGCGGTGTTGGAGCGAATTGACGAAAACGGGCTGCTGGCAGGCGTATCGGCGGGCACATGCCTGTACGACACGCTCGACAGATATAAAAGCATTAGAGTAAACGCGCAGCCATACGGTCAGTCGATGGCTCTCTTAGCCATAACGGAAGCGCTGGAAGCGTGAAAATCGCCCCGTCCGAAAGACGGGGCGATTTTTTATGCGTTCATATTTATTCGTCTTTAGGCTCGCGGCGCTTCAGGAAGCTCGGCACGTCGGGCGAAAATCCGCGGCGCTGCGGGCGCGGCTCGGCGAAAGCGTCGGTCGATTCATACGTGCGCGGCGCTTGGCGCTCCGGCACTCGCGTCGAGCCCGACGGAGCGTAGCCGTCTCCGCGCGGCGATTTCGAGGCGGGACGCGGCTGCCTCGCCTGAGGCGGGCGCTGGGCGGGGCGGTTCGGCGCGCCCGCGGGTCTCTTCATCGGGGCGTCGGAACGCTTGTCGAATATCGGGGGTATGCTCGCGCCTTTATCCGGCGCGGCGGGAGTCGCGTAATCGTCGTCGTCGGATATATCGCTTTCTTCGATCGCCGGACGGACGGGTTCTGATTTGCGCGAGAACGGGTTCGACGAGCGCTTCTCCGGGAACGGCGTCTTTTCGAAGCCCGTGGCGATCACGGTTATATGCACTTCGTCGGTCAGAGACTCGTCTATGCCCGCGCCGAATATGATGTTCGCTTCGGGGTCTGCCGCCTGCGTTATGAGCTGCGCGGCCTCGTTCACTTCGATTATCGACACATCGGGGCTGCCGGTTATGTTTATAAGAACCGCGCGAGCGCCGTCTATCGACGTTTCGAGCATCGGGCTGGATACGGCGAGCTTCGCCGCCTCCACCATGCGGTTTTCGCCGTTGCCCGTGCCTATGCCCATGTGCGCCAAGCCGCGCGATTCCATGACGGTGCGCACGTCGGCAAAGTCGAGGTTTATCATCGCGGGCACGGCGATCAGGTCGGATATGCCCTGTATGCCCTGTCTGAGCGTATCGTCGGCGATTTTGAACGCCTCGGTCATTGTCGTGCCCTTTGAGACGATTTGCAACAGCCTGTCGTTAGGCACGACTACGAGCGTGTCGACGTTCGCCTTGAGCTGGTCGATGCCCATCTCGGCGTTCTTCATGCGCTGGCGACCTTCGAACATGAAAGGCTTGGATACCACGCCTATCGTGAGTATGCCCTGATCCCTCGCGATTTCAGCGATTATCGGGGCAGCTCCCGTGCCCGTGCCGCCGCCCATGCCGCAGGTGACGAACACCAAGTCCGCTCCCTTCATAACGGAAGCGAGCTCCTCACGGCTTTCTTCCGCCGCGCGCTTGCCGACGTCGGGGTTCGCGCCCGCGCCCAAGCCCTTGGTCAGCTTTTCGCCGATTTGGATTTTGTTGGTCGCCTTTGACATTGTAAGCGCCTGTTTGTCGGTGTTTACGGCGATAAACTCCACGCCGCGCAGACCGCTGTCAACCATACGGTTGACTGCGTTCGTGCCGGCTCCGCCCACGCCAACGACTTTGATGGAAGCATAGTTTGACGATTCAAGTTCGAACTCGAGCACAAGGCATCCCCCTCGCTATTGATTGTAACATTGTTTATTTCTTGCCCAACAGACCGCGGAATCCGTCCGCGAGCCGCCCCGGCAGCGTGTCCTGTTCGGGAGAGCGCTGCTCGATGGAATCGAATATAAGGTCTAAAAGCCCCATTACGCTTGAGTATACGGGGCTGTTGAGCTTCGCCGCTTTGAGAGTGGGCGTTTTGACGGGGCGTTTCAGGCGGCTTGCCAAGTACTCTTTGCCGCCGCGAATAAGCGCCAGTCCGCCGCCCGTCAGGTACGCCTGAGAGCGGGGCAATATGTGGTTAGCCGCGTCGTCGACAGTCATCGATATCATGCCGCACAGCTCGTCCACGCCCGTTTTCATACAGTCTTTCACAAAATCGGGTTCAAAATTCAGGGGTCTGCCGTATTCGTCGGCAAACTCGGGAGGGTTGATTATGTCGAAACCGTCCGCGCCCAGCACGAAACAGCGCTTGAGCTGCTCCGCCTCGTCCTCGCGAATCTCCATGGCGCGCGCCAAGTCCTCGGTCAAGTGACCGCCGCCCATGGGAAGCACGGCGTGATAGACCATCGCGTCGCCCTCTATGACGCTGACTTCCGTGTTCAGGAAGCCGACGTTTATGAATATGCACGGCCGCTCGCGCTCGTCGATTGTCGTGAGCAGCAATTGCTCGCCGAACGAGGGCGACAGAAAGCCGTTTATGCATAGACCCATCGAATCCATCAGTTCGCGCATATCGTCAAGGAAAATCTGCTCGGCTACGATGAACGCGACACACGCGCTCAGGTTTTGCCCCTGCGCGTTGAGCGGCAGCATCGTGCGCTTGCCGTCGTCTATTGAAAACCAAGCAGGCGAGCGGTGAATGACGTTGCCGCCGTTGCGCTCAAAGCGAAACACGTCGGCCGCCATGTCCTGCACGTTGTCGATATCTTCCTCGGAAACCCTGCCCCTCTCGCCGCGAATGGGCACTGTCGCCTTCGCGGTCTTTACGTGAACGTACTCGCAGGGTACGCCGATATAAATGTCTTTTATTTTCTTGTTCGCGTCCTTCTCCGCGGCGCTTATTGAATTGTAAACCGCCTGAGCGAGCCTTTGCGGCGTGACCCAATCTCCCCCCTGATAGCCGTCATAGGGTACGGTTCCGCTGCCGATGATCTCGCATCTGTTGAAACCGCCGCTCTCCGCGATCACAGTAACGATTTTCGAGGTGCCAAACTCGATAGCTGCTACCTGTGTTCTCATTTCACTCTATCTCCCGCCTCTACACGAGTACCGTCTTTCTCACATTATACAGGATACGCCGACGTTTTGTAAACAGTTTTTTGGTGAATATTTCAGTAGTGAGACATATTTATTACAATTTTACATAATACACCTCAATCTGTTGTGGAGTAAACGTTCGACAAGGGTTTATAGTCGGCGAAGTTGCCGGATATTTTCAAACGTCCTCCGATGTTCCCCTTGTCCATAACACCCTTTGCGAGCTCCAGCGTTTTCGATATGCTGTCGGTCGTGTAGAACGATACGATCATTTCTGTGTTCGTCACGAGCCGCAGGTCGTTTTCGTCGGATACGTTTATCTCGGTGAACAGATTCTGATAACCCGCTTCCTCGATCGCTTTTGTTATCGTGAGCAGATCGTCAAGCTGCGACGCGCGCCTTGTGGCGAGTATCCTGCCCTCCGTGTGAACGAGCGGATCGACGCCCGTCACATAGAATAATCCGACCGGTATCTCGTCTAGGTGGGTGATCACGTAGCCGTCTCTGTCGATCAGCATCTTTTTGCCCATGGTCGGTCACAGTAACCGCGGTCCACCGGCCC
>CAYVPJ010000041.1:1917-30362 GCA_964453505.1 uncultured Oscillospiraceae bacterium | reverse complement strand
GATAGTAGCGATGAACACCCATTATTCCAAGAAAAAATGACAGCAATGCGGTGATATTCTTTGAACGTTCTCCAACAGGCTGAACAATGCTGTCCGTCTTTACTATGTATCTACGGTAAATAAAGAACAGAATTATCGCTATAAGAACTGGAATGGTAATCGTTGATAAAAGCCCGCTCGCAGATGATGAAGCTTCAACCGTTTCCGCTCCCGAATAATCCATTAGGCAAAATCCTCCTTATTTCTTCCCAATCGTCTGTTCAATCGCGTGCTTGTGCGCCTTTGTCATACCCGCCATACGGATATGCTTGCCCACCGCTGCCGCGCTTCGTCCCGTCCGCCGCGCAACCTCGGCGTAGCTTCCGTGAATCTGATAAAGCCTGCGAAACTCTTTCGCGTAAAAACAATTGTTGCGTCGTGCGCGCCTGAAAGCAGCGTTTAATAAACTTTACATTCAAAGCGAATGAATTTGTTGATAACCGTATCGTCCAATTGATATTGAATCAGGAACCAGTAGACCGGCGTATCCTGCCATTGCCCCTGTCCGTCCCGTTCGATATACATTTGAATGGCGTTCCGGTAACAATCCCTGTCCACCGCTTGAACGGTCAGCATATTCGCATTTTGCACGCAGCAGGCGATTTGCACATCGTTTACGAAAGATTGAACTGAGAATAGCAGGTTGCCCAGCACCAGACTATCCATATCCTGAACGGCCTGCTCATTGAGGTCCGGCGGTAATCTAAACTCGTAATACGATTTTGCGTTACCGCCGTGCAGACTTATGTTCCGCTTGAAATAGCAAAATGCGGCGTCGTTCATATCGATGTCCTCATAATCCGTCCCGTTCACCGTAGCGAAGCCACTCCGCGCGCTCGCATCGATCGTCAGCGTATCTCCGGGGTGAAAGAAGGGCGCTGCCGTCGGCGCGCTTTCAGCGTCGTCCGCCAAATACTTGGAATCGACTTTGAAGTTCGCGGATTTGATTTTCTTCCAGGCATATTTCTTTTTGGGCGGATTAACAAACTCGCATAGCAGGTTGTCTGCCTTATCGTCATACGCAATTCGGATATCGGCGTTGTTCGGGTACAGGATTTTCATGCCGTCCTGCGTTGGCACGCTGGCGACGGGCATACAGTTTTCCGCCTGATAGAAGAAAAACAACGCCGGCGGATTGTTAAATTGTTCCAGAATATAGTGTATGTACGCGTCGACCGACGAGGACTTATGCAGATTCCCTGTGATGCAGTCCGACCGCGCATAATCGGAGAGCGAGCCGGATTCGACCGCGCAGGATTCGGTGAAATCAGTACGGTAATGTGTAAGATCAATAAAATAGTAATATCCGTCATGCAGGATGTAGTTGATGATGTGCCCGTTGCCGTCTGTCTGCGACCATGCCAGATACCCGACCTCCGGGTAATCGTCTTTTAACAGATAGTTCAGCCAATTCGCATCCGTGGCACAGCAGCCCGTATTGGTGCGTACGGCGTCATAGCCGGGTTTGTGGTGCTCCCATTTGATGTTATTCTCTTCCAGGCGCACATTGTCATCTCCGCTTGAAAAATTGGAAATCTGAAACAGCTGCAGGGCTTCGTAGAGCGTGCTGACGAACGCTTGCTTATACTCCGGGGTATCGTTGACAAGCTGTGCGATCTGCGTGTTGGTATACTGTGTGGTGCCTAAGCTGACTGCGGGCACCCACCATACATCTTCCGCGACCTCAATCTCATACTCGGCATTGTGCCGCAGATTGTGCGTGTCATATGTCGGCGCGTTTGAAAATATTGCGTCGATGGGAAGCGCTATACGCTCAATCACGCCGTAGAACTCCAGCGCGTGCCCGTTATCGTCCGTCCCCGCAACAACGATGATTTCATATTGCGGATTGTTCCAAGGACACCCGCTTATGTAGGATATCGATTGATATGCCGGTACGTATCGATCCTGCATGTTGGGCAGAGGCGAGGGGTCTTCTATAAAAGTATCGGACGAGATATCATATACGAAAACTGCGATTTCTTCAATCTCGAACCCGACCCCATTTGTCTCAAGAATTTCGGTTTCATAATGGAACTGCGGCTGCGCAGCCGCTTGCTCGGGTTGCGCCAGTACAATGCCGTCGCCCGAATAAACTTTGAGATTCGCATATCCATGCTGCACATACTGCGCACCGTATTTCGGCGTGACAAGCGCCCACAGTCCCTCCGCACCCAGTTTTGCCAGCGTCTTTTGCGCGATGGTGACAGCCCAGGCAGTAGACGGCAGGCCGAGCGACAGTATCAGCGCCAATAGAAGGAGCGAAATTATTCGTTTTATCTTCAACTGAATTACTCCTTTGTTTTATTTATTCGCGTGTCCGTGATCTGCGGTGTTAGGTACAGATGCGCCGCCTATGCACAAGGCTGCATCCATATATCGTTCCGCCTCCCTTCTCTCTTTTATCGCGCTGCTTCCTATGACAAAGTGTAGGCGTTATCCGGCCAAAAGTCACGTTCATATCCTGAACATTGGACGTTTACAATGTTCATATCTTGAACATATTGGATTTTTGCGGCTTTTTGCCCCGGAACAAAAAAAAAAAACGCCTCCTGCCGGAAGCGTTTCAAAAGCTGCGATTCATTCGTCTGCGCTTTTCTTTAATTCCACAAGTCCATAAAATGTAAGCTCGTTGCCGTTCGCGTCCGTTCCTGTGACGGTCATCGCAACGCCTTGTATCGCTTGAACAGGCATACCGCCGTTCAAAAACTCGGGCGTTTCCTGCGTGATTGTGGCGCTTGACCAATAGGCTGTTTGCGGCGTGAACTTCGTGGTGAACGGCGTATGCGGCGGCTCGACGATATCAATCACCTCGATTTCATTTACCGTGAACGCAACGTCGTTTGTCGCCCGGACAACAAATTCATACATCCACATCGGGCGTTCGCTATCGAGAATCCGCTAAGGTCTGACTGGGTTCTCTCTTGGCTCGATCGCGATAAACGCCTGACCTTCAACTGGCGCAGCTTCGGCTACTTTACGCGCGTAGTAGGACATCAACTCTGTTTGCGCGGTCTGCTCTGGACTTGCGGCGGGGAGGTTTTTCGGCTCGTCCCGCAAGAGGAAAAAGAGACAAACCCCGATCGCCACAAGCGCAAGCGCGGCAAGCCCAATAAAATGCTTCTTCTTACGCGCGGGACATGCTTTGGGTTTATCGGCTTGCAACTGCGTTTCCTCCGCCTGAATCGGCGTTTGCGCCGCGTCCTCGGTTTCCTCCGCCAAAGCGGGCGCTTGTTCCTTTGCAAAGAAATCCGCATCTAAAACTTTTGAAAGAGCATGGAGCATCTCCACATCAGGAAGGATTCTGCCGTTCTCCCAATGGGAAATGGTCGGTCTGGATACGTTCAGCAAGGTTGCCAGTTCTTCTTGAGTAATACCCTTCGCTTTGCGGGCGGCGCTCAATCTCTCTCCAATCGACTGCAAGGGAGTTCCTCTTTTCGCGTGTACTGTCCCCCTCATTATACTGAAAATTGCCTGAATTTTCAATGAACATTGCGGAATTTCCCGATTATTTCAATATTCCGCTAGCGTTTCACGCATTATGAATGATTTCTGTAAAAATATTCGATAATATAACTGCGAACAAATCACAATAAATATGGATAATTCCAGCCGATTATCAGAAAATGCAACAGGTTCATCTTTGAAACCTCCGGCAATGCCGCCTCCGCCTCTCGTCCTGCCGCTCGCCCGTTGGATTTTTCCAAAAATTTGATACAATATATGTAGAATATGAGGAAAGGAAGAAAAACGCAATGGATAATTAGTAAACCTTCGCACCCTCCGAATAGGAAGCGAAAATTCGCCTGCAATACGCCGTATCACAGAAGATTGTCAGCCGTTTGAAGCGCGAATTGGCGGAGGAACGGCGCATTTCGGAAAATTTTGGCAATACGATTGCGAAAATTGACATTTACGACGCTGATGATATAAATAGCTGTTTTGAAGCCTCCGCAGAAGCCCCGACATGGTAGTGTAATTTTCCTTACCGCCGCCTGTAAAGCCCTGTATTCAGCCTCGCTGAATAAGAAGAACGTTAGGTTTGTGTCGCAGAAAGAGCAGATAGACACCAGCACGCCCGCAGGACGTTTCATGCTCTCCGTGTTCGCCAGCCTCGCGCAGTTTGAGCGAGAATAAATCCTTTTGAGACAGGCGGAGTGAATCGCCATAGCGAAGCAGGAAGGGCGCATGGGACACCCCGAAATCCAACCCTGTACCAGTTCGCCGCCATCGTCAAGGACTGGAAAGCGGGCAAAATGACTGCCGTTGAAGCGATGAAACAGGCGGGAATGACAAAACCTACCTTTTACCGCAAGATAAAACTCCATTATGAATGAACTTCTGCTTGCTGTTTCGCAATCTCTGAACGGTAAGTTTCTGTTGCTTTTTCATTAGAACGTTGATATACTATAGTCATTAAATATCCGCCACAATGAGGTGCAAAATGAAGAAATATAGAATAGTCGAGTATAAAGAAGGAAAACGTCGTCTCAATGCATACATGCAAAACAAAAAGGAGTATGCAATAATTCATTATTCATGTCAGAGTTTTTATAACGATCTTTGTGGCAAAAGCCCTCGAATAATTGCCATTTGTATACTGCTACCGTTTTATGGACAGACAAATACGTTTTCAATTCCCTCTGTTGCAGAAGAAAAAGCCATTGATCTGTCAATAGCATCAGAAAGCAAACTTGATGAACTTGAAGCTGAAATGCTTAAGCAATACTATTCCTACATAAAGGCACACTCGCATATTTCTAAATGGATACACTGGAATATGCGTAATAGTAGCTTTGGCTTTCAAGCAATCGATCATAGATATTCCGTACTAACAAAGAAAAAGGCTCCGATTTTGATTGGAGATGATAAAAAATTGAATTTATCTTGGCTTTTATCCTGCATATATGGAAGCCATTATATTACAGACCCAAAGTTAGTCACTTTACTAGAAAAGAACAACATTCATCCTCTCCACTTATTATCAGGTGCCGATGAAGCTAGTGCTTTTGAAAAGAAAGAATACTTATCAATGGAACGATCGGCTCATGCAAAAGTTGGTTGTTTTGCTGAAATACTGGAAAGGGCTAGCAACAACGAATTAAAAACTGAATGCAAAACGTGGAAAGATATTTATGGTTTTAATTTTCTAGGAGTAATTGAGTATATTAAAGATAATGCTCTTTTAGCATTGATTGCATCTGCACTCGGCGGAGTGTTAATAAATATCATTAGCGGATGGGTAACTAACTTGTTTTCAAAATAAAACGAACCGCCCGAAGCTGGAAAAAGCCTCGGGCGGTTCTTACATAATCATACAGAAAAATGCTCTTGACAGCACCGAATCGAAAGAAATTGTTAAGCGCTAATCAGCTCGATACAGTATGCATAAAAAGTCATTATCGTAATTGGCGAATGTGAATCAGATTTCAACGGGCGGCACGCCCGCACACATGGGTCTCCAAAACCTTTGTTGAGGGTTTGAGGCCTTCTGCCCCTGCCAGTTCGAAAAGATTCGAACCCATGTTGGGTTTGAATCTTTTTTATATCGCACTGATAGAAATATTCTTACAGGCAAGCCATGCATTTTTCGTTGCGAACATTCCGCGCTGATAAAGAAACCCCCGCCGCCCGTTTAACGGGGGGCGGGGATAAGTTTACATCTTCTCCAGTATGTCTTTCTTCTTCGCGGCGAATTCATCATCGGTCAAGATGCCTTGAGCATGGAGTTTCGCCAGCTTTTCAAGCGTTTCGACGCCGTCGTTTGCCGAAGGCGCGGATTGTGCCGCCTGAACACGCGCGGGAGGGTTATCAGTATACGCCACTCCGTTGGCAGGCAGAAGCCCGCCCGTCAGTATGCGAATGAAATCCACAAACGCCCAGATAGCAATCGCCGCGCCATATAGCAGGAATATTATTGCTATTACCAACGTTCCTGTTGACGAACCCGAATCACGTCCATATCTGGAAACCATACTGACTAATGAAGATGCATAGATAATGAAGCCGATGACCAAGCTGACAAACCCGCTTGACTGAATAATACCTTGCTTTTTATAGCCTAAGTAATATCGATGCGCGCCTGTTGTGCCAAGGAAAAACGCCAGCAATGTCGCGACGAGTTTGGACCTTGGCCCTATGTTTACGCTATTCAGAGACTCCGCGCTTTTCGTAAGAATCTGGCGTACTTTTTTCTCGATATTCGCACGCTCTCCAATTGCGAACGCCGCCGCGGCACAGAAGAAATAATTCAGCGCGACGCAGGGAGCCAGGTAAGAAAGCGTACCTAAGGCATACAGATTAAGAATAACTTCCGCTACGAGCACCGCAAGACTGATTCCGCACAATATTCCGACTAAACGCTTTCCACGCCTCGGAACGAAGGCAAAACACAGTATCGGCACAACGGCAAGGAGACTGCCCAACGTTTTGAAATACAGATAGATCTTGTAACTTGTATTGAATAAACTACTGCGTAATACAACATCGGCTAATGTACCAAGGAAGCCACATGCGCTTAATACCGAATACAAGATTGCCAGAATGATGCCGACGGTTCTTTTTCTGGCGGCGATAAAGCAGACGGCGGCAATCGCGATGAATTTCTGTATGTATGCGTCTGTTGTTGAGAGTATTCCTGCTCTTGTGCTGAATGCGATGAACAGTATTGACACAACCGCGGTAATTATCCATTTCCATATCGAGGATATATGTCCTTTTTCTTCATTCTGTATCGCGTTGACCGCTTCTGTTTCCTGCGCGGGTATGGGCGCGGCAACGCTTTCGGGTTTCTCCTCGATGGGGGCGGTGGGTATTGCCTGTGTCGTCTGTCCTGCTTTTAGGCGATCCAGTTCTGCGCGCATTTGTTCAAGCTGCGCTTGCATCTGTGCAGCTTGTTGACTGTCGCGCTCAACAATTTTTTCAACCTGCGTGGTTTGCGCGCTTTTCTTTTTGCCTGAACAAGATAAAATCAGGATCAGCAGCAGTAACAGAGCGATTGTGCAGAATATCCCAAAAGACATCAGCATGGTTTTTGGGTCTAAATAACTATCAACGGCGTATATCGCAAAAGAGGCTGTCAGCATCCCCAAACATACTATGGCGATAATGTCCAGCAGGCGCGCTATCATTTTAACTCGCGCCTTATTCGTGGATCGTCCAACGATAACAAACACAAGCGCCGCGAGGCCAAAGATTATCAATCCGATCAGACCGATTCGTGCTAAAGGTTGTTGTATGTCTCGTAAAGTGTCTCTCATTGTCATACCACTTCTTTCGTGCAATCTGTTTTGGTTTGTCCCTTAGTGTCTTTCATTTCATGCGTTCCGCTCGTCCTCCACTCCAAGGCAAACGTCGCAGGCATCGAACAAGAGCGCAATCATGTAATCATTTTCGCGCCATAGCCTGACAACCTGTCCGTTTGGCTTGCGACTTGTCTGATACGGCGCGTCACGCGTAATGCGCTGAACCTCCGCCAATGTCTTTCCGCAAAAGGTTGGTATCGAGGTCAGCCGTTCCCGAAGCGTTTGCCGCTTTCGTCTGTTATACGCAAACAGCGCCGCGAGAAACCCCAATAGAAACGCCGCCACAATCCAGCCAAGATAGATCATTCTGCCTCCCTTCTCTCTTTCGTCTTGCTGTTCCCTGTGATAAAGTGTAGGCGTTAGCAAGCCAAAAGTCACGTTCATATCCTGAACATTGGGCGTTCACAATGTTCATATACTGAACATTTTGGGATTTCGCGGCTTTTTGCCCCCAAAACGCAAAAAAGCGCCTCCGGTTGGAGGCGTTCAAAAAGTTGCGTTTTATTCGTCGTCGTTTGTCCTAAATTCCGCAAGCCCGTAAAAAGTAAGTTCGTTGCCGTTCGCATCTGTTCCCGCAACGGTCATCGCAACGCCTTGTATTGCCTGAACAGGCATACCGCCGTTCAAAAACTCGGGCGTTTTCTGCGTGATCGTGGCGCTTGACCAATAGGCTGTTTGCGGCGTAAGCGTCGTTGTTATAGGCACGAAGGGCGGTTCGGTGATTTCTATCACCGTAATTTCCTTCACTGTGAAAGCGATGTTGTTCTTCGCCCGAACGACAAACTCATACATCCACATTGGGCGTTCGCTTTCGGGAATCCGCGAAGGCCTTACTGGGTTTTCCCTCGGCTCAATCGTGAGATACGCCTGTCCTTCGACGGGCGCGGCTTCGTTCACCTTCCGCGCGTAGTATGCCATCAGGTCTGTTTCCGCAGTCTGTTCAGGGTTTTCGGCGGGGACGCTTTTTGGCTCGTCCCGCAAGAAGAAAAAGAGACAGACCCCAATCACGACAAGCACAAGCGCGGCAAGCCCAATGAAAAGCTTTTTCTTGCTCGCGGAACATGCTTTGGGTTCATGGGATTGATATTGCGCCTCTTCCGCCTGAATAGGCGTTTGCGCCGCGAACTCGGCTTCCTCCGCCAAAACGGGCGTCTGTTCGCCTGTAAAGAAATTAGCGTCTAAAACCTTTGAAAGGGAATTGAGCATTTCAACATCGGGAAGGATTCTGCCGTTCTCCCAATGGGATATTGTCGGTCTGGATACGTTCAGTAAGGCTGCCAGTTCTTCCTGCGTCATGCCCTTCTCTTTGCGGGCGGCGTTGATTCTCTCACCGATCGACTTCAATGAAGTTCCTCTTTTCGCGTGTAATGTCTTTGAATTATATCGAAATTCGCCTTTATTTTCAATGGTAATTTCAAAATTTATGCATTGTTGTCGTTTGTAAGCGGATTTGCCTAAATATACGGATGACGGAGAAAGACCGGACATATTGACTCTCCGTATTATTTATGAATACATCGAAACAGCCGACCTTGAAGCATTTATTTTTGGCTTACATTGTGTCGAGTATAGATTTCTTTGTCGCTGCAAATTCATTATCTGACAAAACTCCTTGCTCGTGGAGTTTTGCCAGTTTTTCAAGCGCATCGGCACTGTCGCTTGCCGAAGGCGCGGATTTCGCCGCATGAACCTGCGCGGGGCGGTCTTCCGAATACTCCATGCCGTCGACGGGAAGAAGCCCGCCCGTCAATATGCGTATGAAGTCCGTAAACGCCCAGACAACAATAGCCGCGCCGTAACATAGGAATACGTATGCGAGAATCAAAGGTTCGGTTTCATAATTCGCCATTGCGGCGGCGTAAAGTAACTGTCCGATTATCATGCCCACGAACCCGCTTGTTTGTATTATTGCCTTTTCATTGTAGCCTAAATAATAGCGATGCGCGCCTGTCGCGCCGAGGAAGATCGCCAACAGCGCCGCGACGATTCTCGAACGTTTTCCAATCGGTTGAGCTATACCGTTTGGTTTCGTTCTCTTCCGGCGATACAGGAACAATACAAGCACAATGATTCCTGCATAAAGTATAATGGGAGCAATAATCGCGATAAATCCGGCCGAAGCCGTCGATGTTGTCGCCGCTGCTGTTATGTCCATAGTAACCCTTTCCACTATTTATATGCGCGTTTTCATACCCGATACTGATATATGTCCGCTACGGCTATTCTAAAAAACCCGTCGCGTGCCTATTGCCGTAACGAATTGCTTTCGTTATGTCCCGCTCGGGTACATGCTCGCGTAGTACGCGTCCATCACGTCGTATTTCTGGGTGTCGCACGGTATCATCAGTCTTTTGGCGTAGGCTTCCGCGTAAGACCCTTCGGGCGTATAGATTGTCAGGCGCGGGCACATATCAAACGCGCTGTCTGAAATCTCCGTTACCGAAGACGGAATCACAGCCACTCTCAGCGCGGTACAATCGGCAAATATGTTTGTGCATAACTTGACATTAGAATCGGCTGCGATATAGAAAAACTCGACAGTGTCAGCCCACGCCATTGTCAGAGTACCGTCAAATTCACAGTCCGAGCGTATTGCGATGCCCGTTAAGTCGGTGAACGCATCAAGAAACGCCGCATTGCCGACATATTCCAGCGTTTCAGGGAAAACGAGCGTGCCCTTCATGTTGATAGATGAGCGTCTAAAGCAGTCCCTCTCGATTTTCCTCAACCATCTGGGCAATGTTAAATTGGTGATTCCGTTTTGCTCATAAAAAGCTTTTTCACAAAGCTGCGTGACGGGTTTTCCGTCTATCTCGTCGGGTATTGCAATGTCTCCCCCGACGCCTAAATATGCGCGTATGTAGACCTCTGTATCATTCGCGACCCAAAGGAAATCCGACTCCGGCGACGGCGTGTCGCCGATCGTGCGCGCCTTAATCTCCGCGCCGATGAGCTGATACAAATCCGACAGTTCGTCAAGCGTAAGCGATGTCAGTTCGTCATATGTTTCTTCGCCGTGCGCGAAAGGCGCAAACAGAATCGCCGCCAATATGATCGCTATTGTGAACTTTTTCATTGGTACACATTCCTTCCTCAACCTCAGACCGCCGTTATCGCGGGCATTGTTTACCTATTATACCTATAAATTCCTGCGTTTACAAGGAGCATTTCGAATTTCATGTCGCGCGGGTGTTCTGCCCGCGCCCCGCTCGTTATGAATGACTTCCGCCAAGATATAATCTATGAGAACTTGGGACGGGTTACAGTAGACCATCAAACATTATACCCGAATAGCCTCCCGCTCTATTGTCAGTCAGTTGGATTTTTTCAGAAAATCTGATATAATTCGTTGTAGATTTGTGGGACGCTCCCGCCCCATATCACAACAAGAACATATAAATCGAACAAAGCGGGTGTCGGCAATGAAAGAATGCGCGGTTATACGGCGGGCGACAGTATCGGACGCCTCAAGAATTGCAGAGATATTGGTTTTCTCAAAGCGAACGAATTACAGAACCATCTTCAACGATGATTCGGTGTCGTTTGGCGAAATGCAGGTTTACCCGTTAGCGAAGGAATATATCGACAATCCTTATAAACTTGAGAAGATATGGGTCTATGACGACGGATTCGTCAAAGGCATGGCGCATATCGACGGAACGGAAATCATCGAGCTGTATGTCGATACGTTTTTTGTGAATCAGGGGATCGGCGGTCGTCTCACGGAATACGCTATAGAACATATGAAATGCGACCGTCTGTGGGTTTTTGGAGAAGAATTTGAACGCTATACGTTTCTATGAAAGGCACGGTTTTTCGCCCAACCGAGAAAGGAAACGTGAAGCCGGAACCAAAGAATTCATTATCGAAATGAAGCGATAAATTCTTTTTATCGAAATATGGACAGCTATGTGTTATAATTCTGTATTGCAGAAACGATTTACGGCTTTATGAATACAGCAGGCGCTACGCGCGGAGGGGAATATGCCGCTTATAATTGTTAGAAACGACATTACCAAAATGAAAGTTGACGCCATTGTGAACGCCGCTAAAAGCTCTTTGCTGGGCGGCGGCGGCGTCGACGGGGCTATACATAAGGTCGCCGGACCGATGCTTACAAAAATATGCGGCGCGCTGGGCGGCTGCAAGACAGGGCAGGCGAAGATCACGAAGGGCTACAGGCTGCCTTGCAAATATGTCATTCACACCGTCGGGCCGGTCTACCGCGGCGGCGGCAGCGGCGAAAAAGAGCTGCTGTCATCATGCTACCGTTCGTCGCTGGAGATTGCGCAGGCGCACGGCTGCGAGACAGTCGCCTTCCCGCTCATATCGTCAGGCGCATACGGTTATCCTAAGGATCAGGCGCTCAAAGTCGCCATAGACGTAATAAGCGAGTTCTTGCTTTCGCACGACATGACCGTGTACATCGTGATCTATGACAAACAGTCTTATGAGATAAGCGGTAAGCTGTTTGAGGGAATCAGTCAGTTCATAGACGACGTGTATGTCGGCGCGCACACCGACGCCGCGTTCGAGCGCCGCCGCGAGGCGCAGTATAGAGCGGAGGATACGCGCGTATTCGCGAAATTCATTAAACCGTCAAGAGCAAAGAAATATTCGGATACGCGCTCTGATGCTAAAATATCTATGTTGGAAAATCCGCTCGCGCCCGAACATACACACGCGTCCGAGATTTCAGGACTTAACGATATGCTTAAGCAAATGGACGAGAGCTTCGCTCAAATGCTGTTCAGAAAGATTGACGAGCGCGGCATGACGGACGTGGAGTGTTATAAAAGAGCCAACATCGACCGCAAACTGTTTTCAAAGATAAAGAGCAATAAGGGCTATCAGCCGAGCAAGCCCACGGTGCTGGCGTTCGCGATCGCTCTGCGCCTTTCGCTTGATGAGACCCGTGAAATGCTTATGAAGGCGGGCTTCGCGCTCTCCCGCAGCAGCAAGTTCGACGTCATCGTTGAATACTTCATCACGCATGGCGTTTTCGACGTGAACGAGGTCAACGTGGCGCTGTTCAAGTTCGATCAAAGCTTGTTGGGCACATTCTAATTTGTCGCTTGGCGAGCGACCTATTCCCTCCTTAAAAAGCTATACTGTGACTGTAAGGGAAACACCGAACGACATATAGCAGGAGGGGTAAACATGAATAGGGGTTTGACGGAGATAGTTTTCATACTCGACCGCAGCGGCTCTATGGCAGGTTTGGAAAAGGACACCATTGGCGGTTTTAATGGACTCATTAAAAAGCAGAAACGCGAATCGGGAGACGCTTTCGTTTCGACGGTGCTGTTCGACGGCGTGAGCGAGGTGCTGCACGATCGGCGCAATCTGCAAGACATCCAACCGCTGACCGATAAGGACTACTACGTGCGGGGCAACACGGCGCTGCTCGACGCTATCGGCGGCGCGATTCACCACATCGGAAACGTGCACAAATATTCGCGCCCCGAGGACGTGCCCGAACACACTCTGTTCGTCATAACGACCGACGGCATGGAGAACGCGAGCCGCAACTATTCAAGCGATCAGGTGAAAGCGATGATAGAGCGCCAGAAGAGCAAATACGGCTGGGAGTTTCTGTTCTTAGGCGCCAACATCGACGCTGTTGAAACCGCCGCCCGCTTCGGCATCAATGAAGATCGCGCGGTGAACTATCACAGCGATTCCGCCGGAACGAAGCTGAATTTTGAGGTCATGAGCGACGCCATTCACGCGGTTCGCTACTCGCGCCCGCTTGGCAAAGAATGGAAAGATCGTATTAAAAAGGACTACGAGTCGAGAAAGAGACAATAACGGCCTCTGAGTTGCTTTCCGCAACATAATTCGTATCGGGCGGGCGAGTTTCTCAACGCGACCGCCCGGCATCTTTTCATACAGGCCGCGCGTATACGCCGCAAACACCGTTTATTCTCTGATGATAATCGATTTATGTCCTTTACATTGAGACCGCGCGAATGTATAATCACAATATCACCGTGCGCGCTTACATTCAAACCGATTTGTGGGAGGTATTTTGATGGCTTGTAAAATCACGTTCATAGGCGCGGGGTCTATAGGCTTCACTAGGGGACTGCTCACGGACATACTTTCCGTAAAAGAGCTTCAGCAATCCGAGATTGTGTTCATGGACGTAAACCCGCATAACTTGGATATGGTTTACAGGCTGTGCAAGCGCGACATAGAGGCGAACGGTTTGAGCCTATCGCTGAGCGCGACGACCGATCGGCGAACAGCTCTTACAAACGCGAAATACGTAGTCAACTGCGTGCGCATAGGAATGCTCGACGCGTTCAAGCTGGACGTCGAGATTCCGCTCAAATACGGTGTGGATCAATGCGTCGGCGACACACTGTGCGCGGGCGGCATAATGTACGCCCAGCGCGACATAGCGTTTCTGAAAGGACTGTGCGAGGACATTCGCGAGGTCGCCGCGCCCGGCTGCCTTTTGCTCAACTATTCGAACCCGAACGCCATGGTCACGTGGTACGCGAACAAGTACGGCGGCGTCGACACTGTCGGCCTGTGCCACGGCGTGCAGGGCGGGCATGAGCTTATAGCCAAAGCGCTCGGCTATAGCGTTAAAGACATTGACATAATCTGCGCGGGCATAAATCATATGACATGGTATATCTCCGTTAAGCACGACGGCGTGGAGCTTACGGGCAAATTGCTTGATGCGATTGAAGCCGACCCGACTCTCAGGCAGACCGAAAAGGTGCGCATCGACATGATGAAGCGCTTCGGCTATTTCTCGACCGAGTCGAACGGGCATCTTTCGGAGTATGTTCCATGGTACAGGAAACGCACGGGCGAGATAAATCGCTGGATAGACTTGGGCACTTGGATAAACGGAGAAACGGGCGGCTATCTGCGCGTATGCACCGAGGGGCGCAACTGGTTCGAGACGGATTTCCCGAACTGGCTCAAAGAGCCGGCGAGAGTCTACGACTACTCAAAGCGCAGCCGCGAGCACGGCAGCTACATAATCGAAAGCATCGAGACGGGGCGCGTGTACCGCGGACACTTCAACCGCGTCAATAACGGCATAATAACGAACCTGCCCGCCGATTGCGTCGTTGAAGCGCCCGGTTATGTCGACGCGTTCGGCATAAACATGCCCTCGGTCGGCGAATTGCCTCTCGGCTGCGCGGCGGCGTGCATGTCGAACATAAGCGTGCAGCGGTTAGCCGTCGAGGCGGGAGCGCGCGCCGATATACAGCTTCTCAGGCAGGCGTTCATGCTCGACCCGCTCACGGGCGCTGTCTGTAATACCGACGAGATATGTCAAATGGTTGACGAAATGCTGATAGCGCAGGCGGAATGGCTGCCGCAGTACGCGTCCGAAATCGAAAGAGCGAAAGCGCGCAGGGCGCGGGCGATTGCCGATAACACGCTTATAAAGCCCATTATAACTGAAGGCGCGGCGCGGCTTCACACAAAGACTGTCGAAGAAATGTCGCGCGATAAAGCCGCCGCCCGCGTAAACGCGGCCGAGGCGGACAAGGCGAAAGACCGTCCCGCCGCAAAAGCATAGTGACGACATAAACATACTAAACGCGATCTGCGCGGAAATCCGCCGCGCAGACCGCGTTTTTTCAGTTTTATGAATAATTGTGGATATATCATTTATGGTTTCCGACAGCGTGGCTTCAATCGGCTACAGTGTATTTTGCGAATGCCCGCCGGAGCTGACACTCATGATACTGCGCGCCGGCTATGTTTCGGGGTGGGCTGAGAGTAACGGCGTAAAGTTCGAATATACAGACTCATAAAGGAGGCGCTCCGCTTAACACAAACATACACATATCCGCGTGTGGTTACACATATGCTTAATTAACATATGCGCGGAGGGATTCATATGCGGCATAAGACGCGGACTGCGTATCTGGTTACGCTCGTTATTTCATTGTTTCTGATGCTCATATCGTGCGCGTTATTTGTCGGGGCGAAGGAGACCGACGGGGAGCGGGCTGAAAGAGCGCGGCGTGCGCTCGCCGAACGCATGATAGTCAACATGGACAAATGCGCGCGCATCGGCCTTAAAATGGGATATTCCGGCGCGGACATACAGTTTTCGCTGTATCCCGAACTCAAACCGCTTTTGTATACGCTCTCCGAGTGCAATACAGCCGTAAAGAACGCGTTCGGCGGCGAGTACGCGCCCATATCCGACGCGCTTATGAAGAGACTGAACGCCACTTGTCAGGCGCTGGAGCTGGCATACGCGTCCGGCAAGGCCGCGTCCTCGCACGAAGTAACGCTGGGCGAGTATTTGTCTTTATTTAGCGGTTTGCTCGACGAGCGCTTCACGCCCGACGGCGATTTGAGGGCTGAATACTAAAGATAAACGCGGCTCCGTATGAACTTTTTAGAAGACAAAATGAAATTGCCATAAAAAATAAACAAAACGCATTCCATTTGACCGAGTTTTGCATTATAATAAAGGCGTGTAAAACAGCGGCGAGGGGGTGTCCGTTTGAATTGGCTGCATTCGCTATGGTCGAGCATAACGACATTGTATTCCAATTTGTTCCAGCAACCCGATTGGCGCAATTTTCTGGACATCGCGATAATTGCGATTTTCATATACGAAGTCGTCAAACTGTTGCTGCGCACCCGCGCCAGCAGCGTTTTCAAGGGCATAGGCGTGCTGCTCGTGTTCACTTGGCTGAGCGATATATTGCAGCTCAACGTCGTAAGCTGGGCGCTGCAGCAGTTTATAAACACGGGCGTCATCGTGCTCGTTGTGCTGTTTCAACCCGAATTGAGGCGCGCGCTCGAGCAAATCGGCCGCTCGTCCATAATCGGTTCGCAGGCATCGCGCGATATGCGCACCGTGAACGACTGCGTCAAGGGGCTTGTGCAGGCGCTGTGCAATATGTCGCGCAAGCGCATAGGCGCGCTCATAATAATTGAGCGCAAGACGGGCTTGCGCGAGTTCGTTGACACCGGCACGCGCATAGACGCTGAAATATCTTCGCAAATAATCGAGAATATATTCGAGCCTAACACGCCTCTGCACGACGGCGCGATGATAATCCGCTCTATGCGCATACTCGCCGCGGCGTGCATTTTGCAGCTTTCAGACGACCCGACAATCAGCAAAGAGCTGGGCACGCGCCACAGGGCGGCGATAGGCATAAGCGAAACGACCGACGCGATCGCGCTTATCGTGTCCGAAGAAACGGGCATCATATCTATGGCGGTGGGTGGCAAGCTCACCAGATATTTAGACGCAAAAACGCTCACGCAACTTTTGACAAAGTGGTTTTCGAGCGACATATCGAACCTGCTTTCGTCGCGCGCCGCCCTGAAAGCCGCGCGGAGCAATGAAATGAATAACGACCGCCCCACGGGCGCTCAAAACGAATAGGCGGTGACGTGAAGTGAGAAAACGCTATCGCATAGACATACTGAAAATACTGAAAACGCTCAAAACAATAGCGACGCGCAGGCTGTGGCTGAAGCTTTTGTCGCTTCTGTTCGCGCTGATAATATGGACTTACATCATAAACACGACCCCTTCGCTCACGCGCACTAAATACGTGTCGGGCTTGAGCGTCGCCGTGACCCGCTCGTCTCAGCTCACCGAAAACGGCTTGGCGCTGGCGACAGACGTTTACACGGAATACTTGGGCAACATTTCGGCGACCGTTGCGGTGTCTCAAAGCCAGTATTCGCAGGTGACGGGCAAAAGCGTCGACGTCACGATCGACGTGTCCGGCATAAACACGGCGGGTGAGCACGAGGTCGTTTTGAACGCGTCGTCCACATACGGAACGGTCACTCAGGTCTACCCAAAGACCATAACAGTGCTGGTCGAGCACATCGAGAGTAAGGACATACACATCGAAACGTCGCTCAGGGGCACTCAGGACGACATGTACTGGTACAGGATAAAAACCGAAGATTTACTGCCCATAACGATTTCAGGCCCCATATCCATCGTTCGCAGCGTGGCGAAGGTCGCGGCGCAGGTTGAGGTCACGGGGCAGACTTCGCCGCTTAAGCGCACGGTCGAATTGCACTACTACGATGCGTCGGGAAACATTATAAACCCGAGATTGCTCGCAAAGTCGTACACGAGCGCGGTCGAGGTCGAAATATATCCGAAGCGCGAATTGCCCGTGTCGGAGGAGAACCTGCTGTTCGCGGTGGCGGAAGGCTATGAGATAACGGACATTCAGCTCGACAAGTCCACAGTCACCGTAGCCGCCGCGGCGGATATACTCAATAACTACGACAAAATCACGCTCAGAATGCCGAGCGACATACCGCTTGCGTCTCAGACCTTCACGGAGGAATTATCCGTTACCGGGCAGGAAAACTTCAAAGATGTGTCGCCTAAGACGATAAGCGTGACGGTCGTCGTTTCTGAAATCCGCGACACG
This sequence comes from uncultured Oscillospiraceae bacterium, assembly GCA_964453505.1. GTDB lineage: Bacteria > Bacillota > Clostridia > Christensenellales > Aristaeellaceae > CAYVPJ01. Next base: position 12,610 of record CAYVPJ010000041.1, on the reverse strand, counting down.
AAGCAGTTGCTCGACGTGCCCATCAATCCGCGCGAGCCGGGCGACGGGCTTGTTGCGGAAATATCGCCTCAAACATTCAGCATGAGCGTGACCGGCCCGCGCTCGGTAATAGAGGAATTCGAGTCTGCCGACGTTCACGCCTATGTGAATCTCGAGGGCTTGGGCGTGGGCGTGTACGAGCTGCCCGTTGAAATCGGAAACAATCCGCAGTTGACATACGCGTCGATAACGCCGTCTAAAGTCAGGGTCGAAATAACGCAGTCGCCTAATACGGAGGAATAGAATGGGTCAGAATCAATTCGCGGGAAACGTGCTTCAGATACTTTTAAGCTGGCTTCAGTCGCTCATAAGCAGCGTGTGGTCGCTGTTTTCGGGCGGCGGAGGCGGCTCGCTTTTGCGCTGGTTCTCGCAGAACTGGCTAAGCATGTTGGTCGTTTTGATGATTATAGGCGTATCGGCGAACATACTGGTTTATTTACTGCGCTGGCGGCCGTTCTGGTGGTGGTTTCGCAAAAAAAGGCTCATAGTCGACGATGAAATGTTTGACGACGAACCGTTACCGCCCCAAAAGCCCGCCCCGCGCCGCGCTCCCGAACGCAACGAAAAAAGACCGCGCCCCGTGCAGCCGTCAACGATAGTGCCGCGCCGCGCGCCCGCGAAGAGCGGTAAAAAGGACGATTTGTTCATGACGCAGACGCTGTTCGACGTGCCGCTGTCGCCCGAAAGGCGCGCGGGAGCGAGCGATAAGCTCTACGCGAAGCCCCTTGAAAAGCGGAAACCCGCGCCTAAGCGCGCGCCCGACGGTAAATAACACCGAATATTTTCCGTGTTATGGAACAAGACGCGTTCGAAACGCGTCTTATTTTGGGATTGTTTTCGAAAAATGGAAACTAACCGATATTTTACAGTGCGCTCGTTGTCTGAACGCCTTGGAAACTCTATAATGTGCAATATACGAGTGCGGGAGAGCGTGTATGAACCGACGTAAAGCATCAAAAAAACGCGGACGCGGAATATTCAACAGTAAACCGGGCATTTTGGGCGCTTGCAGCGTATTGTGTCTGGGCTTGGCATATGTCGTAATATCGCTGGTTTCGTCTATAAACGACGTTGAAAATATGTCGCGCGCCGAGGAAAAAAGCGCGACTAATGCCCCGGTGACGCAGATCGTTTCGACGGTAACGCCCGCATACACGGATGAAGCGACTATAGCTCCCACCCCGTCGCCGATGCCTACGTTCACTCCCACGCCTACGCCCACCCCGACACCTTCGCCCACGCCCACGCCAACTCCGTCGCCCACGCCCGAGCCAACGCCCGTGGCGCTCAAATTCCCATACTACATAGAAATCGACAAGAGCAAGCAGGTCGTATCTATTTATACGATCGGCTCGGAAGGCTATTACGATTTGCTCGTCACTCAGTTTATATGCTCGACGGGCAGAAGCGATAAGATCGTCGACGGCATGTACGTCATACAAGAGCAATACCGCTGGCGGCAGATGGAGAACGATTCATACGCCCAGTATGCGAGCCGTATTTCCGGCCCGTATCTGATGCATTCTTTGTGCTACAGGTCTCAAAGCCCGTCGAAGCTCAGGCAGTCGTATTATTCGCGCCTGGGCAGGAACGTGTCGTCGGGCTGCGTGCGCCTGCTTGCCGGAGACGCTTACTGGATATACACGAACTGTCCGGTCGGCACGCCGATTCACGTCATAACCAGCGGCGAAAAGGACGAAGAGCTTTTACAAAAGCTCCAGCCGCCGCCGCTCAAGGGCAGCTGGGACCCCACCGACCCCGACCCAAAGAACCCCTACTTTGTAACGCCTTCGCCCGACGCAACGCCGCTGCCCACGCCGGCGCTCGGAGTAACCCCCGCGCCCACGCCCATGTGGACGATTTCGCCGGAGCTCAGAGCATGGGGGTACGGTTGACAGAATGAATATCGCAATCGAGCGCTACACCTATGACAGAATCGACGACGTTATAAAGTTCGAACGCGCGCTGCGCATTGAGGAAGACTTCTGGGGCTGGCAGATAGACGACAAATATATCCGCGACGTCCGTCGCAGTTTCGAGTCGCCCTCTTTTTCAAACTCCATATCGTTGCTTGCGTATTCTGGTTTAGACGTCGTCAGCAGGATAGATTCCGCAATGATAGCCAGCCGCTTCGACGGTTCGGTTAAAGCGTATCTCGACTGGATATGCGTGCTGAAAAGCCGACGCCACAATGGCGTTGCGCGGGCGCTTATGAAGGCTCTGCGCGCTGAACTTAAAAGTCGCGGAATTGACACGCTGATAGGGCTTATAGCCTCCAATGATGACGCGCAGCGCTTTTACCGTTCTCTCGAAAACTCCAAAATCAGGGACGAGGGCATTTGGATAGATATATAACACCGCGCGGGCGCTCCGTTCAATCGGAGTGCCCGCTCTTCTTTTGCAGGTACATAATCAAAGCCGTTACGGGAATCGATATTATGAGCGCTACGATTATCTGTGTGACCGATTCTTCGCTTTCTTTTTCCTCTTCGACATAAGGCGGACTTTCGCCCGTCCGGCTCTGCGGAACTCCGCTAAACTCCGAGTCCGGCGCTTGAGTCGGTTCGGCTTTGGAATTGCGCGCTCTCATTGAAGCCAGCAGTTTCTCGACCGTTATAAGCGTATTCGGACACACGCCGTTTTCGTGCAGATGCGCCGGAGTTTTATTGCAGTGGTAGTGATATTCGCCCAGACCGCTCGCGTTATTCTTGTCCCTGTGACCGCCGTTTTTATCCAAGCCTCCCGGGTGAGCGAACGCGCAGGCGCACGAAAGCGCGAATACCGCGCAAAACAGTATCGCCGCGCGCCTGAGCATATGTCTCTACACCGCCTTCATTTGTGTTCGCCGTCCGTGTTTTCGTCGTCCTTCGCTTTCAGCTTCGCGTTTACGAACGCGCGTATGGCGTATGTCGCTGCGAGCGCGAGCGCCATCGATATGACCTTGCTCAATACAAACTGGCTCATTTCGGGCAGATTCGTCAGCAGTTTATGATACAGCACGAATATTGCCGCATCCTGTATTGCCAGACCGAGCAGGAACGTGCACGCGTACACCCCGGCGGTGAGCACCGTCTGTTTGACCGCGAACGCGTATTTCGACGTAAGAAAATAATGCGCGACCGCCCCAATCAAAAGCGAAACCGTGTTCGCCGTAAGTATGCGCTCCGGAAGGCGTAAAAGTATCAGCCAGCCCAGTATCATCTCGCCCAGAGTCGTTACAAGACTGCAAACAAGATACGCTATGAGCTGTTTGTTCTTCTTTAGCAGCTTTATTATTCCAGCTTTATCGTTCGCCGCGCGCATATGAATTCCGTCTCCGCGTCAGCGGGCGCACGCCATGACCGCGTCTATCGCGTCCATGAAAGCCGAGCGCATACCCGCCTTTTCAAGCGCCTGCACGCCACGTATCGTTGTGCCCGACGGCGAACACACGCCGTCTTTTATGGCGGCGGGGTGCGACCCCGTCGCGATCTGCATTTTCGCCGTGCCCAAAGCCGTGTTGCTCGAAAGCGCGTAAGCGGTTTCGCGCGGTATGCCGTGTTTAACGGCCGCGTCCGCCAATGCTTCCAGCATCATAGCCACAAACGCCGGACCGCAGCCCGCCACAGCGCCGCCCGCCGCCATCAAAGACGACTCAAGCTCTATGACCGCTCCGATTTTCTCAAACAAACCGCGCGCCCACGCGTGCTCCGCGTCCCTGAGCGAATGCTTTTTTTCAAACAGTAGCACGCCTGAGCCTACTGACACGGGCGTGTTGGGCATTACATACAAATGCCTGAACCCCTTGCCGAGCAGACCCTCGAATTTGTCAAAATCGTAGCCGTTCACGACCGACAATATGACTTTGTTCTTAAGAGCCGACCCGTGTTCCGCTAGTAGCGCCTCTATATGCTTGGGCTTTACGGCGAACAGCACGGAATCGCATTTTTCTATCAATTCCGCAATAGACTCGCAGACCATCACGCCTGTTTCCCTCGCCAAATCGGCGAGCTTCTCCGGGTGATGCCCGACGGCGTATAAATCAAGCGCGTCTATAGCTTCATGCTTTATAAGCCCGCGTATCAGCGCTCCGCCCATGTTGCCCGCGCCTATAATGCCTAGTTTTAGTTTCATACTTCAGCCTCCCGTTTGTTGCGCCCGCCTTACTCGCGGTCTAAAAATCGGCTCTTAAGCTCGCTAATATGCGAGAGCACCGTTGAAAACTGCTCGCGCGCGTACTGACCGTACTGCACAAGCGATATGCGCGTGAACTGCGCCGCGAGCTTCAAAAGCAGGTTTCTGTCCTCCGCGTCCATATCCTTCGCTTTTGCGAGCATCGGAGGTATGTTTCTGTAATCGTTCTTAATCTCGCGCATCGTCTTGGCATCGCCCGCCGACAGTATTTCGAACAGCGCGTCCGTCATGCGCCGGCGCTTCTCGAAGCTCATTTCGGCGAGCCATTCGCGTATCGACGCGCTCATGCAGTATGAAAAAGAAGTCGTCCTTTCGAGGTATGTAAAATCTTCGTCTGTCGTCTGCCACGTGTACGGATTGTGCTGAAACAGCCCTCTCGCGTCGCTGTCCACGATTTTGTAGTCGTTTTTCTGCTCGAGCAGCATTCCCACGATGCTCGATTTCGGTATGAACGTCCTCACGCGCTCGACAATATCCGAATATTCCGCGCTATTCAGCGTTTTCTCCATGAATCCCGGCCCGTCGTTATTGTATATGTCATATATCTCGCGCCCGACATTCTTATTGCAGAAGGCCGAAGCGTACATGGCGAGATTGCCGCCCTTCGAATGTCCGCCCACACGCAGTGGGCAGCCGAGCGCGTCGCCTATAAAGTTTATGTAGTTTACGGCTTCCTCCTGCGCGGGCACTTGCGTAGAGAACGACAGATTGAAGTCTTCCTTCCAACCGACTATCGTGTTGTCCGTGCCGCGGTATGAAACATACGCAGTGCCGTCGGGAAGCATAAATGTTATCGCCGCGAACTGTTTCGTTTCGTGCTCGCTGAACACGCTTTTGTACGCGAACGGCACGATTTTACTGAACCTTCTCGACGTCGCGCACGCTTTTAGCAAATCCGCGTCCACGGGTCGAAAGCCTGTAACGGCGTCCGCCAATATGTTTTCGAGCGTGTCGGGCAGCTTAGGCTCTACGTCCGCGTACCTTCCGTATGCCATCTGCGCCAGTATCAGATTATCCACGGGCGTGAACGGCATTTGCTCGAACGTTATGCCGCCGTATTCGTACAGATAATCCATCATGTTAGCCATTGTATGCCCCCGCCCCGAACGATTCACCAACATAATTATACAGCATAAGCGCCTCCGATTCAAGCGATTATTGACTATATTACTCAACTTGCCAATACCGTCCGAATGGATTATAATCATACAGGAACTTTTTGCGCGCGTTTTGCGCCTTATGCTTATACGTTTGTTTTGAGGAGTATTGATATGCAGCCCGCAAGAAAACTGAAGCAGCTACTGACCGACAACATAGGAAAGGTCATCGTCGGCAAGAGCGAAGTTATAGAGCTTGTTTTGAACGCCATACTGTGCGGCGGCCACGTGCTAATCGAGGACGTGCCCGGAGTCGGCAAGACCACTCTTGCGTCCGCCTTCGCGAAATCTCTGGCGCTCACATATAAGCGCATACAGTTCACGCCCGACGTTACGCCGAGCGACGTTACCGGATATACTTTCATCGACTTCAAAACCGACCGCATGGAATACCGCGAGGGCGCGGTGTTTGCCCAAATCGTACTGGCGGACGAAATAAACCGCACGTCTCCCAAAACTCAATCGAGCCTGCTGGAGGTCATGGAGGAGGGGCAGGTGACGCTCGACGGCGAGACGCACGCTCTGCCCAAGCCGTTTATTGTGTTGGCGACGCAGAACCCCGTCGATTTCATAGGCACTTATCCGTTGCCGGAAGCGCAGCTTGACAGATTTTTCATGCGCGTGTCGATCGGCTATCCGACCGAAGCCGAGGAATCCGAAATACTCAACATGTATATGACGGGCGCGAAGCCTTTGAGCGAGCTTGAACCCGTGTGCGCGCGCGACGATATACTGCGCCTTCAGCAAATGGTGGGGTCTGTCATCGTTTCCAAAGAAATGCGGGCGTACATATCGCAGATCGCCCAAGCGTCGCGCGCCTATCGAGCGTTCGAAAGGGGCATATCTACTCGCGGCGCTATATCACTGATGCGTTCGTCGCAGGCGTGCGCCCTGCTCGACGGCAGGGATTTCGTGTCGCCCGAAGATATTCGCAAGATGGCGCCTCCCGTTTTGTCGCACCGCCTTGTGCTCAGCCCCGAAGCGCGGCTGAGCATGAAGGGCGCGACGCCCGACCGCCTGCTTGCCCGTATGATTTCGGGCGTTTCCGTTCCCGTAAGGCTTAAATGAAGGCGAGAGTTTTCAACTACATATTCATAATGGCGCTGATGTCCGTTATCGCGCTCACGATAGGTTCGTCGGCATTATTGCGCATGGCTGTGTGTATGCTGTTTATGCTCGCGACCGCGTTTTTATCGGCATTGCTGGCGCTGCTCTCGTCTGATGTGCGCGTGCGCGCGAGCGCTGCGGCAGTCGAACGCGCGTCAAGCGTATCGTTTTTCGCGACTCTGCGCTTTACGTCTCCGATACCCGTTTCCCATATAAACCTGATACTCGATTCGTCTTCCGCCGACGGCGGAGTTTTCATGCGCCTGTCGGGAATGCCGTTCCGCGTAAACGAAATGTCGTCATCGCGTTCGTTTCCGCATCGCGGCGTGTACGCGGTGGGGCAGGGGCGAATCGAAGTCGTCGATATGTTCGGGCTTTTCAAGCTGTCGCGCGACATACATTCCGCAAACGCGAGCGTGACGGTCTATCCTCGCTCTCACCCTCTCGCGCCCGTCAAATTTCCTTTGGGCGACACAGGCCCTGAAATCGCGAGCAGATTTCCCGACGACGCGTCGTCCCCGTCGGGCGTGCGCGACTGGCGCGACGGCGACCTGCTAAAGCGCGTGCACTGGAAGCTCACAATGAAAATGTACGATCCGTCGCTTAAAAACCTGCGCCCGATGGTGCGCACATACGACGAGGCGACGCGCCCCGACACAATTGTGTGGCCCGACCTGACCCGCGTGAACGCTGTTTCGGAGCGTGCTATGTGTATAGAGGATTCCATATGCGAGGCGGCGTTGAGCCTCATAAACATGCAGCTCGAAAACGAAAACCCGGTTCGCATGATACTCGGCGGCCTCGAGCCTTTGGAGATAGAGGGGCGCGGTCTGGCGGATAAAGGCGCTTTCTCCGACGCTCTCGCGCGCGCTAAGTTTCTAAGCCCTGTAAGCTGCGAACAGGCGCTCGCCGACGCGGTTCGCAGGCTCGACACCACCGGCGCGTTTATATTGATTACGTCGCGGCTCACGCCGAAAATTGCCGACTCGGCAATACGCCTGCGCCGCACGGGCGGCATGAGCGTAATGCTCGTGTGGATAACGGACACAGGCCGCGCGGAAGCGGAGGAGCTCATCACTCGTTTGGAAATGGCGGACGTTATCGCGCGGCGCGATAATCCGTTCGCCGCGGAGGCTTCATGAACGCAAACCTCAGACAGCACGCGTTTTCGCTTCTCGGAGAAGTGCTGACGGCCGCGCTTATGAGCGCGGGTCTCACAATGCTGCTTGCCGATTCGTCGGGGCAGAGCGTCAACGCCGCGTACATATATTCGTGCGCGGGCTTGGCGTGCGCCGCTCTGTTCGGCCTTTCATACACCAAAGCGTCGGGCTGGATAACGTTTATAATGCTTATCGCCGCCGCGCTCGTGGCGGTGCTCGCGGGCTGGAAGCCCGACGAGCGGCTGCGCCTTATAATGGACGCGGTCAGAAGCCGCGACGGCCTTAACGAGTATGTGAATGAATTCGCTTTGGCGGCGATGCTATTGCTTTTGATAGCCTCGTACATAATCGCGCATCAGCCGGGCGGCGTGTATTTGATGCTGTTCGCCTGCCTGTGCGCGCTCGCGATAGGCTGGTTCTTCGGTTCGCCCACGACTTCCATACACATACTGCCCGTTATATGCGCACTGTCCGCGATGTTCGCAAAAACCGGTTTGGGCAGTCTGACGCACCTTAGACCTCTCGTTTCACTGTCGCTGGTTTCGGCGCTGCTCGCGTGTTTGCTCGTGCCGGCGGAGGGAGTGAAATCGGCTTATCTCTCAAACGCCGCCGACGAAGCGCTCGCTTTCATGATACGCACGTTCAACATAGAGAACAACAATTTGGAGGAGCGCCGCGCATACACCATATCGTCGGGCGGCTGGCTCTCGCGCAGGGACGTGTTCTCAGGGCCCGCGCACCCGTCGAGCGTCGAACTGATGCGCGTCAAAACCGACGAAACCGCGTATCTGCGCGGGTCGATTCGTTATATATACAACACCCGCGCATGGGTCGACGAGGATAACGCAGGCAAAGCCGGCAAGATAAAGCGTTACATGCTGGGCGGCATCGAGGGGCGCATATACCGCTCCGAATATGAAAGAACGTTCGACACAGACAAATCCGCCTCCGAACGCTTCTTTTCGCCGTCTGAAATATCCGTGAAAGTGCTGCTCGATAACCCGTATTGGTCGCTGTACGCGCCCAATCGAACGACGGGCGTGTCGGCAAAGGACGATGTAAACGTATATTTCAATAACGTAGGCGAGCTGTTCATAAACCGACCTCTGAGCGCGGGCGATAAGTACGATATTGAATACCTCTCGCTTGCGCTTACGGAAAGCGAGCTAGAAAATGCCGTTTCCGACTGCGCGGGCGACCCGGACGACGCATACGCTTCCGCGTTGCTTCTGAACCGCGATCTGCCCGTCGGAATCGAACAGGCGCTGTATACGCTCACATACGAAATAACGAAGAACGCCCAAACGCCCTATCAGAAAGCCGTGGCGATTCGCGACTGGCTTACCGAAAACGGCTCGTATACGCTCGACGCGGATTACGTGCCCGACGGCCGCGACATGGTTTCGTATTTTGTGCTCGATTCGCTGAAAGGCTATTGCGTATACTACGCGTCGGCTATGGCGGTCATGGCGCGCATCGCCGGACTGCCCGCGCGGTATGTCGAAGGCTATCTGGCCGTGCCTAACGACGACGGCTATTGCGTGCTCACGGGCGAAAACGCGCACGCGTGGGCGGAGGTATACTTCGAGGGCTTCGGCTGGCTGACGTTCGACGCGACGCCTTCGCGCGAGGACGACCCTCAAACCCCGCCCGAAGACGATAACCCGCCCGCGCCCACGCCCACGCCTGAACCGCAGACGGATTCGCAGAACGCGCCCACGCCCACGCCCGAACCGCAGGCGGACGCGCAGAATCCGCCCACGCCTACGCCCGAAAACGGCGACAGCCCGGATTCCAACGAACAACCGCCCGACGATCCCCCGCAAAATGACGACGCCGACGAACCCGAATCCGACGACAAAAGCGGTTGGTTCGCGGCATTGATTATCGCGCTCGTCATATTGCTGTTGGCGCTGCTCGCGCTTTTGATTCGCGCGCGCCTCATAAGGACGCGACCTGCCGAAATCGCCAAGAAACTGTCGTCCGACGAAGATAAACTGATGTGCTGGTACAGAGCCATGCTCACAGCCCTTTCGGCGAGCGGCATTGTATACGTGACGGGCGACACGCCGTCCGCCTTCGCCGAACGCGCGCTCGCTTCAGGCGCTTGCGGCGCGGAATTTGCGGCGTTTTCTGCCGAGGTCGCGCGACTGCGCTATTCCGAGAGCAGCGCCGACAAGCGCGTGTACGCCCTCGCCGAGACCGCCTACGCGGGCATACTCAAGCGCCTGCGCCCGAAAAACAAGCTCAAGTGGCTGACGTCGCGCGCGCTCAGGGGCATCGGGAGGCTGCGCCCGATACCGTAGGACTTTACATTATTCGGTAATGATGTTATTATAGACAGCGAACCGCGCGGTTTTCGCGCAAAATATTGGGAAGCGCCCGCGTATTGCCTAATAAACAGGAGCGTAATTTATAGTATGGAAAGAATGTTTGATTTCATAAAAAAGATACTCTCAGGCTCGAACGAGGCTGAGGTCAAGCGCATTATGAAGATGGTCGACATGGTCGACGCGCGCGAAAACGACATGAAGAAGCTGTCCGACGCCGAACTGCGGGCGCTCACTCCGCGCTTCCGCGAGCGTCTGAAAGCCGGCGAAACGCTCGACGACATACTGCCCGAAGCGTGCGCCGCCGTGCGCGAGGCCGCCGTGCGCGCCATAGGTCAGCGGGCTTTCCGCGTGCAGATTGTCGGCGCGATAGTGCTGCATCAGGGCAGAATCGCCGAGATGAGAACTGGCGAAGGCAAAACGCTCACTGCCGCGATAGCCGCGTATCTGAACGCGCTTCCCGGAAACGGCGTGCATGTGGTCACAGTAAACGACTATCTCGCCAAATACCACAGCGAGTGGATGGGCAAGGTGTACCGCTTCATGGGCATGAATGTCGGGCTTGTGCTGCACGACATGGAAGCGGAGGACCGTCAGGCGGCGTATGGGGCGGACATAACATACGCCACAAACAACGAGCTTGGGTTCGACTATCTGCGCGACAACATGGTCGTGCGCAAGGAACGCATGGTTCAGCGTCCGCTAAATTTTGCTATAGTCGACGAAG
>CAYVPJ010000041.1:0-1907 GCA_964453505.1 uncultured Oscillospiraceae bacterium | reverse complement strand
AGCGCGCACGCCGCTTATTATTTCGGGTCAGGGCGACAAGTCAACCGAAATGTACAATCAAGCCGACCGTTTCGTGCAAAGGCTCAAAGAGGGCGAAGACAACGACTATGTGCGCGACGAAAAAGAAAAAACGATAATGCTCACCGAAGCGGGCGTTCGCCGCGCCGAGCAGGCTTTCAACATAGAAAACCTGACCGACTCTCAGAACACAGAATTGCATCACCATATACTCGCCGCGCTGCGCGCCAACGTCATGATGAAGCGCGACGTTGATTACGTCGTAAAAGACGGACAGGTTGTCATAGTCGACGAGTTCACCGGCCGCCTTATGACGGGCAGGCGCTATTCCGACGGTCTGCATCAGGCAATCGAAGCGAAAGAACGCGTGAAGGTCGAGCGCGAAAGCAAGACGCTTGCCACGATAACCTTCCAGAATTACTTCCGCATGTATAAAAAAATCGCGGGCATGACGGGCACGGCCAAGACGGAAGAAGAAGAGTTCAGGGGCATATACAAGCTCGACGTCGTTACAGTGCCCACGAACCGCCCGATGATCCGCAAAGACTTGAACGACGCGGTGTATACGACCGTTAAGGGCAAGTTCGACGCTGTCGCCGACGAGGTAGTCGCGCGCCACTCAACGGGTCAGCCGGTGCTCGTGGGCACGGTGTCCGTCGAAAAGAGCGAATACGTGAGCAAGCTGCTCGAAAAGCGCGGCGTAAAGCACGTCGTTCTGAACGCCAAGTTCCACGAAAAGGAAGCCGAAATCGTGGCTCAGGCGGGCAAGAAGGGCGCGGTCACGATTTCAACGAACATGGCGGGACGCGGTACAGACATACTGTTGGGCGGCAACGCCGAGTTTATGGCGAAGCACGACCTGCGCCAGATGGGCTACGAGGACGAAGTCATCGAAGAAGCAGTCGGTCACTCTGACGAGGTTTCTGACGAGGTTAAGCAGGCGCGCGCGGCGTATAACGAGCTGTTCGCGAAGCACAGAACCGATACCGAGCGCGAGCATGAGGAAGTCGTGGCTCTGGGCGGCCTGCACATAATAGGCACTGAAAGGCACGAGTCGCGCCGCATAGACAATCAGCTTCGCGGCAGAGCCGGCAGACAGGGCGACCCCGGCTCGAGCCAGTTTTTCATATCGCTCCAGGACGACCTTATGCGCCTGTTCGGCTCAGACAGAATACGCCCGATAGTCGACAAGCTCGGCGTGGGCGAGAACGAGCGCATAGAATACGGCATACTGTCGCGGCAGATAGAGTCGTCGCAGAAGCGCGTCGAGAGCCGCAACTTCGACATACGTAAAAACGTTTTGCAATACGACGACGTCATGAACCAGCAGCGCAACATAATATACGAACAGCGCCGCGAGGTACTCGAGGGCGGCGACATGAAAAAGCGCATCGACGACATGCGCGTTACGCTGATAGAAGAAGCCGTGAAGCGCCACATAGCGTCCGACGCGCCGCTCGACGATTGGGATATAAAAGGACTTTCCGAATATCTGGAACACATTTGCGTGAATCAGGGCGACACTCAGGCGTGCTATGAGAAATTCATGAGCGCCGACCGCGACCGATTCATCGCCGATCTGACCGAGAGCTCGCGCGAACTTTATGCCGCTCGCGAAAAAGCCATTAACGACGCGGGCTTCGATATGCGCGAAGTCGAGCGCACGATACTGTTAAGCAGCGTTGACCGCCGCTGGATGGATCACATCGACGCCATGGATCAGCTGCGCGAGGGCATAGGCCTACGCGCCTACGGTCAGCGCCAGCCGATTGTCGAATACCAGCACGAGGGCTACGACATGTTCGAGGAAATGGTGCGCCTCATACAGGAGGACACGCTGCGCCGCCTGTGCACCTCAATAATCACCCGTCCTCCCGAGCGCAAAGAGG
>CAYVPJ010000040.1:0-30692 GCA_964453505.1 uncultured Oscillospiraceae bacterium | reverse complement strand
GCCCCGACGTCGTCGCCTACCGTATCCCCGACAGTAACGCTCCCGACTCTAGTGGACGTGATAGGCGATTTGTATGTCCGCGCCGCGAACGATTCGGCGAAAGTATACGATGCGCCGTCCGTCACAAACAGTCAGAGCGCGGCGGTCGCCAAGGGCATCGAAGGCAGGGTGCTTAAATCGGGCGGCGAATGGTATTATATAGACTTCGAGCAGTACGGCGTCAAGTTCTACGGCCTGATGAGCGACTTTGAAACGTTCATAAAGGAAACCGCAACCCCGACCGCGTCTCCGACCGCGTCTCCGACCGCGACCCCGACCGCGTCTCCGACCGCAACGCCTACCGCGACTCCCGCGCCCGCCGCGTTTATGTATTACGACATTCCGCTGCCGGTGCAGGTCAAGACGGACGCGCTCGATATATACGCGAGCCCCGACGCTTCCTCGCGTTTGCTCGCGACTTCCGTTAAGGGCACGCCGTTCAGCCTGTACGGCGACAACGGCGAATGGGGCGAATTGCGCGACGCGCAAAACACAGCGGGCTACTGCCTGTTAAGCGGTCTTGAAGTAATTCCCGCGACTCCCGCGCCGAGCCAATCGACAGAGCCCGTCGAAACGCTTCCAACTCTATCATACGTCGTGGGCGATTTGTACGTGCGCGCCATAAACGACACGGCTAAGGTGTACGATTCTCCGTCAGTGACAAGCGGCCAGAGCGCGCCCATATCGAAGGGCGTGGAAGGCAAAGCCATTATGACGGGCGACGAATGGTACTATATCGATTTCGAACAGTATGGCGTCCAGTTCTACGGACTGAAGAGCGATTTCGAGACGTTCGTGAAGGAATCGCCGACGGTAACTCCCGCGCCCGCCGCGTTTGTGTACTACGACGTCCCGCTGCCTGTGCAGGTTAAGACCGACGCGCTCGACATATACGAGCGCCCTGACGCCGCCTCGCGAGCGCTCGCGACCTCTACTTACGGAACGCCTTTCACACTGTACGGCGACAACGGAGAATGGGGCGAATTGCGAGACGTTCAGAACAATGTGGGTTATTGCCTGCTGAGCGGCTTGGAAGCTGTCAAAGCGACGCCCACGCCCAGCCCGTCTCCCACGCCCGCGCCTACGGCGACTATGCCCGAGTTTTACGCCGTGTCGGGCGACGTCTCCGTGCGCGCCATAATTGACGGAGCGATAGCATACGCTTTCCCGGATGTCGCTCACAATGTAAACATTAGGCTCACTGCGGGCTACACGGCGAAGCTATTGCGCGAAAGCGATATATGGTATGAAATATTCGATTCACCCAATAACCTGACCGCGTATGTCCTAAAGAGCGACTTCGAAATCGCTGCGGCGACTCCCGCGCCCACAGCTACGATGCCTGTTTTCAGCGATGTGTACAGCGGGCTGACGGTCGAGAGCAAATCCGACAGCGCATACGCCTACTATTTCCCCGACGTTGAGCACGAAAATGTTTACAGACTGGAAGCCGGCTATAAGGCGATTGTGCTCGCGGAGAGCGACGAGTGGTATTGCGTTCAGGACATAAACGGCGGCTCGCAGTTCTATGTGCTCAAGAGCGACTTTGCTCAGGTCGTCGTTACGCCCGAACCCAAGCCGACCGAAATGCCGTTTTCCTCTGCGACGGGCGAAGTATACGCCGCGGTCGCCGACCAGAACGCTATATTCTACGCGCAGCCCGATGAAATCGCAGACGTTCTAGCCGTTTTAAGCAGGGGCGAAGTGGTGAAGATACTCAAATTCAACGAGACGTGGATATACGCCGAATACGGTTCGTCAAGCGGCTATATGCTGCTGTCCTCCGTGAGCCAGTACACGCCCACTCCCGTTCCGTCGGCTACAGCCACGCCCGCGCCCTCCGACGACGTTTACACGCCCGACTGGGTGTACGACGCGCCGAGCGTATCGGTGTTCCAGCAGACGCTCGTGCGGTTGGGCTGGCTCGACGAAACGCTCGTGATCGATGGCGTAATGGACGATAACGTATACGCGGCTATAGCTGAGTTCCAAGACATGTACAACGCGCTCATGCCCGACATACCGCTTTTGTCGGTGCGCGGCATAGACGGTTCGTTCGTGAATGAGTTTGGCGTTTACAATCCCATCGACGAACAGACATTCAAAATACTGATGTTCGACAACATGTCCAAGGATATTTTCCAATAACCGAAAACTGCAAAGCAAAAGGAGGCCGCCCCGCGTGACCTCCTTTTCAATGCGCTCTAATACTCTATGCCGCGCCTCGGGTGTTCGCCCGAATCGGACGGGTGTTTCAGCTTTCGCATTTCTGTCACGTAGTCGGCGCTTTCCCGAATTTCAGGCGCGGCCTGCCTGCCTGTCAGAACCAACTCGCAACCCCTGTATTTATGCTTCGCCAGATACGCGATTTCGCCCGCCGCTATAACGCCTAGCGAAACCGCGTCGAGCGCCGCGTCCAATACGACCATATCGCACAGCGGGTTTTGCGCCTGTTCGCACGCCGAATCGAACAGATCCTGTCGCGCGATCATGAAAGCGTCGCGCTCCGACATAGACATTTCGGCATAATTCTTTTTCGACTCGTCTTCCGCGCGATGCACCGTAACGCGACCCAGCCGCGCGAGGGAATCCCATTCGCTCGACGGCGTCTGCTGCATGAACAAATAAACGTGCACAGTAAGCCCGTAGCTTGCGCACCTGAGCGCCAGACCGACCGCCGAAGTGGTCTTGCCCTTGCCGTCGCCGAAATAAACGTGAGTGCGTCCCCTGTTCATACGACCGCCTCCTCTTCACAAACAACCGCGTTTCGCCGTCATGTCGAATATATCACATTTCGCGCGCGATAACAACCAAAAAGCGGCGTTGATTTTGGGAGCGCTCTGTGTTATAATGATTGTTCCGGCATTCCGGGGGAGGTAAAAATATATGTCTGCAATCACGCACGCCGCCTACGCGGAGGAACATGATCGCTTACAGAAAACTCTCGGCATAATCGAAAACGAGAGCGTCGCACTCAATTCCGAGCTGGAAACCGCATTAGCGGAGCTTAAAACGGCGCAGAAATTCGACCCGGACAAGCTGCCCGTTCGCGAGATGCTGTTTTATAAGGCGCAGCAGGGCGTCAAAAACATGGCTCTCGCAATCAAAAAACCATATTTCACGCGCATAGACTTCACCGAGAACGAAGGCTCGCGCAGGGTCTACTATATCGGCAAATACGGCGTGATGAAATCAGACACACTCGAGTCGATCGTGATCGACTGGCGCGCGCCCATAGCCAACCTGTACTATTCGGGTCAGCTTGGGCATGTCGAATACGAAGCGCCCGACGGTTGCGTGTCGGGCGAACTGACGTTGAAGCGCCAGCTCGACATTTCTGACGGCGAGCTTCTGTCAATATTCGACACCGAAATCGTGTCTCAGGACGCGTATTTGCAGTCGGCGTTGAGCGCAATGTCGGGCGACAGGCTCAAAGAGATAGTTACGACGATTCAGGCGGAGCAGAACTTCGTTATCCGTCATCCGCTGAAAACGTCGCTAATGGTTCAGGGTGTAGCGGGCTCCGGCAAGACGACCATAGCCCTGCACCGAATAGCCTATTTGCTCTACGCGTTCCGCGACTCTCTCCGCCCCGAAAACATGCTCATACTCGCGCCCAACCCGCTGTTTCTAAACTATATCGCTGGCGTGCTGCCTGATTTGGGCGTTGAAAACGTGCGCCAGACGACGTTTTCACGCTTGATAGGCGATTGGCTGGGCGGCGCTCTCGGCAAGGTCGATTTGTCCGACCGCACCGAGCGCGTTCTCAACGCGCCCGAGAACGAGCGCAACGCCTACGCCGCCGTCGCGCGCTTCAAGGGCTCGACGCTCGCGGCCGATTTGATAGACGAGTTTCTCGACGATTACGAGCGCCGTTTCGCGCCCGACTCGGGAGTGAAATTCGGGCCGATCGAATTGTATACGAAAGCAGAGATCGACAGATTCCTGCTTGTGGACGAGAAACCGTTCCCCATGCAAAGGCGCGTCGCCGAGTTTAAGAAGCAGCTCACAAAGCGCGTGAACGCCGCGGCGCAGCGCGTGAACGCGTGGTTCACGACTGAATGCGACCGCAGGGCGGCGCAGTTGGGCGCGCAGGTCGCCGACCCGGCCGAGCTCAGGTCGAAGTTGTCGCGATTGTATAAAAGCCGCGACGAGCGCATACAGCAGACGAACGACCAGATAAAGCCGTTCATAAAACAGACGATAGCGGATTTGCCGTCGCTCGACACACGCTATCTGTACAGGCTGTTCTGGGAATACATACAGACAGAATACGCGTCCGCTCCCGCCGCTCACGCCGCGAAATACACGCTCAGGCGCATGGACGAGAAAAAACCTCTCGAACAGGAAGACATAGCGCCCATAGCCTATATCGCCATGCGCGTTATGGAACTCAAGCGGTTCGACACGCGCCATATCGTAATCGACGAAGCGCAGGATTTCAACGCGCTGGAAGTGCAGCTTTTGTCGCGCATGATGCCGTCGGCGACGTTTACGATTGTGGGCGACATAATGCAGGGCATACACGCGTGGCGCGGCATGACCGACTGGCGCGCCCTGTCCGAAGGCGTGTTTCACTCAAACTGCGTGACTCATCAGCTCGTCATAAGCTATCGCAACACGGTTGAAATCATGGAGACTGCGTTGAAGGTCGCGCGTCGCCGCCCCACGCCGGGTCAGACGGAGGCGCGTCCCGTGATTCGCCACGGAGACGCCCCGACGTACACGCGCTTTGAAAGCGCCGACGAACAGGCGGATATAATGCGTGACACAATCAAAAAATGGCAGGCCGAGGGTATGCGCGTCATAGCCGTTATAGAGCGCCGGCACGACAAAGTAAAGGCGCTGTGCAAGCGCCTGGGCGACGTCGGAGCGCAGATGCTCGATACGGACGCTTCGGAGTATTCGGGCGGCGTGTACATATCTCCGGCCGCGTATGTTAAGGGCTTGGAGTTTGACGGCGTTATAATCGCTGACGCGGGCGCGAGCGCCTATCCCGACGCCGATCTGGACGCGCGGCTTTTGTACGTGTGCCTTACGCGCCCGCTGCATAAACTGCTTATAATGCATTCGGGCGAGCTTACGCCGCTACTTTCGTAATTTAATTTTGTGTTTTCGCGTAAACGGCATGTAACTTATCACTCATATGTGATATACTGTTCGCATAACGGTCGGGGGGAATAATTCGGTGAATCGTAATAGCGACCATTGGCGCTTGAACGCTAACGCGGGCGACGGTTGGCTGGGCATAGCTATACTGCTCATGATACCGGGGCTTAACGTGATAGGCGTATACATGCTCATCAAACAGGCGGGCAAGCTGTTCCGTTTGCGCAAAAACTACATGAACTTCATATACCTTTTCGCGACCCTAATAATGTTCGGAAATCTGGGCGTGCTGCTGAGAAGGGCGTGGATACTGCTTCCGCTCACGATCGTCGCCGTAGCGTTCATATCGCTTGCGTCGGTCACGCGCTCGCGTCAGTCGAAATACGACAGCTATATCGCCTGCATAGGCGACAGCGCTTCATACCCGCTCGACAGCCTCATGAGCGAAATGGGCGTGAGCGAGAAACAGCTTCGCGAAGACATCGCCTCTATGAAAAAGCGCGAACTGCTTTCGAAAAGGGTGTATATAGACGAAGGCCGCCGCCTGCTCATACTCAAAAAGAGCGGCAGACCCGAACCCGAACAGCCGGAGCAAAAACCCAAACAGCAGGCTGCTTCTCAAAAAACATACCGCGCCGCCGGTTCTGAATACGATGAGGTTTTGCTTGAAATCCGCGCCCTTAACATAGCGATTGACGATGAGAGCGTGTCCGAGAAAATCGAGCGCATCGAGCAGGTGACTGCCAACATATTCCATTTGGTAGAGCAAAAGCCCGAAAGGCGCAAAGACATACAAACTTTCATGGAATACTACCTGCCGACTACGCTGAAACTTCTGCGCCAGTACGCGCGGCTCGAACAGCAGCCGACCCACGGCGAGAACATCACTTCGTCTAAGGAGCGCATAGAGAGCATACTCGACAAGCTCGTCGCGGGCTTCGAAAAGCAGCTCGACATACTGTTCAAGAGCGACGCGGTGGACATAACGAGCGACATAAAGGTGCTCGAAAAGATGATGGAAATGGATGGGCTTTCCGATAAGTAAAATAAAGAACGGGGCGTTTAGCGCGCCCCGTTTTTGTGTGCAATCAATTCGTTTCTCACAAATTCGATCTGTTTTCTTACCTCGATTGGCGCTGTCGCGCCCTTGCAGGCGCGCCTGTTCACACAGTTTTCGAGCTTAATCGCGTCGTAAACGTCGCTGTCGAAAGCGTCTGAAAACTGCCTGTATTCGTCGAGCGTCGCCGTCTCGAGTGTCTTTTTGTTTTCTATCAAATACGCGACAAGCTCCCCGACGACCTTGTATGATGTGCGAAACGGCAAGCCCTTGCGGGTCAGATAGTCGGCGCAGTCGGTTGCGTTTATAAAGCCGCCCGCCGCCGCGGCGCGCATGTTTTCGGGCTTCACCCTGAGCGTTTTTAGCATAGGGCAAAACACGGTGAGCGCCGCCTTTACGGTGTCGAGCGAGTCGAATATGGCTTCTTTGTCCTCCTGCATATCTTTGTTATACGCAAGCGGCAGTCCCTTTAGCATTGTGAGCAGCGTGACAAGGTCGCCCGTCACGCGCCCGGTTTTTCCGCGCGTAAGCTCCGCTATGTCGGGGTTTTTCTTTTGGGGCATTATGGAAGAACCCGTCGAATACGCGTCGTCAAGCTCCGCGAACCGAAATTCCCACGAACACCATAGTATAATCTCCTCGCACAGCCGCGACAGGTGCGTCATTATCAACGCCATTGCCGCCGCCAGCTCCACGCAGAAATCGCGGTCGGAAACCGCGTCGATAGAGTTCGGGCACGCCGCGTCGAAGTTAAGCGCCGCCGCCGTCATGTCGCGGTCGATGGGGAAGGTAGTTCCCGCTAACGCTCCCGCGCCCAACGGGCACATGTTCATGCGGGATACCGCGTCTTTCACGCGGCCCAAATCGCGCAGAAACATCATTGCGTAAGCCATCAGGTGATGCCCGAACGTCACGGGCTGCGCGCGCTGCATGTGAGTGTATCCGGGCATTATGGCGTCTGAATGCAGACTCGCCTTGTCGCATACGGTCTCGACGGCATATGTCAAAAGCTCGGCAATCCTGTTCGCTTCATCGCGCAGAGTGATGCGCAAATCGGTCGCGACCTGATCGTTCCTACTGCGCGCGGTATGCAGCTTGCGCCCCAAATCTCCCGCGCGTTTAGTAAGCTCCTGCTCGACGAACGTGTGTATATCCTCGCACGCAAAGTCGATTTTCAACTCGCCCGAGTCAATATCCGCAAGTATCTCGCCCAAATGCTTTTGAATCTCGTCGCCCTCTTCCGCGCTTATGATGCGCGCGGCGGCGAGCATGGCAGCGTGCGCCATACTCGCCGTAATGTCCTGTTTATACATTCGGCTGTCGAACCGAATCGATGAATTGTAGTCGTCTGCCGCGTCGTCCAAACGCTTCGCGAACCGACCCGCCCAGAGTTTCTCGCTCATTGCGCGCCCTTCTTTTTGTCAATCATGGCTTTCACCGTTATCGGCAGACCGAACAGGTTTATAAAGCCCACGGCGTCTTTCTGATTGTACACGTGGTCTTCGTCGAACGTCGCTATTTCGGGATCGTACAGGCTGTTTTCGGACGTTACGCCGGCGTTCAATATGTTGCCCTTATACAGTTTCAGTTTGACAGTGCCCGTGACGCATTCCTGTGTCTTATCGATGAACGCGCTCAGCGCCTCGCGCAGCGGAGTGAACCACTGTCCGAAATACACAAGCTCTGCGAAACGGTTGGCTATCAGCGCTTTGTAGTGAGCAGTGTCGCGATCCAAACACAGCGTTTCAAGCACTTCATGCGCCTTATATAGTATCGCTCCGCCGGGCGTTTCGTACACGCCGCGCGACTTCATGCCTACCAGCCTGTTCTCGACCAGATCGAGTATGCCCACGCCGTGCTTGCCGCCCAACTCATTGAGCTTGTATATCATGTCGACAGGATTGAGCTTCTCACCGTTTACGCCCATGGGCACGCCTTTTTCGAACTGTATCGTAACATATTCGGGCGCGTCGGGCGCTTGCTCCGGCGACACTCCCATTTCGAGGAAACCGGGCTTATTCAACTGCGGTTCGTTCGCGGGGTCCTCAAGATCGAGCCCCTCGTGAGACAGGTGCCACAGGTTTTTGTCCTTTGAATAGTTTGTCTCGCGGCTTATTTTGAGCGGAATATCGTGCGCTTCCGCGTAATCGATTTCCTCGTCGCGCCCTTTTATGCTCCATTCGCGCCAAGGCGCTATGACCTTCATCTCCGGCGCGAACGCCTTTATGGTCAGTTCGAAGCGCACCTGATCGTTGCCCTTTCCGGTGCAGCCGTGGCAAATCGCGTCCGCGCCCTCCAGCTTAGCGATCTCGACAATGCGCTTGGCTATAACGGGGCGCGCGAACGACGTGCCGAGCAGGTATTCGCCCTCGTACTTCGCGCTCGCTTTGAGCGTGGGGAATATATAATCCTCTACAAACTCCTGCTTCAGGTCGGCTATATAGAGCTTGCTCGCGCCAGTTTTAATGGCCTTTTCTTCAAGCCCGTCAAGCTCCGTGCCCTGACCCACGTCGCCCGCCACGGCGATTATTTCGGGGTTATCGTAGTTCTCTTTGAGCCACGGTATGATTATGGAAGTATCCAGCCCGCCCGAATACGCCAGCACTATTTTTTTGAATTTCTGCATGTTTATCCGTCCTCCCGCGTGTTATGTGAATTATTATGCACACAAAGCGCATAACTGTCAAGTTGATTTACGGTAAAAGATGCGTATCTATATGCGATTATGCATGAATTAATGTATATTTATGCGTTACAGCACGCTGAACATCAGCTGTCCGTATGTCGGATACGGCCACGCGCGCGAATCGGTCAGCATTTCGCATTCGTCGACGACTTCGCGCAGCTCGCGCATTTTGACGACCACGTTATCTCTGTATTTCACCGCGCATCTCGATGACAGCCCGCCCTCGCAAGCGTCCTTGCGCAATTTGTCAAGCTCGTCCGCCAGAGCGTACATGGCGTTTATGCGTTCGGACAGCTTTCGCGCCGCGTCCTCCTCGCATACAGCTTCTATTCCGAGCGCTTTCTTGGAGAGCGCCGCGTCGGCGAGCGTCTTTGAATAGCCTATCACGGCGGGCAGCACGTCGCGGCGAACCATGTCGAGCATTGTTATTGCCTCGATGTTTACGACCTTCGCGTAGTTTTCGAGCATTGCGTCGGCGCGCGAGCGCATTTCGGTTTCCGAATATATGCTGTGGCGCGTGAACAGATCGATGTTCTTTTCGCTCGTGAACGCTTCGATCGCGTCTACCGAGCTTTTCAGGCACGCAAGCCCGCGCGCTTCCGCCTCGATAGGCCATTCGGGCGCGTAGTTGTTGCCGTTGAATATGACGCGCGAGTGCCGTCTCACCGTTTCGCGCAGTATGCGCATTACGGAATCGCGGAAGTCGCCTTTGTCGGCCATTTCAAGCTGATCGGCGAACTGGTCGAGTTGGTCGGCGACGATGGTGTTTATGACGACGTTCGCGTCAGAGATCGAGAACGACGCGCCGACGCTGCGGAACTCGAATTTATTGCCCGTGAACGCGAACGGCGAAGTGCGGTTTCGGTCCGTAAAATCCTTGCGGACGCGCGAGAGAGAGTGCACGCCGCTCGATATGTATTCTTTTTCAATCGTCTCATATGGCGCGCCCGACTCTATCGCCTGCATAAGGTTTGTGAGCATGTCGCCCAAATACATCGATATGACCATAGGCGGCGCTTCGTAGCCGCCCAAGCGGTGGTCGTTGCCCGCGCTCGCCGCCGACACCCTCAAAAGGTCGGAATGCATGTCGACCGCGCGTATGACCGCGCACAAAATGAGCAGAAATTGCAAGTTATCCATAGGCCTGTCGCCGGGTTCGAGCAGGTTTACGCCGGTGTCGGTCGAGAGCGACCAGTTCACGTGTTTGCCGCTGCCGTTGACGCCCTCAAACGGCTTTTCGTGCAGAAGGCACACCATGCCGTGCTTCGAGGCGACTTTTTTCATGAGCTCCATTGTGAGTTGGTTGTGGTCGACCGCCACGTTCACCGTCTCGTACACTGGCGCAAGCTCGTGCTGACCGGGCGCGGCCTCGTTGTGGCGCGTTTTCGCGGGAATGCCGAGCTTCCACAATTCCTCGTCAAGCTCACGCATGAAAGCCGAAACGCGGGTTTTCAAAGCGCCGAAGAAGTGATCGTCCAGTTCCTGACCCTTGCTCGGACGGCAGCCCATGAGCGTGCGCCCTGTGTATATGAGGTCGGGGCGCTTTTCATACATTTCGCGGTCTATAAGAAAGTATTCCTGTTCAGCGCCGACGGTGGGGAACACGCGAGTAACGTCCTTGCCGAACAGTCTTATTATGCGCGTTGCCTGTTCGCATATCAGCTCCATCGAGCGCAACAGCGGCGTTTTTTTGTCGAGTGATTCGCCCGTATACGAACAGAACGCGGTGGGAATGCACAGAGTCTTGTCCTTTATAAACGCATACGACGTGGGATCCCACGCAGTATAACCGCGCGCCTCGAACGTGGCGCGCAGTCCGCCGGAAGGAAAGCTCGACGCGTCGGGCTCGCCCTTTATAAGCTCTTTGCCGCTGAACTCCATTATGATTTTGTCGCCGAAAGGCCGAATGAAAGAGTCGTGCTTTTCGGCGGTCACGCCGTTCATAGGCTGAAACCAGTGCGTATAATGAGTCGCGCCCTTTTCGATAGCCCAGTCCTTCATGGCGTTCGCTACTACGTCGGCAATGTCGCGGTCGAGCGCGCCGCCCTCTGCCAGAACGCGCTTAAGACGGCGGTATGTATCGTGAGGTAAACGCTCGAACATAAGCGAATCGCCAAACACCATTGAACCGAAAATCTCGGGCACTCCCATATGCAACGCATCCCTTCGGCTTGTATATTTATGAGATTATATTGCGCAAATACAGCCGTGTCAACGACGGCGCGTTAATTTTACTTATGCGGCGGTTTATATGTTGGTCGTGCGCACGCTCTGTATATTCTTGAATTCCGCCAAATGCGCCACTATGTCAGTATAAGACGTGTTCGATGGCAGCTTTAGCATGTATACGTTCGTATACAGGTTTCTGTCGCCCGTCATTTCTACGTGAAAGTCGATGTCCAACACCTGAACGCTGTTTTGCGTGAAATAGCCGTTTATGAAATCCATTGTTTCGACCCTGTGTATAAACTTGACCTCGACGCGCTTTTCAGCGTTTACGTGTATGACCTTCGAAAGCACCGCCAGTACTATCAAAATCAATACGCATGAGAGTATCGCCAGCAGATAAAAGCCGTAGCCTATCGCTATACCCAGACACGCGGCGTTCCACAACGACGCCGCCGTCGTAAGCCCCGATATTTTTCGCTTTGAGAGCACGATTGTGCCCGCGCCCAAAAAGCCCACGCCGCTCACAACCTGAGCGACGATTCGGCCGATCGCGATGCTCACGCCCGGGTCTTCCGAGCGCAGATCGCTCATTTGCGCCGTTATGGCGCATTCGACAAGTGCCATCGCGCACGCGCCCATACAAACGAGTATGTGAGTGCGCAAGCCCGCGGGTCTGTTGTGCCGTTCGCGCTCGAAGCCTATAAGTCCGCCTATGAACATTGCGCCCACAATGCGAATTATTACGTCTATATATGAAATGTCGCTCAAAAGCCCGCCCATCAATATCTCGGGAAACATGCCGCACGCTCCTTGTCCGAATGATTTGTTATGATACCACATATCGCTATAAAAGTCAACGCAAATTTGATAAATGTAAAAACGACATAAACTGCTATGGGACTTTCGCAATCAACACATGTATGATATAATTGCTTAGTGTTATACGATGAAAAAGAGGCGACATATGAACGGCTTCACTCTGACCGCCGACATATTGGGTTGGATATCGAGAATCGTCGGCATACTGCTAATATACAAGACGGCGTATATAATCATCGGCTTCTTCACTACGCGAAGATTCGCGCCGACTCAGAATGCGCATAACTACGCGTTTTTGATTGCCGCCCGAAACGAGAGCCGCGTCATAGCGCAGTTGATAGAGAGCATAAAGGCGCAGGATTACCCCGCCGATAGAATGACGATTTTCGTAGTCGCCGACAACTGCTCCGACGATACCGCCCGCATAGCGCGAGAGAGCGGCGCGGTGTGTTATGAACGTTTCGACGACGCGCACAGGACGAAGGGCTACGCCCTTCAATTCTTGGTCGAACGCATACGCGAGGACTACGGCATAAAAGCGTTCGAAGCCTATTTCATATTCGACGCCGACAACATATTGAAGCGCGATTTCGTCGCCCGCATGAACGAGGCGTTCGATTCGGGAGAGCGCATTATAACATCATACCGCAACACTAAAAACTTTGACGACAACATTATTGCCGCTTCTTACGCGCTTCACTGGCTCAGGAGCGTGCGCACCGAGCATCGCGCCCGAAGCGTGCTGCGCTTGGCGACGCGCCTGCAGGGCACGGGCTATATGTTCGCAAGCGAGTTAATCGAAGACGGCTGGAATTATACGTCGCTTACCGAGGACAGATACTTTTCTGCTGACGCGGTCGTTAAGGGCTACAGAATAGCTTATAACGACGCGGCGGAGTTCTATGACGAACAGCCGACGAACCTTAAAATCGCGCTGCGCCAGAGAATGCGCTGGGCAAAAGGACATTTGCAGGTTTTCGTTGCGCTGGGCGCCAAACTGTTCAAGGGGATATTCTCGTTAAACTTCCCGATAATGTACGATATGTTCTGGATAGTCGTGCCTGAAAACCTGTTTTCGTTCATACGCAGAT
Organism: uncultured Oscillospiraceae bacterium; assembly: GCA_964453505.1. Classification (GTDB taxonomy): domain Bacteria; phylum Bacillota; class Clostridia; order Christensenellales; family Aristaeellaceae; genus CAYVPJ01. The sequence continues at coordinate 17,722 of CAYVPJ010000040.1, read as the reverse complement.
TTGCAATATTGCTACTCGGCGCAGCGGCAGTCATTTATTCGGGCAAGCCCGTCGCCGAATCTTTCGCACTTTTCGGCGACTATGCCGTCAGTTTTCTGACCAACTGGCTCGGGGTCGCCGCGATGGCGCTGTACGTATTCATGATGGAGAACCGTCACGTAAAAAGAATGCCCGCGTGGAAAAAGGCGCTGTATTGCGTCACATTTCCGGTGTTCGATTTGATAGGACTCATCACGATTTGCATAGCGGTGTTCAAAAAAGTGGAGTGGAAGCCCATACCGCACACTATAGGAGCGACCATAAACGACATGGAGGCCGACTTCGACAAACGCAAATAGCCGTACATAAATAATCCGCAATAGTATCATTCGACAACCTGCCGCCAACCACGCGCGCATTGTCGAATGTTTTTTCATTTGACGCCTGCATTTTTTGATGTGGGGCGTCTTTTTCATATCCCCAAATACTGCGGATTTGGGCTGAAAACGTGGTTTTTTTGTCGGAAACAGCCCCCTTTCAGCGACACAAAACCACGACCAAACGGAATCGGGGCAGTTATAATCCGCATAAATGAAGGGAGTGAGGCACGCAAAATGCATATCTGCGCCGAGAAGTACCTGCTCGTAAACTTCATTATGAACCTGCTCGTGCTGTCGATCGCCTACCGCGGTCATTGGTTTTGCCGACGTCCGCGCGTCGTTGTAGCGGCGTTGGCGGGCGCTGTGTACGCCCTTATTGAGACCGCGCTGGGAATCAGCCACGCGTTCCGCACGCCCGCGCTGCTTTTGACATTCCTGATCGCGTTTCCGTTGCGCGATAAATCTCTGTTCGCGCAGGCTTCGTTCATGGCGGCGTGCCTGTCCATGTGCGTAAGCGCCGTCATGCGCGCGATCGTTACCAAAGCGGGCGGCGCGGCGTGGGCGATACCGCTGGGGGTCTTGGCGGGCGGCGCGGTGGCGCGTCTGCTCGCTGCGCGCTGCCGCTTAAGGCGCATGAGCGCGAGCGTCCTTATGCGCGTGATTATTGGTCGCGACACGCGCGAGTTCGCGGCGCTCATAGACACCGGAAATCTGCTGACAGAGCCGTGCTCGGCTTTGCCTGTGCTCATAGCCGATGAACGCGCGCTCGGAAGGCGCATATCGCGGCTAATCAAATCAAATACGGACATACGCGAAATCGCGTTTTCATCAGTCGGCGGCGACGGCGGAATGCGCTGCGCCCGCCCCGACAGGCTCGAAGTGTTTTCGGGTCTGCGCTGGAGGCGAGCGCCCGACATGTGGCTGGGTCTGTACTCTGGCAACATGAACAGGGGCGTTCACGCGCTCGCGCCCGCGTCGGTCATGCGGGCAATGAAACAAAAAATCAATGCAGGGGAGGCGTATTCATGAATTACGCGGTTTCGCAAACCGTGCGCAGGGGCGTTTACGGCCTTATCATAAAGATGAGAAGGGGCACGATAGCTTACATAGGCGGCAGCGATCTGCTGCCCGCGCCCTTGAACCGCGAGGAAGAAGAAATAATGGTCGCGCGTTCCGAGCAGGGCAACAAGTTCGCCCGCGCGGCGCTCATAGAGCGCAATCTGCGCCTGGTCGTATTCATTGCCCGAAAATTCGAGAACACGGGCTTGGGCATAGAGGACTTGATTTCTATAGGCACGCTGGGGCTTATAAAGGCTGTAAATTCGTTCAAGCCCGATAAGCAGATAAAGCTCGCGACATACGCCTCGCGCTGTATAGAAAACGAGATACTTATGGTTCTGCGCCGCACGAACCGCCTCAAAAGCGAGGTGTCTTTCGATGAACCGCTGAACGTGGACTGGGACGGAAACGAATTGTTGCTTTCGGATATAATGGGCACAGAACCCGATTTAGTTTCGCGCGACCTCGAAGCAGACGAAGAGAAATGCGCGCTGCGCTTAGCCGTTGACAGGCTCAATCCGCGCGAGAAAGAGATCATCGACCTGCGCTACGGTATGCATGACGGTTCGGAGCGCACTCAGAAAGAAGTGGCCGACATGATGGGCATATCCCAAAGCTATATATCCCGCCTGGAAAAGAAGATAATAACAAAGCTGCGACGCGACATGCAAAAGCTCGCGTGAACGCGCGAACGCATATCGGGATGCGCCCAGCGCTCTTTTTTGAAAGACTGTGAATCGATGCGAAATCGTAAAATCTGTTGGCATAACGCTGCTCCTATTGACACGCGCGGTCGCGTATGCTAAAATAAGACTCGCGCTTGGGGTTGTAGCTCAGTTGGTTAGAGCATTACGTTGACATCGTAAAGGTCGATGGTTCGAGCCCATTTAACCCCATACACACGCTGCCGAGCCGCAGATTCTAAGCGGCTCGGTTTTCTTTGCCCGTTCGCCGCGCCTGTGTAAAAACGCGGTAAATGATATGAAGTTTTTGCCTTTGAAGTACAACGAAGTCTTAACTTACAAAAGCGCTTGAAAAATGTTATAATTGTATTAGTGGGATTTTGCCCAAACGGTCAGCCAAAGCTGCTAAAAGGAGGAAATGTTATGTTTCGATTGGGCGACAAGGTGATATATGGGAATGACGGCGTTTGCGAGGTTGTCGCTATTACCGAAAAGACGTTTCCCGGCGGTTCGGAGAAGCGGCCGTACTACACTCTCAAGCCGCTCTATCAGGAATACATGATACACACGCCCGTGAACAACTCAAAGGTGTTCATACGGCCTGTCATAACGCGCGAGGAAGCCGAGAAACTGATTGCCGAAATACCCTCATACGACGTACCCGCTCCGGGAAACCGCCTGCGCAAAGAGGCTGTCGCCTCATATCAGGAGAGCATACGCAGTCACGACTGCCGCGACCTTTTCGAGATGACGATGGGCATATACGCGAAGCGCCAGTCCGCCGCTCTCGCGAAGCGCGCGTTCGGCGCAATGGACGAGCAGTTCATGAAGCGCGCAGAGGAGCTTTTGTTCGGCGAGCTTGCCGTCGCTCTCGATATTCCCAAGGAGGACGTGCCGGAATACATCAAATCCCGCCTGCGCGAGGCGCAGGGCGATGAGACGGAAACATACGGTATATAATGAAAGAACGCGCCCCGCCGATAAAGCGAGGGCGCGTTTTCATTTATTCGTAAACGTCGAGATCGTTCAGCACGTTTTCGAGCGTGTCAAGAAACGCGTGTTCGCCAAACGTGTTTATTTTCAGAAACATCGCCTGACTGCCGCCCGCCGTTATCGCCGTTATGCGAATCGAATCGTCGACCGCCAGCATTGTTATGTTCATGCTCACGCGGTTTCCGCCGAGCCAGCTGTACCTTTCGAATACCCGTACGGCGCATTTCACGTTTCCTATCTGCCAGTCTACGCGTTCTTCCAGGTGAGCGGACACGCTGCCGCGCAATACGCCGTTCTCAACCGAGTCGAGTATGTTCTCGAAATCGCCGCGAAGCCGTCTCTCAAGTTTTGCCATTCATATTCCTCCGAATGTTTTTGATTACGCGTTTATCATATCTCGATTTCTGAAAAAACGCAACGTCAGAACGTTGAATTGTCATTTTCGCCGCTTAAACGCATGAAAAAGCCCGCCGTAGCTCGGGCGGGCTTTAACTGTCACTTTTGCAAAGCGGCTATAAGGTCGTCTACGCTCTTTCCCTGAGCCTTGAGCGCGGCGTAGAGTTCTTCGAGACGCTTTTTCTCTTCGCTCTTTTTCGTGATCTTGCGGGCGGGTCTTTGTTTCAGTTGGGAGAGCCTTTCTTTGCGGGCATAGGCTTTATTAAGCTGCGCTTCGCTTTTTTCGAGAGCCGCGCGGCGTTCGTTCAATTTGGCTTCCGTCTTCTCGATCAATTCTTCGCGGTTCGCGTTCAGCTTTTCAAGCCTTGCGATCGTAGAATCGACCATCACCAAGCGTTCGTCAATCGTCGGATATGTTTTGCGGGTTTTTACTTCCACAACATCGACCTTCGGTTGTATATCCGCTTTCTCAACGGACTTTACGCTCGCTTTCTTAGCGGCTTTGCCTGAACCTTTAACTCCTCTGGGCATAATATCAATCCTTTCACCGTTTCATTTACTCGCATTGTATTGCTGATACAATAATACCACGTTTTATATAAAAATCCATCAAATACCAAAAAAATTACATTGCAGTCGACGCATACAAACGCAATCTTGTTCCGTTTGCGAATATGTGTTCGCGAAAACGCCTTATTTTATACGTTTCCGATTATATCTTCGTTCGCTTTTAAGCTTTTGTTGACAGTGTGAAAGAAATAACCTATAATGTTTGCGACGGCGCGTATTTATGTATCATAGGAGTGATGCCCGTATGGTAAGCGTTATTATTCCGACATATAAACGCGAGCTTGCGAAGCTTGTTAGAAGCGTAAAGAGCGCGCTTGCTCAGGGAAACGTTGAAGTTATAGTAATCGACGATAACCCGTTGAAGAACGAATACAGCGAACAGATCGCGAAGTTTTGCTCCGAAAATGAAAACGTCAAATACATACGCCAGTTGGGCAACCACGGCGGCTGCGCCGCTCGCAATCTCGGCATCGCCAACGCCAGCGGAGAGACGGTTGGTTTTTTGGACGACGACGACGAATGGCTGCCCGGCTTCACTGACGCGCTGCTTCCGCGCCTGAAAGACGGCGTGAAGCTGGTCTCGTGCCGCGGTTACACTGTGGGCGACGACGGCGGGCGAGTAGAGTATCCGCGCTTCTATACTGAGCAGGAAATAACGTTCGACAAGCTGCTTGTTGACGACCTGATGCAGTCGATAGCCTTTCTCGCCGACAAACAGGCGCTTATCGACATCGGCGGCTTCGACGAAGCGCTTCCGTCATTGCAGGATTACGAGCTTCGTCTGGCTTTCGCCAAGAAATTCAAAGTCGAATTTGCGCCCGACAAACTGTATCTCTATTACCGTCACGCGGGCGAACAGATTTCGTCAAACGACCTTAAAAAACTAAAAGGCTATCTGTTCCTATATAACAAATACAGAGCGGATTACCGAAAAAACAAGGCGGCTTACGCGAACCTGTGGTTCAACGTGTGGAGGCGGCGGCGCAATCTGAAAATGCGCCTGCGCGCGTTTGTCGCGCTGATGCGCTCCGCCTCGCGCAGGCCGAAGTATCTGGCGCTCGCCGTGATGATGACCACGCGTTCGGAACGCCTGAAAAAATTTCTGAACGGCAAGCGCGCGCATAAAACAGAAGGCATATAAGCGAGGAAAACCAAATGCAAGACCGCGCCGGCATATTGATTTCGTTCATAACGCCCGTATATAACGCCGAAAAGCACCTAAAGGCGTGTCTTGACTCGCTCGCCGCTCAGAAGGGCGACGACATAGAGTTTGTTTTGACGGACGACGGTTCGCTCGACAGAAGCTCCGAAATGCTCGACGAGTTTGCGTCGCGCGATTCACGCGCCCGCGTAATACACAAGCCGAACGGCGGCGTGTCGTCGGCGCGAAACGCGGCGCTCGAAATATGCGCGGGTCGCTGGCTGTGCTTCGTGGACGCGGACGACGTAATAAGTGAAAACCTCGTCTCGCGCGTTCGAGGGTTGCTAACCGAATCACGCGACGCGCTGTTCTTCTCATGGAACAGGTTCGGGCGCGACGACCAAAAAGACATTTCGGAAGATATTCCTTCGGGCGAGCATATTCTGTCGGACGACGAGCTGAACCGCGTTCGCCTGACCGCGCTCTGCCCGTCGGGAAGCCTTCAAAAAACCGCGATGCGCTTTCGCGGCGGACGCGGCGTATTCGGATATATGGCGAGGGCGGATATTGTCAAACGCGAAAACATACGCTTCGACGACGGCATGAAGCTCGCGGAGGACGTCGTGTTCAGGCTAAAATATCTTAGCTTTTGTAAGAACGCGGCGTGCGTAAGCGACGTGCTCTACCATTACAGAATATCCGATTCTTCGCTTTTGCACGGCTATTCCGATATAGTCCATTCGGACGTCGAACGCGCGATCAAAGAGCTTAAAAACACTGTCTCGGCATATTATTGCGGAAACCGAGACATGGAAGCCCAGTATCTCGCCGCTGTCGTGCTCGAATCCCGCCTGTATCTCGAAAAATTCCTGTTTCACAGCCTCTGCCAGCTCTCTGAAAGCGAGAAGACAGCGGCATACGACGCTTTCAGGCGCGAAGGCGAACTTCAAAATGCAATACTGAATTGCGATATTGACAGGCTGCAAAGCCCCGTCGATTCGCTTCTCAAGGCGTACCGCGTGAAAGACCCCGCCGAATCGATGCTCAAGGCGCGCGCGGCGTTAAAAAACACTGCGTCGCCCGTCAGGCGAATACTCACGCGGCTCGGCCTTACCGCGAAGATTAAACAGCTTATCGGGCGATGAACGCGACGGGAGTTTTACATATGAAATGTTACGTGGACAAATTTCTCAAATTCGCGCGCTGCTTGCTGGAACTGTGCTCTCTTGCCGTATTCACGCCGCTGGGCAGGCTTTTGAGGGTAGCGTCGCCGAAATGGCGTAACATATGGCTCATATCCGAAAGGGGTTTCGAAGCGCGCGACAACGCGTGGCATCTGTTCAGATACTTATCGTCTGAGCGCCCCGACATAAACGCGTGTTTTGTTATAGACAGAAAATCGGCCGACCTTGAGAAAGCGCGAAACGCGGGCAGGGTGACATACCGCTCGAGCGTTGAGCACAGGCTGCTTATGGCGGCCGCCGACAGGCTCGTGAGCACGCACATAATGGGTTATACGCCCGATTTGGGCGCGTATTTCAGGCTCGACAGGCTAAGGCTCGTGCCCGGCATAAAGGTGTTCCTGCAGCACGGCATAACAAAGGACGACATGCCGTTTATGCACTATCCGAACACGCGCTGCGACTTGCTCGTGTGCGCCGCCGCAGACGAGCACAGGTTCATCAAAGAAAACTTCGGTCACGCGGACGGAGTAGCAAAGCTGCTCGGTTTTTGCAGGTACGACGCGCTGTACCGCGCGAAAGCTCCCTCCAAGCGGCAAATACTCTTCATGCCTACGTGGCGCGAATGGCTGGCGCTGCACGATTCGGGCGACTTCACTCACAGCGACTATTTTATTGCCGTGAACGGCTTCATCAACTCGCCGCGCCTTACGGAAATTCTCGAAAAATACGATTACACGCTTTCGTTCTATCCTCACTACGAGATGCACCGTTTCCTGAACCTTTTTTCGAGCCCTTCCGACAGGATAAAGATACTCGGCTTCGGCGGGAACGACGTTCAGGCGCTTTTGATTGAGTCGAGCCTTCTGATAACAGACTTTTCAAGCGTGTTCTTCGATTTCGCCTACATGCGCAAGCCCGAGGTGTTTTATCAGTTCGACGAGGAAGAGTTCAGAAAACGGCAATACAAAGAAGGATATTTCTCATACAGGCGCGATTCGTTCGGCAAAGTCGCGACTTCCTGCGATTCGGTTTTAGACGAAATCGAGCGCATACTCGAAAGCGGCTGCGAGCTTTCGGAAGAATACGCGCGCAGGGCGGACAAATTCTTCACTACGCGCGACGACCGCAACTGCGAACGCAATTATAACGCGATAAAGGCGATTGAGCATCGCATGGAATAGGGGAGGGGTTTACTGATGGCTTATGATGTTAGCGTTATTGTTCCCATATACAACATGGAAAAACACGTATCCGACGGAGTCGCGGCGCTTAAAAGGCAGACATGCCCGAATATGCAGGTTATACTCGTAAACGACGGTTCGACAGATAACAGCGAGTCCGCCGCGAAATCGGCGATCGAGGGGCTTGACAACTTCACGCTGCTTACCACCGAAAACCGCGGCTCAGGTCCTGCCCGCAACGCAGGCATAGCTCGGGCTGAGGGCAAATATCTCTACTTTTTCGACATAGACGATAAACTCTACGACAATTCTCTCGAACGCATGGTGAAGCTCGCCGAGGAATCCGCCTGCGACCTGCTCGTGTTCTCTTTCACTCACACGAAAGATTTCGATTTGCCTGCCAAGACATATCAGATTAATGACGCCGAAGCCGACGGCGACCATATGCGCGCGCATTTTGAGAACTATATGTCCGGCGGCGCGAACGCCACGGGCGCGCCGTGGAACAAGCTGTTCAGGCGCGACGTCGTCAAGGACAACAATGTCGAATACCCGCCGCTCCGCCGCCATCAGGACGAGGGCTTCATAATGCGCTACATTTCATATGCGCGCAAGGTTCGCTTTTCGAGCGAGGTTCTGTACCGCCATTTGGGAAACACGCAGAGCCGCCGCTGGCAGAAGTATCCGCTCGATTACGGCAGCGTTGTCGAAGGGCTAATGGACATGTTCGAGGGAATAGTCATAAACTGGAATCCCGACAACGACGCGGTTCGCAAAAACGTATACCAGATATACTACGAGCGCAATATTGACGTCTTGAAAGTGTTGTTCAATCCGAAATGGGGTTTATCGCATTCCGAGAGATACAAAAAACTCAAGGATCGCCAGAAAGTGTACGAAGCGCGGGCAGAAAAATATAGAATGCTTGAAATAAACAGGGATAATTACTTTAGTCTCATTAAGGGGCGGCACTATTTGCTTTTGTATTTGGCGGTTTGCTTCCGCGTGAACGCGAACGGCCGCAGCGGAAAATAGCGCGGGGGAGAGAGACAAATGAAAACGAAAGCCGAGTTAAAAGAATACTTGGAATGCGACAGACGAGCTTTGAACATTCCGGCCGCGCGCAAGCGCCCGAGGCTGTTCGGCGATGAAATATGGGCGTTCGAGATTCTGCTCAGAAAGCGCGAATACTATTCCGCGCGTTCGGGGTTGTTAAATAAGCCGTTCATGCTCTACTATACATGGCGCTGGCACAGGGCGAGCGTCAGACTGGGTTTTTCGATACCCATAAACGCGTTCGGCGCGGGACTTTCGATAGCCCACAGGGGCACTATCGTCGTAAACGGCAACGCGCGCATAGGCAGAAACTGCCGCCTGCAGGAGAGCGTGACCATAGGCACGACTGGCGGGAGCCAGCTCGCGCCGAGAATAGGCGACGGCGTGTTCATAGGGTCGGGCGCGCGCATAATCGGCGACATTGAGATAGCGGACGGCGTGGCGATAGGCGCGGGCGCGGTCGTCGTAAGGTCGTGCGCAGAGAAAAACGTGACTCTCGCGGGAGTGCCCGCCAAGATCGTTTCCCATAAAGGCGCGGAATGCATGTCGCCGTGGATGTCTGAATAAATTTTGCTGACCGTATAAATTTTGCTCTTGACATATTTTCACTATATGGTATAATGTCACTATGAAACAGGTTGCAGTTTCATATATCACGCTCATTTATGTGTTTTTGAACGACCGACCCCGCGCCGCTCAATAATGCCGTCAGGCTGGGCACGGCGAGATTCGACGAACTGAAAAGACTTGAATGAGCTTATTGTTTCGAGAAATCTGAAACCGGTTGCATAATGGAGGCGACGCTTATGAACGGCGTATACGCGCCCAAAAAACATATACTGAAAACACTCAGGCAGAACCGCACGCTCTTGTTTATGTGTCTGCCCGCTGTAGCGTTCTTCTTTCTGTTCAGTTATCTGCCTATGCCGGGCGCGATAATTGCGTTCAAAGAGTTCAACTACGAAGCGGGCATATTCAAAAGCGAATGGACGGGTCTGCGCAACTTCGTATTTTTGTTCCAATCGGGTCAGCTCACGCTTTTGCTTAAAAACACGGTGCTCTACAACCTCGCTTTCATATTCCTTGGAAACTTCGTGCAGCTTTCGTTCGCCATACTCCTAAACGAGGTCGGCAGCAGATGGTTCAAGAAAGTCACGCAGTCGATGATGTTCCTGCCGTACTTTATAAGCGCGGTGCTCGTGAGCCTGCTCGTATACAATCTCATCAATTATGATTTCGGTTTCATATCGTCGCTTGTGCGCTCGACGGGCGGGGAGATGCCGAAATACTATTCGCAGCCGGGCGCGTGGCCTTTCATAATAGTGGTCGTCAACCTGTGGCAGGGCACCGGCTACGGCACTGTCGTATACTTCGCCGCCATAATGGGCATTGACCACTCGATGCTCGAAGCGGCGCGCGTGGACGGCGCGAACGGCTTTCAGCGCATACTCTACATAATACTCCCGTGCCTTAAGGCTACGGTCGTCATACTGCTGCTGTTCGCGATGGGCGGAATTATCAAAGGCAATTTCGGGCTGTTCTACAACCTTGTCGGCAACAATTCGATGCTCTTCAAAACCACCGACATAATCGAAACATACGTCTATCGCGCGCTCATGAACAGCTTCAACTTTTCACAGGGCAGCGCGGTCGGCCTGTTCCAGTCTGTCGTGGGCTTCGCAATCGTAATGGTCGCCAACGGTATCGTTAAGAGCATAGAGCCCGACTATTCGCTGTTTTAAGGGGGCGATTTGAATGACTGTTAAGAAAAGCGCTCTCGCGGGCAAAAACAAAGTGCGGCTCGACGTGTCGGATAAATGCATACGCACATTCACATACGTGTTCGTGACCATATTCGCGTCATGCTGCATATTGCCGTTCTGGATGATAATCGCGTCGTCATTTTCGAGCGAATCCGCCATTCGTCTGACCGGCTTCACGCTGTGGCCGCGCGAGTTTTCGCTGTATTCATACGAGCTCATAATGAAGTCGCCCGACCAGCTTGTGGGCGCGTACATAGTAACTATAATAATGACCGCCGTAGGCACTCTCGTGGGACTGGGCGTAATATCCATGACGGGCTACGCGCTTCAGCGCAAAGACTTCGTATACAGAAACGGCATATCTTTCTACATATACTTCACGTCGCTGTTTTCGGCGGGGCTCGTGCCGTTCTTCTATGCGATAGTCAAGATATACGGTCTCAAAGATTCTTACTGGGCGGTGCTGTTGCCGCTTCTCATGAATCCGTGGCTGATAATTCTCATGAAGAATTACGTTAAGGCCATTCCTCACGAGATTACAGAGTCCGGCAAAATCGACGGCGCGGGCGATTTCCGCATATTCGTGAGCCTCATAGCGCCGTCGATGACCCCGGCTATAGCCACGATAGGGCTGTTTCTGGCGCTGGGCTATTGGAACGAGTGGTACTATTCGTCGTTGTTCTTAGGCTCGCAGGTGACTTACCGTCCGCTTCAATATCAGCTCTACAACATCATAAACAAGGTCGCGTCGCTCAAAAACAGTCTGGCGGGCGCGAATATAGTGCTCGACGATTTGCCTCAGGAAACTCTCAAGATGGCGACCGCTACGCTCGCGACGGGTCCGATAATTCTCTTATACCCGTTTGTGCAGAAATATTTCGTCGCGGGTCTGACGGTAGGCGCCGTCAAGGGCTGATTACGGTTTCTTCGCCGATATACGGCGTTTGAAATAATTAAAAGGAGGTCATACCATGTCCAAAAAGCTGACAACCCTGCTCCTCGCGCTCGTCATGGCGCTGAGCTTCGCCTTGGCCGCGCAGGGCGAAAACTACTCCGAGTGGTTTGACGGCGTAGACACAAGCGAACACGTCGTAATCACTTATCTTGTCACCGGCGACATACCCACAAACAAAACCAACGACGTTTTGAAGGTGTTCAACGAGAAACTGACCGCCGCCATCAACGCCGAAATAGCCGTCGAGTGGATCGAGTGGACTGACTGGCAGACCAAGTACAACCTTGCGATAGCCATGCAGGACGGCACGATCGATCTGATCGGCACGGCTACCGACTGGCTCGACGCGTGGCCGAACAGCCAGAAAGGCGCTTTCCTGCCCCTGACCGAGGAACTGCTTTCGAAATACTGCCCCGTAACGTATGAGGCGGTTTCGAAAGAACACTGGGATCTGTGCAAATACAACGGCACGATTTACATGATCCCCGAAGACCAGTACGCTCAGTGGACGAACCACGGCTACCTCTATCGCGGCGACTGGGCGAAGGAAGCCGGCTTGGTAGACGGCATTCATTCGTGGGAAGAACTGGGCGAATACTTCCAGTACATCAAAGACAACAAACCCGGCGTTATACCGTGGGACGCTGACGGCTCAGGCTCGAGCTATGCCGATCAGATGCTGGGCGGCTGGCTCGCCAGCAAGACCGGCGGCGTGAACATCGAAGGCTTCTCCGTGCCGCTGTTCTTCGGCAACAACAAAGACGACCTGTACACGCTCTCCACGTTCTTCACCGAGGGCGACAGCTTGGTCGAGTTCGCGAAGCTCATGAAGGAATGGAACGACGCGGGCTATTGGCGCGAAGACGTTCTCAACTACACAGGCGACGTTCAGGCTGAAATGCGCGAAGGCGTAACCGGCGCGGTGCAGCACCACACGCAGACGTGGCGCGGTCAGCGCTATCAGTTGGACGAGAAACAGCCCGGCAGCGAAGCTGGCTTCTTCTGGTTCGGCGACGAGAGCGACGTTGTGGTTTCGCTCAACATAACCCACGGCGCTATGGCTATAGCCGCGCAGAGCGATTGCCCCGAGCGCGCGCTCATGGCTTACGACCTCATTCGCAACGACGTCGAATTCTATCGCCTGTTCAACTACGGCATCGAGGGCGAGCAGTATATAATCGACGAAAACGGCTTCATGGATCGCCCCGAGTCCTACGTTGAAGACTCCGTGAGCGGTGCGAGCTTCAACTTCTGGTGGGGCAGAAACGACAGCCTCGAACTGCGCAGCGCGCTGGTCGACTGGGAGTCCTACGACGCTTTGATGAAAGTATACGACGAAGTGAAGATCGACTATCCCTACGGTCAGGTCGTGTTCGACATGTCACAGATTTCGGCCGAGCTTGACAACCTGTCCAACGTGTTCCGCACATACGCGCCCGTAATCATATTCGGCAAGTGCGAGAACCCCGAAGAGTACATCGAAGAGTTCAGGCAGGCGCTCAGCGACGCGGGCATCGACAAGTGCATGGACGAAGTCCAGAGCCAGCTCGACGCTGTATACGGCGGCTGATAACGTAAACCATCTTTGGGCTCGCGAGGCTTCTCTTGCGAGCCCATTTTTCAAAGGAGTGTATACGCATGAGGCGCGTGCTTTTATTGAACCGGGGTTGGCGCTTTCATTTGGGCGAGGTTGAGAGCGCGTTCAACGCGTCATACGACGCGGGCGCGTGGCGCGAAATAACGATTCCGCACGACTGGTCGGTCGAAGCTCCGTTCGACCGATGCTATTCGAGCGGCACCGGCTACCTTCAGGGCGGCGTGGGCTGGTACAGGCTCAACTTTACATTGGATTTCGACACGACCAAAAAGCACTGCGAAATATCGTTCGCGGGAATATATCAAAACAGCCGCGTATGGCTCAACGGTTACTATCTGGGCATCAGACCGTATGGATATTCATCGTTCTCATACGACGTTTCAGGCATCGCGAAGCAAGGCGTGAACACGCTGTGCGTAAGATGCGAACACATTAACTTAGCGGATTCGCGTTGGTTCACGGGCGCGGGCATATACAGAGACGTGACCTTCACCGCAACCGACGAATGCTATATAAAGAACATATTCGCGCGCACGGCTTCGCTCAGCGATTCAGAGGGCGTGATTTCCATAACCGTTGACCGCTCATACGGAGACGTAAAAGCGTCGCTCACAGACGCGGACGGTAAAACAGTCGCTTTCTGCTTAGCCGATTCAAGCGGCGCTTGCGCCTTGAAAGCGCCGTCTCCGAGGCTCTGGTCGCCAGACGATCCGTATCTGTATAAGCTGACATGCGAACTTACTGTAAACGGCGAAACAGTGGACGCGCTCGATATACCCTTCGGCATACGCGCGTTCTCGTTCGATGTAAACGCGGGTTTTTCGCTCAACGGCTCGCCCATGAAACTAAAAGGCGTGTGCGTGCATCACGACGCGGGCGCGCTGGGCGCGGCGGTGCCGACTGAAGTGTGGCGCAGACGCATTAAAAAGCTGAAGAGCGCGGGCTGCAACGCGCTGCGAGCCAGCCATAACCCGCCCGACCCGCTGCTGCTCGACCTGTGCGACGAGATGGGGCTGCTCGTGATCGACGAGGCGTTCGACGAATGGGAGGGCTGTAAGAACAAATGGTGGCAGGGGCACAACGTATACCCGCCCAAGCATTACGGCTATTCGGAGTCGTTCCCCGCGTGGCATGAGCGCGACCTGCGCGACATGATAATTCGCGACAGAAACCACCCGTGCGTCATAATGTGGTCTATTGGCAATGAAATCGATTATCCGAACGACCCGTATGTCCATAAATCGGTGTCGTCAATAATCGGAAATAACGACCTGAATAAACCCGTCGCCGAGCTGCAATACGATGCTGGCAAGCCCGACGCGGGCAGACTGCCGCCGATAGCGCGCGAGCTGAAAGCGATAATCAAATCGCTGGACGATTCGCGCCCCGTGACGATGGCGATAGCATGTCCCGAAATATCGAACATAACCGGGCTGTGCGACGTGCCCGACGTCGTGGGATATAACTATAAAGAAGCGCTGTACGATTCCGACCATAAGAATTTCCCGAACCGCGTCCTGTTCGGAAGTGAAAACAGCACGTCATACGACGCGTGGCGCTATGTTCGCGATAACGACTATATTTCGGGTCAGTTCTTGTGGACGGGCATCGATTTTCTGGGCGAGGCGCGCGGCTGGCCTATACGCATATCGCAGGCGGGCATACTCGACATAGTAGCTAACGAAAAGCCGCTGTGGCATATGCGCCGCGCGCTGTGGCTTAACGAGCCCGTCGCGAAACTGGCGGTCGGTACGACCGGCGAAATATGGGACGAGATTGTCGGCTGGGATTTCACAGAAGGCGAGAACGTCAAAATATCGTGTTACACAAACGCCGAATGGGCGGAAGCGTTCATAAACGGCAAATCGCTGGGTAGAATGAACGTGCCCGAAAACGCGCGCTGCGTGTGGAGCGCTTCGTTCGAGCGCGGCGAGTTGACAGTGAAGTGCGGTTCGGGCGAAAAACTCATAGAAGACCGCCTCGTCACGCCCGGCGCGCCTGAGCGCTTGACTCTCGAATGCGAAATGAACGACCTTCCCGCCGACGGCAGAAGCGTGCGCGTGTTCGACATTCGTATAACCGACGCAAACGGCGTAGACTGCGTGACCAAAGACGACGAAGTCACCGTGCAGGTGCTGGGCGACATAGAACTTCTCGGAATCGACAATGCGAACCCCGCCGACTTAACGCCGTACACCTCCGACTTGCGCAAAACGTATCGCGGCCGCGCCGTCGCCTACGTGCGTGCGGGAGAGTTGAAGGGCAGGGCGATGGTCTACGCGTACATGCGCGGCGGACTGTCTGCCGAATATGAATTGACGTTAAGATAACCTAATTAACGCATTCGTGCTTGTAGCCCGCGTTCTCGCGGGCTACAATGCGTGCACAAACAAATAAGCCTTATCAAGAGTGGTTGAGGGACGGGCCCTGTGAAACCCGGCAACCGTCGTTAGAAATAACGTTAGGTGCCAATTCCCGCGGCGTTTACGCCGAAAGATGAGGCGGGTCTTTAATGAATGACATTATTAAGCGACTCGCCCATATCGGGCGAGTTTGTTTATTCTATATTAACCGAAGGAGATTGTTCTGATGAAAAAACTGTTCACGTCGGAATCCGTAACGGAAGGGCATCCCGATAAAATCTGCGACCAGATTTCAGACTCCATATTGGACGCTATAATCGAGCGCGACCCTTGCGCGCACGTTGCGTGCGAGTGCATCGTCACCACGGGCATGGTGTTCGTGATGGGCGAGATAACGACGGAGTGCTTTGTTGACATAGCCCACATCGCGCGCCGCAAGGTCATCGAGATAGGTTACGACCGCGCGAAGTACGGTTTCGACGGTTCGTCGTGTTCGGTTCAGGTGAGCGTGGACGAGCAGTCGCCCGACATCGCCAGAGGCGTAAACAACGCGCTCGAAGGCAGGAGCGAGAATATGATGGATATAGGCGCGGGCGACCAGGGCATGATGTTCGGTTACGCCTGCGACGAAACGCCCGAATACATGCCCATGCCCATCGCGCTCGCGCACAGAATAACGCGCCGCATGGCGTATGTGCGCAAGCAGGGAATCGTCGACTATATGCGTCCCGACGGCAAAGCGCAGGTCACTGTCGAATACGACGGCGACACGCCGATGCGCGTCGATACGGTCGTGCTCTCGACGCAGCATGCGCCCGAAGCCACTCACGAGCAAATCGAACGCGATATGATCGAACACGTTATACGCGCGGTCATTCCCGAAAACCTGATAGACGCCAGCACGCGTTTTCTCATAAATCCGACGGGCAGGTTTGTTGTCGGCGGGCCGCAGGGCGATTCGGGACTCACGGGCGCGCGTCACGCCGCAAAAAATCTCGTCGCGGCGGGCTTGGCAAAGAAGTGCGAAATACAGCTTGCCTACGCCATAGGCGTCGCGAACCCCGTGTCGATTATGGTCGATACGTTCGGAACGGGCGCGCTGTCCGATTCTGATCTCGCGGAAATTGTCGGGCATACATTCGACTTCCGCCCCGCCGCGATTATAGAGCGGCTCGATTTGCGCCGACCGATATACGCTCAGGTCGCCACATACGGTCACTTCGGGCGCGACGACCTCGATTTATCGTGGGAAAAGCTCGATTATATCGATAAATTGAAGGCGGCGGCTTTGAAATAAATACAATTTAACAAATAACGGCTTGACGGTGCGGCACGGCAATAGGTATTATAATCGGAAAAACTAAAGGAGAGATGCTCACATGGCGTTGATTCGCGAGGGTTTGACGTTTGACGATGTATTGCTCGTGCCGCACAAAAGCGAGGTGTTGCCCGCTCAGGTCGACCTTTCGGTCGAGATGTCAGATTCGATTCGACTGAACATTCCGCTTATGTCCGCCGCGATGGACACCGTCACCGATTCCCGGCTTGCGATTGCGATCGCCCGCGAGGGCGGCTTGGGCGTGATCCACAAGAACATGTCAATCGAGGAACAGGCCGCAAGCGTCGACAAGGTCAAGCGCTCCGAACACGGAGTCATAATCGACCCGTTCTTCCTCTCTCCCGAACATCTGATTAACGACGCCCTCGCTCTCATGGAGCGATACCGCATATCGGGCGTGCCTATAACGTCGAAAGGCAAGCTCGTGGGCATACTCACCAACAGAGATCTCCGTTTTGAAACCGATTTCAACCGCCGCATATCCGAAGTAATGACGAGCAAAAACCTAATAACCGCCCCAGAAGGCACGACGCTCGAACAGGCGAAGGCGATACTCGCCGAGCACCGCATAGAAAAGCTGCCAATTGTGAACGACAAATACGAGCTTCGCGGTTTGATAACCATAAAAGACATTGAAAAAGCCGTCAAATATCCGTTTTCCGCGAAGGACGCAAACGGCAGGCTTCTGTGCGCCGCCGCCATAGGCGTTACGGGCAACGCGCTTGAAAGAGCGAGCGCGCTCGTCGATTCCAAGGTCGACGCGCTCGCGATAGACACGGCGCACGGACACTCCAAGGGCGTTTTGGAAATGGTCACGAAAATCAAGGCCGCTTTCCCGTCGGTGTGCGTGATAGCGGGCAACGTTGCCACTGCCGACGCGACGCGCGATTTGATAAACGCGGGCGCAGACATTGTAAAGGTCGGCATAGGCCCCGGTTCGATATGCACAACGCGCGTCGTCGCCGGCGTGGGCGTTCCGCAGATAACCGCCATAATCGACTGCGCCGAAGCCGCCGATAAACTGGGCAAGCGCATAATCGCCGACGGCGGCATCAAGTATTCGGGCGACATAACGAAGGCTAT
>CAYVPJ010000039.1:5283-32832 GCA_964453505.1 uncultured Oscillospiraceae bacterium | reverse complement strand
GCTCACAAACGTCGTCGGGAAGACGAAGGCTCAAAAAAAGTTCACAGTGAACGAGTACGGCGACGAATGGCTGCGCGTTGAGTTTAACGGCATTGAAGGTTACATGAAGAACGATCACAGGGTTGCCAGAAACCTGCCCGACGACGTATACGCCGTGCCTTACATGTGCCGCGCGGATTTTGCATTCAACATATTCTCGTCGCCCTACGACTACACGAACCCCGACCCCAACTCGGGCGGTTGGGTATATACCGACGATAAAAGCATGTCAATCGAGGGCGATTCGCTCGTCACGACCGCCGATACGCAGTTGTTCATATATCCGTCGCGGGCGGGCTTCCTGTTCGGCACGAATATTGAAGGACAAGATCTGTGGGCGCGCGTATGGAGCGGCACGCGCACCAGCCTGTACATTGGCTTTATGGTCGCGTTGGTCGAGGCGCTCGTCGGCATATTGGTGGGCATTCTGTGGGGATATGTGCGCGGGCTGGACAGGCTGCTCACAGAGATATACAACGTGCTCGACAACATTCCCACGACGATAGTGCTCATACTGATGGCGTTCATAATGCGCCCCTCCGTATCGACCATCATAATCGCGATGTGCCTCACCCGCTGGATGGGCATGGCGCGCTTCATACGCAATCAGATAATCATTATCCGCGACCGCGACTACAACATAGCGTCGCGCTGTCTGGGAGCGGGCACGGGTCAGATAATGCTCAAAAACCTGCTGCCGTACATGGTTTCGGTCATAATGCTGCGCATGGCGCTGGCTATACCCGGCGCTATAGGCAACGAGGTGTTCATAACGTATATAGGCTTGGGCGTGCCAACCGACACGCCGACGCTCGGCAACCTTATAAACATAGGCAGGCAGAAGTTCGCGACGGTATCTCTGCGCTATCAGCTTCTATATCCAACCGTCGTGCTTTCGATAATCACGATAGCGTTCTATATACTGGGCAACGCGTTCGCGGACGCGGCAGACCCGAAAAACCATATGTGAGGAGGGGAGCGACATGCCGCAGAGCATACTATCCGTAAAAAACCTAAACGTCAAGTTCAGCCTGCGCGGTAAGACGCTCCACGCCATACGCGACGTGTCTTTGGACGTGTATTCGGGCGAGAGCTTGGCGATAGTCGGCGAATCGGGCAGCGGAAAGAGCGTTTTCACGAAGTCGTTCATGGGTCTGCTCGACAAAAACGGCCGCATAGACTCAGGCGAGATAATATACGGCGGGCAGGACATCGCGAAGTTCAAAACGGAAGCGGAGTGGCTCAAAATTCGCGGGCGCGAAATCGCGATGGTCATGCAGGACCCTATGACCGCGCTGAACCCGCTTAACACGATAGGCTCGCAGATAGTCGAAGCCATAAAGCTGCACCGCAACCTGAGGGGCGACGCGGCTAGGAACGAAATGCTCAAACTGCTAAACGACGTGGGCATACAGAACGCCGAGCAGCGCGCAAAGCAATATCCGCATGAGTTCTCCGGCGGTATGCGCCAGAGGGTCGTTATAGCGATAGCTATAGCGTGCAATCCCAAAATACTGATATGCGATGAGCCGACGACAGCGCTCGACGTGACCATACAGGCGCAGATATTGAAGCTTTTGAAAGAATTGATCGCGAAGTATAAACTTACGACCATATACATTACGCACGATCTGGGAGTGGTCGCGAACGTCGCAGAGCGCATTGCGGTCATGTACGGCGGCGACATACTGGAAATCGGTACTGCCGACGAAATATTCTACGACCCGAAGCACCCGTATACGTGGGCGCTGCTCTCATCGCTTCCGCAGTTAGGCGTAAAGGGCGAGAAATTGTTCTCGATAAAGGGCACGCCTCCGAATCTGTTTCAGGAAATCAAAGGCGACCCGTTCGCGCCCCGCAATCCGTATGCTCTCGACATCGATTTTGTGAAACGGCCGCCGTTTTTCGAGGTGTCGCCCACACATAAGGTGCGCTCGTGGCTGTTGGACAAGAGAGCGCCCAAGGTCGAGCCGCCCGACATAATAAAGAATCTGCGCGGCAGGGAGGCTGAGGCAAATGGCTGAGCCTATATTGAGCGTTAAGAACCTGACAGTTAAATTCGGCAAGCGCAAACGTCCGTTCACGGCGGTTGACGACGTGTCGTTCGACATATTCAAGGGCGAAACGTTCGGGCTGGTGGGGGAGTCGGGCAGCGGCAAAACGACCATAGGCAGGGCGATTATTCGCGTCGTGCCCACGGCGGGCGGCGAAATACTGTTCAACGGCGAGAAAATAAACGGAAAGATACCTAAAGCGCTCGATAAGCAAATACCTGGAAAAATTCAGATGATATTTCAAGACCCGATGGCGTCGCTTAACGAGCGCGCGAAGGTCGACTATATAGTCTCCGAGGGCATATACAGAAACACGCCCAAGCGCGAGCGCGACGAAAGAGTCGTTGAGGCGCTCAAAAGCGTGGGTCTGCTGCCCGAGTTCGCGGGGCGCTTCCCGCACGAGTTTTCGGGCGGGCAGAGGCAGCGTATAGGCGTGGCGCGGGCGCTCGTAATGGAGCCGGAGTTCATAATCGCGGACGAACCTATAAGCGCGTTGGACGTGTCTATACGCGCGCAGGTGTTGAACCTTTTGAGCGACCTGCAAAAAGAGCGCGGGCTGACATATCTGTTCATATCGCACGACCTGAGCGTCATGCGCTTCATATGCGACCGCATCGCGGTCATACACAAGGGGAAGATCGTGGAGCTTGCGAACACCGAAAGGCTGTTCGAAAACCCGCTTCACCCGTATACAAAAGCGCTGCTGTCAGCCGTTCCGATGCCCGACCCCGACAGCGAAAAGAAGAAAAAGCTGATTGTGTACGACCCGAACATGCACGACTACTCAAAGGACGCGCCCGGTTGGATGGAAATTGAGCCGGGACATTTCGTATACGCAAACTCCAAGGAGTATATGGCGTATGAGCGGATCGTGCGCAAGCTGAACGGCAATTTCGACGTAAGCGCGAGCGACGCGTTTTCGCGGTGCTGGGCGGAAGTTGACCTGTCGGCTGTCGCTTCGAACTACAAAACGGCGAAAGCTATGCTCGCGGACGGCGCGAAGCTCATGCCGGTCGTAAAGGCGAACGCATACGGTCTGGGCGCAAAATACATGGCGGGCGAACTTTTCTTGGCGGGCGCCGACACGTTTTGCGCAGCGAGCATTGCGGAAGCCGAGGAAGTACGCGATGTCGCGCCGTTGGCGGACGTTCTCGTTATGGGCGCTGTGGGCGAATCAGAAGCGGCGCGGGCGGCCGTTGGGGGCATAATGCTGACCGCATACTCTCGCGAGAGCGCCGAACGCATACTGTCGGCCGCCAAATCCGTCAGCCGAGCGGCGAGAGTGCACATAAAAATTGAGACGGGTCTGCACAGGCTCGGTTTCGACATAGATGATTTTGAGTATATCGCGCAATTCGCAAAAAACCCGCTCATTAAAATCGAGGGCATATTCAGCCATCTGGCGCTCAGAGACCCGGAAAGCGACCGCCGCCAGTTTCAGTCGTTCGATACGATAATATCGCGCCTGCGCGATATGGGAATAGACACAGGCGTTTCGCACATATGCGATTCGATTGGCATGGTGCGCTACCCCGAAAGGCATATGGGCAGCGTGCGCGTGGGCGCGTTTTTGTGGGGCGTTTGTCCGTACCGCTGGGAGCACCCCGAAAAGTGCCTGCCCGTGCTCGCGCTGAAAGCGCGTGTCGCTCAGATCAGAAACCTGAAGAAAGGCGAGTGCGTCGGCTATGACGACGAGCACCCGCTTGAGCGCGACAGCCGCGTAGCCACGATAACGGCGGGTTATGTCGACGGTTATCCTCGGTTCAACAACGAAGGCTTTGTCGAGATTAGGTCTAAGCGCGCCAAAGTGCTCGGGCTTGTGTGCATGGATCAAATGATGGTCGACGTCACCGACATTCCCGATGTCGCCTGCGGAGATACGGCGACGCTGCTGGGAGGCGGCATAACCGTAGACGAATACGCGAAGATCGCGCACATGAACCGCAACGAGGCGCTGAGCCGCGTAGGCAGGCGCGTACCGAGGGTATATATGCGCAACGGCGAAATCGAGTTTATCGCGTCGGAGATGAAACGCAGAGCGGATTTGACATAAACATATGCGCGTGATATAATTTAACAAATTTGCGCGGGAGTGATAATGTGACTCTCACTCGTGATTATGTCAAAAATCTGCTGGGCGGCGTCGTCTATGCGCGTTCCGCCGAATACTATAAATACGGGCGCGTGGTTCGGTTTTTGCTTAACGAAACGCGCGGCGGCGTGAGTATACGCTCGAGCGTTAAGGGCACTTTCCGATACGAAGTCGAGATAGACATATCGAACGACGAGGACATTCTGCTGTGCCACTGCGGCTGTCCCGCATACGACGCGTTCGGGCGCTGCAAACATATAGGCGCGACGCTGCTCGAATACCTCGACCAGCAAAAGCCCGCCGTTCAGGAAAGACCTCGCGGTATGATCGGCGCGGACAGAACTTCCCGCGTTATAAACAACGCGGGCGCTAATCTATTACTCACAAAATACCAAAACGGCATATCTAGCGAAGAGGCGGGCGGCATCAAAATCGTGCCTCAGCTCGCCTTGGAATACGATTCTATCGAAATCTCGTTCACGCTCGGCAATGACCGGCAGTACGTCATGCGCGACATTTCGGAGTTTTACAGGTCTATCTCATATTCGCAGACGGTGCAGTACGGTCAAAAACTGTCCTTTCGGCATACGCGCGACGCGTTCGACGACGAATCAAAACCGCTTGTCGATTTCATAATGGCGACGATCAACGAGCAGATGTTCTACTCAAAGAGCGCCGGCTCGCGCCTGTCTCCCGCCGTTTTACCCACATTGCGCTCTCTAAAATTAAGCGGACGTTCGCTCGACGAGCTGTTCGACATGTATTCAGGCGACGAAATCGCTAACCGCGCGGGCGGCGAGCGCTGGAAACTGAAGGACGAAAACCCGTCCTTGACAGTGCGCGCCGAGAACGTGGGGGATCGCGTAAGAATATCGGTCTCGCCTAAGGCGCAAAGGGTGTACGGCGCGAAACACGATTACGTAGCGATCGATCGCGCGATCTACAGGCTCACGCCCGATTACGCCGAAAGAATGCTGCCGATGATCGAGGCGGCGCGAACAGATGAACTGCTGTTTTCGCCTAAGGGCGCGTCAGACTTCTGCCTGACGGTGCTTCCGAAAATCGAGAAACACGCGTCGGTTGACGATAACGGCGTGCTCGATGCGTACCGCCCCGATCGGGTGGAGATTTGCTTCTACATAGACATGCCCGAACGCTCGACACTGACCGCGCGACCCGCGTTCGTGTATCAGACCGCGACATACGGCTACGATGAAAAGAACGGCGACGGCGACGCCACGAAGCGCGATTCAAACAAAGAGCGCGAGGCGGTAGCGGCGCTCATAAAGCATTTCGATCCGCCGCTTAACGCGGGCGAACAGTTCTCGATAAACGACGAGGAGCGAATGTACGCGTTTCTGTCGGGCGGCATGGTGCAGTTGAGCGAGTACGGAGACATATACATTTCCGACAGGCTCAAAAATATTCACATGAAAAAGCTGTCGCGCGTGACTGTGGGCGTGTCGGCGGGCGATGGCGTTCTGAACCTGAATGTTGATACGGGCGAATTTCCAATATCAGAGCTTGAGGAACTCATGCAGGCGGTGCGCGACAAACGCCGCTATTACAGGCTCGACGACGGCCGCTTCCTGACCATAGGCGGAAGCGAGCTAGACGGGCTTAAACAAATGGCGGACGGCCTCAACCTGACGGCGAAAGACCTTGAAAAAGGCAAGCTGGACGTGCCCATGGCGCGGGCGCTGTATCTGGACGGCGCATTGAAGCAGGACGGCGACCTGACGTTCAACAGGGATACGTCGTTTAAGAAACTGGTGCGCGACTTCAAAACGGTCGACGACAGCGATTTCGGCGTGCCTGAGCCTTTGGACGAGGTACTGCGCAACTATCAGAAAACGGGTTTTCGATGGCTCAAGACGCTGGACGCGTACAAATTCGGCGGCATACTCGCCGACGACATGGGCTTGGGAAAAACGCTGCAGGTGCTCGCGTACCTGCTGAGCGTAAAGCGCGAGCGCGGCGACGATTTCGAAGGTCCGCGCGCGTCGCTCATCGTGTGCCCCGCGTCATTGGTGCTCAACTGGGGCGACGAGGTTGAAAAGTGGACTCCTGAGTTATCGGTGTGCCTCTTGTGCGCGTCTTCCGCGGAGCGCGAGCTCGAAATACAGGCGCGGGACGATTACGACATAATGATAACGTCATACGACCTGATGCGCAGAGACGTTGAGCTGCACGAGAAAGCGTCGTACTACGCGTGCATACTCGACGAGGCGCAATACATCAAAAACCACGAGACGAAGGCGTTCCACGCCGTCAAGCGCGTGAAAGCCGCCGTTCGCATAGCGCTGACCGGCACGCCCGTCGAGAACAGATTGAGCGAGTTGTGGAGCATATTCGACTTCCTGATGCCCGGCTATCTGTATAATTACGCGACCTTCCGCCGCCAGCTTGAAGCGCCGATAGCCAAAAACGGCGACGCGGACGCGCGAAAGACGCTTCAAAGACTCGCGTCTCCGTTCATACTGCGCCGCATGAAGAAGGACGTGCTCGAGGAATTGCCGCCCAAAATCGAAACAGTCAACTACATACAAATGGAAGATGAGCAGCGCAAGGTATATCTCGCGCACGTCTGGGACGTCAAAAAGCGCATGGAGAGCGCGACCGAGCGCGATAAGCTCGAAATACTCTCGATGCTCACAAGACTGCGCCAGCTCTGCTGCGACCCGTCTCTGTTCATAGACGGATATACGGGCGAAAGCTGCAAGCTCGAGGAGTGCGCGCGAATGCTTGACGAGCTTACCGAAAGCGGTCACGAAGTGCTCGTATTTTCACAGTTCACGAGTATGCTGTCGCGCATACGCGAGCGCCTTGACGAAATGCATATTCCGAGCTTCACGCTTCAGGGCGACACTCCGCGCGAGGAGCGCGCCGAATTGGTGCGCCGTTTCAACGCGGGCGAAGCGCCGGTATTCCTCATATCATTGAAAGCGGGCGGCACGGGACTGAACCTTACGGGCGCGGACACGGTCATACACTACGACCCGTGGTGGAACATAGCCGCGCAGAATCAGGCTACCGACAGGTGCTACCGCATAGGTCAGACGCGCAAGGTGCAGGTTTATCAGCTCATAACGAAAGGCACGATAGAGGAAAACATATTAAAGCTGCAATCGCGCAAGCGCGAGCTTGCCGAAGCCGTCACGGATTCGGCCGACGGAGGCATAATGTCCATGTCGCGCGATGATATAATGAAGCTACTCGACTGAGGAGGATATTTATGAAGTTCGATGTGTGCGCACCCTGTCTGTTACCGGGACTGTCCGGCGCGGAAGCCGTTTCCAAAATCGCCAAAGCGGGTTTTTCGGCTGTCGAGTTCTGGCGCTTGGACGCAAGCGAAATCGCTTCCGTCAAAGCAGCCGCCAATAGCGCGGGCGTGTTCATCACGAGCCTGTGCCTAGACGATTTTCGCATGAACGAGAGCGGCAATGAAGCCGCATGGCTGAGCGCGCTTGACAAAACAATCGAAAAAGCCCGCGCGCTGGGCGCAGGGACGCTCGTCACGCAGGTTGGTCAGGACACGGGCGAAGACAGGCGCGTGCAGCGAGACAGGATTATCGCGCTTTTAAGGCGGGCGGTATCGCGTCTGTCGGACGCGGGAATATGCGTAGCCATAGAACCGCTAAACACCCTGTACGACCACGTGGGCACGTTTCTGTATTCAGCCGACGAAGCGCGCGACATAGCGCTTGCGGCAGACAGCCCGTCTGTCGGCATAACGTTCGATTTATATCATCAGCAGGCTCAGTGCGGAAACCTGATAAACGCGTTTCTGCGCGCTCAAAGCGTGGTAAAGCATATACACATCGCGGGACACCCCGGCAGGCACGAGCCATGGACGGGCGAAGTGGATTACAAAAACGTGTTCGCGGCGCTCGAAAAACACGGATATGCAGGATACGTGGGGCTGGAATACATACCTTCTATGGAAGCGGGCGCAAGCCTTACGCGTTTTCTCGAAACGTATAAATAGGTCGTTTCGGAGGGGGAGGCATGAGTAAAAATTCACTCAGGGCAATTCTGATAATACTCATTATACTCGCGTCGGTGCTCGTGCCTTCGGGCGTGAACACGCGTTCGGGCGCGCCCGTCAGGTACGGAGAGCCCGAACACACGTTAGCGCCGTCGGCGACTCCGACTCCGACGCCCACGCCTTCGCCCACGCCAACCCCCGCGCCCGAACCCACGACATACGAAACGCTCAAAAAGGCGGACAAGGGCACGAAGCCGGAGCAGGTAACTAAAATACAGGAGCGGCTCATTGAACTGGGCTTTTTGGCGGGCGAGCCCGACGGCTATTACGGAGACGACACATTCGCGGCGATAGTCCAGTTTCAGCATGTAAACGGCTTGGAGCGCGACGGCATAGCGGGAGTCGAAACCCAAAAATTGCTGTTCGAAAGCGAAAACGTTAGGGACATGACCGGCAACGTATATGTAAGACCGCCCGTCGGCATATCCCCGCAGTCGGCGCTTGAGCCGACCGTGACTCCCGCGCCCGTCGAGCTTTCAAAACGCGATTTCACATACGGATTCATGCCGGACACGAAGAATTATACCGAAAACTCTTATAGCGACGGCGGCATGTCCGTTGCGTGGGAGACGTTCGAGGTCGGAGAATCGCGCGCGTTCATCGCCAAAATCAATATCTCAGACGTGGGGCAGCTGAGAACCGCGCTATGCGGAACCCTCGAAAGGCCGCTTACGAACGCGCTTAAAAATCAGGCGGCGTATTACCGAAGCGTCATAGCCGTCGCGGGCGATGACTATGCCGAAACTTCGGGAATCGAGGTCAGGCAGGGTATTGACGTAAACGGAACAGAATACTGCGAAAACGATCTGCTGATAATCGACTTTGACGGATACTTCCGCATATACAAACAGGCGAGCGCGCTTGACGGCTATCTCAAATGGAAGGGCGACGCGTATCAGGCGTTTTCGCGCGGTCGCGCGCTTATATTGAACGGCATAGCGCAGCCGGACGCGCTGAAAGGCTTGGACGACGGATTCACGGCGATAGGGCAGACGGCATATCTCGAATACGTGATTCTATGCGCGGAGGGTTCGGGCGATTCCGACGCGCTCATGAGCCGCCTTATAGACGCGGGCTGTGAAAACGCGTATATGCTGAACCAAGGCGGCGCGTCGGGCGTATTCGTGGGCGGCGAAACTTATATGCAAAACCCGCGAGGCGGTAAACTGGTTTACGACATACTATACTTCGCGTCGGCTGACGACGGGCGGGGAGGCGCGCAATGATATTCAGTGCGGGTGAGTTTTCACTTACCGTGTCAGGCGTTCTGCTCTCCGTAGCGCTAGCCGCTATGTATTTGTGCATATCAGTCGTGCGAGACTATTCGAAGGCGTTCAACGCAAAGCACGTCGCGCGATATATGCTGACGGCGCTGCCCGTTGCGTTCGTACTGTCAAGAGGGGCTTACTGCATTTTGAACGTCGGTGAGTTTCGCGATAATGCCGTAGAGATGCTGTACGTGTGGCGCGGCGGCTATTCTCTTTTAACGGCGCTTGCGGGCTTCATAGTCGCAGCAGTCGCGTATGCGCATTTCAAAAAACTGAACGCGGCTAAGTTTCTGAACGTAATAACGATCGGTCTTGTGCTTTTCGCCGCCATTATAAGGCTTTCGGAGGGCGCAGCCGCCTGCGGGAAACCGTTCTCGTCAGGCTTTCCTAGGATATTTACGTATGCCGACATTTATGAGACCGTAAGGCATATGCCGTCCGTCTACGAGGGCATATTCGGTCTGTGCGTTTTCACGTATCTCGCATATTCGTTCTATAAAACAAAGAAACCGGACGGACTGTTCGCGCGCGGCACAGCGCTGTATTGCGTGTGTCAGCTTCCTTTTGAAAGCCTGCGCGACGGAAGCCCGATGTTCGATACCGTGGCGTGTTTGGCGGGCTTGGCGGCCGTTACATGCGTTTATTCATTCAAGCTCATAAAAACGGGCGCGCGGCTCAGGTTTTCCCTGATACGCGCGTTCATAGCTCTCGCGTCGCTTGCGGGCATCGCGCTATTGCAATCGCGAGCCGCAAACTATATTAACCTCGAACTTAATTGCGTATGGCTATTCGCGCTCTCGTCGCTCGCCGCCTTAGCGTGCCTGTCTGTTATATCAAACTGCGAAAAGCGTTCAAAACCGTCCGTCACTCGGCCTTCGCGGGCAGAGACAGCCGTGACGAAAACTCGCCGTTCATAGCGCTGTATGTGAACTCTCCCGAATGGCTTTGCATTATTTTTAGGCACGAAGCAAGACCTATGCCGCTGCTCTCGCCTACGCTCGGGCGGTCAGCTATTTTGTTCAGCGCTTCAAACTCGAAATTGCGCCCGTCAGCCGAAAGCCCCATTTTGATCGATATGGGCGCGGCGGGGTCGGCGTACTTCCGCATGTTCGAGACGATGTTGTCGAACACGCGCCTCATAAACGGCACGTTTACGTCGACTAAGCACGATTCGTCGGATATTTCCATATTAAATACAAAACCGTCGTTTTCGAGCATTTCTGCGCTGTCAGACCATAACTGCGAAAACAGCGTGGACGCGTCCGCGCGTTCATACTCGATTTTCGTGTCGTTCGGGGAGTACACCAGAAAATACTCGAACAGCTTGTCGGTCATTTCTTTGATTTGATACGCCTTTCGCTTGGCGGATTTGACGTATTTCCGCACTTGCTCGTCGTTTTCGAACTTGCCCAGATCGAGTATGTCCATATAGCCTATAAGCGCTGTCAGCGGCGTGCGCAGATCGTGCGACATCGCCGTCAACAGCTCCGACGCGTTCTTGGTCATTTCCTCCTCGTGAGCCAAGCGCTCTATGAACGAACGCCGCATCTGCTCGATGTCTTCCGCAAAGGACGTAAGCTCGTCTCTGCCGCGCACTGTCATGGGCACGGACAGATCGCCGCCCTGCATCACCCTCAATTCGCGCATCAACACGGCTATATATTTCGTTTTTCGGCGTATGAACAGCAATAGCGCCGTCGTGAATATCAAAAACGACGCGGCGAGGTTGAAGTATGTCGCGTAATTCCGCGCGGTGTACATCGGGAAATAGCGCATGATGAGTATTCGCGAGCGCGAAGAACCGTATGAGAGAGGGTACACGTATCTGTAGTCGTCGTACTCGCTTTGCAAAAGCTCGTACAGCGTCAGCGTGCCCGTCACAGTCGAGTATATGGCGCGCGTCTCGGTGTTTCCCGAAAGCGGCTGTTCGGACAGCTCGTATATCTCTATCATAACGTCAGGCTTGTCTGACAGCCACGCGAGAATAGCGTTTCTGTCGGCGTATGAATAGCGGTTGCCCGACATATATGATCGAAACTCGCGCGTCAGATCTTTTTCGCGCTCGATTATTTTTTCTTTTGTGTATATGCGCTTATTGATTATCTGGTCGGTCGAGTAGCGAAAAACAGCGAACGCGCCCGCGGCTATCGCGAACGATAAAAACGTGCATAACAGCAAAACGAAACCCAGCCTGACCCGCGCGCGCTTTTCAGTCAATGCGATAGCCCTTTCCCCAAACGGTTTTTATGTACTGCGGGTTGTCCGCGTCGGGCTCTATCTTTCGGCGCAGATTGCGTATGTGAACCATTATCGTGTTGTTGCACGAATAGAAGTACGGTTCGTTCCATATCGACTCGTACAGGTTTTGCGCCGAAAACACCTTGCGCCTGTTTTCTGCCATTAAAAGCAGCATTCTGTATTCGATGTCAGTGAGCGTAACGTCTCTGCCCGCGACTTTGACTTCGCATGTGTCGCGGTTTATCGACAAATCTCGAAACGTGAGCGTCTCGCTCTTCTGCGCGTCCTCTTTTCCGCCGTAAACATAATACCTGCGAATGAGCGCTTTTACGCGCGCCGTAAGCTCGGTGTACGAAAACGGCTTGGGCAGATAGTCGTCGCCCCCCGACGAAAAGCCCATGGACTTGTCGCCGTCCTGCGATTTCGCGGTCAGAAACAGTATCGGCGACGCGGACACATTTCTTATCGCTCTGCACACCTGATAACCCGACTTGTGGGGCATCATAACGTCTAATATATACAGGTCTATGTCGTCCGAAATTTTCGCTATCGCGTCGTCGCCGTCGACGGCTTCGCGCACAGTAAAGCCTTCGCTTTCAAGCAGTATGCGGGCGACCTCGCGTATGTCGGGGTCGTCGTCGGCAATAAGTATTGTTCTTTCGTCCGCCATATGCAGTCACCTCGCAATGATTATACAACCTTGCCCGCGTTATTGCCATCAGTATGCGCAATTTTAAGAATTCCTAAGAATTTCACGGGCTGAATATTCTCGGGACAAGTGGTATAATCATGTTAAGGAAAAAGGGGGAAGATCATTAAATGCGCCGAGCGACGGCTTTCTTTGTTGTTCTAGCGCTTGTCCTCGCGCCTGCGGCGCTCGCGGAGGACTGGGCTTTTACGCTCAACGGAGAGAAGGTTTCGTCGGCCGAGGCCGCCATTTATGTCTATAACGCCGAGGCGCGCTACGCTGCCGTCGCCGAATACTACGAATGCTATCTCGGTGTCGACTTCTGGAGCCTGCAATACGATAACGGACTTACAGTGTCGGAGACCGTTAAGGCCGACGTGTTCAAGAGCTTGGTCATGATGAACATATTCTACAATCTGGCTGTTGAGCGCGGCATGTCGCTAAACGATTTCGAGATTGAGTTTTGTCAATGCGAGGCGGACGCATACTGGGAAATAGCGTCAGGATATGAGAACGCCGGCTTCACATACGACGACGTTTTATCGCTCTACAAAAAGCAGCTTCTCGCCGAGATCGTATACGAAAGCGAAGCGGCGCGCTCTGAGATAGACGAAAACGCGGTCAGGGCAAGCGTGGACGTCGAAGCGTGCACTTCATACGAGGTCGAATACCTGTGCGCGAGGCGCGAAAGCGCGCAGGGCGGTTTTTCGTCTGATGTTATGGACGCGCTTTCGGGTGTTGGCGACGACGAATCGTTCCTCGGCTTCGCCGAGGCCCATACCGATTTGGGCGTCATGTACTTTCTTACGACTTTCTCGGCTTCGGACGAAAGCGTCGATAAGGCGATTATCGACGCTGTCTCCAAACTTGAAGTTGGCGGCATGAGCGGCATAGTTGAAACAGACTATGGTCTGTTTTTGCTCAGACTGCTCGACGACACCGATACCTGCGCATACGACGAGGCGGTCGAAAAGGCGCTTTACGAAGCGCGAACGGAAGCGTATAAAAAGGTGTACGACGAAATGTACAATATGGCGGAATACGAAATAAACGTAGACTATTGGGATTCATTGGCGCTGGGAACGCACTGACATATTTTACAACAATCATGGAGGCGGTAACTGTGAACATCAAAAAGCTTATTTCATTCATAGCGGCGCTCGCTCTATGCCTGTCGCTTGCGGGAGGGGCGAACGCGACGACAGACGAAGAAGCCCGCGCGATTGCCGAATCCGTCGTGAACACGACTACGGACGCAAGCCTTGTCACAAGCCCGTTCATAGACGTGGTCGAAGACGTTCAAAAGAGCGTCGTGGGCGTGAACAACTATCAGACTTACACATATTCGAGCTATAGCCCGTACTACGGCTTCGGCGGTTTCGGAGGGTTCGGCGGCTTCGGCGATTTCTTCGAGGGCACTCGCGAGAGCGTCGAAAGGTTGGCGGCGACGGGCTCCGGCGTGGCGGTATATGACGGCTTGGTGCTCACGAACTTCCACGTCGTCGAAAACGCGACGCGGCTCACCGTTTCTACGCTCGATTCCGACGAAGAATTGGAAGCCGTGCTCGTCACATACGACGAGGCGGCCGATATTGCCGTGCTGAGCGTGCCGGATATGAACCTCGCGCCAGTGCCGTTGGGCGACAGCGACAAACTGCGCGTGGGCGAATGGGCGATATGCATAGGCAATCCTCTGGCTGAGGAACTGCGCGGCACTGTCACCGTGGGCATCATATCGGCGCTCGACAGGCAAATCGACTCCACAGCGCGCACCGACAAATACGGCCTGCGCACAACGGTCAAAAACTCAATGATACAGACGGACGCGGCTATAAACTCAGGCAATTCGGGCGGCGGACTGTTCAACGTGCTGGGTCAGCTCATGGGCGTGCCGTCTGCTAAGTATTCGGGCAGTTATTACACGGGCATGGCGGTCGAAGGCATAGGCCTCGCGATACCCGTAAACACCGCGAAACCCTATATCGCCGAAGCGATAGAGCGCGTATTGAAGGGCGAAATATCGAGCGAATCCGACGCGGGCGCAACTGCCGACGGCATGACCACCGTGAGCGCCGATAAGCCCGCTCTCGGTGTGACCATCAGGGCTATAAACTCGTCGAATCACTATCTGGTTTACAAGGGCGCCGTTCCGGGCGGCGTTCTGATAACCGAGCTCAAAGCAAACTCGCCCGCCGAGAGCGCGGGTCTCAGGCAGTTTGATATAATCGTTGAAATCGACGGAGAGATCGCCGACAGCAACACGCTCGTAAAGAACCGCGTCGAAGCGCGTTCATACGGCGACAGCGTGACGATAAAAGTCTATCGCGTCGAGGGCTTCGACGGCACGGAGTCGTCGGAGGAACTGGGCAAAGGCGAATACATCAACTTTGACGTAAGCCTGTTCAGATTCTGACAGTTTTATAGGGGGAGGGGCTTTTGCCCCTCCTTTTCTATGCGATCGAGAATATGACCAAGGACGCGGTGGTCGTGTCCGACGACGGCGTAAGCTGGAACGTGTTCGTCGAACCCAATATGATTTCCGCGCCGTTCGAGTCGACGCCTATAAGAGCGCTTGCGGACGCGTGCACGCTCACGCCCGTGATGTTCTTGTACACTTCCACGGCGGTCGCCGGTATGACCTCGCGGTCGTAAAGCAGCGCCATCACCGTGTCGATGTCGTTGGATTCGGGCACGTTTATATTGTACGCGATGTAATATATGCCGGGGTCGATTATCAGTATCCGCGTCCGTTCCTTTATTATGCCCTCGTCGCTCAAAATCGACGTCGAGCTCAACTCGACGCGGCGGAAAACCGTGCCGTCGTCCGTCGTTACCGTTGGCGACGCCGCCGTCACAGACAACTCGCCGTTCTGATAAAACTGCGCGTATACGTCCTCAAAATCCGTGCCGTCGGGGTTGGGCGGGCACGGCCCTCTGTATATCGGGTCAATCGGCTGCCCCGGCGGTCTGTAACAGGGCGAACACATGTAACGGCTGTATCCGTTTATACCGCCTATCGCGTTCAACGCGCCATATGGTTGGCGTTCGAGCGAGCGCTCGGCTTCCAAGCGTCTGCGTCCGCATCCCCGCCTTGTATCAACAGCATATGCCACTTGAATTGCTCCTTTCCATTCGGGTTTCGTTCCATTGATATGCTTATCGCCCGTTTCTTGTGACGTTTGTTGATTTTCGCGCCGGATTGGTGTATAATCGTATAGTGAAGGAATATGCGTTTGACGGAGGGAAAATGGCGAACGCCAAGAAAAAGGCAGGCGACGACTCGGCGAAGCGGGAAGTGCTGCTCACGCTGACGGTGGGGCTTGCGATACTTATAACGTTCATAGCGCTCGCGGGCAGAGAGCAGCATTCGGCGCTCTACGGCGTGAGAAGCGTCATTACGGGTCTGACGGGCGTGATGCTGTGGTCGCTGCCGTTCGCGTTCATAGGCGCGGGCGTGTTCGCGTTTATATCGAAAGACAAAAAGGGCGGCCTTTTGAAGCGCTGCCTGCTCGTAGCCGCGTTCGAGCTTTGCCTGTTAAGCGCGGTCGAAGTGTTTTATATTGCGAAAATCGAAGCCGGAATGGAATATGCGCAGTACCTCAACTTTTTGTCGTTCGCCTATCGCGCCCACGACGGCGGAGGTTTGCTCGGCGCGCTCATGGCGTGGCCGGTTACGCATCTATTGACAAAGTGGGGCGCCGCGCTGCTTTTTATCGTTATAATGCTTATGTTGTTGGTGGTGATGAGAGTATTGAGTCTGAGCCGTATATTTCACAAAACGGGCAAGCCCGAAAACGCGAAAAAGCCCGAAAAACCCAAGAAACCCGCAAAGCCCGCCGCGAAACCGCCCGTCAGGCGGCCTAGCGAAAAACTGTATACGGAAGACATGGGCACGGGCGAGTTTAACATAAACGCGCCTGTCAGAATGCCCAAGCTCGAAAGCGGCAAGGCGAAACGCGAGGTAACGCCGCTGCGCTCGCCCGACAAATCGCTCGAGATTCCCGAAGTGGAGCGCATAGACGCGCGTCCGCCGAAATCGCGCGCAAAAGACAGGCGCGGCGAAGCGCCTGTAGAAATCGAAAAGATAGACCTTATGAAGGCGGTCAGAGAAGACGACCCTGACGAGCGCAACAAGCGCTATGTAGACAACGCGCTAAAGCCGCATTCGCGCAAGCGCAAGCCCGTCCTTACGTATTCGCTTGACGACCTCGCCGAACATCAGGTGAAACCAAAGCCCGCGGCCGACATATTCGACTTGGGCGAAAAAGCGCCTGAGAAGCCGCTCAAGCCCGCGCCGCCCAAGAAAGAGCCCGCGAAGCCTAAGCCCTCATATTTCGACGAGCCGTTTACGCCGCCCGTCAAGAAAGCCGAACCGCCCAAAAAGCCAACGCCGCCGCCCGCTAAGATAGAGGTCGACGAGGAATACGACTACCCGCCCATAGACCTTATGGAAGCGAGCGAGATAGTAAAGGCGGACGCGGGTTACGACGCCATAGACGTGAACCGCGCCGAAACGCTCGTAAAGACGCTGCATAGTTTCTCGATACCCGTGAAGCTCACGGGCATTTCGCACGGCCCGGCGGTCACTAGATTCGAACTTTTGCCCGCGCCGGGAATAAAGGTCAGCCGCATATCGTCTCTCGCCGACGACATAGCCATGAATCTGGCGGCGGTCTCTGTGCGCATTGAAGCGCCGATACCGGGAAAGAGCGCCGTAGGCGTGGAAGTGCCGAACATGAAGACCGAGCTTGTTCACCTGCGCGACGTGCTCGAATCGGACGAGGCGAGGTCGGCCGCGTCTCGGCTCGCCGTGGGCTTGGGCAAGGATAATTCAGGAAGGCTCATTGTCGCCGACCTCGCGAACATGCCGCACGTTCTGATTGCGGGTCAGACCGGCTCCGGTAAGAGCGTGTGCATAAACGCCATCATAATATCCATACTGTTCCGCGCCACGCCGGACGAAGTGAAGCTGATACTTATAGACCCCAAGATGGTCGAGTTGAACGCGTACAATTCGATACCGCACCTGCTCGTGCCCGTCGTGACAGATCCTAAAAAGGCGGCGAGCGCGCTCGATTGGGCGGTCGCCGAAATGACTAAGAGATATAAAACTTTCTCCGAACACGGCGCTAAGAACATACAGTCGTATAATAAAAAGCTCAAGCCCGACGAAAAGCCTATGCCTCAGATCGTGCTGATCGTCGACGAGCTTGCCGACCTTATGATGACTGCGCCGCGCGACGTTGAGGAAGCCATAAACCGCTTGGCGCAACTGGCGCGCGCGGCGGGCATACACCTCGTGATCGCGACGCAGCGCCCGTCCGTAGACATCATAACAGGCGTTATAAAAGCGAACATACCTACGCGAATCGCGTTCACCGTCGCGAGCGGCGTAGACAGCCGCACGATACTCGACTGCTACGGCGCGGAAAAACTGCTCGGTCACGGCGACATGCTGTATCTGCCGCAGGATCGCAACAAACCGCTGCGCATACAGGGCGCGTGGGTGTCGGAAGCCGAGGTGCAGGCGGTTGTAGACTATATCTCCGACTCGCGTTCCGCCGAATTTGACGAGGACATGCTGGAGCATATGGAAAACGCGGTGCTTTCCGACGCAGAAAAGCACGATAAGGCGAAAGAACAGCAGGACGACGGCGTCGACGAGCTGTTCCCGGTCGCTGTTAAATACGTCGTGGACGCGGGACAGGCCTCCATAAGCATGTTGCAGCGCAAATTGCGCGTCGGTTACGCGCGCGCGGGCAGGCTGATCGACGAAATGGCGGCGCGCGGTTTGGTGAGCCAGTCGGAAGGCTCGAAATCGAGGGAAGTCCTGATAACCCGCGAGCAATACTTGACGATGTTTGACGACGACGATTTTCCTTCCATCTGAAAAGGGGCGGTCATAATGAGTAAAAACGTGTACATCGTCTCTCTGGGCTGCTCCAAAAACCGCGTCGACACCGAGGTTTTGTTGAGCATACTGTCAGGCTGCGGCTTTACCGCCGTGTCAGACCCGGCGGAGGCAGACGCGGCGTTTGTGAACACATGCGGCTTCATCGAGTCGGCGAAAGAAGAATCGATCGAAGCCATATTCGAAATGTCCAAATACAAAAAGACGGGCAGGCTCAAAAAGCTGTTCGTGACGGGCTGCCTGTCGCAGCGATACCCCGACGCGCTGTATGCGGAAATGCCTGAGGTCGACGGTTTTTTGGGCGTTTCGGAATACTCGAAAACCGCCGAAATGCTTTCGCGCTCACTCGCGGGGGAGCGGCCAATATACGTCGGAAACGGCGAACGCTTTCTGAAATGCGGACGCGTGCTCACGACGAGCGCGCATTCGGCGTATGTGAAAATTTCCGACGGCTGCGATAATCGCTGCACTTACTGCGCGATACCGCTCATTCGCGGCACTTACTCGTCTCGCCCGTATGACGACATAATTTCGGAGTGCCGTTTTCTCGCGGATAGCGGCGTAACTGAGCTAACGTTCATAGCGCAGGATACCAGCCGCTACGGAAACGACTTCGCGGAGAAAACGCTGCTTTTACCGAAGCTGTTGAATGAAGCCACTAAAATCGACGGCGTGCGCTGGGTGAGAGCGCTATACTGCTATCCCGATACGGTCACGGACGAATTGCTAAATGAAATCGCTGAAAACGCAAAAATTTGTCCGTATATCGACTTGCCCTTACAACACATAAATGATAATATACTATCGCGCATGAACAGGCGCGGCGACTCGAAACATATTCGCGCTCTAATAAAAAAATGCCGCGAGCGCGGCGTGCTTCTGCGCACGACTTTCATTGTCGGCTTCCCCGGCGAAACGGATTCGCAGTTTAACGAGCTGCTCGATTTTGTGAACGATGCAAAGTTCGAGCGCATGGGCGCGTTCGCGTATTCGCCCGAGGAGGGCACGAAGGCGTGCGATATGCCCGACCAAGTCGACGACAATATAAAGCGCGAGAGGCTCGACGCTCTAATGACAGCGCAAATGCGCGTGTCTCACGAATACAACCTGAACCGTTTGGGCACGGAAGTCGAAGTGCTCGCGGAGGGGCTTTCAGACGATTCGGCGTTATACGTGGGCAGAAGCGCGCTCGAAGCGCCCGAAGTTGACGGCGTTATACGCTTTTCGGCGGACAGACGCGTAAACGCGGGCGAGTATGTGCGCGTAAGGCTCACGGATTGCGACGCGTATGACATGACGGGGGTGATGGTATCAAAATGAATCTGCCGAACAAATTGACGATGCTTAGGATCGTGATAGTGCCGCTGTTTGTTTTATTCGTCGCCGCGAGGGGCAACACAGTATGCCAGCTCATCGCGCTGGCGCTGTTTGTGATAGCGTCTATAACCGACCTGCTGGACGGCAGAATTGCACGTTCGCGCAACATGGTGACGGATTTCGGAAAGTTCATGGACCCTATCGCCGACAAATTGCTCGTTATGAGCGCGCTTGTAATGCTGGTCGAGCAAAACCGTATGCCGGGCTGGGTGTGTATGCTCATGCTAGCGCGGGAGTTCGCTGTGAGCGGCTTCCGGCTCGTCGCGTCCACGAAGGGCAAGGTCATAGCGGCGGGCATATGGGGCAAGGTGAAAACGCTGTCGCAGATGGTGTACATTCCCATGGCGCTTCTGCTCATACCCATTAAGGCGTTCGACGCAGAGGTTCATAACATATGGGATATTATGACCGTGATAATGATGTACATCTCTCTCGCGCTGACGCTCTGGTCGGGTTTCCTCTATATTTGGCTTAACAGGCAATATATTACAGATATGTGAGATGTGGAATATGGTTTGCGAGATACTTTCGGTCGGAACGGAATTGTTGATGGGTCAGGTGGCGAACACCGACGCTCAGTATATTTCGCAGCGTTTGAGCGCTCTGGGCATCACCGTGTACAGGCATACCGTCGTCGGCGACAATGTGGGTCGGCTTGACGAGGCGCTTTCGACGGCGCTTTCACGCTCCGACTGCGTCATAACGACGGGCGGGCTGGGGCCTACGGAGGACGATCTTACGAAAGAGACCGTCGCAGCGCATTTCAGGCGCGAACTGCGCATGGACAAAGACAGCCTCACGCACATAAAAGACTATATGGAGCGCGCGGGCAAGGTGATGACCGACAACAACATAAAGCAAGCGCTTATCCCCGAGGGCGCGATCATAATGCCCAACGAAAACGGAACCGCGCCCGGCTGCATAATTGCGGAAGGCGAAAAAACCGTCGCCGTGCTGCCCGGCCCTCCGCGCGAAATGAAGGACATGTTCGAAAAGCAGCTTTTCCCATATCTGAAATCGCGCAGCGGGCAGACGCTCGCGTCGAGATACCTTCACATATTCGGCGTGGGCGAGTCGATGGTCGAGACGAAACTTATGGATCTGTTCCATCTGGGCACGCCTACGCTGGCTCTGTATTGTTCGACCGCCGAAACGACGGCGCGCCTGTCGGTCATGTGCCCGCTGGGCGTAGACCCCGCGCCCATACTCGACCCGGTCGAGGCGGAAATACGCAAACGAATGGGCGCTGCGCTGTACGCCGAGGGCTTGGACGAAACAATGCCAAAGGTAGTATACAGAATGCTCAAGGAACGCGGCCTGAAAGTGTCGTTCGCCGAGAGCTGCACAGGCGGTATGCTCGCGTCGTCGCTGGTCGATCAGCCGGGCGCGTCCGACGTGTTCGACGAGAGCTACATAACGTATTCATACGAAGCGAAAACGCGCCTGCTGGGCGTGAGCGCCGAGACGCTCAGGACAGAGGGCGCTGTGTGCCGCGAATGCGCCAAGCAAATGGCGGCGGGTGCCAGAAACCGCTCGAAGTCCGACTACGCGCTTTCTATCACGGGCATAGCCGGCCCCGACGGCGGCACGGCTACGAAGCCCGTCGGGCTTGTGTATATTGGACTTGCGGACAGAGAGGGCGCTTACGCGCACGAGTTCAGGTTCAGAGGCGACCGCACCGACATACGCACGTCTGCCATTAAACACGCGCTCAACCTGCTGCGCATGACGATGCTTTCAAAAGATGGCATGTGAAGGGCGCAACATAGGAATATTCGCGCACGTTGACGCGGGCAAGACCACGCTTTCAGAGCAGTTATTGCTCGTTTGCGGGGAGATACGCAAGGCGGGCAGGGTCGACGACGGCACGGCGCATACGGACAGGCTCGAGGTCGAGCGCAGGCGCGGCATAAGCGTTAAAGCCGCCTGCGCTCGGCTTATGTGGCGCGGCATTCAAATACGCCTCGTCGATACTCCCGGTCACGCCGACTTCACATCTGAAATAGAGCGCGGGTTGTGGGCGATAGACGCCGCGGTGCTCGTCATATCCGCGACCGACGGCGTTCAGGCTCAAACAGAGCTCTTGTTCGAAAGCCTGAAAAAGTACCGCGTACCGACACTCATATTCGTAAACAAATGCGACCGCGAGACGGCCGATTTCAGTAAGACAATATCACAGGCGCGAAAAATGCTGTCCGACGGCATATTCGACATGAGCGATAAAGAGGAGTGCATGGCGGCAGTCGCCGAGCACGACGAGCTTGCGCTTGCCGCATACGCCGAAGGCGAGATATGGCAGAATGAGCGCCTTATGACAAAGACGCGCGAGCTTGCGCGAAGCGCGCATATTTTCCCCGCGCTCGCGGGCAGCGCGCTCACCGGCGACGGCTGTCGCGAATTGCTCGACGCCGTTTGCGACTGCCTGCCGCATCCTGAAGGCGACGAAAACGGCGGACTGTGCGGAATCGTGTTCGCCTGCGAGGACGACCCCGCAATGGGCAGGGCGGCGTATGTCAGGCTGTACTCAGGAATGCTCAAAAACCGCGACACTGTCGGTTTCACGCGCAGCGCTGAAAACGAATACGGCTCGAACGAGACGACCGTTCAGCGCAAAATATCGCAGATACGCACGCCCGCCGCGTCCGGGAAGGGTTTTGACGCGGGTGAAATGAGGGCGGGCGACATAGCGATTGTGTACGGGCTTACCGACGTCATAACCGGGAGCGCGCTTGGGGACGCAACGCTTCTGCCCGAAAGGGTAAAGTCGGGCGAATTGCGCGCGCCTTTGTATATGGCGAAGGTCGCGCCCGCAAACGAGGAGCAGCTTCCCGCGCTCAAGAGCGCGCTTGAACAGCTTTCCGCGGAAGACCCTTTGTTGGAGACCTCGATCATCGCGCGTTCGCCGCATGTGCGCCTGATGGGCGCTATACAAACGGAAGTGCTCTCAGAGGAGCTTCAGACGCGGTTTTCGATAAAGGCTGCGTTTTCGCCGCCGGAGACTATATACAGAGAGACGATAAAACAGACCGCAGTCGGTTTTATCGCCTATACAATGCCCAAGCCGTGTTGGGCGGTTATCAAATTCGAAATATCGCCCGCTCCGCGCGGAAGCGGCGTAACATATGAAAGCCTGGTCGCTCCGAATGAAATTAAGCCGCGCTATCAGCACCAAATCTCGCAGGCGATCCGCACGGCGACTCGGCAGGGTATGCTCGGCTGGCAGGTAGACGACGTGCGCATACGCCTAATAGGCGGCGAGGATCACGATATACATACACATCCGCTCGACTTTATCGTCGCCACGCCGATGGCGTTCATGGACGGTTTACGGCGCGGCGGCAGCGTGTTGCTCGAACCAATACTCGAATTGCGAATAACTGTGGACGCGAACATGGCGGGCAAAATAATCGGCGAAATGAACAATATGCGCGGAAGCGTGCTGTCGACCGAGGGCAATGGCGACAAAATCACGCTGACGTGCGAAGCGCCCGCGAAGGAAGCCGCCGATTTGCCCGTGAGACTCGCCCGACTCACTTCGGGCAGGGCTTATGTAAATTCGCGCCTCAAAGGCTATCGCGAGTGCGATTTAGCTTTGGGCGCGACATGTCCCAGACGCGGCGTGAACCCGCTGGACACTCAAAAGTATATACTCGCCGCAAGAAACGCGCTTGACGGCAATATCTACGACTGAACTCCGTTCAGCTTTTCTTCGACCATGTCAGCGAGCCCGAATATCGCGTCCTTGATTTCTATACCCATATCCCGCGAGTATTCGAGCTTTCCGTTTCTAATGGAAATCGCCGCTTTCACTCCGCTTTCGCGCTCACGAACAGCGCCGCATGACAGAAGCCATTCAGCCGCGCGCGTCTTGCATGTCGTATCGTTCACAACCAGATAGTACATCGTCTGCGCGAGCAAAAACAGCCAGTCGGCGTATTTGCCGTTATCGCCTGTAAGCGCGGCGTGTTCCCGCACAGTTTCGACCATGCGACGGGCTTGCGCGCGCATTGTGTCAGAATCGGGCTTGTCTATATCGTAGCGCATATCGCGCCCCTTCACAATCATACCGCGCTTGAAAAGCCCCTTCGCAGAAAAGCCCGAAATCGACATGCGGTTTTTGAACTTGTCGCCGCTTGTGCCCCAGTATATCGCGTCGCTCTCGGAATAGTCGAGCGCGCCCGCGTAAACGATCTCGCCTTCCAGAACCGAGAAGAAGCCGTCGTTCATCGAGCGGTACTCGCCATACAGCGCGTGGAAAGCGTCGAAATCCTGTCGCGTAAGCCTGCGCGACGATATGAAGAAGAAGTCGAGGTCGCTGATTCGCGGGTGAAAGTCAGCATAAGCCGCGGAACCGCACAGGTATGCCGCCGCTATCGCTCCGCCAAGCAATTCGTCGGCTTTTTCTGCGAATGCCTTCACGGTCTCGATAGCTTTAAGCATGTCTTCGGTATTCTTTCCGAGCGCGAACGCCGGCGATTCAGCTTCGGGCGCGGGATTTCTGTATACGACAGCAAAGTCTTCGAACACGACCGGCATATCTTCCGAGAAAGCATAACCTGTTTCTTTTCCGTCTTGCGTGAAGAAGTCGATGTGGTTCTGACGCCACGATTCAAGGCAGTCGTCCTCGCCCTCGCGCGAACATATCTCAAACGTCATGTCGCGGAACGGAAGCACCGTGACCCGCGTCGTCTCCACGACGCATTCGGGGCGGCCGTTGTAGTCGGTTATAATGCTCAGATCGCCGACCTTAGGAAGCTGCGAGCGTTCGGCCTGGTACGCGTAGGCGCTCGACGCGGTCGCCCGCTTTTTACCGGAAAGCACCAGATCGAGCAGTTTCCGCGCGGCTGCTTCCGTATATTCGAAGTGGTCGCACTCGAAATACGCGGTGTTTGCGTCGCGCCCCGTGTCCTTCAAAAATGACTTCCAATAGTGCTCTACGCACGCCGCCTTGAAGTCGGCGACGGCAGCGAACCGCCAGTCAGTCCACATAACCAGCTCTCCGGCTTTCGTGTCGCGAAAGCCCAACGATTTCAGCGCCGAAACGCGCGCAGCGGCGATTTCGGGCGCGTAAATCAAAAGCGCCTTAATGTCGAAAGCGTCTGACAGGTCGAACATGACAGCCGACACAAGCTCCCGAATGTTCGCCTTGGTTTCATATGCGCTTTCGATGTCGAGCCGTAAAATGCCGACGTCGTCATACTGCCCGTGCCTGCCCCTGTTGAAAAGCTCTATCGTGCCCACGGCGGATGCGCAGCCTTTCGGAACGATCGCAAGACGCGCGTACACCTTATTTCCGTATTCTTCCAGCCAGAAATGTATCATGTTCCGAACGCCGTCGGAGTTTCTCACAAAAAACCCGAAGTCGCAGTTGTCGTCCGTGAACGTGAGCGCCGCCAGCGGGTCTGAATAGCACCCGACCAGCCTCTCCGCGTCGTCAAACGAAACCAGACGCAGCGTAAAGTTGTCGCTCTCGATTGTCCTCATGTCGCTATACGGGTCGAACTTCATTTTTGTTGTCTCCCATCTTTGAATTTTGCCTGTATTTGACGGGCGTGATGCCCGCGTACTGCTTGAACCGCCTTATAAAGCTCGACACGTCGTAATAGCCGACCGCCGCGCAAATATCTTTGATTGACGTTTCCGTCTGCCTGAGCAGCTTTTTGGAATGCTCCATGCGCAGCATTGTAAGGTAATCGGAAGGCGTCATGCGCATGGTTTCTTTGAACTCTAGCGAAAGCCGCGTCGTTGACAGCCCAAACTCGTCGGCAAGTCCCGTGAGTGAGAACGACGCGTCGGCGTAGCGCGCGGTCATCTGCGCGATTATGTTTCGTATAAGCGGGCGGTCGTTTTCGCGCTCGCCGCCCATAACGTTCACACACACCGAGCGCAGTATGCCGTCAAGCTCGTCTATCGTGCGGCAATTCGACAGCGTGAACAGATCGTAGTATTTCAGAGAATCGCGCTTTTCGTCCGCGTCGTCGGCGATCTGCGCGAGTATCGCGCCTATAACCTCGTTATACACCTGCCGAAACGCGAACAGCGACATGTCCGCCGTGCGCAAAAACATAAGCAATTCGTCTATTTGCGCGTTCATCTCGTCTACGCTCGCGCCCGACAGCGCGCGCTTTATGGCGTCGATTTGTCCCCTCGCGGCGGGGGACACGCTCCGAGCCGCGAACGATATGTCCGCAAAGCACAAAAGTCTGTTGTCGCCCATGACGAAGCGGTTTTCATATGCGCTCGTCGCTTCGAGATAGGCTGTGGGCATATTGCGTATGTCGTCGTGCGCGTCCGATATGGCGACGGGCACGCCGTTATTGCGTATCGCGTCAAAATCGCACAGCGACTGCGCGAACTTGCGCAGCAGGCGCGAGTCGTTTGAAAACGCTACAATCAGCGTCTGTTCGTGCGCGAGCAGATCGGTGCCCGCGCACGATATTTCTTTCGGCGCGGAACGTATCATATCTTCCAAACGCGCTCCATCCGACGCGCCTATCAGTATGATAGCGAAATACGCGAGGTCTATGTCGAGACCCAGCGCTTCGGCGGCGGCGACGGCGTCCTCGGACGATGTGAACCTGCCCTTCACGAGGTTTTGCACGAAGTGTATTTTCCGCGCGGGCAGGCTCTTCTCAAGCTGCGTGTCGAGCGCCCTGTTCTTATATACTAAATCGGATATGCCCTCGCGTATAGCCAGCAGGTCGTCCAAGTGTCCCTCGCCGAACTGTGTGGACATCTCGCGTATAG
Source organism: uncultured Oscillospiraceae bacterium (assembly GCA_964453505.1). GTDB lineage: Bacteria > Bacillota > Clostridia > Christensenellales > Aristaeellaceae > CAYVPJ01. Next base: position 6,370 of record CAYVPJ010000039.1, on the reverse strand, counting down.
GCCTGTAATTGTGCCTTGAGAGCCACACTGCGAACGCTATGCATGGCACGGCGAACGACAACAGCACAAGCGTAAAACTGAGCCAAACGTTCGCGGCGGCTCTGTACACGCTTTTCAGCGGCATTGCCGATAAATACGAAAAGCCCATGCCGTCGCCCGTCATGCCTATGAACAGATATTCCTCGCCGTCTATGCCGGCGATTCGGCCTCCGGAAGCGCCGGAAGCCATGCCGATAACGCTTCTCGCGTCCAATGCAAACGACTCGCTCGACGCGATGATTTCTGATTTATACAGTATATACCTGTTGCGCAGCTCGCCGACTTCGTCTTCAAGCACGTTTTTCAGCTTGCTTTCGGGAATATAGCACACGGCGTTTCCGGCGCTGCCCGCGCGGCTCGCCCCGAGCGGGATTATGTATGTGAGCATTCTTGTGGACGAACCGTCGAGCAGCGCGTTTTTAACGCCCTGACAAGGTATGACGCGCACGCCGCTTTTCTCCCGCAGCATCGCGCCGAGCGCGTCGGGAGCCACGTTTTCATATAGCATTACGGTGTCTGTAAACATATCGAGCTTAACTGACGACGACGACGAATACAGCGTGTCGTCGTCGTGAAAGATAACGTATATCTGGTCGCAGAAGTCAGTCGTTATGGTATACGGCTTTATTGCCTGTATAAGCGAATACGCGTTCTCGGGCTTCTCTGAAAACGTAAACGGCTTGCAGTCGGGGGAGAGGCTCAACTGTTCGGCGATCGCCGTGAGCGTGCGCGCGTAGCTCTCATACTGCCTGCCTACCACGGCGAGCTTGTTTATCTCGTATGCGACAGTCGTTTCATACATACTGTCGCGGTAGTAGCTGAACGTAAACACCATGATGCATAAAACGAGCAGCATTATGATCAGCACATACGAAAGCATGTATCTGACCAGCGTGCTCTTTATATACATCGACAGCTTGCGTTTCACTCGTTTACACCCGTTTTTGCGCGGTCGTAGGCGTTTTGATATATGGATACGTATTCCGAAACGCCCATCGCCGAAAATTCGTTAATATAGTTTTGCCATATCTCGTCAGTCACTCCGCCG
>CAYVPJ010000039.1:0-5268 GCA_964453505.1 uncultured Oscillospiraceae bacterium | reverse complement strand
AGCGAGCGATGCACGTAAGCGCTTATCGAAGCCTTCAAAACCGACAGCCGCGCTGACTCGTCGCCCGTCGTATGCGAACACTTCGTGAGCACATAGTGAGATTCAGGCTCAAGCACCGACGCCGAATCGTACATTTCGCAATATCTCATCTTTTCGATTCGGTGCTCCGCCATCTCGTAGACCCCGCGATAGTAGTCGGCGGGCGCGAAAAACTGCCCGCATATCACGGGCACTTTCGAATAAAGCGCGTTGTCCGGCGGCACATACTTTACAGCGTATTTGCCGTTTTCATTTATCGCGAGCGTGTCGCCCAACTCGCCGTTTTGCGACACGAGCATCGTTTCCGTCTCCATCTGAGCGTCCAGCCAGCGCAGCGTTTCTTTGATGTATTTATTCGTTTTTGTCAAAGCCGCGCCCATTTGCGGAACTTCCAGAAGACGCGGAAAACGCGCCGTATAGCCGTCGGCGGACACGGGCAGCACGCATCTGTATTTTGAAGCAATATCGGACGGCATCGACGTGTTTGTGAGCCGCCAGTATGTGAAAAACCCGACATTTCCGGTGTTGAGTTTAACGCTGAACAAACTCTGCGCCTGCGTAAGGCTCTCCGGGTCGAGCAAGCCCTCTTTGTACAGCATGTTGAGCCATTCGACGCACTTCCTGTAACCGTCCTCGGAGGGCGCGAATCTGACTTCATGAGAGTCGTTCAGATATACGAAATATTCGTTCATGGGCACTCCCCAGAACGAGAACGCGTTGTAAAGCCCCGAATTGTTTTCGTCGAGCGTGCCTATATACGGAAGCTCGTCCCGCACGCCGTTGCGATTCGGGTCGAGGTCGCGGAACGCGCGCAGTACGTCTGTGAGCTCGTCCACGGTATTGGGAGTTTCCAAGCCCAGAACGTCGAGCCACTCGCCGTTTATGAAGAAATGCCCGTCTACGCATATATCCTGCGATATGAGAAAGCCTATGTAATACGTCTTACCGTCTGACGCGGGAATAATGTCGCCCGCGCCGTTCAGTTTAAGGCGCGAATAGTAGTTCGGCATACATTCTTCGATATATCCGTCCAGCGGCACGAGAATTTTCTGTGAAACGCCATACTCCTCGCAGTCCAAGTCCCCTCGCAGTATAATGTCGGCGTAACTGCCCGACGCAAACATCAGGCTCAATTTGGTGTCCCAGTCCACGCCCTTTACCTCGATGAAATCGACGTGAACGTTCGTCTTTTTCTCGAGTTCTTTGAAAAACCATAGGTTGTTGAAATCGATGTTTTGATTGTCGAGCTCATACTGCAACGCCGTGAGCCTAATCGTGTCTGAGTTTTCCGAGACTTTGCCCGCGTCCTTCGAGCAGGCGCACAAAAACACCGCCAGAGCGGCTATAAGGCAAACCGTCTTTTTCATTAACACGAAAGCCCCTTCTGCGTCGCGCGCCCCGACCCCATCGGGGGTCGGGGCGCAATATCCCGTCGCACCTAATATTATCTAATTATACCATAAATTTCACAGCGTGGCAAGGTATCTGTCGTATCCGTCCTGATAAATCTGTATATACCTGTCCAAGCCCATGTCCTCGCACGTCTTGAGGAACGTCTGGTATTTTTCTTCAGTGATGCCGTTGATAACGAAGTCGGTCAGCGAGTTCTTCATGTATTTGTCCAACTCAGTGAATATGCGCGCCACCTCGGTCGCCTCGTCGTTTGTCTTTTTGACGAGCTTCGTCAGGTAGTGGAAGCTCTTGTATTCGAGCACTCCTGCCTCGGCGTAAGCCATCGAATCGAGGTATCTCTCGACTCTGTGCGGCGCCATCTGGTATACGGCAGTGTAGTAATCGCCGGGCGCGAAGAACTGTCCGCATGTCAGGGGCACGATTGAGTACAGGCCGTTGTTCTCCGGCACGTAAATGACTTCGTACTTGCCTTCCGCGTTTATAAGCATCGTGTCTTCGATCGGGCCGTTGCCGCCGATCGGGCCATTGAGCGATACCATCATGTTTTCGGTCGCGAACTGCGCGTCGAGCCAGCGCAGCGCCGCGTGCAGCTTCTCTTCGTCGTCCTTAAGGTTTACGGTCAGGCGCGCTCCCTGGTCGGGAAGCTCGAGTATGCTTGAAACCTTGACTTCGTAACCCTCCGCTTTGGGCGGCAGTATCGACTTGAAGTTCGCGTATATCTCCGGCTTCAATGCGGTGTTTATGAGCCTCAGATAGCACGTGTAGCCTGTGATGCCCTCGTTCATCTTCTGACCCCAGCCGTTCGAATCCTGCGTGAACACTTCCTGGTCGAGTATGCCGTCCGAATAGAGCTTGTTCAGCCACTCTACGCAGTCGTACCAGCCAGCCTGCGCGCCGGTGAACTTGACCTTTTCGTCGGTGTCGATGAACATATAGTTGCTGTTCTCAGGCACGCCGAACATCGCGAACTGGCTCCACAGACCTTCGGTCATGTTCTGCAAGTCGGCGGTGAAGGGTATGCACTCGGGGCGGGCTTCTTTGAACGCGTACAGAACTTCGGTAAGCTCGTCAACGGTTTCGGGAATGTCCAATCCCAATTCGTCGAGCCACGTCGTGTTTATATACCACGTGCCGTCGTGATTTACGTTCTGCGCCATAAGATAGCCTATGTAGTACATGTGTCCGTCGGACGCATACATCGACGCGTCGGCGTTGTTCATTTTGAGCCTGCTGTAGTAGTTGGGCATGTACTCCTCGAGATAATCCTCGAGCGGCAGAAGCAGTTTTTGCGTGACGCCGTATTCCTCGATGTCCAAGCCGCGCTTATCGCGGATTATCAGGTCGGGATATTGTCCCGATACGAACATCAGGTTTATCTGCTGTTCCCAGTCGCCGTCCTTGACTTCGATGAAATCGACGTGCACTCCCGTCTGCTCCTCGATCTGCTTGAAGTACCACAGGTTGTTGAAGTCGATGTCCTGATTCTCCAGCTCGTACTGCATCGCCGTGAGCGTTATCGGCGCTTCGTCCGCCATAGCGGGCGCGCACATAAGCGCAAGCATGAGAGCGAGCATAACGGTTACGATTCTCCTCATTTCCAAATACCTTCCTTTCCCTTTTTATTCATTAACCCCTGTCGTCAGGGGATATGAATCAACCCTTCAGCGAACCTATCATTACGCCCTTGACGAAATATTTCTGCATGAATATATACAAAAGTACGGCCGGTCCTGTGGATACGATTATGCAGCAATACTTCGCGACCTCGGCCTTCCTGTACGCTTCCGTAATGCCGCCTATGTCGTCGGCATACGCCGAAAAGAAATTCTCGGTCGAAGTCGACGAATTGAGCGACGCGAGTATCTCGCGCAATATCGTTTGCAGAGGCAGTTTCGAACGGTCTCTCAGCATTATCAGCCCCGTGAAATAGTCGTTCCAGCGCGACACGCCGTAGTAAACGCACAAAACGGCGATTATCGTGCCCGACAGCGGCAGTACGCACCGCCTGAAATATGTGAAGTGGTCGGCGCCGTCCATGACGGCCGCCTCATACAGCTCCGCGGGAATAGACGTTTGTATGTATGTCCGCGCGACCATCAGATTCCAGACCGACACGAGGTTCATCAGTATCATGACGGTATAAGTGTTGTAAAGCCCCAGATTGCGCACGTTGAGGAATATGGGAATAAGCCCGCCTGAAAAGAACATCGTAAACACTATTACAAAATTGACGAACGCCCTGCCGACGTATTTTTTACAGGTCATGGCGTATGCCGCCATCAGCGTTATTAGCACTGAAAGAGAAGTGCCTATAACGGTATACGCTATGGCGTTAATATATGAATTCCAAAGCTCTTTATGCTGGAACACCGACTCGTAGCCTATAAAGGACACGTTTATCGGATACAGATACACCCGCCCCGCGTTTATCGCGTCGGGGTCCGATATTGAGCAGATGACAATAAGGTACAGCGGGTACAGAACCAGCGCCAGCAGTATCAGCCAGAACGCTAGGTTCACAGCGTCGAAAAGCTTATCGCCCTTAGTCTTGCGTATGCCCGGCGCGGTCGGCTTTTTTTCTGCGTTCTTCATTCGCCCGCCCCCTCAGAACAGACTCGTCTCGCCCAGCTTGCGCGAGACCGAGTTCACCATAATGATTATCGCGAAATTGATAAGGTTCAAAAACAGCCCGATAGCCGACGTGTACGAATACTGCGCGCTGCCCAAGCCCACAGTATATTGATATACGCCGATTATGTCGCTCGTCTCTATGTTTCCGGAGGTTTGCAGAAGCAGCGCCTTGTCGGTGTTCGACGAAAGCAGAGAGCCGCAGTTCAGTATAAGCATCATCGTAGCTATGGGCAGAAGGTGCGGAAGGTCGATATGAATTATCTTATGGCGCTTGTTCGCTCCGTCTATCGTCGCCGCCTCGTACAACTCGGGCGATATGGCTGTCAGCGCCGCCAAGTAAAGTATCGTGTTCCAGCCCGCGTGTTGCCATACGTCCGAACCTATATACAGCGGCCGAAACCAGCGCGCCTCTATCAGATAGTATATGCTTTGACCGCCCAGCATCACGCTCAGCCGGTTTATAAGTCCCGTGCCGGGGTCGAACAGCAGGAATATCATGCCCGCCATTACGACGGTCGATATGAAGTGCGGCACGTATATGACCGTCTGCGTAAACGACTTGAAGCGCGGTCTGTCAAGTTGGTTCAAAAGTATCGCAAGCAGTATCGGCACGGGAAATCCGACCGCCAAGCCGTACAGGTTCAACAAAAACGTGTTTTCAAACAGGCGCTTACAATAGTATGAATTGAAGAATGTCACAAAGTGCTCAAGCCCGACCCACTCGCTGCCCGTGATCTTGTTGACTGCCTTAAAGTCGCGGAAAGCTATCTGTACGCCGTACATAGGCAGATAGCAGAACACGACGAAAAACGCGAGCGCGGGCGCGAGCAGCGCGTATATCTGCCAATCATTTTTCAGGCGTTGTCCCAAGCGCCTGCTGTTTCTGAGCTGGACGGCGGAAGGCATGTATCATTCCTCGCTTTCATGAAAATTGTAGCATAAACCGGCGTTTCCGCATATGCGCGAAAATTCAGCACATTCCGAATAAACGCCATGCGGATATTGAACATTTTATGCGCCGAAATGCCGTAAAATTTTGCCTATATATTACGAGGGTCAACGGTGCTACAATATGAATATGAAAAAGAGAGCGGGGGAGACCGTCCGAATGCTTACAAACGAGATACATATAAGAGATCCTTTCGTGTTTGTAGAGAACGGAACATACTACCTCTACGGCACGAC
>CAYVPJ010000038.1:0-33481 GCA_964453505.1 uncultured Oscillospiraceae bacterium | reverse complement strand
GAACCTGTTAAATCCCCTCTTCTGGGCTTGACTTTTAATAGTTAGTCTCCGTTTTCGCGGGTAAAGCGATATAAATCTTGATGTCAGCTTATAAAAGCGCTCGGGGCTGCACTCTGGAGAATTGTCAAACAACGACGATTAGGGCTCTTTTATAGCTTAAACATCTCTATAAGGTTAGCTACAAGCGTATTTGTTCGGCTCTTTATGTCGTCGACAGTCCATGAATCTTTTTCTGCCATTGCCGCGTTTATTCCTAAACCGTTTTTATAACCGACGTAATGTCCGTCCTTGTTTTTGCGATCACGTTTATCAATAAACGACAGATTGCTCAGCGTGCTGTTATACCCTGTAACTGTCAGGTTTCCGATCTTATGAACGTAAAGCTCTAAATATTCATTTGCGCGATTTCTGTCGCCGTCAGCGACCATATCAACCCAGCAGTCGGGTATTTTCTTTCCTTCAGGGAAAATATGCTCGATAGTCCATTTGAATACCTTTTTTCCGTTGTAATCGTTTTGTTCCCACAGATCGGTCCACGTTTCTTGCGTCATGCTTTGCTGGGCTAACGCGCATAGGATAAACCTGGCGGCGCCTACGTTGTCTTCATATATATCGCCGCTAAGTCTATCCCTGAATAAATCATCGCTCGCGGATTTTTCAAGTAACATACCGTAAATGTATTGGTACACGGCATTTCCGTTCAGAGCCATATCTTCAATATCTGCGATTATTGACATAAAAATCCTTGTCAGATCGCGCGTGTTCGGCGTGTCTGTGATGTGTCTCCTGACGAAGAATCTTGTGAGCAGGTTTATTGTCATTACCACGTCGTCGTCGCATATATTAAGCTTTTCTTGGTTTTTGAAAAGGAAGAGAAGCAGCAAATACCCGGGTGCGCCTTGAATGCGGTCGAGTTCTCTGAGAGCGTTCGAGAATTTTGTTGTTACTTCGGCCGAAAGTATAAACTGGGAATACAGATGTCCGCATTCCAATATGTCATCTAAGAATGCCGGGAGATTCCTGTTTATTAACTCCTCATATATCGATAATAAGTTTGATCGCGTGGCAATGTAACCGAGAGGGTCTTTCTTTTTCAACTCGCCGCTTCTGAAAGGCTCGTTGAGAGTAGACTTGAATGCATTGTAATACTGTCTGAAGAATCTCTCCTGCGTTGAAAAATCATCAGTGAGAAAGGCGAGTAATTCCTGCCAGCGATCAAAGCATTCGTCACAAGACAAGCCCGCTTTTTCCGCTCTTGCGAGAATTAGGTTTTTCATAAGGTCTATCGCGGTCAATGGCGTGCCTCTGTTATTTAATGATTCAAATAGAGTATACGCATCCGCGTGACTGCCGACTTCTATCTTTACAATTATCGCTTTTGATACTTTACGCTTTATCTCTAATAATGTTTTTACGGCGTCTCCGCTTTCTTCTATGTCGTTATCGAGTCGTTGCAGAAAATACTTGTAGCAGCGCGCAATCTTTCGATTGCCAAAGTGTTTGACTTTTACTCTCGCGCCAGTAAGTTCATTTTCGGACATCACTGCCTGAAAGTCGGCCTGATTATTGTTTTGGATTTGCGGACATAGTATCAGACCGTTTGGTGATCCTTTGCAAATAAGTGTTTTCTTTAGCGATGAAAGTTCGTCCAGATCGTCCTCGTCAAGTTCAGCTTTATGGAGTTTCAATCGGTTATATATAGCGGTTAGCAAAAGACAGAGAGTCGTAAGGCGCTGCTGCCCGTCTACCAGTTCCAACGGCTTGATTTGAAATGAGTCTGAGGAAGTATCTATACATATTATTGAGCCTATGAAATATCCGTAATCGTTTTCTCCAATATCGTCATACAGATCCTTCCATTGATACGCGCTCCACGTGTATTCGCGTTGATACTTAGGGATTATATAGCAGAAGCCGGCGTCCTTCTTGAATACGTCGTCGATTTGGTAGTCGTGAACAGATTTTATCATGCTTTATTCTCCTAACGCTCGTATGTCATTTGCTTCTCATCTGTCGGAACCGGCGCGGCTCTTGCGTTACGATATGTTCGCCAAACATTTTGTATTATAACGAATTATTTCGGTTTAGGCAAGCTGCCGGAGACAAATTATCTGTAATCGGCGGGATTTGTGAGCTACCATTGGCAGCGTCATGCGATCGGCGGATTTTGTCGAATTGACTGCGCCGCCGGTTTGATGTATAATCGATGAACGTAAGGTGTTCCGTTAGGAGTGTGCGTCATTATGCGTAGGCTGGATTTTGTCCGCGGCGGAAGCGGTTTTCGCGCGGTCGGTCGGGGTTGCTCGCCGGTTTCGGCGGCCTTCGGCGCAGGCGCTTCAAAGTTCGGCTGCGCAAGCGAATCTGTCAAGCCTTGCGGGCAACGCCCATGCATATAAGCGCGCCCGGTTTTATCGGCGCTATCAAGTGCCGTAAGAAGTCCATAGTGCTTTACGCATGTATATTTGCGTGCGTCACCGCGCTGGCTGTGGGCGTGTTCGCGTTTGCCACGGGCATGTACGTTAGGTCGAGCGAACGGCAGAGGCTCGGTTCGCTCGAAGCCCAGCGGCAGCAGTACGCCAAGGTCTGCCAGAACAGCGTTTCGGTGCTTCAGAATACCGCGTCTCAAATCGAATACAACGTGTTCGTGCGAGAGTGGATCATATCGTCCTATATGGACACGAATCTTTTGCAAATCAGCAAGATATTGCAGGCAAACTCCGCCATCGCCGCGGCGAACCCTTCGCTTGACTGCATAGATATTATCAACGTAACGTCCGGCAAGATCCTCTCGACTATATACGGCTATTACGACGTGGACGCGCCGTCGACCGCCGCCGCCGCCAATCAGGCGGCGCTTATGCGGTTTCTCGAGAGCGGCGAAAAGAACGCGCTCGAGTTTGGGCTGGACGGCGACAGGCTCGTCACGCTCACGTATTTATGTTATATAAACGGCACTAACCGTCAGGGCGCGCTGTCCATAACGGGTAATGCCGAGCGCATGTTCACCGTGCTCGGAGACGAAGCGCTTGAATGGTATGCTGTCGACGAAGCGGGCGGCAATGTGTTTTCGCTCGCCACGCTTTTGCGCGTATCGCCTGACAGCGTATATCCGGAGGCTGAGGGCGAACTGCGCGGGTTTCCGCTCATAAGCGGTCATTTTTCATTGCTAGGGCGCGTCGCGAGCGGCGCGACTGAGGTGCGCGTATACGAGGAGCGCGGCTTTTACATTGCGGCGGCGCTTACGCTGCTAGCGTGCCTCATTGTGTCGTACCTGCTGATGCGATTCTGCTACATGCCCATAAGCCGCGTGCTTTCGCGGGTGTTCGGCGAGAGCGAGCGCGCGCGGAAATCGGGCGACGTTATACACAGGCTTGACAACTTTTTGCGCGAGTCGGCGCTGCGCGAAAAGGCGCTCTCGGAGAGCGTGGAGTCCACGCGGCGGTTGATACACGAGCAGGCGTTTCGCAGTTTGCTGTTCGGCAGGTTCGACCCTGAGACGCAGGTGCTGCCTGAGCTGTTCTCCGTCCCCGGCCGTAAATACGCCATAGCGGGGCTGAGCTTCTACGAGCAGATCACGCCCGATATTGCCGACGACGTTGTCGGGCGCGTCGTCGCGCGCTTAGGCGCGGATATGCCGTCCGAGGTCATTCGAATGGAGCCGAACGCGTGGCTGCTGCTCGTAGCCTATCCCGTCGCGCTCAGCGACGCGCGGGCGCGCGACAGCATACTCCTAAACGCGCAAGACGCCGCGTCGGACTCGCGCGTGCGCGTGGACGTTTATGGCTTCGCGGACGGCTGGGAGCGCCTGCCGGAGGTCTATGAGCGGCTGTTCTCGCGCTTCAGGCCGCAGGAGACGGCTTCCGCGCCCGAATGCGACGGCGCGGCGGAGCTTACGCGGCTTTTGCGCAATAACGATATGGACGATATAACGCCCGCCATAGAGCGCGTTATAAATGACGTAAGCTCGCTCGCGGGCGAAGCGCGCGAAGCGTATCTGGTGTCGCTTTTGTGGGGCGTGAGGCGCGTCGCCGCCGAATTTCGCGCCGACATGGAGCAATATCAACAGGCTTTCGGCGAAATCGAGCGCGGCGCGGATACTGATTGGCTGCGCGAGTGGCTGACGCGGCTATGCGCGGGAGTGCTCGCCGCCCGTGCGGGCGACGACAGGCGCTATAAGAACGCGTCCGTAAACGTGGTCGTCGAATATCTGCGCGCAAATTATAACCAGCCGCTGTCTCTCAACGTTATAGCGAGCGAGCTGGGCATGAGCGTGTCGTATTTGAGCGAGCTTATAAAAAAGGAACTGGGAGTGAACTACACCGTATATCTGCGCGCATTGCGCGTCGACAGGGCGAAGCAGCTGCTCAAGCAGGGCGTGTCGGTTGAGGAGACAGCGCGCCGCGTAGGGTACGATAGCAAATATTCGTTTTTACGAAATTTCAAAGCGCAGGAGGGCGTCACGCCCTCCGAATACAGGGGCGCGCCGCAGTGAAAAAATAAGCCATTTCGCTCAGATATTACGAAATATCGTCACTTAGGCGCGAAAGCGCCGCCTTTTTTTGCGCATATCCGGCGAAACCCCCATAAAAAATTCCGAAATATTGTTACTTTACATCGTTTGTTTCAAACGCTATGATTCGGGCATAACGTGTATGGAGGTTATCGCCTTGACAACGGGAATAAAAACGGGTGGTCGTCCGGCGCTCATACGCGACATACGCAAGCAGTACATACTGTATCTTATGTTCCTGCCCGGCTTTGTGTACTACATAATATACAAATACCTGCCCATGGCGGGGCTTCTTATAGCGTACAAGGATTACAGCCTCGCCCTCGGCATATGGGACAGCCAGTGGGTGGGTCTCAAATACTTCCGCTTCATATTTTTCGAGAGTGTCGATTTCTGGAACATACTCAGAAATACTGTTGTCATAAGCGTGAGCAAGCTCGTGTTCGGCTTTCCCGTGCCCATACTGCTGGCGATCTGCCTGTTTGAAGTCAAAAACAAGATGTTCAAGCGCGGCGTGCAGTCCATACTCTACTTGCCGCATTTCGTGTCGTGGGTCATATTCGGCGGCATCATAAACCAGTTTCTGTCGCCCACGAGCGGCACTGTCAATCAACTGATAACGCTGCTTGGCGGCGAGCCGATATACTTCATGACCGAGACCGCGTGGTTTCGCAAGGTCATTGTTGCGACCGACATATGGAAGACCATGGGCTGGAACTCAATACTGTACCTCGCCGCCATAACGGGCATTGACCCGACTCTGTACGAGGCGGCGACGCTAGACGGCTGCACAAAGGCGCAAAAGACGCGATATATAACGCTTCCGTGCATATCGGAAACGATGGTCATAATGCTGCTTTTGAACATTGGCCGATTGCTGGACGTGGGCTTTGAACAGATATACGTTTTGTACAATTCCACCGTGTACTCCGTGGGCGACGTTATAAGCACGTATGTATACCGCGTCGGCATAGGCAATACGCGCTTCAGCATGTCGACCGCGATAGGCATGTTCCAGTCGGTTGTGGGGTTGGTTTTAATCTCAAGCAGCAACTTTTTAAGCCGCAGGCTGTTTGACAAATCCATCTGGTGAGGAGGGGTTGCGAATGCTTTCAGAAAAGTGGACCCCTACGCGCGTCGTAAACGTTGTGTTTCTGGGGCTTATGGCGCTATTGTGCCTTATACCGTTCTACTACGTGGTCATGGTGTCGTTTTCAGACCCTTCGCGCGTTCGCGAGGGCGAACTGATACTGCTGCCGCGCGGGCTGTCTTTGGAGTCATACAAGCTCATATTCAAGCAGAATATGTACTTCACGTCGCTCAGGAACAGCCTGTACCGCACCGTATTCGGCGGCTGCGTGAATCTGGTATTGCAGTGCTTCACCGCCTACGCGCTCAGCAACCGCTCGCTGCGCGGGCGCAGGGGATTCATGCTGATGATCATATTCACAATGCTGTTCAACGGCGGTATAATACCCACGTTTTTGATAGTCAAGGCGACGGGGCTTGTAGACACTATATGGGCGCTGATAATCCCCAACGCCATATCCACTTGGAACATCATAATACTCGTGAACTTCTTCGGCACGATCCCCGAGAGCATACACGAGTCGGCGCGCATAGACGGCGCTAACGATTTCACTATATTCCTGAGGCTCGTTGTGCCGCTGTCGGTCGCTTCAATATCGGTCATCGCGCTGTATATCACGGTCGGTCACTGGAACGCGCTGATGGACGCGGTGCTCTACATAAACAAGCAGTCGCTAAAGCCGCTGCAGGTATACCTGATGGATCTGGTGATGCGCAATCAGATGACGGACGTGTACAACGATTCCGCGTCGCAGTCCGTCACAACGCTGGCTGTGCAGACCGCCGCCATATTCGCGTCCACGTTGCCTATATTGCTTGTATACCCGTTCGTGCAGCGCTTCTTCGTACAGGGCGTTATGATAGGCTCTATTAAAGGTTGACCCAATCCCGGAATGGGATAATATATACTAGGAGGTTCCAACCATGAGAAAACTCTTTGCTCTCCTCATCGCTTTGGCGCTTGCGCTGTCCTGCGCATGTTTTGCCGGAGCCGAAGCGGCGCCCGTCCCGCTGACGTTCTTGACGAACATCAACGTCGACACCGAGGGCTACGACGGCAACAGCAACCCCTACGTTGAGTACATCGAGAAGTGCAACAACGTAGACCTTACCATCATATCCGAAGCTACCAACTACTCGCAGAAGGTCGCTACGATACTCGCTTCCAACGACCTGCCCGACTACATACTCGCCAACACCCGCGACGAGGCGCTTATGTGGGCGAAAGACGGCCTGCTTTTGCCGCTGGACGATTATATTGCGGAAACCGAAAACCTCAAGACCGCCGTGAGCGAAGCCGCGTGGAGTCTGTGCACATACGGCGGCGCAACGTACTGCGTGCCCATGGAGCGCTACGATTCAACGCCTTACCTGAGCTTCGTCAATCGCGCTGTCGTTGAAGGCCTGGGCGTGAACATGGAAGACGTTAAGACGCTGGACGACTGGTACGACCTGTTCTATCGCATGGCGAACGAAGACGGCGACAAGAACGGCGTAAACGACACCATACCGTTCACGATCATGATGGGCGCCAACACCAAGATGACCGACGCATACTCGATGTACGCTTTCCTTGACTGCTTCGGCGGCGCGTTGAGCGAATACACCGACGACGGCGAGCTTATTCCGTTCTATCTCACCAACGGCTACAAAGAGTGGCTCAAGTGGATGGCGAAACTGTACGCCGACGGTCTTGTCGACGTCGAATACGTAACCAACACCAACCAGCAGTTCTGGGAGAAGGCCGTGTCCGGCAAAGCCGGCTTCTTCAACGCCTTCTGGAGCATTCAGAACTACACCGGTTTGGGCGGAACCCGCGACGAGCTCATACCCGTGCTGCCCGCTCTCAAAGCCGACGGCACTCAGGCGGGTCTGCGCTACATCTCTCCTAACCGCCACTACATCGTCGTTACCAAGGATTGCAAAAACCCGCAGGCCGTCATTGACCTGCTTGACTGGGCGCATTCCGAAGAAGGCGGCATATTCATTCACGCCGGCGTCGAGGGACTTGACTACGACGTGACCGACGGCAAAGTCGTCATTCGCGACGACCGCAGGGGCAAGAACTGGGCGTGGCGCTTCATCACGCTGGGCGTGCAGAAGACCGACATTGACGAGTCGCTCACCCCGATATTCGAGCAGACCTGGGGCACTGACGGTCTGGACGCGCTGGCAATGTCCGCCGAAATCGGCTTCTATGACAACGTCGTCATGACCGCTCCGTACTTCGACGAGCTCGCCGATTACGACGTTGAGGCAGTCGCCATATCGTTCCGCGACAACGCCATAATGGGCAAAGTCGACATCGACGCCGAGTGGGACAGCTACGTCGCCAACTGGCGCAAAGCCGGCGGCGATAAGTGGATAGAGCTTTACACCGAGCACTATCTTACCAACTTCGCAAACTAATAACTTATTCCGCACCCGAAGAGGACGCGTTACAGCGCCCTCTTTGGGTGCATTTTGATGGGAGATAATTCAGATGTGCCGTGTTACACTGTTAAGCGAGGATTTTAAGGGATTTGCCGCCGCGGATTTTCCGTTCGAACCGCTGCACGGCGCAATGGGCGAGTATCACTATCGCCCCGCGCCCGGATATACCGGCCCGTGGTACGACCCCATACCCTCCATGGAGAAGTCAAAGACGTGGATAATCGCGCTCACGCCGGAAGGCAAGTGCATCGAGTTTGCCGCGAAGCCCAAAGTGGGCGTTGAAAATCTGCAGGTGCTGGCGGCGGGCGAGGATGAGTGGCGCGACTATTCGGTCGAAATGAGCGTCAGAAACCTGCTTAAGGACAACTGCGCGGGGCTTATGGCGCGCTATCAGAACAGCCGCTGCTATTATATGCTCGCGCTCGAGGGCGACAGCGTCAAGCTGTACAAGCGCTATCACACCGAGCTTACCGTGCTCGCCGAGAAGTCGCGCAAGCACGACCCTGACAGCTTTTTTATTCTCAAAATGGACGTGCGTGGCTCTGAAATAAACTGCTATCTGAACGGGGAGCGCGTGTTCTGCGTTACAGACGCGGATTACGCTCACGGCCGCGTGGCATTCGGCGCGCTCGCGCCCGCGCAGTTTACTGACATACGCGTTGAAGCCGACGAATCCGACGTCGACGCGCTCAACAAAGCGCGCGCCGAAAAGCGCGTGGAAGTCGCGCGGGAAGCGGCGAAGTATCCGCAGCCCAAGCTGTGGCGCACAATAGATTTCAAAAATTTCGGCTGCGGTCGAAGCATACGCTTCGGGCATCTGCTCGGAAACGGCGAACTGCAAATGGTGCTCGCTCAGAACCAGCAGCGCATATTCGCCGACGCGTTCGCGCAGATTTCATGCCTTACCGCCATTGACTTTAACGGCAACGTGCTGTGGCAGTTGGGCGAGGCGAACCCGGAACATGCGCATCTTACCGCCGACGTGCCTATACAGATATACGATATTGATGGCGACGGCTTTGACGAAGTCATATTCGCGCGCGATTTCAAAATTTGGGTGCTCGACGGGCGCACGGGCAATGTGAAAAAGTGCGCGCCCACGCCTATGCACGAGGGAAGCGCCTCATATCTGAACATTGACCGTGTGAACCGCTACCCATACGACAGGCTCAACGTAGACGCCATTCGCGTTTGCAATATCTCAGGCAAAGCGCGCCCGAGCGACCTGCTCATCAAAGACCGCTATAAGCGCATATACGCGCTTAATTCGGATCTGGAAGTGCTTTGGTCGTATGACGCTCCCGTGAACCCCGGTCATTTCCCGTATGCCAAGGACGTAAACGGCGACGGCCGCGACGAGGTGTTCGTAGGCTACGACTTGCTCAGCGCCGACGGTAAGCTCATGTGGTCGCTTCCTATATACACCGACCACACGGACGAAATCATAATTGGCAAGATCGACCCCGACAGGGGCGAGCTTATCGCCATGGCTTCCGGCTTCGAGGGCTTCAACGTCTGCGACTTGAACGGCAAACTGCTCGTAAGGCAGCAGACGGGTCACGCGCAGCGCATAAGCGTGGGCAACTATCGCCCCGACCTTGAGGGGCTTGAGATCGCCATGGTGACGTACTGGGGCAATCAGGGCATAGTGTTCATGTACAACTGCAAGGGCGAGCCGCTCTGGACATACGAAATGCCCAACAACGGAAATATACTGTCCCCCGTGAACTGGACGGGCGACGGGCAGGACCTGCTTTTGCTGAACGGCAACTGCGAGAAGGGCGGCATGTTGGACGCGTTCCGCCGTCAGGTCGTGCGCTTCCCGAACGACGGACACCCGGAACTGTGCGCCGACGCGTTCGACGTGACCGGCGACTGCCGCGACGAAATACTGCTCTGGGACGCGCAGAAGATGTTCGTATACACTCAGGACTCGGTCTTCAAGGGCGATATGATTTCGAAGCCCGAAAAGTACCCGCATTATAACGCCTCCAACTACAGAGGCGAGTATTCGTTCCCGAATTTCGTTCCCTATGCCGCGCGCGGAGAGGGTGAATAAATGCCGAACGTGCTGATATTTCTGACGGATCAGCAGCGCTACGACACCGTGCGCGCGGCGGGTTATCCGCACATGATAACGCCCGCTCTGGACGCGCTGTGCGCGGACGGCACGCTGTATACAAACGCCTATTCGAGCAACCCCGTATGTATGCCCGCCCGGCACGACCTTATAACAGGCCGCACCGGGCGCGCGCACGGCTATTTCATGAACGCGCCCAAGCCCATAAAGGATTTGTCGGTCGACACGCTGCCGCACATGTTTTCGCGAAACGGATACCGCACTGCCGCGATAGGCAAAATGCATTACTTCCCCGTGCGCGAGCATCACGGCTTCGGCTCTATGAGCCTTATGGAAGAGCTGCCCAAGCGCCGCGCCGACGACGACTACGCGATGTATCTGAAGCGCGAGGGGCTTGACGTTCAGAATCTGCACGGCGTGAGGCCGCATCTGTACCATGCGCCGCAGATTTCGCAGCAGGACAGCGCGCATCACGGCACGTCGTGGGTGGCGGACAGCGCGATTAAGTGGCTAGACGACAACGCGGGCGCGCCTTTCTTTCTGATGTGCGGTTTCGTGCACCCGCACCCGCCGTGGAACATACCGAGCGAGCTTACCCGCCTGTATGCCGACGCGAAACTGCCCAAGCCTGTGCCGCGTAGCCGTAATATACAGGACGGCAACGACGATAACGCATGGTTCGGCGACATGGACTCGCCCGACTTCGCGCGGGCGCAGCGCGCGGCGTATTACACCGCCGTGACCATGATAGATTCCGGCGTCGGGCGCGTGGTAGAGTGGCTGAAAGCGAACGGACAGTACGACGACACGCTGATAATATACACGTCCGACCACGGCGAGATGCTGCGCGACAAGGGCTATTTCAGCAAGGAGCTGCCTTACGAGGGCGCGGCGCGCATACCGCTCATAGTGAAATACCCGCATACGCAAAAGCAGGCGCGTGACGACAGACTCGCGACGCTCCTCGACCTGTTCCCGACGATCGCCGACGTCTGCGCGCTCTCGCCCGCGGGCGAAGACCTGCCCGGCTCGGTTCTCACATCGGGCGTCAAGCCCGAATACGCCTATTCCGCGTCGGGCGACGGCATATTCCGCTGGGCTATGGTGAGGGACGCGCGCTATAAGTTCGCGCACTTCTACAACGGCGGCGTAGAGGAGCTGTTCGACCTGATGTTCGACCCCGGCGAAACATTCAACATTATATCAGAGCCGTCGGCTCGGGAAGTCGCCGAGCGCCTGCGCGGAGTAACGCTCGAGAAAGAGCGCGTGCTCGGCCCGGAATACGCCGTTTCAGGCGACGGCTTCAACGATTTGCCGTTCGAAAAGCTGCACCCAAGCGTGCGCGGCGAATACCATCTGTGGGAGCATCGGCAGATGCAGGCGTTCGACGAGTCTTACGACAGGCAGCATAAGCTCGCGCGCGAAATGGAGCGCGCGCTCTCCGACGCTGAGTTTTCCGGCATAACAAAAGCCGAGCTGCTCCACGACCCCGAATGGGTGGAGTGCTTCATGAAATACTGGCGCGCCTATGGCAATTTGGAAGTTGACGAAAAGGACATATTCTAAAAACAGGTTTATTTTTCCCGAATCGATGTGGGGGCGACCCGCGCGTCTCGCCGTTTACAGTTTTACTGAAACGACCGGCCGCGTGAGCGCCCCCGTTTTTCAAACGCGACCGTCCGCGATTACCGTTTACATAACTGTAAAATATGTAAAACGCGCTGCCTGCTGTGAAGGATATTCGGTTTTCATGTCGAATACCGAATATAATTCGAAAAGCAGGCGTTTGTATTTACAGAATTACTGCGCTTAATTATATTATTGCGTGGAAGGGATACATATGGATTCTATAGACGCTCGCATACTTACATGTCTTACGGACAACTCGCGCATGAGCGCGAAGGCGATAGGCGAGGAGATACATCTCTCCACTTCCGCCGTCATAGAGCGCATAAGGCGCATGGAGGCGGGCGGGCTCATTAGGCGCTATACGGTAGTGCTCGACAGCGTGAAGGCGGGCTGCGACATAACGGCCTTCATGAGCGTGAGCCTCGACAACCCGCGCCATAACGACGAGTTTCGCAAGCGCGTCAAGGCGTGCGCGGACATCACCGAATGCTATTACATGACGGGCGATTACGACTATCTGCTCAAAATCGTCACCCGCGACAGCCGCACGCTGGAGGGGACGCTCAGGCATGTGAAAAGCTCGGCGGGCGTGTCGCGCACTAAAACGCTGGTCGTGCTCGACGACATCAAAAACGAGTGCGTATCGCTTCCAAACATCGATAAAACGTGAATTATTGAGGAGGCAGCCACAATGGTTATCGGCGTTGTGAAGGAAATCATGCATGGAGAGGGTCGCGTTTCGGCAACCCCCGAGACTGTAGCCAAGTACGTCAAAGACGGTTTCACCGTGTTGGTAGAGAAGGACGCGGGCGTCGGCTCGTTAAACAGCGACAGCGAATACGCGGCTTCGGGCGCTGAGATAGTGGAGTGCGCGAAGGAGATATACGACAGAGCCGAATTGATACTCAAGGTCAAAGAGCCTTTGTATAACGATAAGCTCGGTATGCACGAGGTCGACATGATGCACGCGGGTCAGTGCCTGATAACGTTCATTCACCCCGCCTCGCCCGTCAATCACGATATGGTCAAAAAGCTCGCCGCGAAGGGCGTTATATCGCTCACTCTCGACGGCGTGCCGCGCATATCCCGCGCCCAGAAGATGGACGCGCTGACCAGTATGTCCACTTGCGCGGGCTACAAGGGCATACTCATCGCCGCGAACGATCTGGGCAGGTTCGCCCCGCAGATATTCTGCGCGGTCGGCATGATAAAGCCCGTGAACGCGCTCGTAATAGGCACGGGCGTTGCGGGCTTGCAGGCGCTCGCGACGGCGAAGCGCTTGGGCTGCGTGATACACGCCGCCGACATTCGCCCCGACGCGGCCGAGCAGGCTAAGAGCCTGGGCGCGAAGGTCATAGACACCGGCGTGCCCGCCGAAGTCGCCGTAGGCGCGGGCGGCTACGCGAACGCCCTGAGCGAGGAGTGGCTGGCGGTCGAGCGCGCTTCCTTGGCGGAAAGCATAAAGCAGATGGACATCATATTCTGCTCGGCGCTCGTGCCCAGCCGTCTCGCGCCCGTTATATTGACTAAAGAAATGGTCGCCTCGATGAAGCCCGGCGCGGTCATTGTCGACATTTCCGTCGATCAGGGCGGCAACTGCGCGCTCACCGTGCCCGGCGAGACCGCCGTCCGCGAGGGCGTGACAATCGAGGGCATAAAGAACATTCCCGGTATGCTTCCCGAAAGCTCGACGTGGATGTTCGCCAACAACATGTATTATCTGGTAAAATACTTAGCCCCGAACTGCGAACTCAAGCTCGACCCCGACGACGACATCGTCAAGGGCATACTCACGACGATCGACGGCCGTCTCGTGCATAAAGGCGCTTTGGAGGCTATAGGAGGTAGGGCATGAACCCGCTAGTGTCGGTCGCTTTGTTCATAGCTTCCGCGGTCATAGGCTATTTTCTGATACGCGCCGTGCCGTCGATATTGCACACGCCGCTTATGAGCGGCATGAACGCGCTTTCGGGCATAACGGTGCTGGGCGCGCTCGCCGCGATTGCGGTCACTGACAATGCGTTTATAACGGTGTTATGCTGCGTCGCGGTCGTGCTCGCGATGATAAACGTCGCGGGCGGCTTCTGCCTGACTAACCGCATACTGCGCATGTTCGACAAGAAGGAGGATGGGCCGCGTGGTTGATTACGTATATTATACATTCGGCTGCATACTCATATTGGGCGTGCTCGTGGGCATAAAGCGCATGAGCAAGGTTGAAACCGCGCGCGGCGGAAACCTCTTAAGCGCCGCGTGCGCCGTATTCATGATTATACTCGAACTCTTGAGACCCTTGGACGCGAAGGTTCTCGCGCCTATGCTCGTCATCGTCGGCGCGAGCGTGCCCGCGATATGGGCGGCGGGCAGGGTCACTATGCTTCAAATGCCGCAGGCGGTCGCGCTGCTCAACGGCTTGGGCGGACTTTCGAGCGCGCTCGTGTCCGTCGCCGTGCTCATGAACCGCTCGGACGCGGACGCTTTCAACGCCGTTTCGGCGGCGCTGGCGCTCGCGATAGGCATGATAACGCTGACGGGCAGTCTGGTCGCGGCGGGCAAGCTTGCGCGAATGCTGCCTCAAAAGAGCGTCGAGATCAAGTGGCACACGCCTATATGCGCGGTGCTGGCGCTTATAATGCTCGTTCTGTGCTGCTTCGCCAAATCAGTGACGCCCGTTCTGCTGCTGCTCGTGTCGGCGGCGTTCGGCTGCGCGTTCGCCATTCGCGTGGGCGGCGCGGATATGCCTATAACAATATCGCTGCTCAATTCGCTGAGCGGCGTGGCGGGCGGCATCGCGGGCATAGCGGTCGGCAATCCCGTGCTCATATGCATGGGCGGTATTGTGGGCGCGTCGGGACTGTTGCTCACGCAGATAATGTGCAAGGCGATGAACCGCAAGCTGTTCGCCATATTGATAGGCAGAGCGGCTGCCGCGCCCGCAAAGCCCGAAGCCGCCGAGAAAACCGACCTGAAACCCGCGCCCGACGCCGTTCCCGAATCGCCCGAAGAGCCTTCGGAAATTACTTCCGAAACGCCCGTCGAAGAGCCGAAGCCCGACCTGCGCGAGATCGTCGCAAACGCCAAGAACGTCATAATCGTTCCGGGCTACGGCATGGCGCTCTCTCAGGCTCAGCACGACGTCAAGCGCCTGACCGACATGTTCCAGTCGCGCGGCGCGCTTGTCAGGTTCGCTATACACCCGGTCGCGGGGCGTATGCCCGGTCATATGAACGTGCTCTTGTGCGAAGCTGACGTGCCATATGACATGCTGTTTGAAATGGACGACATAAACCCCGATTTCGCGTCGTGCGACTTGGCTATCGCGGTAGGCGCGAACGACACCATAAACCCTGCCGCGAACACCGCCGAGGGCACGCCCATATACGGTATGCCCGTGCTCGACGTGGCGAACACGAAATGCTTGGTGATATGCAATATGGACGACAGACCCGGCTACGCGGGCGTTCCGAACCCGCTCTACACCGACCCGAAAACCGTGTTCATGGCGGGCGACGCGAAGGATTCGATAAAGCTGCTGCTCGACATGCTCGCCTGATAAAATGCAAAACCCCGCTGCCTGCGCGCCGCGGGGTTTTAACATGCGCTAAGGAACAAACGTAGTTTATTTCCGTCATATAGGTGTACGTACAATACACAATATGAGGAGATAAACAAATGAAGAAACTATTCGCTCTTTTACTGACGGCCGTTTTGGCGCTTGCCTGCGCGTATGCCGAGCAGCCCGCCATCGAACCCATCGGCGGCGTTATCGCGGACATAACCGACGCTGACATACTGATAGACCGCGGCGAAGCGGGCTATGTCATCGCCCACAAGGCGCAGGATATGACGATAGTAGGCGTCGACGCGCTTGAAGTCGGCATGTATGTTTTTGTAAGCTATTCGGGCATGATGACCCGCTCTCTGCCGCCGCAGATTACCGCGACCGAAGTAAGCGTGTATACGCTCACGGGCGTGTGCTCCGAAGTCGAGGACGGCTCGTTCACCGTCATAAGCGACCAGATGGGCGAAGTGATCGTAACTCTTGAAAACGCGCGCGATTTCGTCGCGATAGGTTCGCCCGTCACCGTGTATCACTCGAACGCCGTCATGCTGTCGCTCCCCGCGAAGGTGAACGCGCTCAAAGTCGACACGTTTTCTATCGAGGGAACTGTGTACTCGCCCGACTCCGACGGCTTCCTGCTCAAAACCGTAACTTCCGCGCTGTATAAAATCGTCTCCGACGCGACCGTCTCAGAGGGCGAGAGCGTGAAGGTTTTATACGACGGCAAGCTCACGCGCTCAATTCCGGCGCAGGCTTACGCCCTCGCGGTCATAAAATGAGCTAAAACCTATTCAGATAGCGCCGGGGCTTTTCACAGCCCCGGCGTAAACTTTAAGTATTTCTTTACATATGATGGCAAATGCGGTTCGCATGTGGTATTATAACATAAAAACAATATTACGGAGCGTCAATGCGAGTTATTAAGAAAGAGCTTATGCACCCCCGCCTGAGGCTGATAGGCACGGCCGCGCGGTTTCTGATGCCGTACTACACCCCCGCCAAGTTCAGGTGGGCTAACAAAATGTCGGCGCGCCTGTTCAACGGGCGCTGGCAGGGCAGGCACACCGAGTGCGAGTTTCTGAACCTTTCGCGCCCCGACGGCACTTTCATGCGCACGCTCGTCATAACGGGTCGCGAGCGTCGTGAGAACGCGCCCGCGCTTCTGTGGCTGCACGGCGGCGGCTACGCGATAGGCTCGCCCGAAATGGATTTTTTGTTCATAGAGAGGTTCATATCGGAAGGCGCGGGCGTAGTAGTCGCGCCCGATTACAGGCTTTCGCTCGAAAAACCATACCCCGCCGCCGTTGACGACGCGTATTTGGCGCTCGAATGGATGCGCAACCACGCGGCAGACTACTCCGCGCGCAGTGACCAGCTCTTCGTGGGCGGCGACAGCGCGGGCGGCGGGCTGACCGCCGCCGTGTGCCTGCTCGCGCGCGACAGGGGCGAAATATCGGTCGCGTTTCATATGCCGCTTTATCCTATGCTCGACGACCGCATGGCGACGCCCGCCGCGCGCGAAAACGACGCGCCCGTGTGGAACGCGAAGTCGAACGAATGCGCGTGGCGGCTGTATCTGGGCGACCTCTACGGGCAGAAGGACGTGCCCATATACGCCGCGCCCGCCCGCTGCCGCGATTTGAGCGGTATGCCCCCCGCCGCCACGTTCGTGGGCGGCATAGACATGTTCATGGACGAAACGGTTTCATACATAAACCTTCTGAAAGAAGCGGGCGTTGAAGCGCGCATACGCATATTTCCGGGCTGTTTCCACGGTTTCGACATAGTAGGTTTGAACACCGACGTGGCGAAGGGCGCTATAGAGTTCATATCGACCGAGTTCGTATACGCCGCGAACAAATTCTTTTCACCTCAGCCTCTCAAAAAATAACGCTCTGCGGGCGTTGACAACCGAATAGTGCGGTGTTATAATCTAACGCATTAGCACGCTAATGCGTTAGCATGGGAGTTGACGAACTGTGAACGAACGCGATCTGCTGCGCTCGCTCGCCTCTCTGTACGAGGGCGCGGGCTTTCGCGAATACAAAATGCGCAAGTTTGAGGAGTATTCGCTCTACCTTGAAAACCGCGATTTTCTGTCGAGCGAATACGTCATCGCGTTTTCAGACCTGTCGGGCCGCCTGCTCGCGCTGAAGCCAGACGTGACGCTTTCGATTGTGAAAGGCTCGCGGGCGACGCGCGAGCGCGGCGAAAAGCTGTATTACTGCGAAAGCGTGTACCGCTTGGACGCGCGCACGCAGGAATACCGCGAGATACGCCAGATGGGACTCGAGTCGCTGGGCGAGATAGACCGCGTGCAGACGCTGGAAGTCGCGTCGTTGGCTGTCGACAGTCTCGCCGCGATCTCCGATTCGGCGGTAATGGATTTTTCGCATATGGGTTATTTGAGCGCCGCCCTGAACGGCGTGAGCGGGGGCGCTAAGACGGCGATACTTTCGGCTCTCAGCTCGAAAAACTCGGGCGCGCTCGCGGCGGCGCTTTCGAACGCCGACATTGGCGGTTCGCGCGCCGAGCGCATAACCGCGCTCTCGGCGCTCTCAGGCGATTTTTCTGAAGGTTTGAGCGTGCTGAAAAGGTTTGCCGACTGCGACGAAATGCAGTCCGCCGCAGACGAGCTTTCTATACTCGGTTCGGGTCTTTCAAACCCGCGCGTGGGCGCGCGGCTCGATTTTTCAATATCTGGCAATCTGAAATACTACACGGGCGTGCTGTTCTGCGGCTATGTGCGCGCTTCCCACAGGGCGGTGCTCTCCGGCGGGCGCTACGACGGGCTTACCGACAAACTCAAATGCGGCGTGGGCGCGCTGGGCTTCGCCGTATACTTAAACGACATACCGCTGAGCGACGCGCGTCCCGACGGTTCGGACGTGCTGCTCACATATAAAAACGACTCCGACGCGCCCGGCGTGATCGCGCGCGCGGCGCTCATGCGCATAAACGGTATGCGCGTCAGGGTCGAATCGTATAAATGCGACAAAAACGGCTACGCTGCCGTCGCGGAGGTGGACTGATGCTGAATATCGCTCTGCCCAAGGGACGTTTGGGAACGGACGTCTCGAAGCTGTTCGACAAGGCGGGCTACTCCATCGCGCCGACCGCCGGCGACGACAGGCGGCTCGTGATTCCCGACGAAAACGGCCTCGCGAGTTTTTTCTTGGTGAAACCCTCCGACGTGGCGATATACGTCGAGTACGGCGTGGCGGACGCGGGCGTAGTGGGTTCCGACGTGCTCGGCGAGCGCTTCTGCGACGTGTACGAGCTGCTCGATCTCGGCGTGGGCAAATGCCGTTTGGCCGTCGCCGCGAAATCCGATTTTCGCGATAACCGCCTGAAACTTTTGCGCGTCGCGACAAAATATCCGAACATAGCCCGCGAATACTTCGCGTCGCGCAGGCGCGACATAGAGGTCATAGCCCTGAACGGCTCTATCGAGTTAGCGCCCATATTGGGGCTTTCCGACGTGATACTAGACATAGTGGAAACGGGCAGAACGCTTAAAGAGAACGGGCTTACCGTCATAAGCGAAGTCGCGCCCGTCAGCGCCCGCCTGATAGCCAACAAGGCGGCGGGCAAATTCAAGAGCGCGGAACTCAACGACATGCTGAACGCCTTGAAGGGGGTATTGTGATGCTTAAAATAACCGAGGGCGCCGAGGGGCTTTCGCGCTTCCGCCGCGCGGAATATCCAAGCGAAATATACGATACCGTGCGCGCGATAGTAGACGACGTCCGAAAAAACAGCGACGCGGCGCTGCTTAAATACACGCGCAGATTCGACGCGCCGTCGCTTGAAACGCTGCGCGTGTCGGACGCCGAAATAGAGTCGGCGCTTTCGCGCGTGGACGCGGATTTCATCAAAACGCTCGAGATCGCGAAGCGCAACATAACGGAGTTTCACGCCGCCCAAAAGAGAAGCGGCTATGAGATAAAGAGAAGCGACGGCACTGTAATGGGCGTGAAGGTCTCGCCGCTTGACAGCGTGGGCGCGTACATTCCGGGCGGCACGGCGGCGTACCCGTCGTCTGTCTTGATGACAATGATTCCCGCCGAAATCGCGGGCGTGCGCCGCCGCGCGATAGCCACGCCCGCGGGGCGCGACGGCAGCGTCTCCGACTGCCTGCTCGCCGCCGCGAGCGTGGCGGGCGTTGACGAGATATACAAAATGGGCGGCGCGCAGGCCGTCGCCGCGTTAGCCTACGGCACTCAAAGCGTGCGCCCCGTCGACAAAATCGTGGGGCCGGGCAACATATATATGACTCTCGCCAAAAAGCTGGTATACGGAGACGTGGGCATCGACATGATAGCCGGGCCGAGCGAGATACTGATAATCGCCGACGGTTTCGCGAACCCTGCGTTCGTAGCCGCCGACATGCTTTCGCAGGCGGAGCACGACCCTATGGCGAGCGCCATACTCATAACCGATTCGCGCGACCTCGCCGAGAGCGTCGTTTCGGAAGTCGAGCGCCAACTGAACGCGCTTCCGCGCTATGAGATCGCGCGTCGGTCGATAGACGAAAACGGGCGCGTTTATCTGGTCGCAGACATTCCCTCCGCGTTGGCGGCTTCGAACGCCTACGCGCCTGAGCACTTGGAAATATGCGTGAAAGACCCGCTTTCATACATCGGGAGCGTGACCTCCGCCGGAAGCGTGTTTCTGGGCGGCTACACGCCCGAATCACTCGCCGATTACATGGCGGGCACGAATCACGTGCTGCCCACGGGCGGCGGAGCGCGGTTCTTCTCGCCGCTTTCGGTTGACGATTTCATCAAAAAGTCGTCGTATCTGTGCTATACTGAGGACGCGCTGCTAAGCATAAACGCGCGCGTCGCCGACTTTGCGCGGCGCGAGGGGCTTGAAGCTCACGCGCGCAGTTCGCTCATAAGGGGTGAGCGCGCGAAATGAGCCGTTTTTTGTCGAGCCGATATAAGGACATCGCCCCGTATGCGCCCGGAGAACAGCCCAAAGACCGCGCGCTTTTAAAGCTCAATACGAACGAGTCGCCGTATCCGCCGTCGCCCGCGGTGATTGCGGCGGTTTCGGGCGGCGAAGCCGAAAGGCTTAACCTGTATTCCGACCCGTCGCTATCCGCTTTGTTGTCGGCGCTTTCAAAGCGCTTCGGAGTGTCCGAAAAGTGCGTGCTCGCCTCCAACGGCAGCGACGAAATGCTGGCGTTCTGTATGCTCGCGTTTTCCGAAAACGGATTCACCGCGCCCGATTTGACATACGGCTTCTATACGGTGCTTTCGCGCTTGTTCTCGGTCGACTACCGCGTCGTGCCGCTCGACGACTCGCTCAAAATCAGGGTGAACGACTATCGGAATTTGAACACCGCGATAATACTCGCGAACCCGAACGCGCCCACGGGCGAATATATCTGTTTAAGCGATATTGAGCGCCTGCTCGTTTCAAACCCGAACAGCCTTGTAATCGTGGACGAGGCGTATATCGAATTTGGCGGCGAGAGCTGCGCGCCGCTTACGAAACTGTACGACCGACTGCTGGTCGTGGGCACGTTTTCGAAGGCGTGGAACATGGCGGGAGCGAGGATCGGCTACGCCGTCGGAAACGAGGAACTAATTGCCGACCTTCAAAAAATCCGAATGTCGTTTCACCCGTACAACATAAACAGCCTGTCCGCGGCGGCGGCGGTCGCGGCTCTCGGCGACGAGGAATACTTCGTCGAATGCCGCCGAAAAATCGTCTTGACGCGCGAAAACGTGTCGCGCCGCCTGCGCGGGCTGGGCTTCCGCCTGACCGACTCGCGCGCGAATTTTGTGTTCTGCTCGCACGAAAGCGCGCCCGCCGGATACATATACGAAAAATTGCGGAGCGTAGGCGTGCTGACGCGCCATTTTCCGGGCGGCAGGGCTGGCGAATACCTGCGCGTTTCGATAGGCTCGGATTCGCAGATGGACGAGTTTATAGACAAAACCGAGTACGTTTTGAAGCTGGGAGGCTCTGTAAAATGAGAAACGCTGAAATATCGCGCGAAACCGCCGAAACGAAGATCGCGGCGCGGCTCAATATAGACGGCGCGGGCGAGCGCGACATAAGCACTGGCATAGGCTTTTTCGACCACATGCTCGACCTGTTCGCCGCCCACGGGCGATTCGACCTTTATTTCAGATGCGAGGGCGACACGCGCGTCGACTTTCACCACACCGTCGAGGACGCGGGCATCGCGCTGGGCGCGGCTTTTCTGCGCGCCGCCGCCGATTGCCGCGGCATTCGCCGCTACGGCGACATTATACTTCCGATGGACGACGCTCTGGTCGTGTGCGTTGTTGATTTCGGAGCGCGCGCGTATGTCTCGCTCGATCTGGGCGAGCTGCCGCCCAAGGTGGGCGATTTCGACACGGAGCTGGTCGCGGAGTTCATGCGCGCGTTCGCCTATAACGCCCGCTCGACCGTGCACATACGCAAACTCGCGGGCGCGAACACGCATCACATAATCGAGGCGGCGTTCAAGGCGTTCGCGCGCGCCCTGCGCGAGGCGCTTTCAATAGACCCGTCCGCCCCGAACGACGTGCCGAGCACGAAGGGGGCGATGGCTTGACGGCGATAATCGACTACGGCGCGGGCAACCTGTATTCTATATGCTCCGCGTTCGCCGCCTTGAAAGTCGAGACAAAAATCGCGGATTCGCCCTCGGACGTCATGAACGCCGACAGGCTCGTGCTGCCGGGCGTGGGCGCGTTCGGCGCGGCTATGGACAAGCTGAACGCGTCGGGGCTTGCGGACGCCGTAATCCGCCGCGCGAAAGCGGGCGTTCCGCTGCTCGGCGTGTGTCTGGGTATGCAATTGTTGTTTGAAAAAAGCTATGAATTCGGCGTTCACGCGGGGCTTTCGCTTTTGAAAGGCGACGTGCGCCCGCTTTCCGAAAACGTGTCGGCAAGCGTGAAAATACCGCACATGGGCTGGAACAGCCTTAATATCGTAAGCCCCTGCGCGCTCACTAAAAACGTCAAAAACGGCGACTTCGTGTATTACGTGCATTCGTTCATGGCGTCAAACATTGTTGGCAGCCTGCGCGCATATTCCGAATACGGCGGCGCGAATGTCGCGGGGATCGTATCCTTTGGGAACGTGTTCGGCTGCCAGTTTCACCCCGAAAAGAGCGGCGCTGTAGGGCTTCAAATGCTTAAGGCGTTCTCGGAGGTGAATTGAGTTGCTTTTGTTTCCGGCGATAGACATATGCGACGGGCGCTGCGTGCGGCTGCTGCGCGGCGACTATTCGAAAAAGACCGTGTACGACCAAAGCCCCGTAAACGTCGCCCGCAGATTCATATCGGACGGCGCGAAATGCCTGCACATAGTCGATCTGAACGGCGCGAAGAATGGCGTTTGCGAAAATTTCGACGTCATAGCGAGCATTCTGGCGCTCAAAGGCGCGTTTGCGCAGGTGGGCGGCGGCATACGCGATATTGACACCGTCGGGCGCTATATTGACACGGGCGCGTCGCGCGTCATACTCGGAACGGCCGCGTTGGAAGACCGCGCGTTTTTGGAAAGAGCGGTCGGAATATACAAAGACAAAATCGCCGTGGGCGTGGACTCGCGCTCCGGATTCGTGGCGACGCGCGGCTGGCTTGAGACGGCGAACGTCAGAACGCGCGATTTTATGAAAGACATCGAGCGAATCGGCGTGTCAACCGTCATATACACCGACATTTCGCGCGACGGCGCTATGAGCGGAATAGACGCGCAGGCGTATCGGGAGATGTCCGAAAGCACGAGCATTGATATAATCGCGTCGGGCGGAATTACGGTTCTTTCCGACATACAAAATCTGAAAGCGGCGAATGTGCGCGGGGCGATACTCGGCCGCGCTCTGTACGAGGGCGCGTTCTCGCTTTCGGACGCGCTTAAAATCTCGGAGGGCGAGTGAATGCTTACAAAACGAATTATACCGTGTCTGGACATAAAGCACGGCAGGGTCGTGAAGGGCGTAAACTTTCAGGAGTTGAAAGACGTGGACGACCCGGTCGCGCTCGCCGCGTACTATAACGGCGCGGGCGCTGACGAGCTTGTTTTCTACGATATATACGCGACATACGAGTCGCGCGGCATGTTTTTAGACGTTTTGCGATCAGTCGCGGGCAGCGTGTTCATACCGCTCACGGTGGGCGGCGGCGTGCGCGGGCTTGATGATTTCGATTCCGCGCTCAAAAACGGCGCGGACAAGGTGAGCGTGAACACGTCGGCAATCAAAACGCCCGAAATCATAGGCGCGGCGGCTCAGCGCTTCGGCTCTCAGTGCGTCGTTTTGTCCATGGACGTAAAGCGCGTCGACGGCGCGTTCCGCGTGTTCGCGAGGGGCGGCCGCGACGATACGGGCATAGACGCCGTCGAATGGGCGAAGCGCGGATATAACGAGGGCGCGGGCGAAATCGTAGTGAACAGCATCGACGCGGACGGCGTGAAGCGCGGGTTCGACATAGAAATGCTCGCTGCCATATCCGAAAACATCAAAATACCCGTCGTCGCGAGCGGCGGCGCGGGCAACATCGACGACTTTATTACGCTGTTCAAAACCGTGCCGAACGTTGACGCGGGTCTCGCCGCGAGCATATTCCACTCGAAAACCGTCGACATTTCGGCGCTCAAAGAAAAATTATCCGCGTCGGGCGTGCCTGTAAGGAGGGTTTCAGTAAATGCTGAACATTAACGAGCTTAAATTCGACGAAAACGGGCTTATTCCCGCCATCGTCGCAGACGCGAAAAGCGGCGACGTGCTTATGCTCGGCTATATGAACGCCGAAAGCCTTGAGTCAACCATTAAAAACGGGCTGGTGTGCTTCTATTCGCGCTCGCGCAAGCGCCTGTGGGTGAAGGGCGAGACCAGCGGAAACTTTCTGCGCCTTGTGTCCGTTACGGCGGACTGCGATTCCGACGCGCTGCTAGTTCGCGCCAATCCCGACGGCCCGACCTGCCACACCGGCGAAAAGTCGTGTTTCTTCAAGCCCGTCGCGGGCGATTCGGGCGCGGACGCGTTTTCAATTGACAAGCTGTACGGGCTTATCACGCAGCGCAAGCGCGAATTGCCCGAAGGTTCGTATACGACGTATCTGTTCAACAAAGGCTTGGACAAGATACTCAAAAAGATAGGCGAGGAAGCCACCGAGGTCATAATAGGCGCGAAAAACGGCCGCGACGAGTGCATATACGAGCTTGCCGATCTCATGTATCACTCGCTCGTGCTCATGGCGCAGACCGACATAACCCCGGACGACGTGCGCGCGGAGCTTGCCAAACGCCACGTGATAGACGTCAAGGTGAAGCAGGAGCGCATGATTTAACGTACAATTACACGAAATTCATTGACAATGTTCAGAAAAAAGCATAGAATCAAGCTATGTTTCTTTTTTAATGTTCGGATTATTGGAGGGCATATGAAAAAGATTGCGCTCATTATGGGCAGTGACAGCGACTGGAATGTCGCT
The DNA here is from genome assembly GCA_964453505.1 of uncultured Oscillospiraceae bacterium. Classification (GTDB taxonomy): domain Bacteria; phylum Bacillota; class Clostridia; order Christensenellales; family Aristaeellaceae; genus CAYVPJ01. The sequence goes on along the minus strand of CAYVPJ010000038.1, from coordinate 8,714 downwards.
TCGGAGGCGGCGAAAACGCTCAGGGAGTATCGCGTGCCGTTTGAAACGCGCGTCATAAGCGCGCACCGCACTCCCGAAAAGGCGAAAGCGTTCGCCGAAAGCGCGGCGGGTTCGGGCTTCGGCGTTCTGATAGCTTTCGCAGGCAAGGCGGCGCACCTCGCGGGCGCGCTCGCCGCGAACACGATACTCCCGGTCATAGGCGTGCCCGTGAAGTCGACTTCCCTCGACGGCATGGACGCGCTTTTGTCTACCGTGCAAATGCCGTCGGGCGTGCCTGTCGCGACGGTCGCCATCGACGGCGCTAAAAACGCCGCGATACTCGCGTGCCAGATATTGGCGCTCGGAGACGCGGCGCTGGCTTCCGCGCTTGAAAACGCGAAGCGCTCGGCCCACGAAAAGGCGGAGATCGCGGACAATAAGTTCAGGCTCAACGAATCATACGGCGGAGAGGATATGTGAACATGGAAAAGACCAATCTTTTATACGAGGGCAAAGCGAAAAAGGTTTTTGAAACAAGCGACCCGGATTTTTTGATCGTCTCGTATAAGGACGACGCGACCGCGTTCAACGGGCTTAAAAAGGGCGAAATCGTCGGCAAGGGCGAAATAAACAACCGCGTCAGCAACATAATGATGCGCTATCTTTCGGAAAACGGAGTGAAAACGCATTTTGTTGAGGAGCTTAGCCCGCGCGATACCGTCGTTAAGCGCGTGTCTATCGTGCCTCTGGAAGTCATCGTCAGAAACATATCCGCGGGTTCTTTCTCCAAGCGCTACGGCGTTTCCGAGGGCATCGAGTTTTCCGAACCCACCACCGAGTTTTCATACAAAAACGACGCGCTGGGCGATCCGCTCATAAACGACTCGCACGCCATAGCGCTTTCACTCGCGACAAAAGCTGAAATAGACGAAATTCGCTCGATGGCGCTTAGAATAAACGAGCTGATGAAAGCCTATTTTCTGCGCCTTGACATACTGCTTGTCGATTTCAAGCTCGAGTTCGGCAGGCTTCCGAACGGCGAAATAGTGTTGGCGGACGAGATTTCGCCCGACACCTGCCGCTTCTGGGATTCAGAAACCCGTGAAAAGCTCGACAAAGACCGCTTCAGGCGCGATCTGGGCAACGTCGAGGGCGCTTACAAAGAGATAATGCGCAGGGTTGCGGGAGGCGCGAAATGAGCCTTCACGAGGAATGCGGCGTTTTCGGCATATACTCAAAAGACGGCATGGACGTTGCGAAAGCCTGCTACTACGCGCTGTTCGCGCTTCAGCACAGGGGGCAGGAGAGCTGCGGCATTGTTGTGAACCGCGGCGGACTTTTGCGCAGCCATAAGGACGCGGGCTTGGTGAACGACGTGTTCACGCGCGACGCCATAGAGTCGCTCGGAAGCGGCGAAATGGCTGTTGGGCACGTAAGATACGGAACGACCGGCATTCACCCGCGCCAGAACGCGCAGCCTATCACCGTAAACCACATAAAGGGGCTTATGGCGCTCGCCCACAACGGGGCTTTGACGAACGCATACGAACTGCGCGAGGAACTGGAGCTTGCGGGCAGCATTTTCCACACGACCGGCGACACCGAAGTCATATCATACGCGATAATACGCGAAAGGCTCAGATCGTCGTCTATTGAAGAAGCGATCTCGCGCTCGATGGACGTTTTGAAGGGCTCGTATTCGCTCGTCGTAATGTCGTCCACAAAGCTGATAGCCGCCCGCGATCCGTTCGGCTTCCGGCCGCTGTGCATAGGCGTGAAGGGCGATAGCGTCATATTCGCGTCGGAAAGCTGCGCGCTCGACTCGATCGGCGCGACGTTTTTGCGCGACGTAGAGCCGGGCGAAATCGTAATTGTCGACAAAAACGGTATGCGCTGCGATAAATCGCACGTCGGATCGCGCCCCAAGAGCACCTGCGTGTTCGAATATATCTATTTCGCGCGCCCCGACAGCATAATAGACTCAAGCGGCGTCCACTCCGCGCGCAAACGCGCGGGCGCGTTTCTGGCGCTCGACCACCCTGTGCAGGCGGACGTCGTAATAGGCGTGCCCGATTCGGGCATAGACGCGGCTATAGGCTATGCTCAGCAGTCGGGCATACCCTACGGCATAGGCTTCATAAAGAACAAGTATATTGGCAGAACGTTCATACAGCCCACGCAGTCCGACCGCGAGGACAAGGTTCGCATAAAACTGAACCCCGTGCCCGACGTGGTTTCGGGCAAGCGCGTCGTGCTCGTTGACGACTCGATCGTGCGCGGCACGACCAGCGCGCATATCGTGAAGCTGTTGCGCGACGCGGGCGCGACCGAGGTGCATATGCGCTCCGCCGCGCCGCCGTTCAGGTTTCCGTGCTATTTCGGAACTGACATCGACTCGTGCGATAAGCTGATAGCGCACAACCACACTGTTGACGAGATAAAAGACATCATAGGCGTTGATTCTCTGGGCTTCATGCGCGTTGAGAACGCCGAAAAGATAGCGGAGCACACGCTCGGCTTCTGCACGGGCTGCTTCACGGGTGTATACCCGTGTGAAAAGCCCACGCACGCCTTCAAAACCAAATTCGAGCGCGGCATTACGGAGGGAAATGACGAATGAACAGCCATTCCGAAAGCTACAGGGCGGCGGGCGTAGACGTGACGGCGGGCTATAAGGCCGTGGAACTCATGAAATCGCATATAGAGCGCACCCGCGTGAAGGGCGTGCTCGGCGGTTTGGGCGGCTTCGGCGGGCTGTTCGAGCCCGACTTCACGGGCATGAAGCGCCCCGTGCTCGTGTCGGGCGCTGACGGCGTGGGCACGAAGCTCAAAATCGCGTTTCAGATGGACAAACACGACACCGTGGGCATTGACTTGGTCGCCATGTGCGTAAACGACATAGCGTGCCTCGGCGCTAAGCCCCTTTATTTCCTGGACTATATCGCGCTCGACAAAAACGTGCCCGAAAAGGTGGCGCGCATAGTTTCGGGCGTGGCGGAGGGCTGCGTCAGGGCGGGCTGCGCGCTTATAGGCGGAGAGACCGCCGAAATGCCCGGCGTGTACTCTTCGGGCGAATACGATTTGGCGGGCTTCGCGACGGGCGCGGTCGACAAAGAATCGATGCTCGACCCTGAAAACGTAGCCGCCGGAGACGTTATAATCGCGATAGCGTCGAGCGGGCTGCACTCGAACGGCTTCTCGCTCGTCAGAAAGGCGCTGTCGGTCGAAGACCGCGACCTCGGCGCGTATGTGCCGGAGCTTGGCGAAACGCTCGGCGAATGCCTGCTCACGCCCACGAAGATATATGTAAACCCGATACTCGCGCTCACTGAACGCGCGCTCATAAAGTCGTGCGCGAACATCACGGGAGGCGGCTTTTTCGAAAACATACCGCGCGCGCTTCCCAAAAACATGGCTGCCGTCATAGACGTAAAGGCCGTCGAAACGCCGCCGATATTCCCTTATATAATGCGCCTTGGCGACATTCCCGCGCGCGACATGTTCAACACGTTCAACATGGGCGTCGGAATGGTTGTCATAGCAAGCCCCGACAAGGCCGACGCGGCTATCCGCGCGCTTAATGAAGCGGGCGAACGCGCCTACGCGCTGGGGCAGGTAGATGCGAGCGATGAATCGCGCGTGATACTCTCATGAGCGCCAAAGTCGCGGTGTTCGTGAGCGGCGGCGGCACGAATTTGCAGGCGATAATAGATGCCAAAGCCAACGGGCTTTTGCCGCACGCCGAAATCGCGCTGGTCGCGAGCGTCAGGCGCGGCGTATACGCGCTTGAGCGCGCGAAGAACGCGGGCATTCCCGCGCTCGTATGCGAGCGCGGCGAGGGCGAAACGAAGGCGCATGTCGAGCGCAGGCTGCTCGAATATATGAAATCGTATAATATCGACCTTATTGTGCTGGCGGGCTTTCTCACGATACTGTCGCCCGATTTCATCGATTCGTTCGGCGGCCGCATTATAAACGTGCACCCGTCGCTCATACCGTCGTTCTGCGGCAAGGGGTTTTACGGGCTAAAGGTGCACGAGTCGGCGCTCGCGCGCGGCGTGAAGGTGACGGGCGCGACTGTTCACTATGTAAACGGCATACCCGACGGCGGCGAAATAATCGCGCAGAAGGCCGTCGCGGTGCTGCCCGGAGACACGCCCGAAACGCTTCAAAAGCGCGTCATGAGCGAGGCGGAGCACGTCATACTTCCCGAATGCGTCGAAAAAATCGCGAAAGAAATATGCGAAAGGCGTGTCATATGAAAACGATATTCGAGTCAGTCGGTCAAACCGCATACCCCGGGCGCGGCATATTCATAGGCAAATCGGGCGACGGAAAATCCTGCGCGCTTGCGTACTTCATAATGGGGCGCAGCGAGAACAGCCGCAACCGCGTGTTCACTCTGACGGACGACGGCATACGGACGCGCGCATACGACGAAAGCAAGCTGCGCGACCCGTCTCTTATAATATACGCGCCCGTGCGCCGCATTGGCGATAAAACGATAGTCACAAACGGCGACCAGACGGACACCGTATACGATTATATCAAGAACGGCAAAACTTTCATAGACGCGCTTGAGACGCGCACGTTCGAGCCGGACGCGCCCAACTTCACGCCGCGCATAAGCCTTATGGCGACTTTTGAAAACTCCGATTTTTCGGCGTGGCTCGGCTATGTGAAGCCGTGCGACCCGCAAGGCGGCGCGGCGCAGCGCTTGTATTTTCACTACGACGCGTTCGAGGCGGGAACGGGCGTTTTTCTGCACACATACTTAGGCGACGGAAACCCGCTGCCCGCGTTTTCGGGAGAGCCGGAGCGCGTTGTTTTCTCAGGCGACATCGACGGTTTGTCCGACGGCATATGGAACGCGCTCAACGCCGAAAACCGCGTGGCTCTGTGGGCGGAGACGCGCGACCTTATCGGCGGCGAAACCCAAACCCGCATAATAAACAAATTCGGAGACTGACGGAGGATATTACTATGCCCTGTGAAATGCCTTTGAAATACGGCTGCAATCCGAACCAGAAGCCCGCGCGCGTGTTCATGGAGAACGGAAAAGAGCTGCCCATAAAGGTTCTGTGCGGAAAACCCGGCTATATAAACCTGCTGGACGCGCTCAACGGCTATCAGCTCGCGCGCGAACTGCGCGCCGCCTGCGGCTTGCCCGCCGCCGCGTCGTTTAAGCACGTAAGCCCCGCCGGCGCGGCTATCGGCCTTGAATTGAACGACTGCCTGCGTGAAATGTACTTCATAGGCAAGCGCGAACGCCTGTCGCCGTTGGCCTGCGCGTATGCCCGCGCGCGCGGCGCAGACCGCATGTCGTCGTTCGGCGATTTCGCGATACTGTCAGACGAATGCGACGCGTCGACCGCGAAACTGTTGTCGCGTGAGGTTTCGGACGGAGTCATTGCGCCTTCGTATACCGACTCGGCTTTGGAGATTCTCTTAAACAAGCGCGGCGGCGCGTACAACGTGTTGCAGATAGACCCCGAATACGCGCCCGAACCCATTGAGCGCAAAATGTGCTACGGCGTGACTTTCGAGCAGGGCAGAAACGACATCAGAGTGACCGACGAAATGTTTACAAACATCGTGACGCTAAACCGTTCGCTGACCGACGCGCAGAAACGCGACCTTAAAATCGCGCTCATAACGCTCAAATACACGCAGTCGAACTCCGTGTGCTACGCGTTCGACGGTCAGGCGATAGGCGTGGGCGCGGGTCAGCAGTCGCGCATACACTGCACGCGCCTTGCGGGAAACAAGGCGGATCTGTGGCAGCTTCGCGCGAGCGAGCGCGTGAGGGAGCTTGAGTTTCTGGACTCGCTGAAGCGCCCCGACCGCGATAACGCGATAGACATATACCTTTCGGACGATTACGACGACGTTATAGGTGAAGACGTATGGCGGAGCACTTTCAAAACGCGCCCCGCGCCCTTCACGCGCGAGGAGAAGGCGGAGTATCTGAAAACCGTATCCGGCGCGGTTCTCGGAAGCGACGCGTTCTTCCCGTTCGGCGACAACATAGAGCGCGCGCACAAGAGCGGCGTCACAGCGATAGCGCAGCCGGGCGGCTCGATACGCGACGACCACGTCATATCAATATGCGATAAATACAACATCGCTATGGCGTTCACAGGCGCGCGGCTGTTCCACCATTGACGGCGGAGGACGATATATGAACGTAATGATAGTGGGCGGCGGCGGGCGCGAGCACGCCATAGCCTTGGCAATAAGAAAGAACCCGAACGTCGAAAAACTGTACGCGCTGCCCGGAAACGCGGGCATATCGGAATGCGCCGAGTGCGTGAACATCAAATCGACCGACATTGACGCTATAGTCGAGTTCGCCGCGAACAACTCAATCGACTTCGCCGTCGTCGCTCAGGACGACCCGCTCGCGCTCGGCTGCGTCGACAGGCTTCACGGTATAAACGTGAAATGCTTCGGCCCGAACGCCGCCGCCGCCGAAATTGAGTCGAGCAAGATATTCGCTAAGCGGCTTATGCAAAAGTATTCGATACCGACCGCCGCGTTCGAGACTTTTTCGCGCCTTGACGACGCTCTTGAATATATTGAAAGCGCGAAATACCCGCTCGTCGTGAAGGCCGACGGTCTGGCGCTCGGAAAGGGCGTCATAATCGCTTCCGACAAACAGGCCGCCGAAAACGCGCTAAACCTGATGATGCGCGACCGCGGTTTCGGATTGAGCGGCGAGCGCGTCGTGATAGAGGAATACCTGACGGGCGTCGAGGTCTCCGTGCTCGCGTTCACCGACGGGCGCGTAATTAAGCCCATGGTTTCGAGCATGGATCACAAACGCGCGCTCGATAACGACAAAGGCGACAACACCGGCGGCATGGGCGCTATCGCGCCTAACCCGTATTACACCGATGAAATCGCCGAACGCTGTATGCGCGACATATTCCTGCCCACCGTTTCAGCCATGCGCCGCGAGGGCAGACCCTTCAAAGGCTGCCTGTACTTCGGCCTTATGCTGACCGACGCGGGCGCGAAGGTCATAGAATACAACTGCCGTTTCGGCGACCCTGAGGCGCAGGTCGTGCTCCCGCTTATCAAAACCGATCTGCTCGATATTATGCTCGCGGTCGAGGACGGTTCTCTCGATAAAATCGACGTTGAGTTCGAAAACGCCGCGTGCTGCTGCGTTATGGCAGCGTCCGGCGGCTATCCGCGCGCATACGAAAAGGGCAAGCCCATCGACTTGGGCAACGCCGAGGATTTCGCGACATTATATCACAGCGGCACGCGCCTTTCTGGCGGCGCGCTGCTTACTAACGGCGGCAGGGTGATAGGCGCGTCCGCCGTCGCCCCCGACCTTCAGACAGCTATCAAAAACGCTTATTCCGCCGCCCGTGAAATACGGTTTGAAAACAAACACATGCGTTCCGACATAGGCTCGCGCGCCATCGAGGTGTTGAAGAATGGTAAATAGGGTATACGTCGAGAAAAAGAGCGGCTTCGACCATGAATCACGCGCGCTGATGCGCGACATAAACGAATTTTTGGGCATAACATCGCTTCACGGCATACGCGTCGTAAACCGTTACGACGTTGAGGGCGTTGACGAAAACCTGTTTCAAAGGTGCGTCGAGAACGTGTTTTCAGAGCCGCAGGTCGATAGTGTCTATACTGAGCTGCCCGCGCACTCCGGCAGAGCGTTCATAACGGAATACCTGCCGGGGCAGTACGACCAGCGCGCCGATTCCGCCGCCCAGTGCATACAGCTCTTCGCGCAGGTCGAGCGCCCGACTGTGCGCACGGCGACCGCGTACCTGCTCACCGGCGACATATCCGATTCGGACGAAGCGCGGATTCGCGCGCACGTCATAAACCCCATAGAGAAAAGGCTTTCGACCTTCGACAGATTCGAAACGCTGAAGCGCGAATACGATTCCCCCAAGGACACGGAAACGCTCACGGGCTTTACGTCGCTTGACGCTCGCGGCATCAGAGATTTCGTTAAAGAGTATTCGCTCGCGATGGACGAAAGCGATTTGGCGCTCTGCCGCGACTATTTTCTGTCGGAAAACCGCGACCCCACCATAACCGAAATTCGGGTGCTCGACACATACTGGTCGGATCACTGCCGCCACACGACTTTCCTCACCCGCCTTACGGGCGTTGATATTCAGGACACGCCTGCGCTGCGCGCATACGGGCGTTATCTGTCATTAAGAGATTCGCTCGGCAGGAGCGAAAAACCCGTGACGCTCATGGACTTGGCGACCGTCGGTCAGAAAGCGCTCAAGGCGGAGGGCAAGCTGAACGATTTGGACGAATCCGACGAAATAAACGCGTGCACCATACGCGTGAAAGCCGTCGTTGACTCAGAAATCCAAGACTGGCTCGTGCTCTTCAAAAACGAAACGCACAACCACCCGACCGAGATCGAGCCTTTCGGCGGCGCGGCTACGTGCATAGGCGGCGCTATACGCGACCCGCTCTCCGGGCGCGGCTATGTGTATCAGGCCATGCGCGTGACGGGCGCGGCCGACCCGACGCAGCCCGCCCGCGACACTATTGCGGGGAAGCTGCCGCAAAGGCAGATAGTGACGCAGGCGGCGGCGGGATACTCGGCATACGGAAATCAGATAGGCTTGGCGACGGGCTTCGTGGACGAAATATATCACGCGGGCTACGCCGCAAAGCGCATGGAGATAGGCGCGGTCGTCGCCGCCGCCCCCGAACGCAACGTCGTCAGAAAAACC
>CAYVPJ010000037.1:0-35156 GCA_964453505.1 uncultured Oscillospiraceae bacterium | reverse complement strand
GTTTTGACCTGGATGGCAGCAGCCCCTCCTTTGTGGATATGCCCATCTGGTACACCCACAACATCACCAATATTGGCGAAGAAGATCTGTACACCATTTTCTGGATCAGCGAGCACTACAATCCCGATGATCCTGATACCTATTTTGAAAAAGTTTAATGAAAGGTTCTCGCAGATCAAAGCCGCTCAGAACCTGGAGCGCGAGCTTTTCGCCGATGTCAGGCTGGCGAAGCTGGGGCAAGCCGCGTATGGGAACAACTATGAGCGCAGCAGGATTATACTCGAACTGTTGTCAAGCATTCAGAACACATACGCCATGAACGGCATCATCGACGATATAGTGCTGGCGTTTCCGCATCAGCAGGTGGAATTGAGCGCGCGTAACGGATACCACAAACAGACATATAGTTACGAACAGTTTCAGACAGAACGAAAAACGATACCAAGCCCGCTTGTCTATCGCGACGGTACGCTTATGATGCGCATCTCCTCGCCGCTGCTATTGTCGCTGGATGAGACGGACATGCCTGACTATACCGTTCAGATCTCGTTGTCAGCGGAGTATCTCGACCACTTCATACAGCCCTTTCGCAACCGCGAGCTTTCGGGCGCGTTCTGGGCGGTATATGGCGAAGACAAGCCCTCGCTGCTAACGGACGGCGAGGGGCGGCAGGAGCAAATGCTGCGCTGGGCCGAGAGCCGAAGCGCGGAATCGCTATCGGCGCGATCCGAGGACGCCGCGATCGCGACGGAAGGCGACATGCTGTTTGTCTCAATGGCGATACCGCAGTTTGGCATTGCGCTCGTCGCATTTCAGGAAAGCAGCGAGATCGGCTGGAAGCTGGGCGTTACGCTTGCGCATATGGGCATAATACTGTTAGTCATGGGCGGCATGTTCGGTCTGCTGGTCGCCTGGGCGAACCGCAGCATAAGCAAACCCGTCTATAAAATAATGCATGCCTTTGAGCAGCTTCAGTCCGGCGACCTTGACGTGAGGATATATCACGATAAAAGGGACGAGTTCTCCTATCTGTACGAGTCGTTCAACCTTGCGGGAGAAAAGCTCAAGGAGCTGGTCGAAAACAGCAAAGAGCAGGCCGTTCTGCTGCAAAAGGCGGAACAGCTTCAGCTGCAATCCCAAATCAATCCGCATTTCCTTTATAACAGCTTTTACAGCATCAAGTTTCTGGCAAAAAGCGAGGCCTGCGAACAGATCGAGGCTCTGGCGACCGCGTTGGCGCAGTATTATCGCTTTTTGAACAAGGAGACCGCGCAGGCGATCCCTTTGCAGACAGAAGCCGCCCACATGGAAAACTACATTGAAATTCAGCAAATGCGCTTTGGCGACAGGATATCAGTTGCGCTCGCTCCCGTACCCGAAGAAGCGGCGACGCATAAAGTGCCTAAGCTGATTTTACAACCCATCATAGAAAACGCGTACAACCACGGCCTTAAAGATACGCTCGCCAACGGCTTGCTGAAAGTGTCGTATCGGCTTGAAGCCGAACGCCTGCTCATTATCGTGGAGGATAACGGGAAATTCCCGCCGGAACAGCTCGAACCCCTGCGCGCCCGCCTACGCGCTTATGAAGGGGAGGCGGCTAACCATGCTATGGCAAATATCGACCGACGTTTGGCGCTCGCCTATGGAAGCGACTGCGGCGTCTTTCTTGCCGTCAGTCCCATGGGCGGCTTACAGGTCACGCTGAAACTGAACACAGCCGTTCATCTTTCGTAAGTCATGGAAGCAATGGTCAATTTATTACCATCGATGTCAAGAATTGTGCATTGTGCCATATTTATTGCAAGGCTATAATCAAAGTAGCCTAAGAAGTGAAAGCTTCTGCATTAACAAGCCCATATGCACGGAGACATCCATCGACAAAACGGAGGAGGAGAACCAATGGAACACACGACCATGAAGAAAACCCTGCGTCTGGCACTGGCTTCCATGTTGCTGCTTGGCATTCTTGCGGGATGCCTCGGAGGAGTCGCTGAAACGTCGGGAGCGTCCGACATCAACGCGCCCTACCCCGAAACGGTCACGCTGACGACCTTTTTTGAGATCGCGGCGCCCATTCTGAACCAATTCTCCGAAGAAGAGCTCGTGAATCTCAAATACACCAAGGACATGGAAGCGGCAACCAACGTGAAACTGAACTACCTCTGGTACGCCGCAGATAACGCTGACGACGCCGAGCAAAAGAAGAATACCGCCATCGCGTCCGGCGAGATTCCCGATTTCATGCTGGTTTCAAGCGCGCAGCTTTCGCTGCTCGCGAAGTCCGACCTCATCAATAAAGACCTGCAGCCCCTGTTCGACGAATATGCTTCCGATCTGATGAAGAAGTGGACATACGCGGAGGGCACGGCGGCAATGGGTTCCGCAACATACGGCGGCAAACTCGTCGCTATCCCGCTGGTGGATTCCTCGATCGACACCGCGCCTTTCCTGTGGATTCGCAAAGACTGGCTGGACAAGCTGAACCTGCCCATTCCCACAACGACGGACGAACTGTACGACACAATGGCGGCCTTCACCGAAGCGGATTTCGACGGCAACGGCAAGGCCGACACCGCCGGGCTTTCGCTGCACAAAAACTTCCTGAGTTTGGCGACGAGCGACGCGGTCGGTTTGTTTAACGGCTTTTCGGCATACCCCGACAAGTGGATAGACGACGGCAACGGCGGCCTGATGTACGGTTCTGTAGCGCCTGAAATCAAATCGGCGCTTGAGTTCCTTGCAAACGCGTATGCGGAAGGCCTGATCGAGACCGATTTCTCGGTTAAGGACGACACAAAGACCATGGAGCTCATCGCCTCAGGCACGACCGGCATTCAATACGGCGCGATGTGGAACGCCATGTGGCCGCTCAATATGACCGTTATGAACGACCCCGCCGCCGACTGGATCGCCTGCCCAATCCCCGGCGCGGACGCGCATCCCCAGATCGCGCTCAGGGTCAACGATTATGTTGTTATCAACGCCGAGTGCGAGCACCCCGAAGCGGTCATCAAACTGCTGAACTTCTGGTGCAAGGCGTTCGGTGATTCCACTCCCGAAGAATACCAGAGCTATCTGGTAAACGACGGCACAGGCGTGATGACGTTCCCGCAGCACTATGTGATGCTAAAAACGTGGTCGCCCACCAAAAACCTCGATGCGTATTACCATGTGAAAGAAGCCATCGAAAAGAACGACACCTCAGCGCTGACCGCCGAGGAACTGGCGAACTACAACGATGTCACCGGGTATTTCAACGGCGATCCCGCGATGATAGGTCCCGCGAAGACGTTCGCCCCCGAAAACTCCGCGTTCGCCGTTATGGACTACTACTTCACCAACGACCTGTTCATGATGGACAAGTTCACAGGCGCTCAGACTAAGACAATGGCGAGCAGAATGAGCATCTGTCGGGACAAGGTTATCGAATACTACACCAAGGTCATAATGGGCGTAGAGAGCATTGACACATTCGACGACTTCGTCGCGGAAGTCAACGATCTGGGTCTTGCGGAAATCACCGAAGAAGTAAACGAGTGGTACGCGAGTAAGTAACGCCATCATATCTCGCGAGGGGGCGGAGGTAAATCCTCGCCCCCTCGCAAACGATAGAGGGAATTCGAATGAAGAAGCGCTTCCTGAAAAACCTCCGTTTGGAGTGGCTGCTGCACCTGATGCTCGCGCCTGCGGTGGCGTTCCTGCTTATATACTCCGTCTTTCCGATGGTCGGAATACTCATAGCCTTTCAGGATTATGTTCCTTCCAAAGGCTGGGGACTGTTCTTCAAGTCGGAATGGGTGGGGCTTAATAACTTCGTCTACATCATGAAAATGCCCGGCTTCCGACAGGCCATACTGAACACGCTGGTCATAGCTCTCGCGAAGATCGTCACGGGTATCGGCGTTCCTCTGGCGCTGGCGCTGCTGCTCAACGAGGTTGCGAACCGCGTTTTCAAGAAGGCGGTGCAGACCATCGTATACATTCCGTATTTTCTGTCTTGGGTCATACTGGGCGGCATACTCATAGATATACTGTCCCCAACAAACGGCATTGTCAATCGCGTGATTGAGAACCTTGGCGGAAGCCCCGTCAACTTTCTGGGAAACCCCGCGACGATACAGCCCGTGCTAATAATATCCAACATATGGAAAGAGGTCGGCTATAACACAGTTATATTCTTAGCCGCGCTCACGAGCATCGACCCGAGCCAATATGAAGCGGCGAGCATTGACGGAGCGGGATATTCGCAGCGCATGTTCCGAATAACCCTGCCGAGCATGGTGCCCATCATACTGCTTGTGACGATCCTCGGCCTTGGAAACATACTTAACGCAGGTTTCGATCAGGTGTTCAACCTGTACAGCCCCGTTGTATACGAGACGGCCGACATAATAGACACATTCGTATATCGCATAGGCATGGACCAGCTGCAATACAGCGTGTCGACCGCTATCGGCCTGTTCAAATCCGTCATCTCCTTTGTGTTGATAATGGCGTCCTTCCGGCTGGCAAAGAAATACGCCGGGTATCAGGTGTTTTAAGGAGAAGTAGCGTATGAGCATCAAAAAGTCAGTTCCGCGCAAGGCGTTCGAAATATTCAATTATTGCCTGCTCACCACGGTGATGCTGGTGTCGCTGTTTCCCCTGCTGCATATATTCGCGCTGTCGCTAAGCTCAAACGCCGCCGCGCAGGCAGGGCGCGTCACGGTTCTTCCAGTGGCTTTTTCGTTGCAGTCATATTCATATATATTGAGCAAGCCCGAGTTTTTCAACGCCTTCGGCGTATCCATGCTGCGCGTGGCGATCGGCACTGCCGTCAGTATTTCGCTGGTCATACTGTCGGCCTACGCCATGTCGCAGAGCGACGATCGCTTTCACGGCAGACGATTCTACGTATGGCTGTTCATGATATGCATGGTCTTTAACGGAGGTCTGATCCCCACTTTTCTTGTCATAAAAGCGACGGGCGTTTATAACACGATCTGGGCTTTGGTGTTTCCGCAAGCCGTGCAGATATTCAACATTATTCTGATGCAGAACTTTTTTCGCGGTCTGCCGGCAGGCCTTTCGGAATCCGCGTTTATTGACGGCGCGAACCATTTTCAGGTGTTATGCAGGATATGTCTCCCCGTCTCGCTGCCGTCGCTCGCAACCGTCGGGCTGTTCACTATCGTCGGGCACTGGAATTCATGGTTCGACGGCATGATTTTTATAGCAAATCCAGACAGATACCCATTGCAGACATACCTGCGCAACGTGATTCAATCCGTGGATCTGGCTTCAATCGATCTTCGCTCCGCCGCGGCGCTGAATGAAATATCACGCAAAACTTTGACTGCGGCGCAGATATTCGTAGCAATCGTACCCATACTCGTTATTTACCCACTGCTCTACAAATATTTCATAACGGGCATGACGCTGGGGAGCATCAAGGAGTAACCGATGTACAGTGTGTTGCTGGTTGACGACGAAAAAGTCATTCGCGAGGGCGTGTGCGAGCTTCTTTCCATGTCGGATATGGATCTGGAGCTCGCCACGGCCGCTTCGGCGGTGGAGGCAATCGCCATTCTGGAACGGCGCAAGATAGACATCGCCGTGCTGGACGTTTGTATGCCACAAATGTCTGGAATGGAGCTGTACGATATACTGCGGGAGCGCTGGCCGCATTGCAGGCTGATATTCCTGACCGGGCATTTGGAGTTCGAATATGTCTATAAGGTACATCAGCACGCCCGCTATGTGCTCAAGGCTGAGGACGACCGAAAGCTCGTTGAGGCCGTGCGGGAATCCATCAAAGAAATCGAGAGCGATTTGATGCTCACGCAGATGACGCGGGATCGATCGCGGCAGCTTCACAAGAGTCGTTTTTTTGAACGCGCGCTGCTTCTGGGCGAGCTGGCGGAAGGAAGCGACGACAGGGCGAGCGTCGTAGGCGAGTTGTTGGAGAGCGCCGAGGGGGCGCTGGATACGGAAAGCCCTGTGTTTTCCGTTCTGCTGCGCAGCTTTGCGCTGGACGGCATGGAGTACGCGCGCAGATCGGAGATCATAGAAAACACATGTCTGTTGATAGAAAAGAGTTTCTTGGATCGTTTTAAGGGTATGTATCTCGGGTATAGACGCGCGTTTCATTTCATTCTGCTGCAGCCGCGCAAGGAGATCGGGCGTGAAAAAGCGCTGGCGCTGTTGACGGACTGTTGCGAGCTGTACCAAAAGGCGGTCGCCGTCAATCTGTCGATACGCGCGGCGGTGTACATACGGGAAACCCCCGTACCTATCGCGCGAGCGCTGGAAGATTTCACCGTTGTTCGCGACTGTATGCTCCGCATGGAACCTGACGAAATCAAAATTGGCGAACCTTTCCCGCAAAACCGTACGGCAAACGGTCTTTCCGACGACGTCAAGCGGGAATTGAGCCGCCGCCTCGCGACGCTGGAAAGCCGCTTTGACAATATGGATCGCGCGGGGATAATGGAGATACTCGAGGAGATAAGCCAAAAACTCAACGGCGTCGCGGATATGCGCGATCTGTTTGCCGTAGAGATATACTGCATATTTTACGCGAGGCTTTTGAGCTATGTGCAGCGTATCGGGCTGGAAGGGGCGGTCGCGTCCAGATTCGCGAACGACCTTTCAGCATATGCAAACTGGACGGAGGCTTTGTCCGCGCTGAAAAGAACGGCGGGTTATGTGTTTGAGCAGGTTGATATATCCATCGAAAGCAGAAACGAGGACGTCGCGAAGAACGTCAAGAGCTATATCCGCCATCATTTGGACGGGGATACATCGCTGTACGCGCTCGCAGAACACGTGCACCTGTGCCCGGAATACCTGCTGCGCATATTCAAAAAGCAGGAGGGCGTGACAATTCTTCAGTATACGAACGATCTGAAACTGGCGAGGGCAAAACAGCTTCTGGCGGAGACTGATATGCAGATCAAGGAGATCGCCGCGGAGCTTGGGTTCACAGGCGTCGGATATTTCGGGCGGTTTTTCAAGAGCAAGACGGGAGACACGCCCAATCTTTATCGGGAAAAGCGGACACGATAGCAAAGGAGGCGCATTGTATGCGCGCGATACCAGACACGCGTTGGATATGGACGCCCGATTGGAACGAAAATGTGAACGGCGAACCCGTTCTGATGCGATTTCGCAGATCGTTCGACATATTACAGCGCCCTGAACGAAAGCTGATAAAAATATCCGCCGATACGCGTTACAAGCTGTATGTAAACGGACAATTCGCCGAGTTCGGCCCCGCCCGCGGCGATCAGCGCGTGTGGTATGTCGATACGGTCGATATTGCGCCATATCTGCGCGAGGGACGCAACATACTCGCGGCTGAGGTGCTGCGTTATCCGCTCGCCTACCGCGGCGGCAACTTCGGCATGGCGAGGACGACGACTCCCGGACTGTTCGTTGAGGATGCCGACGGACTGCTGTCAGCCGATTCGCGCTGGAAATGCAAGGCCGTGTGCGGGTTTCGCATCACACGCGAAAACCCCGGTTTCGCCCCGCTGATGTTTATAGAAAACGACGTCGGCGACGCGCGCGACGCGGGTTGGAAGACGGCTGATTATGACGATAGCGATTGGAGCGCCGCCGGAGCGTATTCCGTGATGGAGATAAGCGAAGCCGCCTGTCCGGGCGATCTGTCGCCAAGACCCATACCGTATCTGAAACGGGAGCCGAGACGGTTTATAGGCGTTATGCCTACGTGCCAAGCGGACGTCGCGCGACGCTTTGAAGCCTTGCTTCGCGGGGAAGGCACGGTGCGCGTTCCCGCCGGGCAAACGCTTTCCGTGGAGCTGAACGCGGGCGAGCTGACCACGGGCTATATCTCCCTGCGTCTGGCGGGCGGCGCGGGCGCTTCCGTAAAACTGCTCACGTCCGAAGGTTATGTGCAAAAGCAGTTCCGCCGCCCAGGAGTTCCGCAAAAGGGCGACCGATGCGACTGGAAGAACGGAGTTTTGAACGGATTTACAGACGAATACAGGCCCTGCGGCATCGGCACCGAACACTCCCCCGAGGTTTTCGAGCCGTTCTGGTTTCGCACATTCCGATTTATTAAGCTGACCGTTGAGGCGGGCGGCGAAGATTGCGTCGTCTGCGGACTTGACTATATTGAAACAGGCTACCCGCTGGAAGTCAAAACAGTATGCGAAGCGTCAGACCCATCGTTCGCGGGCATATGGGACATCAGTCTGCGCACGCTGAAGCGGTGTATGCACGAGACATACGAGGACTGCCCATTTTATGAGCAGTTGCAATACGCAATGGATTCGCGCAGCGAGATTCTGTATACATATGCGGTTTCGGGCGACGATAGGTTGGCGAAACAGTGCATGGAAGCATTTCGCCTTTCGCAGCGCGCGGACGGTCTGCTAAACGCATGTTATCCGCACTGGGGGCCGAACGTGATTCCCGGCTTCTCTGTCTACTACATATTGATGGTGCACGACCACATGATGTATTTCGGCGATAAGATGCTGATTAAGAAACACTTGGGCTGCATCGACGGAATACTGAACTATTTTGACAATCATCTCGATCCGCGCGGCATCGTAGGAAAAACGGGAGGTCACATTTCGGAAAGATACTGGTCGTTCATCGACTGGGCTACACCCTGGTGCGAAACGGTCGGCACGCCGCCCTCGGGGCTGAATGGCCCGATAACAATGGAAAGCCTGCTGTATGCAATGGGCTTGCAGCACGCCGCCGAACTGTGCGATTTTGTCGGCAGAGGCGATACCGCCGCCGAATACCGCGACCGCGCCGCGTCGCTCAAAAACGCGATAAACGCATATTGCCGCGACGAGTACGGTTTCTATTTGGACAGCCCCGGAGTAAAAGCATACAGCCAGCATTGCCAAACGTTCGCGCTTCTGACGGACACTGTTTCCGTGGATGAAGGCAGGCCGCTATTGCTCGCCACGCTCGAAGATCGGGAGCGATTTGCGCAATGCACCGTAGCGTCCATGTTTTATGTGTTCAGAGCGCTTGAGAAAGCCGGGTGCTATGATCGCACGAAACCCCTTTGGGATCTCTGGCGGGCAATGCTTAAAAAGAACCTGACGACCTGCGTGGAAGACGGCGCAGACGAGCGCAGCGATTGCCACGCGTGGGGTTCGGTTCTGCTTTACGAGCTGCCCGCCGTCATACTGGGCGTTCGCCCCGCAGCGCCCGGCTATGAGAAAGTCACGGTAGCGCCCCAATCAGGGTATCTGAACTGGGCAAACGGCGATGTGACGACCCCGTGGGGAAACGTGCATGTGGAATGGATAAAAGAAAACGGCGCTCTGCGCGCTTCCGTCGCCGTTCCCGAGGGAACGCGGCACAGATTTGAGATACACGTTTGAAGGAGGAACGCAATATGAACATCAGCGAACATCCACTGTATCAACTCATGCGGCAGATGGCTTTGCCGGAATTTGACGCTGACAGTTTTATGATAAGCGAGTCGTTTCAGGACGCCGAAAAGTATCGCGAAGTCATGCGGTTTGCAGGCGACGAGGCCGGCGCGGAAGCGCTCGCATATTGGAGAGAGCGGGGACTGATAAAGGAACTCCACGGCGCGGAGACCGTTCCGACGAAATGGGCGTCATATCTGCCCGCGAGCAGTCAGGAAGATAAAGATCGCAAATATCCGCTGCTCTTTGTCATGCACGGCTCGGGCAACCCGATCATACTGGCGGAATCATACGGCTTCACGCACATAGCCGCCCGCGAAGAAGTTATCGTAATTATTCCCGAAGACGAAACGCGGGCGAACATGGAAAAACTCTTCGCATACGCGCGAGCGCATTATCCCGTGGACTGGTCGCGGGTTTACATGGTCGGCTATTCGCTGGGCGGCTATATGACGCAGATCCACGCCATGCGCTGGCCGGAGCGGTTCGCGGCGGTCGGCAGCGGCGGCATGTTGTTCGCAAACGGCTACGCAGTGCCTCACACGCAGGCGGGCTTACTGTGGCCGGGCGAGACGATAACCGAAGCTATGGTGCGCCACGCGGCCGAAATACGAATGCCGGCTATCATTTCAATGGGCGAACACGAGGTGCTCGGGCTTATGCCCGTTACGCGCGACGAGCCGCAAAACGTATGGAAAGAACATCTGGACGAGTGTGAGCGCGAGCGGGCGGCGGTGGCGCGTGAAAAGCAGGAGCGCATCGACCTCAGCGGCAAAAATAAAATACAGTCCATAAACAATCTGCGCATCGCAAACGGCTGCACGCCTATCGCGGAGAATGCCGTCCGCGAGGCCGCGCGCACATCCGCCGACATCGTAGTTGAAAAGCTCGGCTATCCTTTTGAGCGGACAGAAGTGATCGCCCGCGAGCATCGTTCGCATTTCGTCGGCGACAGCGTGGACGAAAACGGCGAAAGCACGTTCCGTGTCGTCGGTATTGCCAAAGCGCCCCATTGGATCACGCCGGCGCAGGCCGAAATGACATGGGAATATATCAGCCGATTCGCGCGAGACCCCGAAAACGGGCGGTCGTATCGCCTCTCAGGAGTTGACGCATGATGAAACCGAGAACGATTATCACGCAGGACGCGGAAGTTGACGACCGCAATTCGCTCAGGCACTTTCTGTTTTACGCCAATGAGTTCGAGCTGCTGGGCATTGTGCAGACCGCCTCCAAATTCCATTGGAGAGGCGTTCCGGGCGCTGTCAAGCCGCCGAAAACTCATAGAGACGATTTCGAGGACGTCTCGGAGGTAAGCGGCCCGTTTGACGCGCCGTACCGCTGGCCTGGTACGGAATGGATGGCTCAAACCATCGACGACTACGCGGCCGATTACGCGAACCTTTGCAAACACGCCGACGGCTATCCGACACCCGACGCGTTGCGCGCCGTCATAAAGGTCGGAAACGTCGGCTATGAGGGCGAGACGGAAACTCCGACGGAAGGCTCGGAGTTGATTCGCAACGCCATACTCGATTCAGACCCCCGAACGCTGTATCTGCAGGTCTGGGGCGGCTGCAACACAATAGCCCGCGCCCTTATGGACATTGAATCAGAATACCAAACCGACATTAAATGGTCGGAGACAAGGGAACGGCTGTCGCGAAAGATTATAGTCACCGCCTGCGGCGAGCAGGACGGCTCTTTCCGAAGCTATATAGCTGAGCGCTGGCCGCATATAAGGTTCATCAAAACACTACAAATGCAAAGCTATGCTTATCCTTGGTTCGTTATGCCCGAAGGAGAAAGCAAGGATGCCTTGAAAAGCGACTATATGCGGCGTGAGATATTGCGCGATAAGAGCGCGCTGGCGCGCGGTTACGCGACATGGCTCGACGGCAAGACATACCCCGGCGAGGACGCGAAAGGGCAATTCGGCGTAAATCACGAGCTCGGCGAGTATTGGAAAAAGAGAGGGCTCTCAGCGCCGCAGCCCTTTGATTTTCTGTCCGAGGGTGATTCGCCCACATTCTTCTGCCTGCTGGATTGGGGTTTTCGCACATTGGAGAACTTCGGCTACGGCGGCATTGCCGGCAGGTACGAACGCGTTTCGGGAGAAGCGAATACCAACGGTGAAAAGTTGGACGTGTGGAACGTGGCAAAGGATCTATATACGGACAGAAACGGGAACACGACGCTTCAGGAATCTATGTGGCCATATGTTGCCGATATACAACGGGATTTCGCCGCCCGCATTCATTGGGCGTCCGACGAAGGAGTGCCGGAATACGCTCCCTGTCTGACCATAAAAGAAGGCGTCGATTTCACGGCCGCTCCGGGGGATCGGCTGACCTTCCATGCGAGACGCTCTCGCGCGACGGGCGCGCGGTTTCCGTATCATACCGCATCTATAAAGACATAAGCGCGGCTTGCGCGAAGGACGCGACGCTGATTTTCCGCGACGGCGCGGCGAACATTACTGTCCCGACGACAGCCTTCGCCGACGACAGAATCCATATAATCGCCAAGGCGCAGACCGACGGAATATACCGCCTGACCCGATATGCCCACATCATCGTCACGGTCGTCTAGCTTCGACGCGCGGGGTCGTCAGCCTTCAACAGACATTTCCCGTACTGCTTTCATTCGTAGACTTGCCAAAGCAAACACAACAAGCGTTGCGACAAGTCTAAAAAAGCAAAAGGGCGCGGCGTATGCGCCTGAGCGGTTTCAGAATAGGCGCATAACCTGCCCAACAGGTCGGAGATACGGTTTCCGGGTTCGCATTGGGGTTGGGTGCATCACGGCGTTCACCCGCCAGCGGTTGACGCAGAAATACGCCATTGTGGCGATGTCCATAATGTCGGCGTTGCGGGATATAACGTTTAAGCATCCGGCGCAAGCCGCGCCTGCCATACATAGTGACCACAAAAAAAGCATCAGAACGTTGCGCCCCGGCATTTCCTTGCGAGACATTGGATATGCGAGCAATATGGTGAGCGACATGTTGATTTGATCATCTGTCGCCCGACGCTCGCCAATAAAGCGGCGTTCACGTATATATTGCGCCGAACGGTTTGGCGCGGAGAGCGACCGCGCCTTGACGGCATATAAGCGCCATATTGGAAAATTCTATTGCCGTTCTTAAGCGCGCGCTTGTTGGGTTACTCCGTCAACTGTCGCGTTGCGCTTGACCGTTCGGTCGCCTCAGACGTGCATAGCTTACATTTGAAATAATTTTGTATTGTGGCATTATATCGAAAGAGAATCGAGAAAAGTATTATCGGGCAGCATAAACACGCACTGCGCATCTTTATCGGAATTATTCGCGACTTGCGCACATGGTTTCCCGTTCACGGGCGCGTAAGGCGCCGGGGGAAACGCCCGTTTCTCGGCGAAACACCTCGCCCATATGCTTCACGCCGACCAGTCCCGCCGAAAGCGCGACTTCATGCAGCGACAGATTGGTTTTCGCGAGCAATTCGCGCGCAGTTTCCAATCTGAGCCGCGTGAGAGTCTGTTTAGGCGACTGCCTCGCCGCTTCCATAAACACGCGGTAGAGCTGCGAGCGGCTAAGTCCGACAAAATCCGCAACCTCGCGCACGCTCAGATCGGTTTGCAGGCGGCTTTTCATATACCAAAGCGCCTTGCGGTAATAAAGCCCCTGCGCCGTTTCGGCGTCATCAGTTGGAGCGGCTGTTTGCGCCAGAAGCGACAAAACGCGCATCAAGCCGCCCAGAGCCGCCAAGTCCGCGTCTCGCATGGTTTCAACGTCCAACCGCATGGCGCGCACCGTTTCGGCGTATTCCTTCACATACCCGGAAACGTCCGCCAGCGGGCGTTCCTCCGAAAAACCCAGTCGCTTGAAAATTCTGTCCGCCTCCGTCCCGGCGACGCCGACCCAGTAGTACTCCCATGGGTCTTCGAAGTCCGCTTCATAGCGCGTTACACGGTTCGGAAATATGAGAAACCCCTGCCCTGCGTGAACCGGATACGAGCCCTTCTCGTTTTCAAACACGCCGCGTCCTGACAACGCCACGTGCAAAAGGTAATACTTGCGCACGGCAGGACCATAGCTGTGCCCAGGCGCGCACTTTTCCCAACCGCAATCCGTCACGTTCAAAAAATCTTCTGAGCCTAGTGGGTTTCCAATAAGCCAGCTCATTGTCGATTTCCTCCTATGCAACAAATCAGGTACATTATGCAACAAACGCCGCTTGTGCGCAAGCGTGAAACCGTGTAAAATGAGCACAGCATTTAAGAAGCGAAAGGAAGATTTTTTACTATGCCGAAAATCACATTTATGGGCGCAGGCTCGACAGTATTCGCCAAGAACGTGCTGGGCGACAGCATGATGACCCCCGCGCTGGAGGAAAGCACCATCGCGCTTTATGATATAAATAAGACGCGTTTGGACGAATCCGCCATGATGCTGGAAGCGATAAACCGCAACAACGGCAGCAAAGCGCACATTGAGAAATATTTGGGCGTTGAAAACCGCAAAGACGCGCTGAGAGGCGCCAACTACGTTGTGGACGCCATACAGGTAGGCGGCTACGATCCCTGCACGATTACCGATTTTGAAGTTCCGAAAAAATACGGTCTGAAGCAGACCATCGCGGACACGCTCGGCATCGGCGGCATTTTTCGCGCGCTGCGCACGATTCCTGTGCTATTGGATTTCGCGCGCGACATGGAAGAAGTCTGCCCGAACGCGTGGTTTCTCAACTACACCAATCCCATGGCGATGCTGACCGGAGCGATGCTGCGGCTGACGAACATCCGCACCGTCGGCCTGTGCCACAGCGTGCAGGTCTGCTGCGAGGGGCTGCTGCGCGAGCTGAACATGCCGTATGACGAGCAGGTGCAGTGGAAAATCGCGGGCATAAACCATCAGGCGTGGCTGATGGAAGTCACGCGCGACGGACAGGATCTTTATCCCGAAATAAAGCGGCGCGCGCTGCTCAAAAACAGCGGCAAGCTGGAAATGGAAACCCCCGAAACCACGCTCGCCCGCATCGCCAAGGAACGCGGCTCGGTTGACGAAAACACTAAAAAGCATGTCGAGAACGTGTATAAGCTCTACACCGAAAAGGGTCTGCACGGCGACATGGTGCGCTTGGAGCTGATGCGCCGCTTCGGTTATTACATAACGGAATCCTCCGAGCACAACGCGGAATACACGCCCTATTTCATCAAGGATCGCTATCCGGAGCTGATCGAGAAATACAACATTCCGTTGGACGAATATCCGCGCCGCTGCATAAACCAGATTAAGGGTTGGGAAGAGCGCGGTCATGAGCTGACCAAAAACCCGACGCTTACCCATGTCCGCTCCCGCGAATACGCGAGCTATATCATGGAAGCCATGGAGACCAACCGCCCCACGAAAATCGGCGGCAACGTGCTAAACAACGGAATAATCACGAACCTGCCCGCGAACGCATGTGTCGAAGTGCCCTGTCTGGTCGACAAAAACGGCGTCATGCCCTGCCATATCGGCGACCTTCCCGAGCAGTGCGCCGCGCTCAACCGCACCAACATAAACGTGCAGCTTATGACCATCGAAGCCGCGCGCACGCTGAAAAAGGACTGCATCTATCAGGCGGCCATGCTCGACCCGCACACTTCCTCCGAGCTTTCCATCGACGACATCGTATCCCTGTGCGACGATTTGATCGCCGCGCATGAAGGCTGGCTGCCCGCGTACAACTGATTCAGCGAAGCCGATGTTCGGCGGGCATAGAAAATTGTAACAAAGGAAAAGGAACGTCTGTAAAACTCCCTGCAAGCCTATTTACCTTCACGGTTTGGCTGACAGGGAGTTTTTCATGTGAGATTGTTTAGCTACCCCGTTATTCCCAGATGAGTTTTAATCAACAACATTGAAATATCTATAATCAATGTTCATTCAATGCGGAAAAAATGTGTCGTGAAGTGTCCATAGAGATCGCTTTCTGATGCTGAATTACAATACGAGTGAATGATGCCAGATAATATGAAGCCTCTCCTCACTATTAAGTTCCATATTATACAGGAAACATAATATGAATCCGCGCAAGAATATTCGCAATTTTTCAGTTCATCGGCTTCTTACCGCTCATGTGCAAGTATAACGTATATCCAAATAAGCATAGTATCGAGATTCGTTACAACCCAAACGGTATTGATTACAGCTAACGGAGAAAGCAGAAACAGCAGTTATTTCTTGCAGAAT
Organism: uncultured Oscillospiraceae bacterium; assembly: GCA_964453505.1. Classification (GTDB taxonomy): domain Bacteria; phylum Bacillota; class Clostridia; order Christensenellales; family Aristaeellaceae; genus CAYVPJ01. The sequence continues at coordinate 19,529 of CAYVPJ010000037.1, read as the reverse complement.
AACTGTTGCATTTCAATTACTCAGTTGGTATAATGAATCTTGGGTATCCGGAGATATGCTATATATAGGTGCTGAAGCCTCCATTGGAGTTTTAGACGGTGGATTTGAAGCGTAAGCAAATATAAGCTTAGGCGCTAATGGCGGATTTTTGTTTTCTATTAAGCCCGATTGATTGGAGGGATATATATGAAACAGCAACATGTGCAAATGATATTCAAGAATCTTTTCTATGCGAATTGTAAAAAGTATTATTGTGCGGATTGCGGTGAGATTTTAAGAAAGACCAAGTTATCAAGAATAATCAACTCTAATTCGCCGAAAGCAAAAGATTCTGGTTTCCACACAGTTGACAACTATATGATTGGTGATGTAAAATTTTCTTAGACGGAGTTTCGATGTCCAAAAACAGATAGAAAAGAGCTGTGAAACAATGAAAAAGCAAAAGCGCAGAAAAATATCTTTATAGCATCAAACCATTCTATGTACAAAAGAAAACATTATTGTCCACAAAACGGCAATAGATTCTAAACAGGACATACCATTATTTGAGTATTATGCTCGTGAATTAATGTTTGAATTAGGGGTGCAGAATTTATGAATAGAATGGTGCTGATGATCCACATTCCGGATTCTGTTGATATTTGCAACAATGAGCTTATAAAACAGATAAGGAGCCTGCTTAGTATTTGTGGAGAATCTATGAAACTGTGTAATGAGCATTGGCAGTTGAACTTTGATGATGAAGATAGAAGCACCGTGTCTTATACTTATGACTCAAAGACACAAGAACGTTGGGAAAATGGTTTAGAAAAACTGGGGCAAAATAGATTGGCGCAGATTACTGCCGTACTGTATTATTTAGAAAGCGGAGTAATGAAAAAAAACAGCATCGGAGTTACTGCAGTACTATTGTCTCATACAGAACACTATAAACTGCCAAGAGAGAACGGAGAGAGATGGTTAAGTATTCGCATTCCTTTGTGCTTATGGAAGCATGTTAACCAAATCGCATTTATACAAGCGACAAAAGATGCTTGCATCGCTTTAAGAGCTACTTACGCATGTATTGATGAAGAAGCGCCTATAGGCGGCATTTATGAATGCTGGTTCTTAGAACTTGCTAATGACAGCGAGACTGTCAAGAAAGATGTGGAAAGTAAGCTGCCGGGTATTTATTGGTGTCAGTTAATGCATGAAAGAATGGTTGAACAAACAGGAGTATTAGAAGAGATTGTAAAGAGTATCCCGTTCGGTTGTACAGAAATACTTGAATGTGACAATTCCAGAATGTTATGGGTTGAGATCACAGATGATATTCGAAAGGCGACACACAAGAAACGTCTTGCAATGCGTAGGTTTTTTGAGTCATCGCTTAATCAGATATCGATTGACAAAGCATATCACTTTTGTTGCACGAATTGGGCAAGTTTGCCATTTGCACCACCTTTTGTTGTGAAGCATATATTGAAATGCATGAAACGTATACCGTTGTCTGATGATGAAATTAATGTGATTATGCGAATGAAAGCATGATTTTTCATCAGCCAGACCCCGTCGCGAGGCGGGTTTTCTTTACCCTTCTAAAAATGCAAATCCCATGTCGTCTATAAGCATCAATTTTCCAAGCCTAGAACAAAAACAACGCATAAATCTTAAATTCCATCACGGACGGTTCGTGGACATACACATGGCAGCGCAGAAGGCAGCTCAAGAGTATGGCGAACGCTGCAACGGGCGTGACGATGCAAGTACGACGCGTGGGGCAAGAAGATGTCGGTTACGGACAATCTGGCGGCGACATTGGGGTACTGAATCAGTTCCGGCTATGCTGTTCCACTCCCCGCTATCAGTCAAACTGCGCCGTTAGGATTTTCGATAAAAGTAAGATATTGCCAAATCAATGCGCATATGAACTTAACGGATGTTATTACTGCCACATTCATCGAATAGATATTATGGAGGTGATCATGGTTTGCCAACAACGATATACATTATATTTTCATTACTGCACTATGTATTCGATGACTACCCAATGCATATGCATCAAAAAGAACAGCCGGAATACCAACGTATGAACATAAGTGGAAAAGGTTTTCAGAAAATCGACACAATAATGTTCTATATTACTACTGCAAATCTGGTTGTATGCTTCGTGTTGCTAGTGCTTAAGTGCATGGGTGTTATCGAGTGGTGGTGAATTGAGAAAGCTCCGTCTCGTGCGGTAGGGTTTTCCGCACAAGTCACAAGTCGGCGTTTATTCGGTGGCATAAGTACCTATGAAGTACGGCAGTGAAACCACCGACCATTATACTTACGCTTACGGCGCGATTGAACAGGCGACAAAAGCAAAGGACGCGAATCAGGACGGTAATATACGCATGGAGCACGATCTTTCCGACCGTTCAGGCAGAAGATCACGACGCTTCAACCAAAGGTTTGCACCATCATATTATTGTCGATTATTCATTTTCCATTACTATAGGAATATGTTTCTGCATATTGATTTTCGAATTACCTTATCTACAATAAAGAGCAGTCGCACACGATATATAGATGAGATTCGTTCTTTGCCATCAAAATTAAACAAAGTAGCGGCATTGAATTATACTTTTAGTTATGTATTACCGTAATGAGATGGATAATGGTTTTAGAAGGTTATTGCTATGACACAAAATGTACGAACGTTGATTATGCACCATAAGTAGTATTACGTGCAGGCAAATGTACTGGCAAAGACAAGCCGTTCCGCAGAGAAAACAAAGGGATTCACAGTGACGATTATTGAGAGTAATTCTACTGCGACGTACAGAACCGCCTATCTGTGGTGAGCTTCAACAGAACTGCCTATTCTTACATTATCAATTTTCAAGGCGACATTGAGGGAATACTTGACAATACCGTCGCGCTGGCGGTAGAATACAAGTACGGCACATGGGGCAAACCCACAGGTTGCCGCACCTTGAAAACTGAATACGAACCGCTGACAGCGCTGAACCCGTTCAGATATCGCGAGTATGTCGAGGATGAGGATCCCATTTTGAAATGGGGTTATGGCGTAACCTGGCGCGCAAGAACAGAAACATGGTGTTGTTATCAAAGTAAGTGGTAAAGATAGAATTATATAGGAAAATCATATGAAGTTAAACGGACATTTTTAAGGAGCATATTCTTTATAGATCCATGAAGGAGGAGTGCATATGAAATTTATCTTGAAACACAAAGTGATGATGATAATTACAATAATAGTATTCTTGTTGTTCTTATACGTCTATAAACCGTTCTATCTTATAATATTGAATCCCAAAGAGTGCTATTACCATTACAGAACTAGAGATGAAGATGGCGTACATAATGAAGTTGTATCTGTTAATGCAGAAGACATGAATGAACTTCTGAATTTCTTTAATTACAAGTTCTATAAAAACGAATTTATAGATACATCAATGGGCGGTTTTACAGAAGAAAACATGATAGAGTTTGTAGGAATACTAGGCATCAGAGTAAAGATAATGAAGGGTTACGGTAGTAATGTAACTACATATAGAATAAAGGGTATCGGGAGTGAAAGAGATTTTTCTGATGAAGAAGGCGTCATCTGGAACATCCTAGTGAGGATTGCGAAACACCCGCCATTGCTTGCTGGATAAACATAACTAAAATGAGATTGATTCGGTTTTTATGAATATAGTACAAGCGCAAATTAACATCTTTTCATTGGGCTGTTGCTGAAATAGGGAATCTGCAACAACTACAGACATTTTCGGAAAATAGAGCGACATGTACGGGCATTGGCATAATAAAGACGCGAACAACGACTCGCTCAACTATAAATCAGCGCTCAGGCATGTGCGCGGCATGAAAACAAAATTATAGAATAATATGAAGGATGCGCATTTCTCATATGCAAACATTACAATAAATGCAGAGTTCGCAAAGTCTATCACTTATGCGAACTCACAAGATTACCGATATAAATTACATAAAGTAGGCGCTTACACTGTTGAGTATTCTGTCAATGGAAGCATGGGAAACATATATCAATTCTTATAGCGTTTAATGACGATCAAATCTACCGATAACGCTATAAATGATTGATTGATAAAAGTTTCGTTCATATGAGAATTATTCCCATTTATACATGTTTCGCGTTACCTAGGTAAACGAGGAATGTCCGCGAACAGCATTTCGAACATTCGTGTTTCGCCGAATGCCATACGTATATCCGTATAGGTTTCGTTGCCTTCGAGTATCTCGCCTGTGAATACGTCTTTCAACGCGCCTTTTCGGGGCAAAAACAGTCGCTTTACACCTTCCGACGAGGAATGAATCGCGACGTAACGATTGTTCGCGGAGATTATCTCGCCCGTATAATTGAATACATGACCGCGGGATAACAAGATTACTTCACGAAGCATATCGGCGGGAACGCAGGGCGCGATGCTCCACAAAACCTGATGCGTATCTTCGCGGCGAAGCACCGCGCAGGGACGACCGTCTTCTGTATTCGCAAGCACAATATCGTCTTCTTCGGGGCGTATGGTAATGTTTGGCAGCGTCAATGCGCGCGAGGGGTACGGCGTGTCGCGGTATATGCCGCGCGTCTGCACCACGCCGGGTTCTTCGGTAACGGAAAATCCAGTCGCGTTTTCGACGCCCATGCCGTAGTAATCCGGGAGCAGCACGAAGAACACAGTTCGTCCGTTCGATTTCCACTTATCGATTCGCGCCTTCATCGCGACGGTGAGCTTCGCGGGGAACAGGAACAACGCCACACTGTAGTCATTCGGGCTGACAAGGGACAGATCGCCCAGCATATACGTATGGTATGGAGCGCCGCACGCGCCCAGCTCCCTCATCTGTTCCGGCAATAATTCGGCGGCGGTGTATCCGGCGCGGGATGCGAAATAATTGAGCGCGTCCTCGTCCAGAAACACAGCGACGGGCGCTTGCGGTTTTACGTCGGGATCGGACATCGCGCTTTCATAGAGGCGTCGCGCCTTATTGTGAAAGTCCATAAACTCATCTCGCGCATACCAGCCGCCCCACATATCAAACCACCATGTGGCGGCGCTGTGTGTGACTACGTCGGCGAACGCGCGGGTCATTTGTCCAAGCGAACCGGCGACGTCCTTCGGTCCCAGCCATACTGGCACGTCGTAAGCGTCGTTGGATACGGGGTTGGCGAACGGCATACATTCGCTGATGGGCTTAGATAAGCAGGTGCGAATGTCGGATTCCACAAAGAACGGCTTGCAGTGCAGGTTTGCGGCCTCGAGAGCCGCCTGAAAACCCCAATGAATGCCCTGCGCGCGGTTGTTCGTATACGCGAAGGGACTTGCCAAAAAGTCTATTTGATCGTCCGAAAGCAACAGCGACATGTCGTTATGCGCGTATTCCGCGGAACACAGCGTGATATTTCCATAGAATATGCCCATTATCTGCCGACCGTCGGTAACGCGCTTTGCCTCGCGCACCAGTTTTTGCGCAAAAAGCGATACTTCGCGATTATAAAAGCGATAAAAATCGATTACGCCCGCTTCTTTTGCCCCGTCCCGCAGATCGCCGCGCAGCGCGTATTCCCGTCGCGCAGGGGATGGCAACGACACGTCGTCGAAAGACGCATATCCCGCGCGCCACGCGCAGTTCAACCTATCCACAGTTATATACTTATCCTTCAGGAATACTTGAAACGCGCGCGCGGAAACGGGCGAATAATCCTGATACTGCATGGGATGCAGTATGGGACGAACGAACTCCTCCGTTGAACCGGCAGCGATATGCCAGCCTATAACATAGCGATCCCATCCGCTTTCCTCAAGCCATACCTCGAATCGTGCCATAACGCGCGCGCAGGCCGAGAGCCAGTCGTCGGAAGAGAATGAACAATGCACGCTCACGCCCTGCGCGTCAAGACACCAAGCTTCAGGGTGCGCATCTTCCCACCACTTAGGCATTTCCAACATCAGGCGGGGCAGTATGTATACTTCGCCGGGCGCTCTGTTTCCCACAATGAGCCGAAAATCCTCGTCGACATATCGGAAATCGTAAGCGTCCTCTCCCAAGAAAAAACCGGGTCTGAACGGACGGAGACCGGAGCTTTGGTTAATGCCCCGATCGCCCGCATATACGCCCGTGCTGAACAGGCGAACGCCCGCCGCCTTAAAGTCTTCGTATCGCGCCTTCGCGGGCTGGTAGGAAACATACGCATAGGTCGGCACGGCATCCCCGTTCACATTGATAACGAAACCTGAACCGCGCCGCTCGATCCTGCTGTTGAGCATGGTTTATTCCTCGTTTCTGATGATGATCACGGACAGTTCCTCGCCTTCCGGCAGGCATATTTCCAATCGCGCGTCCGTGCCGACGGTGCTCGACGTAACGAGTTTTTCAACGCAGGGCTGCGAATATATGCGCGCGAACACGGATACACGCTTTGCGGGTATTGTCGCCACGACGCGCGGATTTGCGCGTAAACGCTCGTTTGAGCAAGCGATCAGTATGCCGCCCTGAATCTCGTATCGCTTTGCGATCACGCCCTCGCTGACATCGTCAATACCGACGGTGTCAGTAAAGCGACCTATGCCGTATGCTTCCAGCCACGCGCGGCGCAGCGCGACGATTTTTCGCAGTCTCTCAAGCTGCGCTTCGTCGCGGCGAAATGTGTTGTCATATTCCAAATCGTACACCCACAGATACGAGCCGCAAACAAACGCGCGATGCAGCAAATATGTGGATTTCCGCGCCACATGCTCCGCGCGCATACCCGAGTTGCGGCGCGGGTTCATCATGTCCACCAGTATCTGATCCGGGAAGACATATTTGTACATCTCAGGGAAAGCGTTGGGCACAAACATCGTTGAAATAAGCTGACCAGACACGCCCCAGCCGTGAATATCGCTGCAGCCTTCGTACAACATAGCCATACCATCGTCGTCGTAACGGTCGCGCATCTGCCTGAGCATTTTAGTGTAGCCGTTGTTCCACATATCCGGCTTGCCCTCATGCTCGGTATGCCCGGAGTGAAAACAGAGCTCGCCCGTTCCCATCGCCATTTGATCCAGATACATGCTGTCAGCGCCTATGTCGCGCGTCAGATAATTAACCACGCCCGATAACTCGTCGCGCCATCGGGTCGCCTGATTGCACAGGCATGCAAATTTCAAGTCCGCCGCGCCGTAATTTTCTATGCGTAGACTGCCGTCGCGCGAACGAATAGCGCAGTCCTCTATCAGCTTCGCGCGTTCGGGGTACTTGGTGTTGCACAGGCGGGAGTTGACATAAAACGCCAAATGTCCGCCCATCTCGCGCACCTTATTAACGGCGTCACGTAAATCCTGCTCCGAACCCAGTTCAGGATCAGGCCTGTATTGCGGAAAGCCGTGATCGAAACCGCCAAAATTCCAACCTGATATGAGCAGATGATTAAGCCCCATGGAGCGCGCCTGTGTAAGCAAGTCGGGAATATCCTTGAACTTATGCACAACGCCGTGCATTTGATACTTAAAATCGTAATGCGCGACTAAGCCCGGGCTTATTTCGAACCACAGCGGGCGATGGCGGCGCGTTAATACGTTTGGCACGCTCTCGCGCCACGCGCGGTATTCGTCCGCCGCCCAGTGCCAGTCGCCCTCATGCGGCGCGACGACACAGGGAGCGCTTTCCCATTCGCCCTCGGTTTTGAACACATTGTGACCGATCGAAACGCCTAGCCCCGGCTGTTTCTCGCCGAACGCTTCCGCGCGCAGCGAGAGCAGGCGAAATCCGTCGTTCCGACAGGTAAGGTATAGGCCGCCGCCTTCGTTTTTATCATATAAATCCAACCACAGCATGGAAGCCGGACCGGAATAGGGCAATTCCGTCACATGGCTTTCGCGCTCGTCCGCAGGCGCGGCGCTGCCGGAAACAGTGTAAGCATAACGGTATTCCTGCCATTTCCAGTGAATTATACTGGGCTCGGCAGCGAGCTGCTTTACCGGGTTATCGATTTTTTCGCCTGCATGGCGCGGCAATACCAGCGTGTCGTCCTCCCATGTGTCGCCCAACCACAGCCCGTTCAGCATTGGAAAATAAAGTTTTTCAAGCTCGTGCTCGCCGTCCATTCGCACGCGGGCGCGCCAAACGCTTCTGCAGTCGCCTTCAGGCAACTCGATTTCCACGTCTACCGAAATAGGCCAGATTTCGTTTTCAAAAACGATACACGGGTATTTTATGGATATGAGAGCGCTTTTCTCACGTTGATCGATTGAAATCGTCGGCGCGTATTGCGGGTTTTCCGCGATTTGGGCATACTGCGCCGGATGCCCCTTTATGCTTTGGCCCTTTATAGAAGCCTGCGCCATAAAGGGCATCCACGCCTTGGGCGCGCAGTTGGATTTGATCAGATTGTCGCCGGTTGCCTCGCGCACAAGCTCCAACAGTTCGCCGCTGTGCGCGTCGAGCGCGATGGAAACGATGCCGTTGGTCGCGTGAAATCTGGATTGATACATGGACAGTTACTCTCCTTATTCTCTTCTGTATCCTTCGCGTGCCCGAATTCTATCGGCGCAAGCAACCGATCTGATGAAAGACACTGATAATTCCACCGAGCAGGATATACCCCGACCCAAGTTTAACATATGAAGCCACGTATAGCAATCGCCCGCGCCTTACAGCGCGGGCGACGCGTTTACACCCTGTACAGAGCAAGCTCCACGCCTGTGAAAACCACGGGACGGGCGCGGCGATGCCGCGCAGCGAGTATAAGCTCGTTGCCCTTCGGCTTGAGCGCGGTCGGCGGCACGTCGAAATAGCGCGTTTGCTCGGCTATGGGCAGCGCCTCCACGGACAGCGGGCGGAAGAGTTCGCCAGTGTCCACGCGCTCCGACAGCTCAACGCCGTTGAGATACGCGGTGACGGCCATGCCGTGGCATATGTCGCGCGTCTCCACGCGCAGTTTTGCCGACGATACGTCATCAAGGTCGTCATAAGTGTCGAACGCGCAGCGCGCGACGCATTCGCCCGCGTCCGCGCCGTAGTTGTGCGTCTGCGCGGCCGCAGCACCCACAGAGCCGTCAGCGAGCGCGTCCGAGCCGAAGTAGTAGTGCTTAGGCTGCGCGCGCAGGAAATCAATATCGGTTATGCCCTTGAGCACGTCGAAGGGCGGCTCGAAACCGGGGTACATGAACCTGCGCGGGTTAGAGAAATAGTGGTGGCGGGTGAACGTGAAGTTGTAAAGCGACAGACCGTCAGCACCGCGTTCGAGAAAGTTCTGGGCGAACGTTCGGAACAGCTCGCACGTCATCTTGCGGCATGTATTCGTGCCTATCGCCTTGCCTCCCGCAACCGCGAACTGCATCTCCCCCACGACGCGCGCGCTGGAAAGCGCCGCTTTATAGCCCTCTATGTCGATATTTACGGTAGTGTAAAAGCTGGAGTTCACGTTTACTATGTCTATAAGCCCCTCCGCGTCCCACTTACGCACGTCAAGTCCTGCCAGATACGCAACATCGATTGACGGCGGCACGCGCACGGAGAGCTGCAGGCGCTTGCCGCGCGCCTCGCCGACGCGATCCAGCAGCGCGCGCACACGGCGTACAAAATCGGTGAATACAGACCTGCCCTCGTCCACGCGCTCAGGCGGGAAGAACGCTGGCGAGCGCATGAGGTCAAATTCCAGCCCGTCCACATCGTACATAGCCAGAAGTTCTTCAAATATGGCGTAATAATGCTCGCGCACCTCCATAAGCAGCCAGTTTTGCATGAGCCTGAGCGTTTTGCTCGCGACCATGGGACTTTCGCCGGGCACATCGCCTATTCTGTACTCCGGGTGATCGCGCCAGAACGCGTCAATATTGGGCGAGTCCGGCGCGTCCAGCATATGGGTGTCGTTCATACGGTACGAGAAGAATATGGCGACGCCCTTTTCCTTGGCGCGCGTCACGGTGTCCGCCACGGGGTCGCCTCCCGCGAGTATATAACGCCTTACGCGGTAATACACATACTCGAAATACTTCCAGTCGTGCGTAAGGCTCGGTTCTTTCTGATACGGTGCTACGTCGCGCCAGTGCGGCTCTACCTTCGACGGCCACAGCGGGAGTCTGAGTATGTTCGGGCAGCACATAAACGCGTCCACATCAGTTCCGCACACGTCGTCAACGAAGCTCATTACGCTCTCGCGGGAGATTTCATCGTCGTAGCCGAAACCCGGACGCGCGTTTGAGGCTATCGAACACATGTCATGGTTGTAAAGAAGTTTATACGCTTTCACGCCGATTAACCTCCTTTGTAATATCCGTAAGGCCGGAGAACACATCCCGCGCGCCCTCGTACACGTAGCCCACGTCGTTGCCCGCGAACAGTATGCGCGCGCCGCGTTCCAGCCAGCGCCTGAGCACTTCAGGCGAAAACCCCATGGATACGCCGAACGGACGATTCGCCTTAACCAATTTGCGCGCTATTTCATCGTATATGGGCTGCATTTCCGCATCGTTCACACGCCCTATCTTGCCTACCGACGCGGACAAATCGTTAGGCCCTACTATGAACGCGTCCACGCCCTCCACGTCCAGTATTTCGTCCAGCGCGCGAACCGCGTCAATATGTTCTATTTGAAGCATACGCCACATGTCTTTATACAGCGCATCAACGTAGTCGGTCTGCTTCAGCCGCCCGTATTCCAACGCGCGCATAGGGCCGTAGCCGCGCACGCCCATGGGCGGGTACTCGCAGGCGGCTACCGCGTTTCGGGCATCGACCGCCGAGCGTATGTACGGGAATATTATAGCGTCAGGACCCATATCGAGTATGGGTTTAGCGTATACGGGATCGTTCCACGGCAGGCGCACCAGCGAACATGCGCCGCCCGCCTGCAGGGCGATAAGGTTGTTCTGCACCCGCTCCTTGTCTATCGCGGTGTGCTCCATATCAATCCACACAATATCAAAGCCGGAGAGCGCTATTGCCTCGGTGAGCATCGGTTCACCGCAAAACACGTGACTGCCCAGCACAATGTTGCCGTTTGCGAGTTTTTGCTTGATTTTACCAATATTTATACTTCTCATTCGTCTATCACGCTTTCTATAGTCGTCGCGGCCGACGCCGCGCGGGTAGCCGCGTGTTCCGGGCCTAGGCAGGTATCTCGCACCACCAATTCGGGCTGCACAACCTGCATGAGCGCGTTCCTGTACGGGCGCTTGAGCATCATTCTGTACAGCGTCTCAGCTGCCAGATAGCCGGACACGCCGCTGTTGATATGTATATACGTAAGTTTCTCCGCCATTTGAGCGTATACCTGCACTATCTGGCTTTCAAACCCTATCACGCCCACGTCGGCGGACACACGCAAGCCCATATCGCGCACCGCGCCGCACACGGGCAGCGCCATCAAATCAACGAAACACACGAATGCGTCCGGAGGGTTCTGGCTGAGCAGCATGTTTCGCGCGACCTCGCGCACTATCTCGGGGCGGTCATCCGGCACGTTCATGTTGATGAGTTTGGCGTCATATGGTATGCCGGAGAGCGCGAGCGCAGACTGATAGCCGAAGAACCTGTCCATACTGGAGCGAAACCGCCTCGGCGCGAGATAAGCCACGCGCTTATAGCCGCACTTTATAAGGTGGCGCGTGGCGAGCAGCCCGCCGTGATAGCCGTTCAAGCATATCTGCGGCACGTCGGGAAGCGCGTCCACCGTGCGATTCCAGAACACAAACGGCGTGCCCTTGGCTATCAACGGCCGGTAGTTCGCCGTATCGACCTGCGCGGAGGGCACGATTATAAGTCCGTTTATGCCCGCCGACATCAACCGCTCTATAAACGCGTGTTCGCGCCCGGGGTCGTCGTCGGAGTTGCACACCATTATGTCTATCTTGCGCTCCTTGCAGAAGCGCTCTATGCCGGAGAAGAAATCCGGGTATATATTGTAGCGTATGTCCGGCAGTATGATACCCCACGACGCGCTTGCCTCCCCCGCCTCCAGCCCCGCAACCGGCGGAAGGCGCGGCGCGACGAACGTGCCGCTGCCCTTGGTGGTATACATAAGCCCGTCCTCGATTAACTCTTTTACGATTTTGTCAGCCGTGGTGCGGGATATTTGGTACTTGCGGCATAGCGCGTAGCGCGACAGATACCGCTGGTTCGGCTGCATGTAACCCAGACTTTCAACTATTGCCTCACGAACTTGCTTGTGCTTCAGCACTGTTGCGTCCTTTCCGGTTATGTCAGCCCTTTACCGAGCCAAGCATCATGCCCTGCACGAAATACTTCTGTACGAACGGATAGACCAGCATTACGGGTAAACTCGCCACTATGAACACGCAGTATTTGACCGACAGCGCCAACAGCGCAGCCTGCGAGGCGTCGCTGCCCACAGTGCCAATGTTCATGCTTTCCGCCATCGACCATTCGGTGTCTATGAGTATGCGGCGTATGACCAGCGGCAGCGGTTTCCATTTCTCGTCCGAGATGTATATGAGCGCGTTGAAGTAGTCGTTCCAGTGCCCGGCTATGGCGAATATGAACTGCACGGCTATAAGCGCCTTGGACATGGGAAAAATAATGCGCGTCAGATACCTGAAATCGCCGCAGCCGTCCAAATGCGCGGCTTCGTATATCTCGGCGGGTATGGAATTTTGTATGAACGAACGCGCTATGATTATGTTGTACATGCCCACGCTTCCGAAGAGTATCATGAGTATAGGGTTGTTCACCAGCCCCAGAGAGTTGATGGTGAGGTATGTGGGGATTATGCCGCCGTTAAAGAACATGGGCACGGTGAACATGATGAGTATGAACCGCCTGAACGGCAGTTTTGGGCGCGTGAAGGCGAAACCGCAGCACACGGTCACGGTCACTGCGAGCACAGAGCCGAACGACGTGTATATTATGGAGTTGCGGTAGCCGCGCCAGATATCCTCGTATTTGAGAATTTTCTTATAACCTTCTAAGTTGATCATGTCAGGCCAAAGCGAGATTTTGCCCATGGACACGGACAGCGGGCTTGAAACGCTGGCTATTACAATAAAGTATATGGGATATGCCACTATAAGCGCGAGCAGCAATAAAACGGCGGTGTTCACACAGTCGAACACCTTGTCCTCGCGGGAGCGAAACAGCGCGCTTGACGATTGCATTTTATTCGCGCCTCCTTAAAATATACCGCTCTGCCCCAGCGCCTTCGCGCCGCGATCAACGGTTATGAGCAATATCATGTTTATAAGCGAGTTGGCAAGACCTATGGCGGTGGAATAGCTGTACTGAGTGCTCAACAAACCCTGCTTATACACATATGTGGATATGACCTCTGACACATCGCTATTCACGCTGTTTTGCATAAGGTACACTTTCTCGAAACCCACGTCCAGCACAGTTCCTGAGCGCAGTATGAGCAGAGTGACAATAGTTGGCACTATGCAGGGCAGGTCAATATGCCACACGCGTTTTAACTTGTTCGCGCCGTCCACCAGCGCTGCCTCGTGCAGCGAGGGGTCTACCGACGAGAGAGCGGCGAGGTATATAATGCTGTCCCAGCCCATATTCTGCCACACGCCCGACCAAACGTACAGATGCGGGAACGCGTTCTCGCTCAACAGCGTCATAAGCGAGCCGTCTATAAGTCCCGTGGCATTCAGCAGGCGGCTTATCATGCCCGTCTCAGGCGAGAAGAACACGTTTATCATGCCCACAAGAACTACGGTAGATATAAAGTGCGGCAGATAAGTCACGGTCTGCGCGCTCCGCTTCAAAAAACCGAGCTTACAGCTGTTGAGCATCAGCGCAAGTATCACGGGCACGGGAAACCCGGCTATGAGCGAATAGAGGCTTAGCACCACGGTATTGCGCACATAATTCCAGAACGAGAGCTGGGTCACGAGCCTCTCAAACTGAAACAGCCCCGACCATTGGCTGTTTAACACGCCTGTGACGGGCTTGTAATTCTTAAAAGATATAATGACGCCATACATTGGCGCGTACTTTACCACTATGAGGTATACTATGGGGTACGCGAGCAGCGCGTATATCACCCAATGCTGTCTGATGCCGCGCCCCAAGCCCTTTAAGCGGGCGCGGGAAAAGCGCGCGGTTAGTTGCATACGGTTTCCTCCTATTTAGCCGGGTGCGCGCGCGTCGCGGGCGGAACGCTCCGCCCGCGACGGCGCAGTTTGGCGTTTAGTGTTTCGTCAGTCTTCGTTGTAGGCGTCGAGTTGCGCCTGACACAGATCCAAATATTCTTCCAAGCCCAGCTCGTACTGCCGCGCTACGAAGGCGTCCCATTCGGCGTCTATATCGCCCTCGCCCATTATCCAGCCCGCGATTGTCTTGGACACATAGTTGAGAATTTCAGTCTTGAGGTCGGTTCTGCGTATCTCGTCAGCCTCGCTCAATAAATCGGGTGACAGTTTGGGCACGGTCCAGTCGCGGCGGCTTTCGCCGTATATATTGTTTATAGCCCACTCGCGAGAGCCTTCCTGATTCTTGGCTTCCGACTGATACCACTCGGTGGTTATCATGGTCGTCTCTATGGCGTTATACGGGCGCGAGGATTCGAGATCGCGCACCCACGCGGAGCTGACGGTAGCGACGCCGTTCTCGTCGTAATACCAGCCGTAGCCCTCCGCGCCCCAGCGCAGTTTCATTGAGACTTCGGGTATCTCGAAGTAGTCTATGAGCGCCAGCGCCGCGTCCAGGTCTTCGCACTTGGAGGTTATCATGATGCGGTTCTTGGCGGTCACGCCCTTGGGCTGCGTGCGGGTGTAGCTCTCGCGACCCAATTCATTGTCAAACGGCGCGAACGGATAGAAGTTGCCGCCCATGCAGTAGTTGTCGTTGTTCCAGTAGCCAGGCGCCAATCCGACCATGGGCGGGTTGGAGTTTACGTAGTTATAATATGTTGGGGAATCGTCGGTGAATATACTGGTAGGTATCAGTCCCTCCGCGTACATTGTCGTCAAGAATTTGATGGCGTCTTTCAGGTCGGGATTCACGGCCTGATAGATGTACTCGCCGTCTATCTGGCAATCGTAACTGGCGTCCATGGCGTACACGCCGAACGCGCAAACTATATCGAACTGACCGCCTATGCGTTGGTCGTAGCGGAAATAGCAGGGTATGGCGTCCGCGGGTATAGAGCCCGTGCCCGCGTTCGCCTTGAACGCGCGCAGAGCCTCAAGAAATTCTGTGGCGGTGGTGGGTATGTCAAGCCCCACTTCGTCCAGCCATGTGCGGTTTATGTTCCAGCAGTCACGCAAGCCGTAGCTCACTTCGTCCAGACTGATGTAGGGCGTGCCGTAAAGATGACCGTTTGTGAGCGATTTGGAATACAGTTCCGGGTACAGATCGTAAAACGCGTACACGTTCGGGAGTTTGTCCTTATACTCGTCCAGCGCGATGATGTCGCCCGCCGCTATGGCGTCAGCTTTAGCCTGGTCGCTGCCTATGCGTATCATGATGTCCGGATATTCGCGGCTGGCGAACATCAGCGATACCTGCTCGTCGTCGGAATATTCTATCCACTCGATATTGATGCCGGTCTGCTGTTGGATTTCCTCAAGCACCACGTTGCCCTCGTGCGCGCAGAACGCGTCATAGCCGATGCCGATTGTAAGCGTCACAGGCTCTGTGTAGATAGGCAGGCTCGGCACTATGCCCTCGGGCATACTCACGTCAGCCAGCGCAACCGATGCAAAGCATGCAATGAGTGCAATCAGGCACAGCGTTTTCAGGGTTCTTCTCATTGTGTATTCCTCCCGTTTTGTTATTATATAACCCCACGCAGGGATTAAACTCCCAAATTCCCACGCGAAAAAAGGTATAATCCTGCTTATTATTTTGTTTCATTCGTTATCTCACGCCTATATGATAGCGTGGCTCGCCGCGGCTGGCAATAGGCGCGCGACATAAAAGCAGGCAGGTTTGACGCTCAACGGGCAAGTTCGACACAAAAAAGCACAGCGACCGGGCAAGGGTCGCCGCGTTAGCGCGCGTTTATAAAGCGAACGGGTTTTCATTGGGCTATGGAATCGTTTACGGAACAGAAAGCGAATGAATTCATGCCGATTGTGAAACGGAGCGCACATCGCTAAGCGCGGTTACGAGATAAACCGTATCCCGTGCTCCCATTTCAATTGTCTGCGCCCCCACCGGAAACCGCCGTCGTCACCGCACGCAAGCGTAGACACGAGCGGCATATACTTACAGCGAAAATATGACGTCGTGTGAACGCCCTTACTATCAACATTATCAATTGCGAAAAAAATAAGCTGTCACATAATTATGCCATATGTAACAGCCCATACCGAAAGGTAAACCGGCAGTCAACGGTTAAACTTAATTATCCAATCGTCAAGAAATTTCATTAGCTCATCTGCAACTTGTTCATATAAATGAAAACCGGAAGTCATCTGCATAATTGAGCAAACTCGTCGTCCGTGTCGTTTGTAGTCCATTTCCCAAATGCCTGTGACTCCTTAGAAGGCACATAGCCTAAATCTTTATATCCTAATTTTATAAGCAATCCTATGCTTGCAATATTATCAGGCTCCGAAAAACTGATGAACTCCCAATTTGGAACGATCTTATGCAGCGTATCAGTCAGCAGAGTAAGTGCTTCAAAGGCATAACCCTGACGGTGATGTTTGTAAGAAAATGTATATCCAAGAGAAATAGTGTTATCATTTGGCATCACGACGATCTCGCCAACCATTTCATTTGTGCTTTTCAAAGCCACGGCAATCATAGAAGAACTCTCGACAGAGAGAATATCGTCTTTATGGCGTTGAACTAATTGCGCGATCCCTTCATAACTCTTTTCTTGCCCTCTTTGATAGCGCGAACATATTTCGTTGTTCCGATAATCAAACATCACAGCCACATCGGAAGGCGACACATTTCGAAGATGAAGTCGTTGGGTTTCCAACATAATCAATATACATACCTCCGATTACATTCGATTTATCGTTTCGTTTGCAACGTAATAAGCAGAAATACGCCGCACAGTTTGTTTTTGAAATCGAAAAATTTCATTGTCCGACATCTTCTACACGATAGAATTTTTTCTCTCCGAAAGCGCAAAGATTGCGCTTAATCATTCTTCGACTGTTTGCTCCAGCATTGTTATTAACTGTGTGAATATCACATTATACGCCGAAATTTTTCGCCATGCTCCTCGTTTCTCGGTCATAATAAACGCAACCTACAGCGTTTACTTATGTTAGTCACCCTTCGGCGTGCCGTTTTTGAACAACTGTATGCGCTTGAGAACGCTTCCGCCGCTTTTGGAGCGCGATGAGAGGATTACGCTTTGCAAAAGGATAAACAGGCAGAGCATAGCGCCTGTGGTGATGCTCTGCCACCACGGGTCGCGAAGCCCTGACGTCGTCACGATGGATTTGATGGTCGACAGCGTCAGCACGCCAAAGAACGTGCCAAACACATTGCCCGCGCCGCCTGAGAGCAGCGTGCCTCCGATAATCGACGAAGCGATGGCGTTCATCTCGGCGGCAGTGGCGTTTGTGGCGTTGCCCGAGCCTGTATGCATCAGAAAAACAAATCCCGCGATGCCCGCCAGCAGCCCGCTTATGACATACGACAGAAACCTTGAACGCTTAACGTTCACGCCCAGCATCAAAGCGCTCTGGCTGTTTCCGCCGACGGCGTAAAACTCGCGCCCGGGTTTTGTTTTATACAGCATGAAGAACACAAGCAACACCACGGCAAAGGCGATAATCACGCCGTATTCCATGCGCGCGGGAATCCAGTTGCCCTTTTTGGCGGTATATCCCAGCCACGAAATGGTGATGCGCGAGTTCATAAGCGCCTTGAACCCTTCCTGCGTCGCTTTGACGGGCACGGGGCTTACAATGGTCGTCATGCCGCGCGCGAAAAACATGCCCGCCAGTGTCACGATGAACGGCTGAATCTCCAGATATGAGATAATGAACCCCTGAACCACGCCGAACGCAAGACCGATGCCCAGCGCCAGCAGCACGGCGGTCAGAATGTTGCCGCCTGACTGCAGGTGCACGCAGCAGCTCATAACCGTCAGCGCGATGACGCCGCCCACGGAGATGTCAATACCGCCGCCGATCATCACAACGGTCAGCGAGCATGAGATAATAATCAGCGCGGCGTTGTTGTTGAGCATGTCAAACAGGTTCTGCGCGCGCAGGTATCCCCCGCCCCATATCAACATGGCGGCGGCGTACATCGCAAAGAAAATGCCTATGGTGATGAACATCAAAAGCTGCGCGCTGTTTATTCGCTCGCGGCGTTTTTTACTTACTTGCGCCTTTTTTGTCGCCTTCATGCCCTTACTCCTTCCCGACGGCCGCAACGCGCCGCGCCGACTTGAGTTTTGTCATGAATCTGCCGACCTCGCGCTTGATGACGGGCGAGGACAGCATGACCAGCAGTATTATGACAACGGCTTTATAAGCCTTTATGGCGGTGGAAGACACCTTCATGGCGTACAGCGTGGTAGTCAGCGCCTGTATGGCATACGCGCCCAGCACAGAGCCTGACAGCTTGAACTTGCCGCCGCCGAGCGCGTTGCCGCCTATGGCGACCGCGAGAATGGCGTCCATTTCGATTTCAATAAGCAGTGTTTCGTGATTTATAAGACTCAGCCGACCCACGCTGATGACGCCCGCGACCGCAGTGCACACGCCCAGCAGCACGAACGAAGTCAGCTTCACGCCGACCGTATTGATGCCGTTGAGCCGCGCGGCGCGCGGGTTCACGCCCACCGCCTGAGTCAGCAGCCCCAATGATGTGAACCTGAACAGCAAGAAGAACAAAACCGCGCACAGTGCCACAATGAATATCGGCGTGGGCACGGGCACGCCGGGAATAAACCCGCCGATGGCAGTGACGATGGGGCTTGACACCGTGGGCGTCGCGCCGCCGTTTATCCAATAGGCGATCGAGCGTCCGCATGTGAACAGAATCAGAGTGGCAATCATAGGCTGTATTTTGAAAATCGCAACCAGCGTGCCGTTGAACGCACCGAACAGCATCGCCACAAAGGCGCATGAGACAAACGCCAGCGCGACAGTCCAGCCTGTGATAGCAGCCGCGCCCGACAGTACGCGCACGAACACGCTGCCCGCAATGGCCGCCGCCGCGCCCACGCTGATGTCTTGCCCACCGCAGGCGGCGGTGACAAGCGTCATGCCCATGGCAAGAATCGCCAGTTCGCTGGCGCCGTTAAATATGCTGATGAGGTTGCCGCTGAGCACCCTGTATCCCGCGCTGTTTGTCACAACGCCCACCGAGAAGAACGAGGCGTCGCGAATCAGATTGAAAACGACCAGAAACAAAATGGCGACCAGCGATACCAACAGCTGCGAATAGGCGCGCATGACCCGCGCGAACCGCCTGTCATTGTTACTCATTCGTATTGGCACCTCCCGCGATGGTGCGCATCACCTGCGCCTGCGTCATCTCAGCGCCACGCAGCTCGCCCACGATAGCGCGGTCGCGCATGACGATCAGCCGCGAACAGGTGCGCAGCATTTCCTCGATTTCAGAGGAGATGAACGTTATGCTCACGCCCT
>CAYVPJ010000036.1:22752-35710 GCA_964453505.1 uncultured Oscillospiraceae bacterium | reverse complement strand
TGCAACCCCGTTGCGTTTAATCTGTCAACGTTGCGTTTACTTTGGCTATTCACCGTTTACATATTCGTTCGCCGCGCTTATAAATGAAACCCATTCTTCGCGCGTTTTTCGCTTGCCTTTTTTACGCGCGCGTGATAGTATTATAATGAACGTTTATGTTTCAAGGAGAGGTTTTTTATGAAGAAGTATCACCTCATTACGGCCACCAGCATGGGCGTCAGAATCACACCGACCGAGCGTCAACCAGTGGGAATCAGTAACCAGTACATAATGCAGGCGACAAGCGCCGAGAGCAACGTTCTAAACGTATCATCATCTTTGGGGCTTAACACGAAGGTGCTCACTGCGTTCGTGAAAGACAGTCCGATCGCCGCTTTCATAAAGCGCGAGTTACGCAAGCGCAATATATCGTTCGAAGGTCCTGAGGTCGAGCAGGGCGGGCCGTGGGGCTATCGCCATCAGTTCAACATCGCCGACACCGGCTTCGGTATGCGCGGTCCGCGCGTCCACAACGACAGAGCCGGCGAGGTCGGCCGCACGCTGAAACCCGAAGATTTCGACCTGAATCGCATATTCGTCGAGGAAGGCGCGGAGCTCATGCACATATCGGGTCTGTTCGCCGCGCTATCGCCCGACACGGGCGCGTTGTGCCTGAAACTCTCCGAGATCGCCAAACAGAACGGCACGCGCATCAGCTTCGACCTAAATTACCGCGCTTCGTTCTGGAAGGACAGAAAAGCAGAGCTCAGAGAAATATTCACTAAAATCGCTTCACGCGCCGATATTCTAATAGGAAACGAAGAAGACTTCCAGCTCGCGCTGGGCATCGAAGGCCCTGAGGCGGGTGGCAAGGACCTCGCCGCTAAGATCGAGTCGTTCAAAGAAATGATAAACCGGGCGAAGATCGCGTTCCCGAACGCCGAATGCTTCGCGACGACTCTGCGCGAGGTCGTCAACGTAAACAACCACAACTGGGGCGCCATAATGAACGCCGGCGGCGAATGGTACGTTGAAGAACCGCGCGAAATTCCGGTGCTCGACCGCATAGGCGGCGGCGACGGCTTTGTCGCGGGTATGCTGTACGCGTATCTGAAGGGCTGGGACGCGGCCGATTGGGTCAAGTTCGGCTGGGCGACGGGCGCTATGGCGGTCACGATGCTCGACGACTACGCCACTCCCGCCGACGAGGAACAGGTCTGGAGCGTCTGGAAGGGCAACGCCCGCGTAAAACGATAAGGAGATTGACGCATATATGAAACTTGCCGATATAGGTTTGATAGGTCTCGCCGTAATGGGCGAAAATCTGGTAATGAACATGGAATCCAAGGGCTTCACTGTCGCCGTATACAACCGCACCGTTTCAAAGGTGACTGATTTCGTATCGGGCAGAGCCAAGGGCAAAAACATTATAGGCTGCGAATCCGTTGCGGAACTGGCTCAGAACCTTAAAAAGCCGCGCAAGGTAATGATGATGGTCAAGGCGGGAAGCGCCGTAGACTCGATGATAGATCAGCTGTTGGAAGTGCTCGAAGCGGGCGACATAATAATCGACGGCGGCAACAGCCACTTCCCCGACACGATCCGCCGCACCAAGTATGTCGAAGAAAAGGGTCTATACTATATCGGCACTGGCGTTTCGGGCGGCGAGGAAGGCGCGCTCATAGGCCCCAGCATGATGCCGGGCGGCTCGCCCGAAGCATGGCAGCACGTCAAGCCCATATTCCAGAGCATATGCGCGCACGTAAACGGCGAAGCGTGCTGCGACTGGGTGGGCGAGAACGGCGCGGGTCATTTCGTGAAGATGGTTCACAACGGCATAGAGTACGGCGATATGCAGCTCATCTGCGAAACCTATCAGCTCATGCGCGACCATCTGGGCATGACGGCGGACGAAATGCATTCCGTGTTCGCCGAGTGGAACAAGGGCGTGCTCGACAGCTATTTGATCGAAATAACGACCGAAATACTCGCCAAAAAGGATTCGGACGGCGAACCCCTGGTCGATAAAATTCTCGACACCGCGGGACAGAAGGGCACTGGCAAATGGACGGCGATAGCCGCGCTCGACGAGGGCATTCCGCTCACGCTGATAGGCGAAGCCGTGTTCGCGCGCTGCCTGAGCGCGCTCAAAGACGCGCGCGTGTCGGCAAGCGCCGTTCTGAAAGGGCCGCAGCGCAAGTTCGCGGGCGACAGGAGCGAATTTATAGAGTGCATTCGCAAGGCGCTCTACGCCGCCAAGATAATCTCTTACGCTCAGGGCTATTCGCTCATGCGCGCGGCAGCCAAGACGTATTCGTGGAATCTGAACTACGGCGGCATAGCGCTCATGTGGCGCGGCGGCTGCATCATACGCAGCGCGTTTCTGGGAAAAATTAAGGAAGCGTTCGACAAGAACCCCGCGCTTGAAAACCTGCTGCTCGACGACTACTTCAAAAACGAAATATCCGCCTGCACGGACGGCTGGCGTTCCGTATGCGCGGAGGCGATTCTGTCCGGCGTGCCCGTGCCCGCCATGTCGTCGGCGCTTTCATATTTCGACGGCATACGCACCTCGCGCATGAGCGCCAACCTGCTTCAGGCGCAGCGCGACTACTTCGGCGCTCACACATACGAGCGCGTCGACAAGCCGCGCGGCGAGTTCTTCCACACCGACTGGACGGGACACGGCGGCAACACGACCGCAAACACGTACAACGCGTAAGCCGGGGAGGGTTAATAAATGCTCAGCCGTTCGCTTTATTCAAACCGCCCCGAAGGGTTAAACGACGCGGACATTCGAAACGCGCTCGAACAGTCGCTTTCGGATACGCGCCTGTCGCTCAAGAAAGTGCTGCTGCTGCCGCCCGACTATACCCGCTTCCACTCGAACGCGGGGCGCATAACGTGGCATCTGTACGACATGCTCAAAAACTCGTGCGAGGTTGACATAATGCCCGCGTTGGGTACGCACGTCCCCGTGAGCGAGAGCGAGTGGAATCATATGTTCGCGGGCATACCCTTCGACAGAATGCTCGTTCATAACTGGCGCTCAGACGTTGAGAAAATCGGCGTCGTGCCCGCCGAGTACGTCGAGAGCATAAGCGAGGGGCTTGTAAAAGACGAGATAATCGTCGAGGTCAACCGCCGCCTGCTCGATAAATCATACGACCTTATAATATCAATAGGTCAGGTCGTGCCGCACGAGGTCGTCGGCATGGCGAACCGCAACAAGAACATATTCGTCGGCTGCGGCGGCGCGAACATGATAAACTCGTCGCACATGCTCGGCGCGTTCTACGGGCTAGAACGCATCATGGGCAAAGACCACACGCCCGTCAGGAACGTGTTCGATTACGCCGAGGAGCATTTCCTTAAAAGCGCGCCCCTCAAATATATACTCACCGTGACCGACGCGCCCGGGGGCGTCATACGCACGCACGGCCTGTTCATAGGCAGAGAACGCGAACGCTTCGAAGAAGCCGTCGCGCTCGCGCAGAAAGTCAATCTGACGTTTGTCGACAAGCCTTTCAAAAAGGTGGTCGTGCTGCTTGACGAGCGCGAGTTCAAATCGACGTGGCTGGGCAATAAGAGCGTATACCGCACCCGCATGGCGATTGCCGACGGCGGCGAGCTTATAGTGCTCGCTCCCGGAGTCGATAAGTTCGGCGAGGATAAGTCCATAGACGCGCTCATACGCAAATACGGCTATTGCGGGCGCGAGAACGTGTTGAAGCTCGTCAGCGAAAACGCCGACCTGCGGGGCAATCTGTCCGCCGCCGCGCACCTTATACACGGTTCGGGCGACGGCAGGTTTTCAATCACGTACTGCACCCGCCACCTGACCCGCGAGGAGGTCACGGGCGCTTGCTACAACTATATGCCATACGACGAAGCGGCTAAGCTGTACCCGCCCCAGTCGCTCAAAGACGGCTGGAACACATGTCAGAACGGCGAGGAGATTTACTACGTGTCGAATCCCGCGCTGGGTCTGTGGGCGGACAGAAGCAAATTCTGAGCAATAGTCAGGGTTTTTCCGAAAAACACGCATTTCGCGTGTTTTTCGTTGTTTTGGCTTGCGGCGCGGGCGCTTTCGGTGATATACTTACACTACGGAACTATGTCTTTACGAGGTGACACCGATATGTATCAATCGCGGATAATGAACGAACAGACCGATATGCTCGTAAACGCGCTTCTGTCGCTTGAAACGCGCGAGGAGTGCTACCGACTGCTCGAAGACCTGTTTACGATGCGCGAGATAGAGGACATAACGCAGCGTATGCAAGTCGCGAAGCTGCTGACGCAGGGCATAACATATTCCGAAATAACTCAGAAAACCGGCGCGTCGTCGGCGACGATAGGGCGCGTGAACCGCGCGCTCACATACGGCGCGGACGGATATAAAGCAATACTCGGCAAGGCGGGGTTTGACAAATGATTGATTTGGGCGCTCTCAACCCCGAACAGCGACGCGCGGTCGAGCTGACCGAAGGGCCTCTGCTCGTGCTCGCGGGAGCGGGTTCCGGAAAAACCCGCGTGCTCACATACCGCGTCGCGAACCTGATAAGCAAGGGCGTGCCCGCGTGGTCGATACTCGCCATAACGTTCACAAACAAGGCGGCGCGCGAGATGCGCGAGCGCGTCACGGCGCTTTCGGGCGCGGCGGCGGACGATGCGTGGGTTATGACGTTTCACTCGTGCTGCGCGCGCATACTCAGGCGCGATATAGAAAAGCTCGGCTATAAGCGCGAGTTTGTCATATACGATGACGACGACCAGATGACGCTCATAAAGCGCATACTCAAGCAGCTCGACATAAACGACAAAAACTATCCGCCCCGCGCCGTAAAGGCAGTCATATCCGACGCAAAAAACAACATGCTCTCGCCCGACGAGTGGCTGAAAGCCAACAGCGATTACCGTAGCAAGCCCTACTATCAGGTCTATTGCGAGTACGAAAAACAGCTAAAGAACAACAACGCGCTCGACTTCGACGACCTGATACTCAAAACGCTTTTATTGTTCTCCGAACACCCGCCCGTGCTCGAGGGCTACCGCCGCAAGTTCAAATACATACTTGTCGACGAGTATCAGGACACCAACGTAGTGCAGTATATGCTTGTAAAAATGCTCGCGGGGGACGCGAAAAACGTATGCGTCGTGGGCGACGACGACCAGTCTATATACGGCTGGCGCGGCGCGGACATACGCAATATACTCGAGTTCGAGAAGGATTACGGCGGCTGCCCCGTCGTGAAACTCGAGCAGAACTACCGCTCGAACGGCAACATACTCGAAGCGGCGAACCGCGTTATCGCCCACAACTCCGGGCGCAAAGAAAAAGCGCTGTGGACGAAGGAAAAGGCGGGCGACAAGATAACGCTGTATCACGCCTTGGACGAACGCGACGAAGCGGCGTGGGTCACGGGCGCAATATCGCGCTTAGTGAAAAACGGCGTTTCGGCGGGCGATGTGGCGGTGCTCTACCGCACGAACGCGCAGTCGCGCGTGCTTGAAGAAGCGCTCGTGAGGCGCGGCATAAAATACTCCGTATACGGCGGCCTTAAGTTCTACGACCGCAAAGAGGTAAAGGACGTCATAGCCTACCTGCGCGTGTTGATAAACCCCGACGACGACGTGTCGCTGCGCCGCATTATAAACGAGCCTAAGCGCTCGATAGGCGCGTCGACCGTCGATCTGATCGCCGCATACGCGGCTCAAAACGGGCTTTCGATGGTGAACGCCGTGCTCGACGCCCGAAATATCGGGCTGTCGAACCGCGCGCTCAATTCCGTAAACGACTTCGCTTCGCTGCTTACGCAGCTTACCGGCGACATGCTCGACATGCCCGCAGACGAGTTCATAGACGACCTCATATCAAAAACGGGCATACTCGGACAGTACGAAAACAGCCGCGACCCGGAGGACGCGTCGAGAGCTCAAAACATACAGGAGTTAGTCGCCGCCGTCACCGAATACCACAAGCAAAACCCGGACGAGGGCTTATTGGGCTTCCTCGAAAACGTGGCGCTTGTGACGGACCTTGATTCGATGGCGGAAAAGACGACGACCGTGACGCTCATGACTTTACACTCCGCCAAGGGTCTTGAGTTTTCGTCCGTGTTCATAACAGGGCTGGAGGAAGGTATATTCCCGCTCACGAAAGCTCAATTCGACGACGACCTGCTCGAGGAGGAGCGCAGGCTCATGTACGTGGGCGTCACGCGCGCAAAACAGCGGCTGTTCTTGAGCCACGCCGCCACCAGAATGCTGTACAACGCGCGCCAGTCGAGCGAGATAAGCCGCTTCGTCAGCGAGATACCCTTAAGCCTGCTCGACGACGGCCGTGCCAAATCCGAAAGCGTGCGCCTGCCGCGCCCGAGCGCGCGGCACGAACAGCAAAACAGGCAGCCCGCGTTCGCGAAAAAACCATCGCTTGCCGATATACCCGGCGTGAGCAAGGGTTTCTTTCCGTCCGTAGCGAACACCGTCTCAGCCGCCGCGGTTTTGTTCCGCGAAGGCGACAAGGTGCAGCACCGCTCGCTCGGCAAAGGCGTGGTCGTCAGCGTGCGCGAAACGCCGAACGGCGCGCGCGTAGACGTTGACTTCGGTTCTGACAGGGGCGTAAAGACATTTCCGGCCGACACCGCCCCGATGATCAAAATAGGTTAAGGAGTGTGCCTTATGCGCGATATGCGCGAGCTGGTCGACATATTGAACAGGCGCGGTTACGAATATTACGTGCTGGACGACCCCACCATATCCGACTCAGAATACGACAGACTCTACGACGAGCTTGTCGCGCTGGAGGCCGAAACGGGGGTCGTGCTCTCCGATTCACCGACACGGCGCGTGGGCGGCGAGCCTTTGAAGGCTTTCGAGCAACACGCGCATTTGAACAGGCTTTTGAGCATGGACAAGGCGCAGTCGCCCGCAGCAATATCCGACTGGGTAAGGCGTTTGGAAAAGCTCAGGCGCGAATGCAACGAACGCGGCCTTGACCTCCCTGACGCGACATATACAGTCGAGCATAAATTCGACGGGCTGACCATCTGCCTGACATACGAAGACGGCGAGCTTATACAGGCCGCCACGCGCGGAAACGGCATAATAGGCGAAGTGATTTTGTCTCAGGCGCGCACGATTCGCTCGATACCGCTAAGCATTCCCTATAAGGGCGCGCTCGAAGTGCACGGCGAGTGCTTCATGCGCCTGTCCACGCTCGAAAAATACAACAAAACCGCGTCAGAACCGCTTAAAAACGCGCGCAACGGCGCGGCGGGCGCTCTGCGCAATTTAGATCCCGCGGTCACGAAAGCGCGCAATCTCGACGCGTGCTTTTACGACGTGAACTACATTTCGGGCAGAACGTTCGCAAATCAGGCCGAGATGATAGCGTTTTTGAAGGAAAATCTGTTCCCCGTGCCCGAATGCGAACTGTTCGCGGCGAATGAAGCCGAAGCTCTCGCGCGCGTAAACGAAATAGAGAACACCCGCGGCGACCTCGACTATATGATAGACGGCGCGGTAATAAAGGTGAACGATTTTCGGACGCGCGACGCTCTGGGCGCGACCGACAAATTCCCGCGCTGGGCAGTCGCATACAAATTCGAGGCGGAGGAAGTCACGACCAAGCTGAACGACGTCACATGGGAGGTCGGGCGCACGGGCAAGCTCACCCCGCTTGCGCACGTTGAAGCGGTCGAGATAGCGGGCGCGACTGTCAAACGCGCCACTCTCAACAACTACGGCGACATACTCCGCAAGCGCGTTCGCATAAACGCGCGCGTGTGGCTGCGCCGCTCTAACGAGGTCATACCCGAGATAATGGGGCGCGTCGATGAGATATTTCCCGACGAAGCCGACATAGCTCGCCCCGAACGCTGCCCGTCGTGCGATTCTCCGCTTATCGAAAAGGGCGCTCATATGTTTTGTCCGAACCGCTACGGCTGCGAAGCGCAGATCGTAATGCGGCTCTCGCATTTCGCGGGGCGCGAGGCTATGGACATAGACGCGTTTTCCGAAAAGACGGCGCGCCAGCTCGTAAAGGAGCTTAACGTCGTTGAACCGTCCGATTTGTATACGCTCGATTTCGACCGCCTGCGCGCGCTCGACCGCTTCGGAGACATAAAGGCGCGCAAACTCATAGATTCAATCGAAAAAAGCAAGAATGTCAAGCTCAATTCGTTCATATTCGCGCTCGGCATACCGAACGTGGGCGCGAAAACCGCGCGGGATCTCGCCGAGAAATTCGGGAGCGTCGAGGCCCTCATGAATGCCGAGCAGCAGTCGCTCATCGAAATCTCAGACGTCGGCGAAATCGTCGCTTCGTCCGTTTGCGACTTTTTCAAAGACCCGAACACGCGGCAGCAAACCGAAAAGCTGCTAAATCTCGGCATTACGCCCGAATGGAGCGCGCAGGCGAAGGGCGGCGCGCTCGACGGCAAGACCGTCGTCGTCACGGGCACGCTTTCGTCTATGAGCCGGCAGGAAGCCGAGGAAAAAATCCGCTTATCGGGCGGCGTCGCCGCGTCGGGCGTTTCGCGCAACACGTCGTTTCTGGTCGCGGGCGAGAAAGCGGGGAGCAAGCTCGCGAAGGCGAACCAGCTCGGCGTGCGCGTGCTGAGCGAAAGCGAGTTTCTAAAACTGCTCGATTCCGGCTCTGACACATAAATTTATTCCGCGATAACACAAAAGTGCTCGAAGATATGGTATACTGATTAGCAACCTAAAAAAGGTTGCGGCGATCACAGTAAATCGACAGAACAGACAGCGATTGCGGGGGCTTTCCATGTACTCGATGACCGGCTACGGGCGATATACCCATCGGCGCGACGGGCGCAATATGACTGTTGAGATCAAGAGCGTCAATCACCGCTTCTTGGATTTGAGCTTTCGTATGCCCAGAACGTTCGCGTTTTTGGAGGACTTTGCCCGCAAACGCGTGAGCGAATCCGTATCGAGGGGACATCTCGACATATACGTATCGTATGAGAACCTGCGCGACGACGCGAAGCGCGTGTTCGCCGACGCGGGGCTCGTAAACGCCTATATGGCGGCGTTCGACGAACTGTGCTCGCAGACCGGGCTTGCGGACGACCGCGCGCTCACGAAGATCGCCCTGCTGCCCGACGTATTGCGCGTTATGGAGCAGGACGAAGACGAAGCCGCGCTGCGCGATATGTTTTCGGAGGCGCTTTCGGGCGCGTTAGCCGAATTGAACTCGATGCGCCTGCGCGAGGGCGAAGCGCTCAGGCTCGATCTGCTCGCGTGTCTTGACGAAATGGAAGCCGAAACCGCGAACATTGAAAAGCGCTATCCCGAAACGGTCGAAAACTACCACGCGCGTCTGCGCGCGCGCCTTGACGAATTGCTTTCGGGCGCGATAGACGAAACGCGGCTTTCGCAGGAAGTCGCGCTTATGGCGGACAAAGCGAGCGTCGCCGAGGAAACTGTCAGACTGCGCAGCCACATATGTCAGGCGCGCGAAAAATGCGCTTTGAGCATACCCGTCGGGCGTTCGCTCGACTTCATAGTTCAGGAAATGAACAGGGAAGCGAACACCATATCTTCAAAATCGCAGGACATAACCATCACGCAGAGCGTCATAGCTCTCAAAGGCGCGGTTGAAAAACTGCGCGAACAGCTTCAAAACGTTGAATGACATCATAACGAGGAGGACGACACAATGATGACAGAACCGCCGATCGGCGAATTGCTCAAACGGGTCGACTGCCGCTACACGCTCGCCGTGGAAGCGTCGAAGCGCGCCCGCCAGCTCATAAGGGGCGGACAGCCGCTCTACGACAGCAAGGAGATAAAGCCGCTCTCTATAGCCATCGAGGAGATCAACAGAGGGCTCATAACATACGTGCGCCCGCCTGAGTCCGAGGAGCAATAAATCAAATGCTTGACGGAAAATGCGCGGTACTCGGCATCACGGGCGGCATAGCCGCGTATAAGGCCTGCGACATAGCGCGCGGGCTTATAAAGCGCGGCTGCCGCGTGCGCGCCGTTATGACCGAACACGCGAAGCAGTTCATAACCCCGCTCACGCTTGAGACGCTTACGGGTTCTCAGGTGTATTCCGATAACTTCGAGCGCGCGTGGGAGATAGGGCATATATCGCTCGCCAAGAGCGCCGATATTCTCATAATCGCGCCCGCGACCGCCAACGTCATAGGCAAAATAGCGTGCGGCATAGCCGACGATCTGCTCTCAACCACCGTTATGGCGTGCACGTGCCCCGTTCTGATAGCGCCCGCCATGAACTCCGCGATGTGGCGGTCTTCCGCCGTCGCGGCGAACATGAAAACGCTTGCGGAGCGCGGCTTTTTGTTCGTCGGTCCGGATTCGGGCTTGCTCGCCTGCGGAGACAGCGATGTCGGGCGCATGAGCGACCCTTCCGAAATCGTGGAGCGCGCTTCCGGCATACTGATTGGCAAGCGCGATCTTGAGGGCGTGAACGTGCTCGTCACCGCCGGTCCGACGCGCGAAATGCTCGATCCCGTGCGGTTTTTGAGCAACCGCTCCACGGGTAAGATGGGCTACGCGATTTGCGAACGCGCGATTGCGCGCGGCGCGAACGTCGAGCTTGTGACGGGGCCGGTCGACCTCGCGCCGCCTGTGGGCGCGAACGTCACGCGCGTTATATCGGCTTGCGACATGTTCGAAGCCGTGACTCGCATAGCCGAGCGTTGCGACGTGGTCATACAGGCCGCCGCGCCCGCCGACTATTCGCCCGAGAGCGTGTCCGAGCAGAAAATAAAGAAAACGGGTTCGGGCATGACGCTCAAACTCGTGAACACCCGCGACATAGCGCAGGCTCTGGGCGAGCGCAAGCGCTCAGGTCAGGTGTTGGTCGCGTTCGCGGCAGAGACGAACGACGCAAAAGAGAACGCCGCCAAAAAACGCGAGCGCAAAAACGCCGATTTCATCGTTTTGAACGACGTCACGAAACAGGGCGCGGGTTTCGCGACCGATACGAACATTATTTCAGTCATATCGGAAAGCGAAGCGGTCGAATACCCGATAATGTCAAAGCTCGACGCGGCCGACATAATACTCGACCACGTCGCGAGGGCGCGCGAATGCGCTATGCGGAAGTAATCGTCGATCTGTCCGCGAGTGCCGTCGACAGGGGATATACATACACTATCCCCGAAGGCATGGAGCTTGCGGCGGGCGATATGGTGAAAGCGCCTTTCGGCAACCGCACCGTCGAGGGCTTCGTGATTTCCGTAAAGTCCGAGACCGACGTTGACAAGAGCAAGCTCAAGAGCGTCATCTCGAAGCGCGGCGGCGATTCCGCGATATTGCCCGAGCTGTTCGATTTGGCGAACTGGATGCGTTCGAGATACAACTGCTATCTCGTCGACGCTCTGCGCCTCATGATACCCGCCGAAATGCGCGGCGAGAGAGTGCGCGAAAAGACTGTGCGCGTGGCGCAACTCGCCGTTCCGTTCAGCGAAGCGGCGAATATGTGCGCCCGCGCGCCAAAGCAGCTAGCGGTCTTGGAGTGCCTGAAAATCGGCGCTAAGCCCGTGAACTATATAAACGCCGTCGTGCCGGGCGCTTCCGCCGCCGTAAACTCGCTTTTGAAGAAGGGGCTTATCGGCGTGTCGGATACGCGTTCCATGCGCGCGCCCGATATAGACGAAGGCGGGCGTTCTCACACCGACCCGGAGCTTACGAGCGCCCAGAAAGCGGCGGCCGACGAGCTTAAGGACGCGCTTTCAAACGGCGGCGGGCGATACCTGCTCTACGGAGTCACGGGCAGCGGCAAGACCGAGGTTTACATTCGCCTGATACGCGAGTCGTTAAAGCTCGGACGCGGCGCGATCGTGCTCGTGCCGGAGATAGCGCTCACGCTGCAGATGGTCGGCTGGTTTCACGCGAGATTCGGAACTGACGCGGCCGTAATACACTCGCGCCTTTCGGCGGGCGAGAGGTTCGATGAGTGGGAGCGCATTCGCGCAGGAAACGCGCGCGTCGTAATAGGCGCGCGTTCGGCGGTGTTCGCGCCGCTTCAAAACCTCGGCTGCGTGATTGTCGACGAGGAGCACGAAAGCGCGTATCAGTCAGAGAAACGCCCGCGCTACGACGCGCGGGAAGTGGCGTGGCGGCGGGCGGAGTCGAGCGGCGGAGTGCTGCTGCTCGGAAGCGCCACTCCGTCCATAAGCAGTTTCATGCGGGCGATGCCGGGCGTGCGCCCCGAAAACAAGCTGAAACTGCTTGAACTCAACGAGCGCGCGCTCGGCCGTCCCATACCCGAATGCGAAATCGTGGACATGCGCCGCGAATTGGAGCTCGGCAACAAGGGAATATTTTCATCGACGCTCATAAAAGCGCTCAAAGAGTGCGCTGCGAGCGGGCGTCAGGCGATGCTCTTCATAAACAGGCGCGGACACTCGACGTTCGTCTCGTGCCGATCGTGCGGACACGTCGAGAAATGCGGTTTTTGCGACGTCGCGATGACGTACCACCAGTCCGACATGCTGATGCGTTGCCACTATTGCGGCAAAAGCCTGCCGCCGCCGACGGTTTGTCCCGCCTGCGGCAGCAAATTCATCAAATATTTCGGCTCGGGCACGCAGCGCGTCGAGCAGGAGGTGAAGGAACTCCTTCCTGACGCGCGGGTCGCGAGAATGGATATAGACACGACGCAGGGCAAGAACGGGCACGCCAAGATACTCGACTCATTCCGCAAGGGCGACATACGTGTGCTCGTGGGCACGCAGATGATCGCGAAGGGGCTAGATTTTCCGAACGTCACGCTCGTGGGCGTCGTCGCCGCCGATACGACACTGTATCTGCCCGACTACAGAAGCGCCGAGCGCACGTTCCAGCTTATAACGCAGGTCGCGGGGCGCGCCGGACGCGCCGAAGCCCCGGGGCGCGTCATAATACAGACATACGACCCCGAGCACTACGCGCTCCAATGCGCCGTTAAGCAGGATTACCGCGCGTTCTACCGCAT
>CAYVPJ010000036.1:20413-22742 GCA_964453505.1 uncultured Oscillospiraceae bacterium | reverse complement strand
GGCGACCTACCGCCGCAGGGCGCTGTACCCGCCTTACACCGTAATTGCGCGCCTGCTCGTATCGGCCGACGACGAGCTTCTGCCCGCCAAAACGGCTATGGAGCTTGAAAAAAAGCTGACGGAAGCGCTGTTTTCAGACAAACTGAACGACGACGTTCTGTGCCTGCGCGCGTCGGAAGCGCCTATAAAGCGGCTGCGCGGCGAAACGCGCTGGCAGGTTTTCGTAAAAATGTACACAAAGGGAAACGTCGCCGCGATCACTTCGGAAATGGAATCGCTGGCGCGCGAGGGCGCGCAGGGCGCGAGAATAGAGCTTGAGATAAACCCCTCGAGCATGATATAACTTGGAGGACGGAAATGGCTATACGCAGAATACTGCGGGAGGGCGACGAGACGCTGCGCAAGATAAGCCGCCCCGTGACGGAGGTCGACAGGCGGGTCAAGCAATTACTCGACGACATGGCGGACACGATGTATTCCGCCGACGGCGCGGGGCTTGCCGCGCCGCAGGTCGGAGTGTTGCGGCGGCTGGTCGTCATAGACGTTGGCGAGGGGCTTTTGCAGCTGGTCAACCCCGTCATCGTCAAAACAGAGGGCAAGGCGGTTCGGTCGGAAGGCTGTCTGAGCATTCCCGGCCGCCGCTGCACGGTAGAGCGCCCGGCGAAGGTCGTCGTACACGCGCTGAACCGCAAAGGTCAGAAAATCGAGGTCGAGGGCGTCGACTTTCTGGCGATGGCGCTGTGCCACGAAATCGACCATTTGGACGGCATACTTTATATAGACAAAATGATAGAAGACGTGACCGGCAAGGAGAGCGAATGAGTTTGCGCGTCGTTTTTATGGGCACGCCCTCGTTCGCTTTGGCGCCGCTCAGCGCTCTGTGCGACATGGGCTTGGACGTCGTCGGCGTCATAACGCAGCCCGACCGACCGTCGGGGCGCGGCAACAGGCTCGAATGCCCGCAGGTGAAGCTCGCCGCCATCGAGCGCGGCCTGCCCGTATATCAGTTCGAGCGCCTGCGCCGACAGGCGGGGCTCGACTTACTGCGCTCATTGAAGCCCGACCTGTGCGTGACTGCCGCGTTCGGGCAGATTCTTTCACAGAAATTGCTTGACGTGCCCAAGCTGGGCACTGTGAACGTGCACGCGTCGCTTCTGCCGCGCCACAGGGGTTCGGCGCCTATAAACTACGCCATCATGATGGGCGACGAATACACGGGAGTCACCACCATGCTGACTGACGCGGGGCTCGACACGGGCGACATGCTTTTTTCGGAAAGAGTCAAGATCGGCGAATACGAGACCGCCGGAGAGCTTACCGAAAGGCTGTCGGCGCTGGGCGCGGAACTGCTCAAAAAAACCGTTTCGGCGCTCGTAAACGGAGAGCTTGCGCGCGTTAAGCAGGACGACGCGGGCGCGACATACGAACCCATGCTCACAAAAGAAATGGGTGAGATCGATTGGAACAAACCCGCGAAAGACATAAACAATCTTGTGCGCGGCGTGAACCCGTGGCCGGGCGCTTACACGCGCATGGCGGACGGCGCGCTCAAAATCTGGGCCGTTAAACTGACGGGCGTTTCGTCGGACGCTCCCGCCGGAGAAGTGATACGCTCCGGTGCGAAAGACGGCCTGTTCGTATCGTGCGGCGCGAACGAGGCGGTTGAGATAACCGAAATGCAAGCGCCCAACTCAAAGAGAATGACCGCGCGGGCTTACTTGGCGGGCAAACAAATAAAAATCGGCACAAGGCTTGGTGAATGATATGGATAACGGAAACAAGAACAAACGCGATATGAATCGCGCGCACGGAAAACCGCGCGGCGGAGACAAAGCAGCAAACGGCAGAAAGTCATTCGGAAAGCCGCCCTATGCCCCCAAGACCGACAAACCGCGCTTCGGCGACAAGCCGAAGGAAGACCGCGCATACGGCAAAAAACCTTTCGGCGATAAACCGAAGGAAGACCGCGCCTACGGCAAAAAGCCTTTCGGCGATAAACCGAAGGAAGACCGTGCCTACGGCAAAAAACCTTTCGGCGACAAGCCGAGGGAAGACCGCCCTTACGGCAAAAAGCCTTTCGGCGATAAACCGAAAGAAGACCGCGCCTACGGCAAAAAGCCTTTCGGCGACAAGCCGAAAGAAGACCGCGCCTACGGAAAAAAGCCTTTCGGCGACAAGCCGAGGGAAGACCGCGCCTACGGCAAAAAGCCTTTTGGCGACAAACCGAAAGAAGACCGCGCCTACGGTAAAAAGCCTTTCGGCGACAAGCCGAGGGAAGACCGCGCCTACGGCAAAAAGCCTTTCGGCGATAAACCGAAAGAAGACCGCG
>CAYVPJ010000036.1:0-20313 GCA_964453505.1 uncultured Oscillospiraceae bacterium | reverse complement strand
GAAGACCGCGCCTACGGCAAAAAGCCTTTCGGCGATAAACCGAAAGAAGACCGCGTTTTCGGTGAGAAACCTTACGGAGACAAACCGACTGAGAAGCGCGCATACGAGAAGAAACCTTTCGGAGATAAGCCGAGAGACGACCGCGCTTACGGTAAAAAGCCTTTCGGAGATAAGCCGAGGGACGACCGTGCATTCGAGAGAAAGCCGTTTGGCGATAAGCCGCGCGTCGAGCGCGCCTACGGCGCGCGGCGCGAAGATGCGCCCCATGCGCCGATTAACGCCGAAAGCAGACCGATCGCGCCGCGCCCCGCGCCCGTCGCGCCCGTCGGTTTCGACGCGCGCCGCGTCGCTTTGAACGCTCTGTCGGACGTGAACCGCGCCGGCTCATACGCCGCGCTCGCGCTCGACAAACGCCTGCGCGAGGGCTATCTGTCGCCTGATGACAGGCGGCTCGCCACATCGATATTTTACGCGGCCGTCGAAAACAGGCTGTACATCGAATACGCTCTGAGCGGTTTCAAAAACGCGCCCGCCGAGCCCATAATCGAAGACATATTGCAAATCGCGTGCGCCCAGATATTGTTCCTCGACCGCGTGCCCGCCCACGCCGCCGTCGACGAGGCCGTCAAACAGACTCGGGTGTTCGGGCGCGGCGAAGCGTCGGGCTTCGTAAACGGCGTGCTGCGCTCGCTCTTGAGGGCCATAGAGGCGGACGAGCTCAAATTTCCCGACACAGAGACCGAGCCTTTGAAATATCTGTCGGTCAAATACTCCGTGCCGGAGCGCGTCATAAGTATGCTGATAGACGCTTACGGCTTTGAAACCGCGGCGAAAATTGTCTCATATCGCCCGTCGCAGCGCCTTGAGACCGTGCGCTTCAACTCTCTGCGCACGGACGCGAACGCGTTCGAAGCGTTCATGGACAGGCGCGGCTGGACGTGGCGCAAGAGCCAAGTCGCGGGCGCGTATCTGGTCGAACGCGCGGGCAACCTCGCGAGCGACCCCGATTTCTTCGACGGTCTGTTCACCGTGCAGGGAGAGAGCAGCATGTTATCTGCGTGCGCGGTTGAAGCGAAACCCGGCATGACAATACTCGACGCGTGCGCCGCTCCGGGCGGCAAGTCCGCCGTGATGTGCGAAATGATGCGCCTCACGGGGCGCGTTCACGCGTGGGACGTTCACGAGCACCGCGTCGAACTCATAAAAGCGCTCGCCAAGCGCTTGGGTCTTGACAATATTCGCCCCGCCGTGCGTGACGCGACCGTTCACCGCGAGGAGCTTGACGGAACGCTCGACGCGGTTTTGATTGACGCGCCGTGCTCCGGCTTGGGCGTGATGGTAGATAAGCCCGACGTCAAGTACAGAGTGACCGACGAAAGCGTGAAATCGCTCGCCGACACGCAGCGCGACATACTCAACGCGTGCTGCCCATACGTCAAAAACGGCGGTCTGCTCGTGTATTCGACCTGCTCCATACTGCCGACAGAGAACGAAAAGCAAGTAAACGCGTTCCTGCTGAACCACCCGGAGTTTATGCTGGATACCGACGACAAATGGGTGCCCGACAGCCTTAAGCATCGCTTCAGCGGCGGAATGCTGTCTCTGATGCAGAGCCGGGACGGCGTCGAGGGCTTCTTCATCGCCCGCCTGCGCCGCACGAATCTATGACGGACAATCCAAGACAGCTTTTGTCCGAATCGTTCGCCGAGCTTAACGAGTATATACTCTCGCTCGGCGAGGGAAAGTACAGAGCAAAGCAGATATACGACTGGCTCACGCGCGGCTTCGATTTTTCGGAGATGTCGAATCTGCCTAAATCGCTGCGCGACCGGCTTTCCGAAAACTGCACGGCGAACCCCGTTTCGATACTGTCAAGCGTCGTCTCGGCGCTTGACGGCACCGAAAAATATCTGTACGCGCTCGCCGATGCGAACGTAATCGAGGGCGTCAGAATGCGCTATCACTACGGAGACACGCTGTGCATATCGACGCAGGTGGGCTGCAACATGGGCTGCGCGTTCTGCGCGTCAACGCTCGACGGGCGCGTGAGGAATCTGACGCCGGGCGAAATGCTGGGTCAGATAATATGCGTGAACAGGCGCTTGCGCTCGGACGACAAAGACGCTTGCGTGCGCAACGTCGTCATGATGGGAAGCGGCGAGCCGCTCGACAACTACGATAACTCGATGAAGTTTTTGCGCCTTCTGAACGCGCCCGAGGGGCTGAACATATCGCTCAGGAACGTGTCGCTGTCTACCTGCGGGCTTGTGCCCGCCATGTATAAGCTGGCGGACGAGGGACTGCCCGTCACGCTGTGCGTGTCGCTGCACGCGCCCAACGACATAATCCGCGAAAAGTTGATGCCCGTCGCGAAGGCGTACTCTATAGACGACATATTGAAGGCGTGCCGAAACTATATATCGAAAACCGGCCGCCGCGTCATATTCGAATACGCGCTCGTGAAGGGCGTGAACTGCGAACCGTCTCACGCCGACGAGCTTGCGGCGCGTCTTAAGGGTATGCAGTGCCATGTAAACCTTATACCGCTCAACGGCGTAAAGGAAAGGCAACTCTTTCCGCCGGACGAAACCGAAATAGCGGCATTTTTGCGCAGGCTTGAGGGCAGGCATGTTTCAGCGACCCGCCGCCGCGAGATGGGCGACGACATACAGGGCGCGTGCGGACAGCTCAGGCGTTTTCACATGCAAAACGCGGCCGAAACGGACACACGGAGGTAGAGCCATATGAAAGTGTTTTGCGCGACCGACATAGGCTGTGTTAGAACGCTGAACGAGGATTCATACTATATGCCCGCCGACGGCGAACGCTTCATGGCTGTCGCCGACGGCATGGGCGGACATCTCGCGGGCGAGGTCGCGAGCCGCGTCGCGATTCGCACGCTCACGTCCGCGCTGTCCGACGGTTCGGCTTTCGGCGAGGACAGGCTGCGCTTCGCTTTCGGACGCGCGAACCGCGAGGTATATGTCGAATCCGAGAGAGACCCTTCCAAGCGCGGCATGGGCACGACGCTTACGGCGCTCTGGTTTTCAGACGACAGCGTGCTGGTCGGGCACGTCGGCGACAGCCGCGCCTACCGCCTGCGCGACGGTCGCCTTATGCGCGCTACGACCGACCATACATACGTCGAGGAGCTCGTCAAAAACGGCGTAATAACCCCCGAAATGGCGCTCAAACACCCTCAGCGCAACGTCATAACGCGCTCGATAGGCCCGTGGCCGCGCGTAGAGGTCGACGTGGAACGCTACGACTATAAGAACGGCGACGTATGGCTTTTGTGCACCGACGGGCTAACGCGATATATTACTGACGAAGAATTGCTCATAGCGCTCAATTCTCCGAACGCGTGGAACGAAAAGGTCGGAGCGCTCATAAACGCGGCGCTTCAGCGAGGCGGCGCGGACAACGTGACTGTCGTGTTGGCGGCGGGGGAGCGTGACGGCGATGAATAAAGTCGTGTCCGGCCGCTACCGCATTATAGGCGTCATAGGCACGGGCGGCATGGCGGTTGTATACCGCGCGTGGGACGAAATAAAGCAGCGCGAAGTCGCGCTCAAGGTTTTGCGCCCCGAATTTGAGGCAGACCGCGAGTTCGTGCGCCGCTTCGACCACGAGGCCATCGCCGCGTCGAAGATGTCGCACGAGAACATCGTAAAAATGTACGGCGTGGGCATCGACGGCGACATGCGCTTTATCGTTATGGAATACATCGACGGGCAGACGCTGAAGGACGTGATCCGCAGCGACGGGCGACTGTCGACTCAGACCGCCGTGAGATACGCGCTGCGCATATTGGCTGCTTTGGACCACGCGCATAAAAACAATATAATCCACCGCGACATAAAGCCTCAAAACATACTCGTAGACCGCGACGGCGCAATAAAGGTCGCCGATTTCGGCATAGCCCGTTTGGTGAACGCCGCCACGGGCACTATTTCCGACACCAAAACCGCGCTGGGCTCTGTGCACTACGTATCCCCGGAGCAGGCGAGCGGCGAGCGCGTCGACAACAAGAGCGATCTGTATTCGCTCGGCGTGGTTCTATACGAAATGCTGACCGGCACAGTGCCCTTCGACGGCGAGACCGCCGTTGCCGTGGCGCTCAAGCAGGTCAACGAAGCGCCGCGCAGTATGCGGCTTTTGCACAGGGACATATCGAAGGGCCTCGACGAAGTCATAATGAAGGCGCTCGAAAAAGACCCCGAGGCGCGCTATCAAACCGCCTCGCAGATGGCGACCGATTTGAAACGCGCGCTCAAAATGCCGGGCGGCGGCTTCATCGATTCGGGCGCGGACTATATAGACGACGACCGCCCGTATTCGAGCGCCCGCCGCGGCGTCAAGCGCTTCATGCGCGGAAACGGCCTGAACGTCGCGCTCGCGACGCTTGCGTGCGTTACGGTGCTCGCCATAGTGTCCGTGGGAGCGGTCAAGATTTCAGACATACTCTACGGCGTGGATATTCCCGTGGTGACGGGATACCCTGTAAACATGGCGGTGAACGTGCTCCACAACTGGGAGCTGGACGCGAATATAATAGAGGAATACAATAATGACGTCGAAACGGGCTATGTCTATTCGCAAATGCCCGAAGCCGATACGCGCGGCAGGCGCAACGACTCCGTAGACATATACGTGTCATTGGGCAAAGAGCCGGTGTTCCTGCCCGACACGGTCAATATGACGCGCACCGAGGCGCTGAGCGAACTGTCGCTTTACGGCTTTGCCGCCGTTAAGGAAGTGTACGACGTAATGCCGGATCGCGACGTCGATATCGTGCTCGCTCAGGAACCGAACGGCGGAACGGCGCTTCCGGGCGAGATAATAACCATAACCGTGAACAGCGTCGAAGTGAAAGTGCCGAACCTGTACGGCACGCCGCTCGATCAGGTGAGCCAGATACTGCGCGACGCGGGGTTGCAGCTGGGCAACATAAGCGAACAGTACACTTCGGGCGACGAGCTTTCAAATATAGTGATAGGGCAGAGCCTGCCCGCCGAAAAGAGCGTCAGGCGCGATACGGTCATAGACATAACCGTAACGCCGCCCAACCCCGAAAGATATTTCTACGATTTGAGCCTCACCCCGCCCTTGAAGCTCAACGTTCGCATAATCGTCGTAGCGCCTTCGGGTAATTATACGGAAGCATACGACGGCATGGTCGAAACGGAGCGCTTTGACCTTACGCTCGAGAGCGACGAACCGGGAACGCACACTATAATCGTATATTACGACGACGAGGAAATGCCCGCTATGACGGTGGAGTTTAAGTGACGGACATAAACGCGCTTACCGGAATCGTGCTGCGCGGCATAGGCGGCTTCTATACGGTGCTCTCCGACGGCGGCGAGAGGCATACGCTCAGAGCGCAGGCTAAACTGCGGCGCGAAAAACTCGCGCCCATGGTCGGCGACAGGGTCGAATACGAACTGCCGGAGTCGAGCGACGAGGGTTGGCTCATGTCTATACTGCCGCGCAAAAACAGCCTCGTGCGCCCCGGCGTCGCGAACATCGACGTTATAGTCGTCGTGTGCGCGGCCGCGTCGCCTTCGGCTGACTGCCTGCTTATAGACAGAATGCTCATAGCCGCCAACAGAGCCGGTATTGAACCCGCCATATGCATAAACAAAACCGATCTGTCCGAAGCGAACGCCGAGGACATACGCGGGCAATACGCAAACGCGGGGCTGCGCGTTTTCACATCGTGCGCCAAAACGGGCTTGGGCGCGGACGACCTGCGCGAGTTTCTTACAGGAAAGACGTGCGCGTTCGGCGGTCAGTCGGGCGTTGGCAAATCGTCGCTCATAAACGCGCTGTACGGCTTGGAGCTCGAAACGGGCGGCGTTTCTTATAAAATCGAGCGCGGGAAGCACACCACGCGCAAATGCGAGCTCATACCCGTAGGCGGCGCGCGCATTCTCGACACGCCCGGTTTCAGTCTGTTGCAGACGGATCTGATAGAGCCGAGACTGCTGGCTGACTGCTATAACGAGTTTGCGACGATAGGCGACAAATGCTATTTCACGCCGTGCTTTCATCACAACGAGCCTGACTGCGCCGTCAAGAGGCGCTTGGAAAACGGCGAATTATCGCGAAAGAGATATGACAGATATTTATTGCTGCTGTCCGAAATGAACGAAAGGTGGAAAAACAGATATGATTAAAGTCGCGCCGTCGATGTTGGCGGCGGATTACCTGAATTTGGGCGCTGAAATCGACAAAGTAGTCGCGTCGGGCGCGGACGCGCTGCATTTCGACGTTATGGACGGCACTTTCGTGCCCGCTATATCGTTCGGTCAGGAAATACTGAAAGCCGTTTCGAAAAAGCCGATACCCATGGACGTGCATCTTATGATATGCAATCCCGAAAAGCATATTGACGAGTTTGCCGACGCGGGCGCGAGATACATCACGATTCACGCCGAAGCGTCGCCTTTCGAGACCCGCAAAACGCTTGAGCGCATACGCGAGCGCGGCTGTTTGGCTGGCGTTTCTATAAAGCCGCACACCATGGTTTCGGCAATAAGCGAATATATCGACATCGTGGACCTTGTTCTTATCATGACAGTCGAACCCGGCAAGGGCGGGCAGAAGCTCATACCGTTCACTGTCGAAAAGGCAAGAGAACTCTGCAGAATGTGCAAAAACGCGGGCGTTTCGCCTATTATCG
This sequence comes from uncultured Oscillospiraceae bacterium, assembly GCA_964453505.1. GTDB lineage: Bacteria > Bacillota > Clostridia > Christensenellales > Aristaeellaceae > CAYVPJ01. The sequence continues at coordinate 13,625 of CAYVPJ010000036.1, read as the reverse complement.
AGGCCGACGGCGGCATAAACGCCGAGACGGCTAAATCGCTTACCGACGCGGGAGTCGACATGCTCGTGACGGGTTCGGCGTTCTTCAAAGCGCCCGACCCGGCGGCGTTTGTTAAGGCGCTCAAGGCGCTCAAATAATCGATGAACAAAATTCTGCAAACGGCATACTCATGTATATGGGGAGGCGGTTTGTATGAGCGCATGTGGGTCCGGAAATAAACGCTGCGGCATAGTGAGCAAGGTTGCGGGCGGCGTTCTGATGCTGGTCGGCGGCATAATACTCTTGTTTTGCGTGCCGCTGTGGTTTTGGACGCTGCTCTTGGGCGTGGCTTTGATAGCGGCCGGTTTTTTGATTTGGCGTTTCTGCGGCTGAAGGCCGAACTGGTTTTTACGCGCACAAAAAGCGCGGCTCGACACCGCGCTTAATTGCGCACAGATAAATTCGTCAGACCGCGCGCTCCACTTTTCCGCTGCGCAGGCAGCGGGTGCACACGGACATGCGGGTTGCGCTGCCGTTTACGAGCACGCGAACCTTCTGCGTGTTGGGAGCCCAAGTGCGGCGCGTTTTACGGTTGGAGTGGCTGACATTGTTGCCGTATACAACGCCCTTATGGCATATTTCACAGAATTTGCCCATTCGTCACACCTCCTTTGGTGGATACGTATCAAAACACATGGTATTATATCAAAACACGCGCCGTAAAGCAAGTGAAATCCGCGTTGAAAGTTGATTGCGCATTGTAAAGTTATGAACAAAACGATTGCGCTTCGCACATAATATGGTATACAATGTGCACTATGTCCGCACGCTTGCGCGTTCGGGCAAAATCTGATATACTTACAACGTAATCGGTTTTCGATAATCGTTCCAAGCGCGATATATTGCGCCGCTCGACCATTGACGGCATGGAGGTCGTATTTGATGGACTGCAAGTATACCACGGGTCTGGGTCTGGTAAGCGTTAGCGAAGAAGTGATTTTGAAGGTCGCGGGCTACGCCGCTTTGGAGTGCTACGGCATAGTCGGCATGGCGGCGAAAAGAACCACCGACGGCATCGTGCAAATGCTGGGCATCGAAAACTTGGCTCGCGGCGTGAAGGTTCGGCTTCAGAACGAAAACGTAGACGTTGATCTATATATCATCGTCGAATACGGCATCTCCATATCCGCAGTCGCGGCAACGCTGATAGACACCGTCAAATACAGGGTCGAAAATCTGACGGGCATCAGCGTGAACAAAGTAAACGTGTCCGTCGAGGATATCCGCGTGTAGGTTCGCGCATATGCCGGCACGCGCGGAATGTTGGAGGAAATCTGCATGGCTTTGAAAACTATTGACGGCGGCCTTTTGAAAGAAATGTTTCTGTCGGGCTGCGCGCTTTTGAATCAGAATAGAGAAATCATAAACGCGTTGAACGTTTTTCCCGTGCCCGACGGCGACACCGGCACGAACATGTCGCAAACGATGAACGCCGTTTCAAAGGAACTTAATTCGCGCCCGCTTTCGGGCGTATACGACGTCGCCATGGCTGCGGCGCGGGGCGCTTTGAAGGGCGCTCGCGGAAACTCCGGCGTTATACTCAGCCAGATATTGCGCGGCATAGCCTCCGCGCTCGAAGGACACGACGATATGGACGCGCAGCTTTTCATACGCGCGCTGCGTTCGGGCGCTCAGACGGCGTACAACGCCATGATGAAGCCCAAGGAGGGCACTATACTCACGGTTGCCCGCGTTATCGCCGAGGACATGGAGCGCTATCATTCTTCGAAAGACGATATGGTCGAACTGTTCTCCGCCCTGATGCGCAGCGGCGAATCGGTTCTCAAACGCACGCCCGAAATGCTGCCCGTGCTCAAACAGGCGGGCGTGGTAGACTCCGGCGGCAAAGGCCTTATGGTCATATACGCGGGCTTCTATTCCGCGCTTACCGGCTCTCCCGTAGAGACGAGCGACGATTCCTCCATAACACTTCCCGGCGACTTCGTGGACGACCACGAAAGCCTGACCGAGATTACATTCGCGTATTGCACCGAGTTCATAGTCTCCCACCCGCGCGCCGACATAAAGAACGCCGACGTGACGCGCCTGCGCCGACGCTTGGAGCGCATAGGCGACTGCGTGCTTGTGGTTTCGGATATGTCTATCGTAAAAGTGCACGTTCATACGAACGACCCCGGCAAAGCGCTTCAAATGGCGCTCGAGCTGGGCGAGCTGGACGCCATAAAAATCGACAACATGCTTGAGGAACACCGCGAGCGCCAGAAAAAACAGGAAGAAATGCTCGCCGCCGAAAGCGCGAAGCTGAAGGAATACGGCATCGTCGCGGTCGCGCTGGGCGACGGCTTCACAAAGATATTTTCAAGCCTGAACGTCGATAAAATCGTTGACGGCGGGCAGACTATGAACCCAAGCATAGAGGAAATGCGCGAAGCGATTGAATCGACGCGCGCTCAGAACGTATACGTGCTTCCGAACAACACAAACATTATTCTCGCGGCTCAGCAGGCGGCGGCGCTCACCGAGAAAAACGTGATGGTGCTGCCGACAAAATCCGTGCCCATGGGCATAGCCGCCGCAATAGCGTTCTCGGCGGAAGCGAGCGTCGAAGACAACCTTTCCGAAATGAGCGCGGCGGCGGAGCGCGTTCACACGGCGGCGATAACGTATGCCGTGCGCGACACCGTGTTCGACGGGCGCGAAATACACGAAAACGACATAATGGGAATGCTCGACAACCGCATAAACGTGCTCGGAAGCGACGTGCAGGACGTCGCTATCAAAGTCGTGTCCGACATGGTTTCCGACGAGAGCGGGCTTATTACCATATATTACGGTTCGGACATACCGCGCGAGCGCGCCGAAAAACTGTGCGCTGATTTCGAAACGCGCTTCCCCGACTGCGATATCGAATTGCAAAACGGCGGACAGCCGCTGTATTATTATCTCGTATCCGTGGAATAATTGCATTAAAGGCGTTTTTATCGCCGCGCCGCGGGCGCGGCGTTTATCGTAAGCTGAAACGGCGGTGCGGCGAATGGAAGCAGCTTTGGGCGACATAAAGGGTATAGGGCCTAATCGCCTGAAGGCGCTCAGCTTATCGGGCATAAACACATATTCCGACATATTGAACTATCTGCCGCGCGCCTACCGCGATCTGACGCGCGTCACGCCTCTGTGCGATGCGGGCGCGGGCGCGGAGTGCTATATGCGCGTGTCCGTTGTTTCCCCAGCGACCGAAGCGCGCGTGAACAAGCTGCTCATAACCCGCTGCATGGTCTCCGACGGCACCGACGCGCTTTACTGCGTATGGTTCAATCAGCCGTGGCTCAAAAGCGGTCTGTTTGTAGGGCGCGAAATGTCGCTCTACGGCAGAGTCGAGCAGAAAAACGGGCGTATGCAGATAACGTGCCCAAGCATTGAGACCGAAAACGGGCTTATACCGATATACCGCCCCATAAACGGCATACCTCCAAAAACTTTGAGACAAATAATATCGTCCGTGATAGACGCGCTTCCCGATCTGTCGGAAGCCGAACTGCCCGACGAGATAATCGAGCGCTTTTCGCTGTGCGACCTCGCGACGGCGTACCGAAACGCGCACTTTCCGCCCGATCGCGATTCGCTCGCCCGCGCGCTGTACAGACTTACATTCGAAAATCTGCTCATGTTTCAGATTTCGGTGGGCATGATGCGCATGGGCGCGCGCAGGGGAGAGGTCATAAAATCGTCGCCGTCCGATTTGGAAGAATACTGGAAAACTTTGCCTTTTCCTCCGACAAACGCGCAGGCCTCAGCGCTTTCGGAAATCGCCGCCGACCTGAACGCGCCCTCGCCCATGGCTCGCATGGTTCAGGGCGACGTGGGTTGCGGAAAGACCGCTGTCGCGTTCGGCGCTATATACCTCGCGTGCCGCGCCTGTTTTCAGTGCGCTATGATGACTCCGACGGAGATTTTGGCGCGCCAGCACTACGAAAGCGCCCAAAAGACGCTCGCGCCGCTCGGCATAAACTGCGGCCTGCTGGTGGGCGCGCTCACCGGGAAGCAGCACGAAAACGCGCGCGAAAAACTGTCTAGCGGCGAGTGGGCGTGCGTGTTCGGCACTAACGCGCTCATCACGCCGCAGGTAAAATATAAGAATCTGGGGCTTGTCATAACCGACGAGCAGCACCGCTTCGGAGTTCGCCAGCGCACACTTCTGTCTGAAAAGGGCGCGCAGCCGAACGTGCTTGTAATGTCCGCCACGCCCATACCGCGCACTCTTTCGCTCATATTGTACGGAGACTTGGATATATCGGTGATCGGCGAAATGCCGCCCGGGCGCATACCCGTAAAAACGCGCATAGTGCCCGAGAGAAAGCGCGCCGACATGTACAACTTCATACGCGCGCAGGTAAAAAAAGGCTTTCAGTGTTATTTCGTTTGCCCGCTCGTGGAGGAATCCGAGGCTGTAGACGCGCGCAGCGCACAGCTTCTGTTCGACGATTTGCGCGATAACTCGCTGTCCGATTTGCGCGTTAAAATGGTTCATGGAAAAATGAAGCAATCCGAGAAGGATTCCGCCATAGAGTCGTTCAGGCGCGCGGAAACGGACGTGCTCGTGTCAACTACCGTCATCGAGGTCGGCGTGAACGTGCCTAACGCTACCGTAATGGTGATTGAGAACGCCGAGCGCTTCGGGCTTGCGCAGCTGCATCAGCTTCGCGGGCGCGTAGGGCGCGGCGGCGCCGAATCGTGGTGTTTTCTGATGTCCGATTCAAATTCCAAATTGAAGATACTCGCCGAAACGAACGACGGCTTCAGAATCGCGGAAACAGACATGCGCCTGCGCGGCCCGGGCGATATGTTCGGAACGCGCCAGTCGGGCAGCATGTTCGAGTTTGCGTCGCAAGACCAGACCGACGCGCAAACGCTTAAAACCACGCACGACCTCGCGCGCGAGCTTCTGCGCCGCAAGCCCGGCGACGGCGTTTCCGAGCGCGTTGTACATATGGCGCGGGAGTATATGAAAAAACGCTCCGACCGTTCTTTCGCGGCAAATTGACATTCCGTTTCCGCGCAATATTTCCAGCGTAAAAAACCGCCCGTTAGCCACAATACGCACAGGCTGATGGGAGGTGACCGACGCGCTTGCTAACGTTTGATTTCTCGCCCGCTCCGTTCGCGCGAACGGCTGTCGAGACCGCGCCCGCTTCGCCGGCAAATTTCGGGACGCGCACGGCTGAAGAAACGGACGGCGCGCGCGTCGATTACAACGCCCAATCGGTCAAAATATCGTAAGGAGCGTGTTCAATATGTCAAGCCGCAGCTCTAACCGCATCAACGTACCCGAAGCCCGCAAGGCCATGTCCAACATGAAGCATGAGGTCGCCAGCGAACTGGGCATAAACCTCAACGAAGGCTACAATGGCAACATCGCCGCGAAAGACGCGGGTCACATCGGCGGAAACATGGTCAAAAAGATGATAGAAGCGCAGGAGCGCTCGATGTCCAACAAGTAAGACCTTAAAACGGTCGGGCGGCGCGGCGTTGTCCGCGCCGTTTTTATATGTTCCATACATAAACAAAAAATGTTTTGACATGCGCTCCCTCAAACGTTATAATGATTGCGTTAAGGTGATGCTCGGAGGATACATAAATGAAGCGGATACTCTTATTTTTGTTAATCGCGCTGCTTGCGTGCTCTCCCGCCTTCGCGGGTGAAATCAAACCATATAATAACACAGACCCTCTGCCTTTCGCGGAAGATGAAAGCCTGATGAAGGTCTATTTCCTCGCCATAGGAACTTGCGATAGTTTTCTGATAACCTGCGGCGACGAGACTATGCTCATTGACGCCGGCACTGCGAACGCTTCCAGATACGTGCTCGCATACCTTAACGCGCTCGGAATAACGCGCATAAATTACGCCGTGAATACCCATCCGCACGACGATCACATCGACGGCTTCAACGACATTTTCGCTAAGGTCGAGGTCGATAAATTCTTTATTTGCTTTCCCAAAAACGCCACTGAGAACATGGAGCGCGCGCTTCGCAGCGCCCGCAAAAACAATGTTGAAGTCGTCACCATAGACGAAGAATACGATTTGTCTTTTGGCGGCAACACGATAAAGTTGTATCGCGATAAACAATACAGCAACATAAATTACAGGTCGCTCGCCATGCGCGTCGAATACGGCGATTGCTCCGTGTTCTTCGCCGCCGACTTATCAAGGCGCGTGCTTAAAAACATGTCCGCCAAATACGGAGACACACTGAAATCCGACATATTGAAGATGCCGCACCACGGAATCACTATTCCGACATACGAGTTTTTGCAAAACGTAGACCCTCAGGTGTGCATTATTACCAACGGCAACAACCGTCAAGCCAAAGAGACCGTCGACCTCTTAAAGAAATGGAAATATCCGCGCCTGTTCACGCTTCGCAATTTATACGAGTTCGTCACTAACGGCGAATATTGGACGTGCAGGCATCTATATACAAACCCGAAGATTTAGCCCGTCAGCGCATATTCAAAACGCTGTTGCGTATGGCTTCCATGCGCTCGTCAAGGCGCGCGCTCATATCCGCGCATTCCTTTAGCTCCTGCGTCAGCGCCTGCGAGCTGGGCACGTCCTTTTTATATGTGAGCTTATGCTCGAGACTCGCCCAAAAATCCATGGCGATAGTGCGCAGTTGAATTTCGACCTTCATGGGTTTCTTTTTATGAGCTAAGAAAATGGGCACTTCCACTATCAGATGCAAACTCCTGTAGCCGTTTTCCTTTGGCGTTTTGATATAATCCTTTATGTTTACTGTCGTTACATCGTCCTGTTTGAGCAGGCAATCGGCGAGCGTGTATATGTCTTCAATAAACGAGCATATGACCCGCACACCCGCCACGTCGCTCAGATTGGTTTCAAGTGAATCTATCGTTAGCGGATAATTGCCTCTCAGCATCTTGTCCAATATGCTCGCAGGCTCTTTTAAGCGGCTGCGTATGCTCTCTATCGGGTTTCGGTCGTACTGCACCGAAAACTCCTGATTCAACACATTGAATTTAGTCTCGACTTCCATCATCGCGCATTTATAGTACGCCATCAGTTCGCGGTACGGCTGCGCCGTGCGGTCAAGCCATTCGAGCTTCGTTTTGTCCACAATCCCGCGTTTTAGTTCCTCTAGCGGCATCCTGAAAGCGTTCTCTGCGGACGACTGCGTGTTCATGGCGATACACCTCCGGCATTTCGTTATTTCGCGCGCCCGCCTACATTGAAGCGGCGAGCCTGTATTCTGGATTCTGGCTTGACATTTCGATAACCCTGAGCGGGTCTGCCGACGTAGACAGCCACGCGGCAGCCGCGTCATGCGAAAACATGACCGGCATTCTGTCGTGTATAAACCGTATGTTCTCGCTCGCCTGCCGCGTCAGTATCACAAACTCGGCAAGCTCCCCGACGCGCGTCGGCCGATACAGCCCCGCCAGAAACGTGCAGCCCGACCTGTCTGAAATCAGATATTTCACTCTCTCGCCGTCGCGCTTTTCCCATTCGAAATAGCCTGTCGAGGGCACGAGCAGCCGACGCAGCCTGAACGACTCTCTGAACATGGGCTTATCCGCCGCCGTCTCGCAGCGCGCGTTTATTATTGTCCTCTTGCCGTCGCCCGTCGTATAGCCCCATCGCATAACGAACGGTCGCGCCTCTGCCTTGCGGCTGTTCGCCACCACAAGCGCGTTCTCCGTCGGAAACACCTCGCCCAGTTTCGGCTGGTTTTCCTGCTCGCGCTTGTATATTTCGTTCAAAAGAGCGCGTATTTCAAGCGCCGCGTCTTCGGTAGCGATATAAAACCTGCCGCACATCGGTTATCCCCCGTTTCGCTTATATTTTAACGCGATATACGCATTGTGTCAAGCGCGCCGCGCCGCCCTCGCAGGGCTATCGCTTGCGAAACCTCGGGGATGCTCGAAGGGGGCGCGCCCCCTTCGACTTCAATCGTACCGGCGGCATGTACGCCGGGGCGGGCGGTTTTCCGAAGTTTACGTAGGAAAACAACCCGTGTCCCGGCGCCGCCCGGAAATTTTCGCAAAAATTTCAGGCGCCGTCCCCGTTCCTAGGGCAATCTCTTACGGAAACTCCGCAGAGTTTCCGTAAGAGATTGCGAGGGCTGTCCTCACACGATGCTCGCGCGGCGCTTCGCTTCTTCTGGGCGCGCATAGCGCACCATGTCGTCTTTCAAAAACGCCGTCGGGTGAATCGTCTGATCCTCCTTGGGGTTAAGGTCTGAATAGGCGCTGTCCAGCATCACTATGCCGCGCCTGACGATTTGATGCCCGAAGCGCCCGCGCAAGCCGTCGAGCGCGCTCTCCAGATGTTCCTGTTTCAGACGGCGCTCGCTCACGCCGAATATATCCGTCTGTTCGGGCGTGTTCGCGGGCGAAAGCGCGGAGCACGACACGCCCATCGAGCGCAGCGGCAGCCTGTTTTCATATCTTTGAACGAACATCGCGTAGGCGGCGCGGGCTATCTCGCCCGACAGCCCGCTTGGGCGCTCGAGCGTAAGTTGGCAGCCGCAGCACGCCAAGCGAACGTCCCTGATGCTCAGCGACACGCATTTCGCCTTGAAGCCGTGCTCGCGCATTCTCGCCGCTACGGCTTCGCACAGCAGGTATATGATGCATTTCGCCTGTTTGAGCGTGGTTATATCGCGCGGCGGAGTGGTGCTGTTGCCTATTGACTTGATTGCCTCGCTTTCGTCCACGCGCATAACGCGCGAATCGTCCAAACCCAGAGCGAACGCCTTCAGCATCACGCCGTTCACGCCGAACCGCTCCTGAAGCATGTCGAGGTTCGCGCCCGCAAGCTGACCAATCGTCAGTATGCCTATGTCTATCAGCTTGCGCGCGGTGCGCGGCCCCACGTATATAAGGTCGCTCACGGGCAAAGGCCACACGATGTCCTTGAAATTGTCCTCCGAGATCACCGTCACCGCGTCGGGCTTTTTATAGTCGCTTCCGAGCTTCGCGAACACCTTGTTGAACGAAACGCCTATCGAAACCGTGACGCCCAGTTCTTCCTTAACGCGCAAACGGATTTCGTCCGCCACGCGCTCGCCGTAAAGGCAGTCTGAGCGCGGCGAGGATATGTCCAGCCAATTCTCGTCAAGCCCGAAAGCCTCCACGCAGTCGGTGTATTCCTCGTATATATCGCGCATTCTGCGGCTGTATTCAACGTACATATCATAGTCGGGCGCTATGACGAGCAAATCGGGGCATTTCTGCTTCGCCTGCCATATCGCCTCGCCCGTCTGTATGCCGAATTTCTTAGCCACCTGATTTTTGGTGAGCACTATCCCGTGGCGCGCTTCCGGGTCGCCGCACACGGCGACGGGCTTATTCCACAGCGACGGATTCTTAACGCACTCGACAGACGCGTAAAAACTGTTCGCGTCGGCGTGCAATATAGTGCGCTTCATAAACGGCCTCCGTTTAACAGAACAAGTGTTCGATAAACGCATTATAGCACGTATGTTCGATTATGTCAACGACATAATATGCCCGTCCGGCGGCATATGTTTTTGCGTCTTGATTTGTTTTTCGGAGGTGTTTGATATGGCGGGTTCGGAAAGACTGTTTCGCCTGACGCGCGTTCTGCGCGGCGTGTTGCTCGCGAGCGCCGTGACGCTTGTCGGCATGGCGGCGCTCGCGGTTCTGGTTATATACGCAAACGTCAGCGACTCGACGCTGACGGCATTGAATCAGGTTTTGAAGGTTATCAGCATATTTGCGGGCGCGGTGTTCGCGATAGGCTTCGGCGGCGAAAAGGGGCTTGTGACGGGCGCGCTCGTGGGCATACTGTACATATTGGCGGGCTACGGCTTTTATTGCCTGTCCGACGGGAGCGAAGCCGACGCGGTCGTTTTGCTGACTGAGCTTGCGGCTGGAGTCATAGCGGGCGGAGTGTTCGGCGTGACGGTTGCAAATATGCGATCTTCGCGCCGCCGAAGCCGCGCGTAGGTCTATTGCATATTCAACAGGTTTTCGAGGTTGTTCGAGAATATGTTTTCATATTCCGCGTCGGTCAGATTTAATGATAACATTCGCTCTATCTCGTCTCCGGCGCTCCACATGGGGTAGTCGCTTCCGAAAAGCACGCGCTCGGAACCGTATGCGTTGATGTACCCGCGCGCCGTTTCTTTTGAAAGCGCGAACAGCGAGCTTGACGTGTCGACCCACACGTCCTCGCCATGCAAGCATTCGACCGCGTCCTCCCATTGAGAGTACGCGCCGAAATGCGCGCAAATCACGCGCAGCTTCGGGTGCTTCGCCTTTATAATAGGTATATGTCTCGGGTGCGACCATGTATATCGCTTATCGCCCGTATGTATCAATACGGGCAGTTTCAATTCTGCCATCGCCGCGTAAGCGTCGTCCATGACGGCGTCGCTTATGCTGAATTTCTGAAAATCCGGGTGCAGCTTCACGCCCGACAGACCCAGCGCCTTCACGCGCGCAAGCTCGTCTGCCGGAGCTTCAAAGTCCGGGTGCATGGTCGCGAAACCTATCAGGCGGCCAGCGTGCTTTTCGCATTCCGAAAGTATGAAGTCGTTTATCCGAACGACCTGATGCGCGTTCGTGGCGACTGAATGCACTAAGAATTTGTCGACTCCGCATTCGTCGCCCATTTTAAGAAGCGACTCGACCGTGCCGTCGAAGCGCATCGGTATATCGTAAAAATCGCCTATAGCTCGCGACGCCTTTTGCGCTATGGCGGCGGGGTATATATGAGCGTGGGAATCGAATACTCGGTACATATGAACCCTCCTCGGATTACGTAATTATACATGCGTTTTATTGCCGTGTTCGCGATTGCGGTATAAATATTCGTTAAATATTCGCCGCGCATGGTTGACACGCCGCGCGTGTGATGTTATCATGCACGTATCTTAAAAGCCATGACGGAGACGGCGGGTATCCGCGTTCCATAAGAGAGCCGACGCACGGTGAAAGTTCGGCGGACGCGCGCGCCCGATATGCCCATCACTCCCGAGCCGAAAGGGTGAAATGTCAGTAGCCGCTTTCCGCACGCGCAGCGTTAAAGGCGCGGGGCTTGCATGAGCCTGCCGAGCGGCGCTTTATGGCGCAATTTGAGTGGTACCGCGGAAGAAATTCATTTAGAATGCTTTCGTCTCAAAGAAAGAAATTTCTTTGAGGCGTTTTTTGTTGGAAGGAGGGAAATTTATGCAGCCAGATACGGCGGCTTCGGGAAAAATATTCGAGGTGGCGACCCGAATACGCGAGCTGCGTGAAATTGCGGGGCTGTCGCGCGACGAAATGGCGCGCCGCACGGAGGTCAGCCGCGACATGTACGCCCTGTACGAGGAGGGCAAGACCGATTTCCCGTTCACGTTCATACACAAATGCGCGCTGGAGCTGGGCGTCGAGATAACCGACCTGATGGAGGGCAAGAGCGCGCGTCTGACCGGATATACAGTCACGCGCAAAGGTCACGGGCAGATAACCGCGAAGGAGAAGGGTTTGGAAATCCGCTCTCTCGCGCCGCTTTTCAAAAACAAAATCGCCGAACCGTATTTCGTTCGCTATGAATACTCCGGCGATAACGAAACGAAACCTATACACCTGACCCGCCACGGCGGACACGAGTTCGACATGATTGTGTCGGGCTCTCTGAAGGTTCAGATAGGCGAACACGTCGAGATACTCAACGAAGGCGACAGCATATACTACGATTCGTCTTCCCCGCACGGCATGATAGCCGTGAACGGCGGCGATTGCCTGTTTTTGGCAATGGTGCTGCCGGGCGCGGAGACAGAACAGCTTGAAGTGCGCGATACCATTGCCTCCGTCAAGCCCGCCGAGAGCTTAATATACGATAACTTTGTAAAGGCGACGGAGGACGAGCGCGGTCTGGTTCAGAAAATCGAATACATAAACGACGATAACTTCAATTTCGCGTTCGACATCGTCGACGGCTTGGCAAAGTCGAAGCCCGACAAGCTCGCCATGCTGCACATAGACCGCGAGGGGCGCGAAAAGCGGTTTTCGTTCCGCGACATGACGAGGGCTTCGAACCGCGCCGCCAACTACTTTAAGTCACTCGGCATAAAGCGCGGCGACCGCGTCATGCTTATACTGCGCCGACACTATCAATTCTGGTTTTGCATACTGGGCTTGCACAAACTGGGCGCTATTGCCATACCCGCCACGAACCTGCTGATGAAGCACGACCTTGTGTACCGCTTCAACGCGGCGGGGGTCTCGATGTGCGTGTGCACCGGCACGGGCGGCGTGGCTGAACAGGTGGACATGGCTCTGGACGAGTGCCCGACCGTCAGGCACAAAATCATCGTCGAGGGAAAGCGCGACGGCTGGCGCGATTTCGACGAAGAATGCCGCATGTTCTCGAGCGCTTTCCCGCGCTCCGACGATTCGCCCAAGGGCGACGACCCCATGCTGATGCTGTTCACGTCCGGCACGACCGGCTATCCTAAAATTGCGACGCATTCATACAAATACCCGCTCGGGCACTTCGTGACCGCGAAATACTGGCACTGCGTGACCCCCGACGGCCTGCACTTCACAATATCGGACACCGGCTGGGGCAAAGCGCTGTGGGGCAAGCTCTACGGTCAGTGGATGTGCGAGTCGGCGATATTCGTCTACGACTTCGACCGTTTCGACGCGTCGAAGATACTGCCCATGTTCGCGAAATATCACATAACCACGTTCTGCGCGCCGCCGACAATGTACAGATACTTAATAAAGGAAGACCTTTCGAAATGCGACCTTTCGTCCATCGAACACGCTACGATAGCGGGCGAGGCGCTCAACCCGGAGGTGTTCCACCAGTTCAGAAAGGCGACGGGCATATCGCTCATGGAGGGCTTCGGTCAGACCGAGACGACGCTCACGATAGGCAATCTGGCGGGTATGCGCCCGAAGGTCGGCTCGATGGGCAAGCCCGTGCCGTGTTACGACATAGACATCGTGGACCCGTCCGGCGCGAGCGTGCAGGGCGGCGAGACAGGTGAGATCGTTATACGCGCGGACGGCGCGAAACCGAACGGGCTGACGCTGGGCTACTATAACAGCCTGACCGGCAAACCGGAGCTGCCCGCGTCCGACGGCTTCTACCACACTGGCGACACCGCGTGGCGCGACGAGGACGGCTATTTTTGGTATGTCGGGCGCGTTGACGACCTTATCAAGTCGTCTGGCTACCGCATTGGACCGTTCGAGATCGAGTCGGTCATAATGGAGCTTCCGTATGTGCTCGAATGCGGCGTGTCGGCTGCGCCGGATGAAATCCGCGGGCAGGTTGTCAAGGCGAGCATTGTGCTGACTCAGGGCACGGAAGCGACGGACGCGCTTAAAAAGGAAATTCAGGACTATGTGAAGCATCGCACCGCGCCGTATAAATACCCGCGCATAGTGGTGTTCCGCGACGAGCTTCCGAAAACCATAAGCGGAAAGATACAAAGAAACCTTTTGTAGCATAATAAAACGTGTTCAGGCGGCGACCGCGGGCATATCGATCGGTCGCCTTTTTTCCACAAAAAAATTTGTGTATTTGTCGATTTAACACAAACATCGATTGACAATAGGGGTGACAGGTGATAATATAAGCA
>CAYVPJ010000035.1:0-39096 GCA_964453505.1 uncultured Oscillospiraceae bacterium | reverse complement strand
CAGCCTGTGTATTATATCAACTCTCACACCGTTTGTCAATCGTCATTTTGTGTTAATATTTGGATTTCCTATTGCGTGCGAAACAATGTTATGTTATACTCTTTTCGAAACGGAGGTGAGCCAATGGACGATTTGATTTCGAAGAAAGATCTGCTTATCGAAACCGGCATATCCTACGGGCAGCTCTATCGCTGGAAGCGCGAGCGGTTGATTCCCGACAGCTGGTTCGACAAGCGCGCGTCTTTCACGGGGCAGGAGACGTACTTCCCGCGCACGCTTATACTTGAACGCGTACACTTCATAATGACGCACAAGGACGCGCATTCGCTGAGCGAGCTTAAAAACCTGCTGTCGCCCGACGCGGTGAGCCGCTCGTATGAGATAGGCGCGCTCGCGCAGCTTCCGAACGCCAAGCGCAGCGCCTATATATATGAAGCGATGTTCTCAAACGGCGACCTGAACCACGGTCAGGCGCTGACGGTGGTTATATGCGCGAATTACGATTCGGCGTGCCGTCCCGACGACGAGTCGGTGATACGATTCATGACCGCGCTCAACAAATGGCGCGATGAGAAACAGCTTTTCTCGCAGAGCGAGGGCGTGCTGGCGGTGATCCGAGCGGCAAGCGGCGCGATTCCCGTGTATTTTACGACAAACGGCGAAATAGCCGCCGAGGGCGCGAACGTCGAATACGCGGTTTCGATGAACGACGTGTCGCGCAAATTCACGCGAATGCTAAACACAATATATGAGGAGAAATGATATGGAAAATAAAAAGAGAAACGCGTCGATATCGGGCAGCGGATTGATCGCGGGCGGCGAATACGGTTCGGTCAGAATATCGGGCAGCGGCAGGGCGGACGGCGACATAAAAGCCGAATCGATGCACGTTTCGGGCGGCGCGCACTTGCAGGGCGTGGACGCGGGTGAATTACATGTGAGCGGTTCGTGCAAAATAGAGGGCAATATCGCGTGCGGAGACGCGCATATATCGGGAAGCTGCAAGGTCGACGGGGACGCCGACGTTCAAAAGCTGCAAACGTCCGGCTCGTTCAACGTTTCGGGCGAGCTGCGCGGCTCGGAGGGCAGGGTCTCGGGCAGCGTGACGGTCGAGCGCGGCGTTGAATTTGAAGAAATGCGCATATCGGGCGGCGCGCATATAAACGGCTTGCTGAACGCGGAAAGGCTGTTCATATCGATAGGCGGCAACTCCGAAATCGGCGCGATAGGCGGAAGCGACATAGAGATCAAGCGCGGCGAGATACGCAGCGGTCTTATGAGCGCGCTGTTCGGAAATCGCAGGTATGGAACGGTGAAATGCGCGCTGATAGAGGGCACGAACGTGGCTCTCGAAAACACGGTGTGCGAGGTCGTGCGCGGAAAGAACGTCGTAATAGGCTACGGCTGCGAAATAGACAAGGTGGAATACACCGACACCCTCGAAGTGAGCGACGACGCCGAAGTTCGCGAGGGAGTCAAGGTAGGCGCATAAACAGAGCAAAACAAACGCGAAAATATATGTCGGACGCTTTCGGGCGTTCGATTTTTTGGTTCGGTAAAGCGGCGGGTATGCAGGAAACGAGAGTTGATATGTAGAATAGTTTCAGATTAGACTTTGTAAAATAGGGGTTTATATATGAACTTGTTGCTTAGCGGCGGCGTTTCGGCAAGCGATTGGGTGGAGAGCGAAGTATACTGCGCCGTGTGCGGCTCTGCAAGCATAGAGCGGCTCGACGGCGCGGATTTTCGCTGCCCGGCGTGCAGAGAAGAATTCCGGCTGAAAAGCGCTCGCGGGGCAATAGGCGATAAGGTCGCGGAGAACGCGTACATAAGCACGCTCAAGGGCGTTAAGCGCCTGAAAAACCCGAACTACCTGTTCCTGTCGCGCGGCGAGCGCCGCGTCGCCGAGCTTTACATTGTTCCAAAGTATTTTCTGCTGCCTGAGACGGTTACGAAGCGCCCGCCCAAGGGCGACGGCCGCGTCGGCTGCTATATCAACTACGGCATAATTCCCGAACAGGGCAAGGTCGCTGTCGTCAGAAACGGCGTTCAGATCAACAAGCAGGAAGTCATGCGCCGCGTGTGTCAGGCGAACGCGCTCAAAGAGGACGACATAGCGGTGAGGGGCAGGCTGTTCGACATACTCAATATCGTGAACTCGTTCGAAAACCCGGTGTTCACGCTCGAGGAGATTTGCGCGTATTCGGATTCTCTGAAAAAGAAACATATTGATTGCGGCGACATACGCGACATGATACGAGACCAGCTTCAGATCATGCGCGACAGGGGCATCATCGAATTCGTGGCGAGCGGCCTGTACAAAAAAGTATGGTCGTTCACCGAAAAATAGGGGGTGTCGGCGTGAAGGTATACAGGAGCAGTAAATCGGGGGAGCAGATAGCTCAGACATACGCGGAACTGCTTAAAAAATGGAACACGGAGTATCTGGAGCGCGACATAGCGACCAAATACGGCTCGACTCACGTTATAGAATGCGGAACGGGCGACAGGGCGTTGATACTGTTGCACGGCGTGGGCGACGACAGCGCGCTTATGTGGATATACAACGCACAGGCGCTTGCGCAGGAGTTTCATATATACGCGCTCGACACTCTGGGCGGGCCAGGCATGAGCCGCCCGAACGATAACTACAACAAGGAGTTTTCATCGGTAGACTGGATAGACGCGACGTTGGACGGCATAGGCGTTGACAAAGTGTGCATGGCGGGCGTGTCGAACGGCGCGTATCTGGCGCAGCTCTACGCGGTTTCGCGCCCCGAACGCGTTTTGAAGATAGTCTGCATGGCGGGCACGCTGCCCATTGGCGAGGGCAGCCCCCTCAAAACGATGATGAAGGTGTTCATGCCCGAAGCTCTGTTTCCGACAAAGCGCAACACCGAAAAGCTGATACGCAAGCTGTCGGGCGCGCGTCCGAACGTGTTTTTGGACGACGAGTGCATTATGCGGCACTATCAGTGGCTGTTGAAGGGCTTCAACAATATGTCGATGAGCAGGCAAACGACCAAACGGTTCACGAAAGAACAGGCGGAGTCACTGCGCGATAAGGCGTTTTACATCGTGGGCGGGCGCGATCCGTTCCAGCTTATGGGCGGGCGCAAGCTGCTCGAGGATTTCAATATGAACAAGCGCGTAATAGAGGACGCGGGGCACGGCATAAATCACGAATACGCCGACATTATCAACAAGCTCCTCATCGAAACGCTGAAACCGGCGTATGACTGTTGAACTGATAACGGCGAAAGTTGAGGACGCGCGGCTGATACACGAAATTCAGGTGCGCGCGTTCAAGCCGCTGCTCGACAAATACCGCGACTACGACACAAGCCCCGCGAACGAAACGGTCGACAGGGTGCTTTCGCGCATAACGAAGCCCGGCTCTGTGTGCCACATTATAACGGTCGACGGTTCGCGCGCGGGCATGATGCGCGTGCAGAGCTTGGGTTCGGGGCGGTACAGGGTAAGCCCGATATTCGTGCTCCCCGAATATCAGGGCAGAGGGGTCGCGCAGACAGCGTTCAGACTCGCGGACGAAATATACAAAGACGCGCGCGTGTGGGAGCTCGACACGATTTCGCAGGAACAGGGCAACGTGCATTTATATGAAAAGCTCGGCTACGTGCTGACGGGCGGCGAAAAGCGCGTGAACGAAAGGCTGACTATCGTCGGCTTCGAAAGAAGGGTGAATTGCGATGATTCGCTTTGAATGCGACTATTTGGAGGGCGCTCAAGAAAGCATTTTAAGGGCGCTTGAAAGGGCGAATTACGAGCAGTCGAAGGGCTACGGCGAGGACGAATACTGCGAAAGCGCGCGCGCGAAAATACGCGCGGCGACGGGGCGCGAAGACGCGGGCGTGCACTTTCTGACGGGCGGCACGCAGGCGAATCTGACAGTGATAGCGGCGGCTTTAAGGCCGCACAGGGGCGTGCTGTCCGCCGACACCGGGCACATCGCTGTGCACGAGTCGGGCGCGATTGAGGCGACGGGTCACAAGGTTCTGACGGTCAGGGGCGAAGAGGGTAAAATCAAGGCGGCGCAGGTGGATTCATACGCTAAGGCGCACTACGGCGACCCGACGTTCGAACATATGGTGCAGCCGGGCATGGTGTATATATCGCAGCCGACGGAGTACGGCACGGTGTATTCGCTTAAAGAGCTGGAGGATATAAGCCGCGCCTGCAAAGATAACAATATGTATTTGTATGTGGACGGCGCGAGGCTCGCATATGCGCTTGCGTGCGACGGGTGCGACGTTTCGCTCAAAGACCTGGCGCGGCTCTCGGACGCGTTCTATATAGGCGGCACGAAGGCGGGCGCGCTGCTGGGCGAGGCGGTCGTCATAACGAATAAGGACATTCAGACGGATTTCAGATATATATTGAAACAGCGCGGCGGTATGCTCGCGAAGGGGCGGCTGCTGGGCATACAGTTCGACGCGCTTTTCACAGACGACCTGTATACACGAATAGCCCGCCATGCTATTGTGCAGGCGGCGCGCATAAGGGACGCGCTGAATAGCATTGGAGTCAGGCAGCTTATAAAGTCGCCGACTAACCAACTCTTTCCGATATTGAAGGACGCGGACGTCGCGGCGCTTGAAAAGAAATATTCTTTCTCGCATTGGGAAAAGACGGGCGAAGCGGAGACGGCGGTGCGCATATGCACGAGCTGGGCTACGAAGCCTGAGCACGTGAGCGAGCTTATAGCGGACATGCTGAGTCTCGCGGACGGGAGAAATGTATGAAATACGTTGTAATAGGCGCGTCGGGACACACGCATCAGATAGCGGACGCCATGAACGAGGGCGCGTGTCGCGCGCCTTTAGGCGTGGCGGCGGGTTCGGCGGGCGAGGACGCGAGACCGCTCGCTAAGGGACTGGGCTGTGAGTTTTACGGCGACTGGCGCGATATGCTCGACAGTATTTCGCCCGATGTATGCGTCGTAAACCCGTGGTTTTCGGATATCTCGGACATAAGCGCGGAATGCCTGAAACGCGGCATAAACGTGTACAGCGAAAAGCCGCTGGCGACGGAGCGCGAAAAGCTCGCGTCTCTCAAACAGACGTGGCGCGAAAGCGGCAAGGGTTTGGGATGTATGCTGAATCTGAACTGCTGCGGCTGGTTCAAGGCTGTCGTAAACGCCATAAACGACGGCGAAATAGGCAACGTGCGCATGATACACGGTCAGAAGAGCTACAGAATGGGCGTGCGGGGCGCGAACTATTTCAAAAGAAGCGATTACGGCGGCACGATACCGTGGATAGCCATACACGCCATCGACTGGGCGCTTTTGCTGGGCGGCAAGCCCGAAATGATACAGGCGGCGCACTCGCGCGTTTCGAACGGCGGGCACGGCGACATGGAAGCGACGAGCGCTATACTGATGCGGCTGCAAAACGGCGTTATTGCCACTATCAGCGCCGATTTTCTGCGCCCGACGGCATCTTTGCGGCACGACGACGACCGCATACGCGTGACGGGCGACAGAGGAATGCTCGAAGTGATAGACGCCCGAGTGTACCTCGAAAACGACAAGCCCCGACGCGAGCTAGAAAAACCCTTGGGCGAAAACCCGTTCACGCGCTTTTTGAGGACGCTGGGCACAAACGAGGGAGAGGCGCTGACGCTGCAGGCATTCGACGACACGGAGACGGCGCTTATAGCTCGAAACATCGCCGACTTCGAGGAAGTAAACTGCGCGCTATAAGCGCGCAGAGCGCGTAAGCCGAACAACCTCGCGCGTGTCGCGGCTTTAGAGGTCGCCGCGCTGATCGGCACGGCGCGTCGCGTTTTGGAAAGCGGGTTTTGGACTCGACATCAACCGCGCGTTTCAGGCGGGCAGGGCGCGTAAGCCGAACAGCTTCGCGCGTGTCGCGGCTTTAGAGGTCGCCGCGCTGATCGGCGCGGCGCGTCGCGTTTTGGCAAGCGGGTTTTGGACGCGACATCAGCCGCGCGTTTCAGGCGGACAGGGCGCGTAAGCCGAACAGCTTCGCGCGTGTCGCGGCTTTAGAGGTCGCCGCGCTGATCGGCGCGGCGCGTCGCGTTTTGGCAAGCGGGTTTTGGACGCGACATCAGCCGCGCGTTTCAGGCGGACAGGGCGCGTAAGCCGAACAGCTTCGCGCGTGTTGCGGCTTCAGAGGTCGCCGCGCTGATTGGCGCGGCGCGTCGCGTTTTGGCAAGCGGGTTTTGGGCACGACATCAGCCGCGCGTTTCAGGCGGGCAAGGCTCGTAAGCCGAACAGCCTCGCGCGTGTCGCGGCTTCAGAGGTCGCCGCGCTGATCGGCGCGGCGCGTCGCGTTTTGGCAAGCGGGTTTTGCGGTTACATGCTTTCTTCGGAGAACGCCTCGGCGTCGGCGACGGACGCGGGCACGAACGGCGTTTTACCGTCATATTTGTACAGGACTGCGGCGGACTTCCAGCCGCCGTCCGTTTTTTCATCGAACGATATATAGTAAAGCCCGTTTCCGAGCGCGCACAGACCCGTCTGCCCGTAAGGAAACTCAAAGCCGCTTATGCCGGTCAGCTCGTGTAAGACGCTCCCGAGCCTGAGCGAAAGCAGACTGCCGCGCTCGTTCGTTCCGCGAATATCGCAATCGACGGGCGGTTTCGACATATCGAGCGCGTACATAGGATAATTCGGGAATTTCCGCTTCTTGCCCCTGTATACGGACATATACATGCTGTCGGAAAATTTGTCGTATTCGAGGTTCTGCACGCCGTATGTCGTGTTGCCCGTATACGCGAACAGCGTTTCGCAATCGTCCGGGCCGCTTGCGTGCATATTGTCAAGAGACAGCGGCCGCGCGTAATCATAAAAGTTTTTGGCGTCGTAGCGCAGGAGTATCTGATGGTCGTTATCATCCCTGTTTATATCGGAATATACGCCGTAGGCGATATACAGGCTCATGTCGCCGCCGTCCGAACCGAATTTCGGCGCGAACGTTATGCCGTCCACGCCCGAACAGCCGTAGCGGTGCGGAAGCCCCGCGTCGGGCGCGTATGAGTAATCGGAAAACGGCTTTTTAAGGTAAACGCATTTCATGGCGCGCGACGCGGGCGCGCCGACGCATTTTATTTCGTCCAAATCGAATATCGCGACATAAAACGCTTCCGGCGTTTCGGCGGTTTCGCCCAACATGCGCTTTATGCCCAAACCTATGGCGTCGCGCTTGTATTCGAGCGACGCGTAAACGCGCCCGTCGGCGGGATTAAGCGCAAGGCAGCCCAAATGCCCGCGCAGGCCTTCGACAGAGCCGACGGGGCTATCGTCAAACGAACGCACGACGAAAGACGTTGTGAACGAAAAACACACGACACGCCTGCGCGCGTCAACGGCTATCCCCTGACAGTGCCCGCCCGCGCACACGCCCGACTCGACCCGCAAAGGCAGCATATGAAATACCTCCCGAAAAATAAGTCGATTAAAGATTTCCCAAAATGAGTATATCATAACCGCGCCCGCTTGGCAAACGCGCGAAAACTGCGAATTATACTGTTTACGAAACATCATTGTGTGCGAAATAATTCTAAATAACCTATTGCAATTTGCTCGAAAATGCTCTATAATGTGTATGCGAAAACGTTATCGTAAATATTAAGCGCGGAGGGGACGGGAAATTTATGGCTGTAACAATAAAAGAGCTGAGCCGTAAGTGCGGCCTTTCCGTGTCGAGCGTCAGCAAGGCCCTGAACGGCTATCACGACATAAGCCCCGCGACTAAGGACGCGGTCGAAAGAACGGCAAAGGAAATGGGCTACTACCCGAACAGCAACGCCCGCGCGCTCAAGACGAAGCGCACGTACAACCTCGGCGTGCTGTTCGCCGACGACGAAATGTTCGGTCTGACTCATGCGTTCTTCTCGATGGTGCTCGAATCGTTCAAGCGGGCGGCCGAGGAGCGCGGTTACGACGTGACGTTCATAAGCCACAACATAGGCAAAACCCGCATGACATATCTCGAGCACTGCCTCTACAGAAAGCTGGACGGCGCGTGCATAGCGTGCGTGAGCTTCGAAACGCGCGAGGTCGTCGACCTTTCGGCAAGCTCGCTTCCCATAATAACGATCGACCACCCGTACAAGTCGCGAAGCTGCGTAAAGAGCGACAACGAGGGCGGCATGATACTTCTGATGAACCACATATATTCGCTTGGGCACAGGCGCGTGGCGTACATACACGGCGCGCCGTCGTCGGTCACAGACACGCGCCTGCGCGCGTTCAACCGCGCCGCCGCCGCGCTGGGGCTTGAGACGCCGCCCGAATACGTGCGCGAGGGGCGCTATAACAGCCCCGCCTCCACGCGGGCGCAGGCGGAGATTCTGCTAAAGCTCAAAAACCGCCCGACGTGCATACTCGCGCCCGACGACTACGCGGCGCTGGGTCTGCTGGAAGCGATAAAGGCCGAGGGGCTCAGAGCGCCCGACGACATATCGATAGCGGGCTTCGACGGCATACGCATGTCGCAGGTCATGACCCCGCGGCTCACGACCATCAGGCAGGACACCGAAAGGCTCGGTCGCGAGGCCGCGTCGAGGCTGGTAAGAATGATCGAAGATCCTAAGGGCGCGGCGCCCGAAACCGTGATCGTGCCGTGCGAGCTGATCGCGGGCGAAACCGCAGCCGCTCCGAGCGGCATATAAAAGGAGGATATTCGGAATGCTTCAGAGTCTTCGCGGTTCGATTATCGGCAAAAAGCGGCGGCGAATGATGCGCGGCAGCGTCAAACAGCAAACCGCGTATATGTTCATGCTGATTCCGGGGCTTGCGATGCTGTTTTGCTTCTCATATCTGCCCATGCCGGGCGTGCTGCTGGCGTTCGAACAATATCAGATGACGATTCCGGGCGCGGACGCGTTTCTCAAAAACCCGTTTCTGTACAGCCTTTTCAACACCTCCGAATGGGTGGGTCTCGAAAACTTCAAGTTCTTGCTGACGGACGCGTTCATGCTGATCCGAAACACGGTCGGCTACAACGTGATCTTCATGGCGACGGGGCTGGTGCTGCAGGTGGCGCTGGCGGTGGTCATAAGCGAAATGCGCAACCGCCGCGGTGCGAAACTATATCACACCATAATGTTCATGCCCTACTTCGTTTCGTGGATAGTGGTCATGTACGCGCTGTACGCGCTCATAGCCGCGAACGGAATGGTAAACGAGTTCATAAAAACGACGGGCGGCGCGCCCAAAGACTTCTACATGACCAAGTTGTACTGGCCTTACATATTCCTTATGGCGAACGTTTGGAAGTATACGGGGCAGGGCTCGATCATATATCTCGCCACGATAACCGGCTTCGACCAGGAATTGTACGAGGCGGCGGCGATGGACGGCGCGGGCAAATGGAAGCAGTTCAGGTTTATAACGTTCCCGCAGCTCGTGCCCGTGATCGTGCTTCTGCAAATACTGGCGGTCGGGCGCATATTCAACGGCGATTTCGACATGTTCTATTCGCTGCCCAACGGTTCGGGCGCTCTGAGGAGCGTGTACAGCACTATCGACGTGTTCGTTTACAACACGCTCAAAAACGGCAGGCTCACGAACGCTTACGGCTTCGCCGGCGCGGCAGCGCTTGTTCAGTCGGTGGTCGGGTTCGCGCTGATACTCACCACAAACCTTATCGTGCGCAAAGTCCAGCCCGAAATGGCTCTGTTCTGATGAGCGAAGGAGGCGTACATACATCATGACGACGATTTCCGAAAAACGCCCCTCCGCGGGCAGAACCCACGCCAAAAATCAGATTTCGGTGCGGGCGAACACCATAATGAACATAACGCTTATAATCGCGTGCGTGTTCATGATAATTCCTCTGTGGATTATAATCGTGTCGAGCATGTCGAGCGAATCGGCGATCACCACATACGGCTACACGCTGTGGCCGCGAGAGTTCTCTGTTTCTTCATACGGCTATCTGTTCAAAAAAGGCTCGATAGTCGGAACGGCATATATGAACACGATAGTCGCGACCGTGGCGGGCACTGTGTTGTCGGTCATAACGGTGGGTCTGTACGCATACCCGCTGTCGCGGCCGGAGTTCAAAGCGCGCAACGTGTTCATGTTCATATCGTTCTTCACAATGCTTTTCTCGGGCGGCATGGTGTCGTTCTACGTGACCTGCCGAAACATACTGGGGCTCAACGACACGGTGTTCGCGCTGTTTCTGCCGATGTCTTTCTCGGCGTACTGGGTCATCATAATGCGCACGTTCTATAAAACGAACGTGCCCGACTCGATAATCGAGTCGGCGCGCATAGACGGCTCGGGCGAGTGGCGCACGCTAATACAAATCGTGATGCCGCTGGCAGTGCCGGGGCTTGCGACGGTCGCGCTGTTCTCGGCGATAGGCATCTGGAACAATTTCTTCAACTGTATGCTCCTAAACGACACCGCGCAGTATTACAACCTGCAATATATGATATACCAAACGATGAACAACATGCGCTTTCTGAAAGAAAACGCGGCGCAGATGGGCGCGAACGTGAACTTGGGCGAGCTGCCCAGCGAGACGTACCGCATGGCAATGGCGGTCGTGACCGTAGGCCCCATCATAATGGCGTACCCGTTCTTCCAGCGCTACTTCATAAAGGGCTTGACGATAGGCGCGGTGAAGGGTTGATAAACGAAATATGGGGAGCGATCCCTGTAAAATAAAGGAGGACAAATCATGCGTAAACTCTTAACACTCATGCTGGCGTTGGCCCTCGTGCTCTCGCTGGCGCCCTCCGCCTTCGCGGAAGACGTGTACACGCTGGACTACTATTGGGTAGGCAACGGCGATAACGCGGTTCGCGCGGACGTGGAAAAAGCTATCAACGAATACATCGAGCCCCTGATCGGCGCGAACGTCGTGTTCCACATCGTAGGCTGGAACGACTGGATCACAAAGGCCGTGACAGCGCTGCAGTCCGGCGAGAAGATCGACATCATCTTCACAGCCGACTGGCGCGAGTACATGCTGGAAGTAACCGGCGGCCTGCTGCTCCCGCTTAACGACGACAACGGCCCGTATGGCAACCTGTACGAGCAGTACGGCGCGGGCATCGACGCGACGATCAACCCCGCGTTCATCACCGGCACGCAGGTAAACGGCGTGACCTACGGCATCGCCACCAACAAAGAATTGTGCGTGCCCGAAGGCTTCATAATCAACGTTGACGCCGCCAAGGCGATCGGCTGGGACGTCGTAGCCGAAGACCCGTCGATAACCTGCACCGAAGACATCGAGCCGTGGCTCGCCGCCTACAAAGAAATGTATCCCGAAAAGTACCCCTATGTCACCGACGGATCATCCGGCCGCTGGGCTGACGAGCCGTGGTGCCCCGACTGGGCGGGCCTCGAAATGAACTCGATCGCCATGAAGATGGCGCTCAAGGAAGACGGCACACCCGACGAAACGATTTACAGCATATTCGAAACCGAAGAACAGCAGGAGCATATCCGCCTGATGTATAAGTGGGGACAGGCCGGCTACATCAACCCCGACCAGCCGCTCACCTCGTTCGACTATACCTCCATATTCAACGCGGGCGACTTCCTCGTATACTCCGCTCCGTTGAAGGGCAACAACATCAAGGCTATGGAAATGAAGAACGCCTCCGGCAACCCGAACCTCAACCTCGTTGAAATCACGCTGCAGCCCAAGTACGTCGTGACGACGCACTCCGGCGGCTCGATGCTCGCCATACCCACCACCAGCCAAGACCCGGTGAAGGCGATGCAGTACATCAACCTGATGCACTCCGATGCCAAGCTCATCAACATGATGCTCTACGGCGTTGAAGGCGTGCAGTGGGAAGTCACCGACACCAACCAGGTCAACCTGATCGACTCCTCGTGGAACGGCGCTCACGGCGGCGCGTGGACGATCGGCAACACCAAGCTGCAGCTCGTCACCACCTCCGAAGACCCGCTGAAGAACGAGCTTCTCCAGAGCTACGCCAACGACGCTGTCCCGACGTTCTCGCTCGGCTTCCGCTTCGTGCAGACCGACGTTGCCGTCGAAATCGGCAAGCTCTATAACGTGGTCGACGAATATGCCAAGCCCCTCATGTGCGGCGCTATCGATCCCGACGATCCCGAGAGAGGCATCGACGCTATGGTCGCCAAACTCGACGAAGCGGGCATCGACGTGGTTCTCGAAGAAATCCAGGAGCAGTTTGACGCCTGGGTAGCAGCCAGCAAATAATTAACACCAAACCCCTTAGCCGCCGCGGACATAAGCCCGCGGCGGTTTTTCGTTCGAAAGCATTCCAAAAATTCATATCGAAGAATTTTCTCAGGCGCTCAAAAGCGACAAAATTATAGGGTTCAAATACGCCGCGAACATAAGCGTATAGTAAAAAACATGCGCGCGTAACTTTCGGGGTATAAAATAGCTGAATAAAACGCGCGGGTGGGGTGTTTATGACTGCGGTGGCTGACGCGCTGGGCGTGGTGTTGTCGATATTCATAATGATAGCGGCGGGAATACTGCTTACGTATATCGGCTGGATAAAGGAGACCGAAGCAAAATTTCTGGCGCGGTTCGTCGTGAAGGCGGCGCTGCCCGCGACTATTATAAGCAATATATTCGGAAAGTTCACGCGGGCGAGCCTTACCGGCATGGCGGCGGGGCTGTCAGTGCCCGCGCTCGCTCTGTCATTCGCGCTGGCGGCGGGCTTTCTGACGGCTAAGCTCATGAAAATACCGCGCAACAGGCGCGGCGCGTTTACGTGCATGTTTTCGTTTTCAAACAGCGTGTTCATCGGTCTGCCCGTATGCCGCGCGCTGTTCGGCGAGGAAGCCGTGCCGTACACGCTCATATACTACATCGCGAACACGGTTTTGTTCTGGACGGTCGGCTACGGGCTGATGCAGTCGGACGGCGAAGCGCGCGTGAAGGCGAATTTCCGTATGCTTCCCAGATATATATTCGCGGGCGATAAGTCAGACCCCGCGTTCGACGGCGCTAAGGCGGCGGCGGAGCGCATCAAAAAGGCAGTGCCGCTGCCGCTCATAACGCTGTTCGTGTCGGCGGCTCTGGTGCTTTTGTCGGTGAAACTGCCGCCGTTTGTGATGTCCTCCGCGAAATATATAGGCGACACGGTGACGCCGCTGTCGCTTATATACACGGGCTACGTGCTCGCGAACATGATCAGGAAAAAGCAGTTCAGGTTTCAGAAGGGGTATTTTGCCATCATCGCGGGCAAATTCGCGCTTATGCCGTTCGTGGTGATAGGGCTTGTGAAGCTGTTCTCGCTGTCGGCGGGCATGAAGGAAATGCTGACTCCCATAATGACGGGCGCGTTCATAATCGAAGCGTCGATGCCCGTTATGACGCAGACGACGATCATCGAAGCCAACTGCGGCGGCGACCACGAATACGCCGCGGGAGGGACTGCCCTCACCACGGCGCTTTCGATGCTGTTCATACCCGTCTATATGTATATTATAACGTACCTGATATAGCGGTTATATAATCCGACGGTTCGCGTTCAGGCGCTCCATGAGTTGGGGCTTTCCCTCAAATTCCATCATATCTATGCACGCGAGCGCGCTTTCGGCGTTTTCGGGGTTGAAGAAACCGAGCGAATAAAACTCCTTCGCAAGCTCGTTGCGGACGTTCATCGCGGCGGGCGCGCTGCGCTGCGGGCGTATCTTTATGTCAAACAAGGGCAGGCGCAGACCCATGTCCATGTCGAGAGCGCGGTTTTCCCTCGGCATGAGCAGCCTGTTGTCAAAGCTCACAAACCTCGCTGAAGCGTCAGAACCGAGTATGCGAAACACCCTCGGCTCGTCGTAGAACTGGCGCATCAATTCAACGCACAGATTGCAAACCTTCGTAAACGCGCGATAGCTGCTCTTGAGCATGTCGCGCGACAGCTTGCCGCCCGCCTCCTGCAACGCCACGATGGCGGACGCGGCGGTGACGCCGCTCGATGTCGAGCCCTGAGAAAAATCGCGGTTGCCGCTCGTCTCCTTCAACTCGTTTATTTTGCCGTTCAAAACGGCGACGATGGACGCGTCGAGCGGTCGGGTTTCGATTTGCTTTATGCTGTCGAGGGGCGACGAGCCGCCCTGATAGTGTACGAAATCGTTCGACCAGTCCGCGTACTCGCGCTCGTTTATGCAGCCGTCGGAGCGTATGAAAAAGCGCGGCCGCGCCGAAGTGAGCGCGTTCTTCATTATGACCTGATTGAGCCTGTCGATGTATGTCTGCGGCTGCTTGCACACGTCGATATAGCCAAATCCCGCGGGCGAGTCCGCCACATGGAACTGCGCGTCGAACACGAACGGGTACAGGCCGTGATCGTAAAAGCCGCGCAATGACAGCGCCTCGTCGTTTTCGGACGCGTACAAAAGCGTGCCGCACGCAAACTTGCAGAAGTGCACGACCTCGCGGCCGTTCGCGCGGCGCTTGTAATACCAATCCACGACGACGCTGCGGTCGGGGCTGTAGTCGGAATCCGTCGAATAACGGCTTTCGTTGAGCGCGCCCGCGTCGGTTCTGCCCTTCAGAACCGGGTACTTTTCGACCAGTATGTCGTTGTCGACCGACTCTATGTGAAACACGTTGCGCGACGACTGTATGTCGGTTATTCCCGGCTCCCAGTACAGCCTCAGCATGTCCACAGGGCGAATGTCGATGTCGCCCAATCCGCCGTGACGGCGCGAGTTCCAGAACACGCCGGTCACGCCCGTGCCGCCTTTCAATTTCTGCCACCACACGTCGGAATACACCTGCTCGTAATCGTTCTGCTCGAGTATCACGGGCAGTATATTCGTGAGCACCTCGGCGGTCAGCTCGTCGTCCGGCTCGCGGGGCAGCACATAGGCTTCGGGAAAGTAGTCCATAGCGTCGGCGTGCTTGTTCACTATGCAGTTGAACAGCCACGCGCTCGCGGGCTCGGGGTCGTTTGACGATTTCCGGCGAATTTGATCCCAGTGGCGCAGCCTGTACCACTGTTCGTTCTCGATCAGCCGCGACTCCAGCGGCGCTTTCGCGGCACGGTATTTGAGCAGCACCTGCTCGGCTTCCGCGACGGTCTCGTCGGTCACGGGCAGTTTTTTCATTTCTTCCATACAATTCCTCCATCTATATGCGATAAAATCGGGTCGGGCTTGAGTGCAAATCGAGCGGGTCGTCCAATACCCGCTTGGGAACGTCGGGCGACTGCGGCGTTATCGGGTTCTCCATGAGTATATAGCGGCACTCGTCGTATATGTGGTCTTCCTGATGGGTGTCGATGTCCTCGACGGTTTTCGTATCATACGTGAGGTTGGGCACGGTGCGCAGGAAATGCCGACATGTCGAAAACACCTGCAGCATGGGTCTGTCGTCAGAGCGCATCGCGAGCCTGTAGTGATATTGCATTTTACCCGCCAAACGCGTGTTGTCGCCGGGTCGGAAGTAGACATAGTTCGGGTGGCGCGCCATCATCGCGGCGACGGACTCGCCGCGCGATTCGTCGAATATCGACGGGTCGGCTATGCCTATGATCTCGCGCCCGCGCAGGTTTTCGTTTTCGCTCTCGATTATTCTGATCCTCTCGGCGATCTTGTCGGGCGGCTCGCGCACGCCCTGATTCGGCGTGCCGTCCGTTCCGTACAGCTCCGCGATCCTGTAGAGCCTGCCGTCCTCGTCGGCGGCATACCAGCCCACCGAATACGGCCGCGCGAAGCCGAAATCGAAGCCGCGCCACACGCGCCAGTGGCGCGGTATGCGAAACGGCGAGATAACGTGCGTGCGCGTCCTGTCGAGATAGCGTGCGGGGTCGTCCGTCCATTCCGTGAAAACCTGACCGTCGAACGAGTTCCAGTCGCCGTAAAGCTGCGCGTCGCGCTGTGCGGCGGGCAGCATCGCTAAGTTCGCGAGATAGTCGCGGTCGTTATCGAGCAGCTTTTTGTTGTCGAAAACAGTGGCGGGTATGAACACGCGGTCGCGAAAACGCGTTTCCTCAACGCCGTCCGAACCGCGCACAGAAAAGCTCTCCTTAACGACTGTCAGCGGCGGCGCGCTCGTTATGAACCGCGCCTTCACCCACGCGTGTCCCACGCCGCCCGGGTTTGTCGTCGCGCGGATGCCAACGAACGTGCCGCTGCCGGAGGGTCGGTTTCGCGAGAACATGAACGCGTATTCGTCGTATGTGAAGTGCGTGAGCTCGTCGAATATTATCAGGTCGAAGGAGCGGCCGCGATAGCTCTCCGCGTCGGCGGACGTGTGCATACTGCCAAACGCGACCGTCGCGCCCTTGGGGAAAGTCCAGCGGTGGTTCGTCGAATTGTACTTGGCGGCAGGGAACATGCGCGGATAATAAAAGCGCGATTTGTCGATGAGCTCGGTAAGCTGCGGATACGTCTTTCTGAGTATCAGCGCCCTGAAGTGGGGCACATTAACCCAGTACAGCGGCAGCATGACCGCCGCCTCGCTCTTTCCGCCCCCCGCCGCGCCACCGTACAGGCACTCATACTCGCGGCGGCGCAGAAACTCGCGCTGCTTGGGCTGGGGCGACCATATCACGTTTCGCATTCGGGAGCTCCCTCCGCCATGGGCAGCAATATCACGCCCGTTTCGGATTCGCCGTCGGGCGCGAGCGCGCGCAGCTTCGCGTTTTCGCGGTCGAGCGCCATCTGCTCCTGCGGCGTGAGTATGCCGTAAAGGGAGCGCGTGGCGTCGCCCAACTCGCGTATGGCGCTTATGGCTTCGCGAAGCTGCTTTATGTTGCATGTTTCAAGCGTCGTTTCGACAAGCTCGCCCGAAGCCTTTTCGGTGTACAGGTGGCGGTTGAACTGCCGCCCGTCGGCGAGCGTCGCGTAGAGCGCGTCGGTCGCCATGTCGACCGCTTCCTTGAGGGTCGCCAAAGGCTCGCGTTTACACTTTCTCTGCCGCTTCGTCTTGGAGAACGGCATAACGTCGGCTTCTTTGTTTATCACGTAAATCGCCTCCCGCGCAATAATTTACACTCGCCGAAAACGCGCGCGCCACACGCCCGCGCGAATCTTAACAAAGCGCCAAAACGCGGAATAAAGTCTACGGAAAAAAATATGTTACGTTATAGACAAACATCGATTTGCATGGTATAATTCCCGCATATTCAAATTCACACCATAAAAGCGCGAATTTGTTGAAATATTGAAGGGAGTAACGATATGGCATTTCAGAATCAATATCTCAAAGGCGTATATGAGTCGCTCGAAAAGCGCGACCCCGATCAAAAAGAATTTTTACAGGCGGCGCGAGAGGTGCTCGAATCTCTCCAGCCCGTGTTCGACAGAGAGCCCGCGCTTGAAAAAGCGGGCATAGCCGAGCGCATAACCGAGCCGGAGCGCATAATAACGTTCAGGGTAAGCTGGGTAGACGACAAGGGCAAGGTTCAGGTGAACCGCGGCTACCGCGTGCAGTTCAACAGCGCGATAGGCCCGTACAAGGGCGGCCTGCGGCTGCACCCGTCGGTCAACCTTTCGGTAATGAAATTCTTGGGCTTCGAGCAGACGTTCAAAAACTCGCTCACAACGCTTCCCATGGGCGGCGCCAAGGGCGGCAGCGATTTCGACCCCAAGGGCAAGAGCGACGACGAAGTCATGCGCTTCTGCCAGAGCTTCATGACGGAACTCTATCGCCACATAGGCGCTGACACCGACGTGCCCGCGGGCGACATTGGCGTGGGCGCGCGCGAGGTCGGCTATATGTTCGGGCAGTATAAGCGGCTCAAAAACGAGTTTACGGGCGTGCTGACGGGCAAGGCGATCTCGAGCGGCGGTTCGCTCGCGCGCAAGCAGGCGACGGGCTACGGACTGTGCTATTTCACAGACGAAATGCTTAAAGACGCGGGCGAGAGCTTCAAAGGTCAGACGGTCGTCGTATCGGGCAGCGGCAACGTCGCCATATACGCTACCGAAAAAGCGACGCAGCTCGGCGCGAAGGTCATAGCGATGTCGGATTCGTCGGGCTACGTGGTCGACGAAAACGGAATCGACTTGGACGTTATGAAGCAAATAAAGGAAGTCGAGCGCAAGCGCATAAGCGAATACGCGCTGCGCGTAAAGGGCGCAAAATTCTGCGAGGGCTGCAACGGCATCTGGACAGTGAAGTGCGATATAGCTCTCCCGTGCGCCACTCAGAACGAACTGAACCTCGAAAACGCCGAAGCGCTCATCAAAGCGGGCGTCAAAGCGGTCTGCGAAGGCGCGAACATGCCCTGCACCCCCGAAGCCGTGGCGGCGTTCCAAAGCGCGAACGTGCTGTTCGGCCCCGCGAAGGCCGCCAACGCCGGCGGCGTGGCGACGTCGGGCCTCGAAATGACGCAGAACAGCATTCGCATGAGCTGGACTTTCGATGAAGTGGACGAAAAACTCAAGGGAATAATGAAGAACATATACTCGTCCGCCGCCGCCGCCGCCGAAGAATACGGCGTGAAGGGCAACTTGGTCGCGGGCGCGAACATAGCCGGCTTCAAAAAAGTCGCCGACGCCATGCTGTGGCAGGGCATAACATACTAAACGCAAAACGGGCGGGGAAAGCGCAAGCTGCCCCGCCCCTATTCATTCATATACGTATTCAGAGTTGTTAAAGACCGTCGTTTTAAGCCTATCGAGCGATTCACGCCCTTCCTTAACGGCATTGGCGAGGAGCAGTAAATTCTCAACATTTATGGCCGTCCCGTCGGTCTGAGTGAAATTTCTGATGAGATTCAGCTTTTCTGTTGTGTTGCCAATGAAGCGACCCGATACGAACATAAAAAAGTATTCGTCAATTCCTTCGCCGAAATGCTTCCACCACATGTTCGGATTGATTGTTATGTCCCTTGTTTGGTTCTCCTGAATATACCTTCTCATCTCGTCGGAATGGGCTATTGGCAGACGATACCCGCATGAATATGCCTTTGTGTCGATAATAACGCCGTAGCCGCCGTCAATGTTCGCCGTATACGCTACGCCGTCGGGTCGTCTGCTGCCGCCTAAATGGATTCCGCAATAACCGCATTCCTCGCGAAGCAGATCGATAGTCAAAATTTCGAACATGAGGCTTTGACTTCCGTCGAACGCGAGATCGACAAGAGCCAAATACGAATGCGGAATAGCTGTCAATTTCGGTCTGAGCCTGTCCTTAATGATTGTTTCGCCGATTTCAACGGGCGCGTCGGTAACGGGTATGCAAAAATCATTTATCAGATCGCGCCATTCGCAGCACGCGTCAAACGCGTCAATATCCAAACCGATATTTATCAAGCCGCGAATATCGTCGCGCACAGTTTCGACGTTGGTTCTAATTGACGCTGAAAGCAGTCGTTCCACAATGTCGTCATATGATATTCGCCCGGGGGTTTCAGAAATATGCTTCAATATGAGAGATCGGCGTGTTCTCAGATACTCCCTGTCAGCGCCGTTAGTCGCCATCATCTCATAACACACGTTTTTCGGTATTCTGCGGTGTCTGCTCCTGCCCGTCGCTCTGCCGAGCGCGGTTCTGCCGGACGCGGTGAGCATATATGACTGGTTCAAAACGTGCGAGTATTCGCGCCCGCCAACTTCGACTGTGACAGTCTTTGGCACTCTCTCGACCAAGCCCAGTTTTTCAAGCCATCTTGAGATCATTCGCGCGTATTTATCCGCCGAGCCTTCCCAATTCGAGAGCAGCCTGTTCTTTTCGCCCGCGTTTTCGGTTTGAGCCAGTTCCCTTATAAGCTCCGATTGAGGCAGGCTTGAAAAGCCGCCTTCCCCGACGAAACCAATATTTTTTTCCCAGCTCGAATTTACTCATATGCGCGTTCCCGTGAGACAAAAGCGATAGTATGCGAACGGCGGGCGGATAGGAAAGCAACGCGCGCGTAAGTATTTCTTTTTCCTGATTATTGAGCGCGTCCCCGTCTGTTTTCGAGCGAGAAAGCAGGATTCCCGCATCGGTTATTTCAAACGAGTCGCCGTCATAATCGTACATTATAAAGCCGAGGGCGTGCGCCCATCTGACAAAATTTTCGGCAGGCCAGTCGCTGATAAACCCGCGCGATTGACCCTTTATTGCCGCCTGCACGATTCCGTTGCACCTGCCCGCGCTTCTGGGCGAGAAAGCGCTTCCGACCAAATCCGAGTATGTAATCTTCAAAGGCGAGCCGTTGAGCGCGTTTATCAGTCTTTGTTTTCCATCCGAATCCGAAACAAGGCGGGGAATGGTTTCGTTCGCAAGCTCGGAACGCTTGCGCGAACCGGCGTCGAAAATCGACACGACATCGCATAAGCTTCTGAAATTACTCGGGTCTTGCACCCAGCCGAACGCCCGAAACTTCTTTGCGCGAGTAACCAATTCGCTTATCATATAACCCCCTGATCAGTAGTTGGTTATCAGAACCTCGCGGCTGTGCCCGCGGTCGGTATTGTAGCTCGAATTAGAGTAATCGCCGTCAATATCCGTCACTCTGTAAGCCGTTCTCCATTTGTCAATCAGCTTGTTCTCGCGCCCCTTATGAAACAGCACGTTTGAAAGCGCGAACCTAACGCCCTTTCTGTCAATTCTGTCAAGCATATCAAGAAGCTGACGCTCCTCGTTTTCAGTCCAGTCCTTAAAGCCGCGCTTTCCGTCGTTGTATGAGCCGGTTGTAATGAGGTACGGAGGATCGCAATACACGAAATCATCGCAAGCGAGCGAATCGACGTCGAAGTTAGTAAAGTCGTTATCGGAGAATATAAACTGAGCCGTGTGCAGCTTTTCAAGGAACGCCAACAGGTTTGCGCGCATTCTATCAGAAAAACGGCTCCTGTATCTTCCGAAAGGGTTGTTATATTTAAGTTCGGAGTTAAATCTGAGTTGATAATTAAAAGAATAGCATGAAAGCGTATATAAGTCAACAGGATCGCCGGTTTCGTTGTAATAGTCCCTGAAATCAAGAAAACCGCGTTCGTTTGTCTTCGACAGCCCAAACTCGTCTATTCTGCGCGATATATGAGACAATATCTCTTGGGGCGACGTTTGTTTGAACGCGCGAAACATGTCAATCAATTTAGCGTTTATGTCGTTTATATGTATAACATCGGCGTTTACGTTTATGGCGACGTTCGCGCCGCCGCAGAACAAATCAACAAAAGTATGTATGTTCTTTGGAAACAACGGCATTATCTGAGGCAGCAGCTTGAACTTGCCGCCTATGTAGTTAAGGGGACTTTTAATATACTCATTGCTTCGCCTATTGTTTTCGCGCGCGGCGGACGCGTTCGAAATAGACGGGCGAAAAAAATACGCAGGCTTTGAAACATGCTTTTTAATGAAGAAAATATGCTCGAAATGCCCGTCGCACGGCTTGACGATTTTGCTTTTATACTTTCTGTACGGTATGTCGTACCGCTTGAAAGTGTTCTCTAGGCAACGCTTTTTAAGTATGCCCTCGATTTGATCGACCGGAATTATGCCGTCGTCCCCGTAGCTCAAAACGATATTCGAAAACTTCGCGTTTGAGATGAGGTCGTCAAATGCTTCGGCGGCTTCTCCCTTTATGCAATACGCCGATTTCAAATCATTGTAAGGTCGCATTCCGGTAACGCCATGCAAAGGCGGTTTGTCATACTTGGCGATCGTTTCAAGCAAATGATAATTGGGCGCGTACTGGCGGTTGTTATACGGCGGGTCTATGTATATTATATCCCCCTCGAGCAGCTTAACCAGCTTGTTCGCGTCTTCATTGTAACACATATTGCGCCTGCGGTTGTCGCATATATATGGCGCGACGAGTTTTATGCGCTCGTATGAACGCCTGTCCCAGTGTTTTAGGTAAGCGCCGTATGTTCCCGTGATATTGGATACATATGGAACTCCGTCAATCAAGCTCGAAAGCAAATAATAATACCCGTCGTCCGTCAGTGCGCCGGAGTTTTTCCAGCGTTCAATCTCGGAACGGATAAAATCGATGCGCGCGGCGTTTTGCGGCTGCAAATACATGCGCTCGCAACCGTCCGAAGGTGAATAATTATTCAAAATGAACTGTTCGCGCGCATCGGCGTTTATAATGTCGGTGGTT
This sequence comes from uncultured Oscillospiraceae bacterium, assembly GCA_964453505.1. GTDB lineage: Bacteria > Bacillota > Clostridia > Christensenellales > Aristaeellaceae > CAYVPJ01. The sequence goes on along the minus strand of CAYVPJ010000035.1, from coordinate 17,097 downwards.
TCGAGGTATTTAACAGGGTCGCATATGCCGAGCGCAGACAGCCCCTCAAACCTTGGCGTTTCGTTTATCTCTATGGACGCCTTTTGCAGCACATACGAAAAATACATTATGTCATTTGAGAGAATTTCGTATCTCGGCTTAAAATGCTTTGCGACGGCCGCCGAGCCCGCGAAAATATCGCAGAATACGTTCTCGCTGCCGTCAGTGTTTTCGTTTATTACAGTCTCTATGTTTTTTAGCAACAGCGCCTTGCCGCCAATAAATCTCATTGGGCGCACTCCCTACATCCCACGACATCCATACATTAGAGTATATATCCCGAAATTCGTTTTTGCAATACGAATTGTAGTAGTATTGGTTTATTAACACACGCGCTTCGCGCTAAACAAGAATATTACTTGCATATGCAAGCATCTTTTCGTATAATACTACGGTACGCTCAAAAACGGGGGTTCGGATTTTGTTGGAAACGAATGAAAAAAGGTATCATATACTCAAGTATTCGTCGATGGTATACAGGCTCACGCAGGCATATTTCAATTCGGAGCTGGCGGGCACGGGCATAGGCGCGGGTCAGCAATATTTTTTGGACAGGATAGCGCTCAATCCCGGCATAGGGGTCACGCAGCTCGCGCAGACGGCGGGCTTCGACAACGGAACTTCCGCGAAGGCGGTCAAGCGGCTTATTGACGAGGGACTGGTCAGGGCGGAAGCCGACGGGAGCGACGGGCGCGTGAAGCGGCTGTACGCGACCGAAGCCGCCGCGGAAGTCGTGTGTCGCATAAGGGCGATGAAGACGCGCTGGAGAGAGATCGTAACCGACGGCTTCACTGCCGACGAGAAACAGTTGACCGCCGACATGCTCAAAAGGCTCGCCGAAAACGCTCTTAAAGCGGTCAACCCGCCGCGCGAAAGCGAGGGCGGCGAATGAGGACTCTGCTCGAATACATTCGCCCGCGCGCCCTGCGCGTGGCTGTCGCCACGTTCATAAAGCTGCTGGGCACGGTGGCGGAGCTCATGCTGCCGTTTTTGCTGGGCTATCTGGTTGACGACGTATCAAAAATGAATAAACCGGCGCTTATATACTTCTGGGGCGCGGTGATGATAGCGTTCTCGGTGGCGTGCGTCGTATGCAACATTGTCGCGAACCGCAAGGCGGCCGCCGTGGCGCGCGACGTCACGCGCTCGCTGAGGCACGACCTGTATTCTAAAATAGCGCATCTGTCGGGCGCGCAGGTCGACCACGCGACGGTGCCTTCGCTCGTATCGCGGCTGACGACAGACACATACAACGTTCATCAAATGGTTGGCATGGTGCAGCGCATGGGCGTGCGCGCGCCGATACTGCTCTTCGGCGGCCTGATGTTCTCTTTCTTTCAGGACCCGACGCTGGCGCTGATTTTGCTCGCCGTCACGCCGCTCATAGGCGTGTCGGTGACGATGGTCTCGAAGCGCGGCATACCGCTTTTCAGAGTATTGCAGGAATCGCTTGACGGGCTGGTGCGCATAGTGCGCGAAAACGTGACGGGCGCGCGCGTCATAAAGGCGCTGTCAATGAGCGCGCACGAAAACGAGCGCTTTAAGGCGCAGTCCGACAGGGTAGCCGACGACAACGTGCGCGCAAACGTCATAATGAGCCTTTCGTCTCCGTTCGTAACGCTGTTTCTGAACCTAGGGCTTGTGTGCGTGCTGATAGCGGGCGCGTACCGCGTGGAAGGCAATCTGACGGCAGCCGGCAAGATAATGTCGTTTCTGAGCTATTTCACAATTATATCGAACGGTATGCTCGGGCTAACGCGCATATTCGTGGTGGTGTCGCGGGCGAGCGCGTCGGCAAAGCGCATAGAGGACATACTCGTGCTGCCCGTCGATTTGAGCGTCATCGAGGACGGCGCAAAGCCGAAGGGCGACTGCCACGTCGAGTTTGACGGCGTGACGTTTTCATACAACAAGCGCAAGCCCGCGGTTTCAGACATATCGTTCAGGCTCAGAAGGGGCGAGTCGCTGGGCATAATAGGCGCAACCGGCTCGGGCAAAAGCACGATCATCAAGCTGCTGATGCGGCTCTACGACGCGGATTCGGGCAGAATACTCATAAACGGCACGGACGTGCGCGCGATAGCCGAATCGGAACTGCACTCCATGTTCGGCGTGACGTTCCAGTCAGACATCGTATACACAGACACGGCGCGCGAAAACATAGCGCTCGGGCGCGACATAGACGAAGAAAGCATAGAGCGCGCGGTGAAAGTCGCGCAGGCCGATTACCTGTTCGATATGCCCGAAGGCCTCGATTCGCATTTGAACTCGCAGGGCACGAACATATCGGGCGGGCAAAGGCAGCGGCTGCTTATTGCGCGGGCGCTGGCGGGCAAGCCCGACATACTGATATTGGACGACGCGTCGAGCGCGCTCGACTACCGCACGGACGCGAATCTGCGCACGGCTCTGCGCGAGAATTACTCGCATACGACAAGCGTCATAATCGCGTCGCGCGTGTCGTCGGTCGCCGCGTGCACGCTCGTTATGGTGCTCAGCGAGGGCAGGGCGGTCGGCTTGGGCACGCACGACGAGCTGATGAAAACAAACGAATACTACAGACAAATCGCGGAAACGCAGATGGGGGTGGAGCAATAATGCCTCCGAGAGGGCCTGTTATGGGCGGCGTGAACACCCGCGTTTCGGACAACACCACGCACGACGTGAAGTACGTGCTGAAGGGTTTATGGAAATACCTATTCCGCTATCGCTTCCACATACTGGCGGTGCTTATACTGTCGCTCGTCTCTAACGCTCTGGCGATACTCGGCCCGCGCCTTTCGGGCATGGCGATAGACGCTATAACGGAGGGCGAGTCGGTCGACTTTCCCAAGGTGTTCGAATATTCGCTTCTGATGCTCGGCTTCTACGTGCTGTCGGCGGCACTGGGCTACGTTATATCTGTAAGAATGGTGAAGCTGTCGCAAAAAATCGTGACGTCGATGCGCACGGACGCTTTCGAAAGCGTGTCGCGCCTGCCGGTAGGCTACACAGACACTAACGCCATAGGCGACATACTCAGCAAAATATCATACGACATAGACACAATAAACACGTCGCTCTCGCACGACGTGGTGCAGATACTCTCGTCGCTCATAACGGTGTTCGGGTCTCTGTATATGATGTTTCTGTTGTCTCCGCTGCTTTTGTTGGTGTTCTGCGTGACCGTGCCGCTGTCGATTTTCATAACGCGGTTCATAACGAGCCGAACGCGCCCGCTGTTCCGCGCGCGCAGCCGGAAGCTCGGCGAGCTGAACGGCTTTGTCGAAGAAATGGTGTCGGGACTTAAAACGGCGAAGGCATATCACCGCGAGCAGTACACGATAGACCGCTTCGACCAAAAGAACGAGGAAGCGGTCGAGGCGTACTACAAAAGCGAATACTACGGCTCAGTGACCGGCCCGTCGGTAAACTTCGTGAACAATCTATCGCTTTCGCTGGTCAGCGTGTTCGGCGTGCTATTGTACATAATGTCGAACGGCATGTCGCTGGGCGACATATCGTCGTTCGTTTTGTACTCGCGCCGGTTTTCAGGGCCTATAAACGAGACGGCTAACATAATCGCCGAATTGCAAAGTGCGTTGGCGGCGGGCGAGCGCGTTTTCAAGCTGATAGACGAAAACCCCGAGCCGCCCGACGCGGACGACTGCGTCGAGCTTGAACAGGTGCGCGGTCTGGTCGAAATGCGGAACGTGTCGTTCGGCTACGTGAGCGGCAAAACGATACTGAACGATCTGACGCTCACGGCGAATCCGGGCAGCGTGACCGCGATTGTCGGCCCGACGGGCGCGGGCAAGACGACCATCATAAACCTGCTTATGCGGTTTTACGACCGAAACGGCGGCGAAATACTGATAGACGGCCTGCCCATTGAGAAAATAACGCGCCGCAGCCTGCGCAAGAGCTTCGCAATGGTTTTGCAGGACACGTGGCTTTTCGAGGGCACGGTCTACGATAACGTGGCATACGGAAGCGAAGCCTCGCGCGAGGACGTCGAGCGCGCGTGTAAAATGGCGAAAATATCGCATTTCATAGAGCAGCTTCCGAACGGCTACGACACGGTTCTTACGGAAAACGGCGGCAACATATCCAAGGGGCAGAAACAGCTTCTGACGATAGCGCGCGCAATGCTTCTGGACGCGAAAATGCTCATACTCGACGAGGCGACGAGCAACGTCGACACGCAGACCGAGCTGGGCATACAGGCGGCTATGCTCGCTCTTATGAAAAACAAAACCTGCTTCGTTATCGCCCACCGCTTATCGACGATTCGGAACGCCGACAACATACTGGTTTTGAACGCGGGCGACATTGTGGAGCAGGGCACGCACGACGAGCTTATAAAGAAAGGCGGTTTCTACGAAAAGCTGTACTCGGCGCAGTTCGAAAACTGACGAGCGGGTTATGTCTGCTTTTCGGTCGGTATCAGCTTTATCATTTCAGAGCGTATGCTTTCGGTGAACGCCTCGGCGCGAGCCGCGAACGGCAGGCTTTCGTCGGGCGGATACACGCGCCCGCCCGCCTTCAAAACGCTCCCGCCGCGATAAAACGGCGACACGCGAATGTATACCGGCACGACAGGCAGCCTCGTTTGCAGCGCAAGCAGCGCCGCGCCGGGGCGGAACGCCGAGGAGGTCGGCATTATGCCGCCGGGAGCGAAGAAGGCTATGCGTTCGCCCGCGCGCGTTTGACGCGCGCGGGCGAGCATGGCCTTCATGTCCTCGGCGGGAGAGATCGAGGGTATCGCGCCTGAGTGTCTCAAAAACGCGCGGCACACGGACGGGCACTTGAACAGCTTTTTCGAGCTGAGCGCCCATATCCTGTAAAACGGCAGCGCGATATTCAAAACGAGCGGGTCGAGCATGGACGCGTGGTTCACGGCGAAAATACACTTTTCGCGTCCGAGCGCCCGCCCGTTTATTATTTTCAAGCCGTATATCAGCCGCAGCGGCAGATACGCCGTCAGTTTCGCGAAGCGCAAAAGCATCGGATTTCCGTCAGCCCTCCGCGTTTTTGTCCATCAGGAACGACGATACGAACGCGGCTATCATCAGAACGCCCGCGAGCAGCGGCACGTACATGAACTGCCCTTCCTTAATGCCGAACAGGCTGAAATCAGAGCCGACGATGTTCATATACAGAAGGCTCACGCCTATCGCGCTCGCTACCTGCGTAGCCAAGCCCTGCACGGCGAAGTACATCGACGAGTGGTCGCGCTTTTCCTCGCGTATCTCGCGCGCGGCTATGCGCGACGGGAAGTAGTAGCTCATCGAGAAGAACACGCCCACGGCGTAGCTGCCTATTGTCGCGGCGGTGACGCCGATCAGGAAGCTGACAAACGCGTTGTTCCATATCTGCTTCGAGGCGAACGCGAACCCGAACATGGCGACGGCGAACGCCAAGAGCGCACTTTGCAAAGCCGCGCGGTCGCCCCGACGTTTTTTATACGCGTTGAACAACAAGAGCATAAGCGGCACGGGCGCGAACGCCGCCGAGTTCATGACAGTCACCTGCCAGCCCTTTATGCCCATAAGGCTGTCGGGAATCGTCGTGCCTATGCCGGTGAGGAACAGCATAAGCCCCATGTGCATGAAGAACAGCGTTATGAGCCAGCTTCTGAACGACCTGCTTCCGACGGACAGGCGTATGCTCTTAAGCAACGGTACGCGGTCGTCGATCTTGTCCTCGCCGCCTTCGTTTTCATGCAGCAGGAACACGGGTATGAGCATCGTGAGCATAAGCGGCATAAGTTTCGTAAGCGCGTCAGCTACCGCGCCCGCCTCGCGCCCGCCCAGCAGCGCGAGCAAAAGCGCGGGAAACAGCGCGTAGGCGACGCAGTATTGCACCGTATCAAAGAACGCCTTGAAGTGAGACAGCTTCATGCGCGCCTTATCGTCGGAGACGACCTGCGAGAACGTGCCGTAGTAGGACACCATGCACATCGTGTACGACGAGTAGAATACGACCAGCAGCACAGACTCCACCCACGCCGTGCATGTCATGCCCAAGCCTCCGAACAGAGTCGGATTCCACAGGAAGAAGAACGATATAACCATCGGAACCCAGCCGAGCAGTATGCCGAGCTTACGCTTGCCGAGCCTGCAATGCATACGGTCGTTTATGTACGCAAGCGGCACGTCTATGACCGCGTCTATCAGCTTCGCGAAGAAGAACAGCAGGCTGCACAGCCCCGCCGAGACCAGCACCGTACCCGTGAACGTTTTCGCGGGGTCTATGCCGACGGGCGCGAGCAGCGCGTCGTTCAGATAGCCCGTAACGAGCGTCATAAGCAGGTTGGGCCCCAAGCCCGCCATCGAGTACAGAAACAGTTTACCGCCCTTGAGATGTCGCATATCAAGCATTCCTTCCGTATTTGTTTATAACGCGCGCGCACCGCGCGATTGTGGTCAGATTTGAATATTCCGAAGCGGGCAGGCTGAAGCCGAACTCGCTTTCGACGGTAGCCGCGAGGGTCGCGTAGAGCAGACTGTCGCCGCCCAGCTCCGCGAAAAAGTCGGCGTTTTCGCGAATATACCGCGCGTCAATGTTCAGAACCGACGCAAAAACGTTCGCGACGCGCGCGGAGAGCGCCGAAAGAGCGCCGGAAGCGTCCGTTTCATCGAGCGCGAGACTTGCGTATGAAGAAAGGTTTTTACTGACCTCGCTTCTGTTCACGTCGCCCTTGGGAGAAATCGGCATATCCGAAACCGCGTAAGCCCTGTAAACGCGGTGGCGCGGCATCAGGTACGCGTTGCGCTCCGAGACGCGTTCGGCAGTCTCGCGCAGCGCGGCTTCCGACATATCCGACGCCATAACCACCAGCGCGGGCGCGCCCGAATCGAGCACGACGCAAACGCGGGCTACGTTTTTGATGTTCGAAAACTCGCGCTCTATGTCGGCGGGGTGAACGCGGTCGCCGCTTTCGAGCATCATCATGTCGTCGCGCCGCCCGTTCAGTTTCAGGCGGCCGTCGGGCAGTATCGCCGCCAAGTCGCCCGTGCGGAACGGCGCTTCGAGCGGGCGCAGCGCGCCGTTTTCGATGTAGCCCACCGCAGCGTACGCGCACCTTACGATAAGCTCGCCGCTTTCGTCAACCGACGCGGAAACGCCGTGCATGGGCTTGCCCGCGAAGCAGCATTTCAGTGTTTCGGGGTCGTCGGACGTTTCGACCGCGAGTATGCCCAGCTCCGTAAGCCCGTAGCCGTTCACGAAGCGATAGCCCAAGCGGTTGAAGAACACGGCGTCCTCCTCCGACGCGGAAGCGCCGCCCGATATGAGGCAGCGAATCTGCATCCCCAGCAGATTGCGGCGTATTTTGACCGAAACCCGCGCCAAATCTTTCGGGACAATGTTTTCGCCGCCGCGAATGCGCGATACGCACCTGTCGCCGTTTACGCCGAACGCGTCGTTCGCGATTTTCTCCGCTTCGCGCGAAAGCCGCCTGAACACCACAGGCGACGCGAAAATATGCGTGACGCGCGCGTCGCGGCAAATCTTCATTACGGCATCGGGCGAAAGCGAATCCGGGAACACGATCTCCTTGCCGAAATACGGATACCATATCACGCATATCATAAACCCGAACATATGCGAAAACGGCATCAGCGCGAGCTGTCTGAGCGGACCGTGCTGCGGCGGGTACATTATTTCAGTATTTTCGGAATACATAGACCGGGACGCCTGTATCTGGTTTACGAGCTTCTGCCCGCTGTACAGAACCAGCTTTTCGCGCCCCGACGTGCCCGACGTCAGGAATATAACCCCGTTCGCCCAACGGTCGTAAAACACGGCGTCGTCGCCGCGGCACAGCCCCGAGAGCAGTTTGTCGGGGGACACGGCGTTTGCAAACGAATCGCGCGTGACTACGTATTCAACCCCGTTTTCCGAAAGTATATCGGAGAAATGCGATATTCCCATGCGCGAGTCGAGCAAAAGCGGCACTCGCCCCGTCATGAGCAGCGCCCAGAAGAACAGCACCCACGCGGGCGAGTTCGGCATGTGCAGCCCGACGATCTCGATTCCTTTGGGAATCAAATCGTCTATGCGCGCGGCGAGCGCGGCGGAATACGCGCGCATGTCGGAATAGCGCGCGCGCTTGAGCCCGCCGTTTTCGCGGTATACGGCGTAATTCAAGTCGCCGTTTTCGAATATGCGCCCGAACAGGCCGCGCAGAGTCGCGTCTTTGGGAAGCGACTCGCAGCCGTCTATCAGAAAACCGCACACCGCCTGCCATCGTCTGTCGTGCACTTAACGCTGACTCCCTTTCCGCACGTTCACTTTCGCCCTCAGCGCGTCTATCTGACTGCTGAAAGGTTTTCCGAATATGCACAGATTGCAAAAATGCTCACAGTTATAGTGTATTGGGTCGTACCCGCGCTCCCCCAAACGGCTCTCGGCGATTTTTACGGTCTTTTTTGCGCCGCGCCTTTTCAGGCGGTCGAAAAAGCCGTACTCGCAGACCTCGATTTCAGCGCCGCGCGAGAATTTTTCGAGCGGGTCTTTCCTGACCGAAATCGAATCGGGGTCGTCAAGCCCCGGGCCGTTCTCGCCCGAAAGGTGTATGACCCAGCCCGAGCCTATGTATATGCCGTGATGATTGAACGCCGGATACCTTCTGCGAATATGGTCGCCCGCCCTGAGCGGGCGCGCCGACCAGCGGGGCGAGCTCATAATCAGGCGCGCTTCCTTTCGATATAGTCGCACACGTCGCCGACCGTCGTAAACGAGTCGGCGCGCAGGTTTTCAAAGCGAATGCCCATTTCCTCCTCGATCGAAAGCGCCATCATGAGCAGCATAATCGAATCGATGCGCAAATCCTCCGAAAGGCGCGTGTCGCGATCGATGATAACATCGGCGGCATTCGGGTTGACCCATCTGAATATGCGCACAAGCGCCGTAAGCGTGTCGTTTTCCATAGAGCTATTGATCCCTCGCAATTTTCATGGCGGGCGTGCGCTTAAAGTCGGTGTCGCGTATTATGAACTCGCCAATTTTCGAATACGCGGGCAGTTCCGCGTTAAGGCCGTCGAGCAGGCGGCGCAATTCGGGTATGTCCGCGTTCGCAACGGGCAGCACGGAGCACGAAAGCATGTCCGCGCTCGTGTCGCTCTTAATCATTTTGACGAGCGAGCATTTGACCGACTTGAGCGCGTCGACTTGGCTCTCGATTGCCTCCGGCGAAATTTTCTCGCCGTTCGGGAGCACGATCAGGTTTTTGATGCGGCCGGTGACGTACAGGAAGCCGTCGGAATCCATATATCCCAAGTCGCCCGTGCGCAGCCAGCCGTCCGAAAACGCGGCTTCGGTCTCCGAATCGTTGTTTATGTATTTCGTGAACAGGTTGTCGCCGCGCAGCTGTATTTCGCCGTCAACGAATCGGATCTGCTGCATCGGGTATATCTTGCCGACCGAATTGACGCGCTCAAGCGCGTGTCCGTTGCCGCTCACCAGATTCGCGGTCTCCGTAAGCCCGTAGCCGGGGCAGACGGTCACGCCGTATCCCGCGAACCCCGCGACTATCCTGTGCGGCACGGGCGCGGCGCCAATGATGATTGTTTTGAGCGCGCCGCCGATCATGTCGAAGCCGTACATTTCGATCAACCCGAGCAACATGTCCGCGAGCGCGGGCACGAGCACGAGCAGCGTCGGTTTGTACGCCCTGAAATCCTGAACCATGCGCGATTTGTCGGGGCACAGATAAAGCGTAGAGCCGGTTTGCAGGCATGTGAGAGTGTTGCGTATCATGCCGAACACGTGATGCAGCGGCAATACGGCGTAATAACGCTGAAAGTAAGCGCCGTTCGGCGCGAATATGCCGCAGTACGCGCCCGTCATCAGCGCTTTGTGCGTAAGCAGCGCGCTTTTGGGTCTGCCGCCCGTGCCGCCCGTGAAGAACGCGGCGGCGGGGTCGTCGGGAGACACCGGCGCGGCGGGCGCGGGCGCGCCCGATCTTAGGTCGGACGGCGAAAGGCAGTCGATTCCGCATTCATCACGCTCCGAAATCAGCGCGACAGCGCCCGTGAGCCGCATCATGCCGTCGAGCGCGGGCGACTTGCTCAAAGCGGGCAGCACCGCGGCGACCATGCCGGAAGTGGCGACTGCCAGAAACGACATTACGCAGTCCGCGCCGTCTGAAAGCGATATTGCGACCGTATCGCCCTTTTTAAGGCCGCGTTCGGCTAATGCGGAACGCATACGCGCGACCGACGCGAACATTTCAGCGTATGTAAGCCTAAAGTCGGCGGCGGCTATGGCGGCGACGTCCGCGTATTCGCTCAGGCACAGTTCCTCAAGCTCGTTAAGAGTGCTCAGTCTGCGCGTCCGCTCCCGCTCTTCCTGCGCAAGAAACGCCATGAAGTAATCCCACATGATGAAGCCTCCTTATATTGCAATTCGGCCTTTTGCTTTAGTATTTCAAACCGTTCCTGAACAACGCGCGTGCGCTCGCGCACGTTTTCGAGCGTGGGCGCCACGTCCATTTTAATAGGCACGTCTATGAACACGCGCTGTCTGGCCCGAAACAGGCGGTACGCGTCGGCGATGTACACGGGCAGCACGTCGACGCGCGCCTTCATCGCCGCGAGCACGAAGCCCGATTTGAGTTCGAGCAGCTCGCGCGTCTCGCTCATTCTGCCCTCGGGGAACACGCCCACGCTCTCGCCGCGCGAGAGCACCTCCACCATGGCGCGGAACGAATCCATGTCGAGCACGTTGCGGTCAAGGCGTATGCAGCCGAGCCTGTCGAGCAGCCACGCGAGCGCTTTTCTTTCGTAAAGCACCTCGCACGCGATTATGTGCACGGCGCTCTTGCTCTTATAGAAAGTCTCGCACAGCATCGGCGGGTCGTACACGCTGAAATGGTTCGCCACGATCACCATCGGGCGCGTGAGCTTGCGCGACTGCGTTTCTTTGTCGGTGTAGAAATACTTGGGGCGCAGGCACACAGTCAGCGCCCTGTGTATGCTCGAGCGCAGATACCTTCCGAACAGCGACGCGTGTTCGCGCGCGTTTTTAAGGTTCATAAGCTCGCACCGTATGAGGAACATGCGCTCCTCGATATATTTCGTGGCGCGGGCGACGTTTTCGCCGCCCGTGTCAGAGCCGAACATGTCGCGCAGCGACACGCGGCTGTCGATTATGGCGGAAGTGGAGCGGAACAGCCCGCCCGCCGTCTGCATATATACAAGCCTGACGGGCGCGCCCGTGCGCAGCGATAAATACGCCGCGCCGCCCGAAAACCTGAGTATGCTTCCGAAATTAACGCCGTCGCGGTTCAGGCGTCCCTCGGGGAACACGCCCACGCAGCCGCCATCGAGCAGCGTCGCTTCCGCTTCCGAAAGAGACCGCGAGTTGTCGTCGCCCGCGCGGTCAACGCGTATAGAGCCCATTTTCCTCATGAACCACGCGCAGGCGCGGTTCTTTTGATATATCACTTCGGCGACCAGCACGCGCACGTTCCGAAAGCCGTATATGAACATCAGAGTCGCGAAGTCGAGCAGCGTCGTGTGGTTTGAGACGACTATCTCGGCGCCGCTTTTAAGCTCGCTTTTATCGCACTTCCAAAACAGGCGCGGCTTCAGATATACAGCCATTGGCAGAATGCCCGTGATTTTTGTGAACGCGGGCATGAATTTATGCATTGTCAGCCCCCGTTCCGGCCTTCTCGTTTATGAGCGACAACACGCGCTCGGCGGCCTTGCGCGGCGTGTCGAGCGTGGGAATGCCTTCGCGCGGCACACTCACGCGCCATTTCGACTCGATTTCGGCTATCAGGTTCATATAAGACAAACTGTCCCCGCCCATCGCGGTGAAGAAATTGCTGTCGTGACCCACTTTCCCCGCAAACCCGCAGGCCTTCGCGAACAAGCCCGCCATCTCGCCCGCGAGCGCGTTCGGGGCTTCGAAGGGTTCGGAAGAATCGGGCGACACGAATTTAACGCTCCCCGCGCCGCACGCCGCCTTGAGCGCGCGCCTGTTGACCTTGCCTATGTGCGTCTTGGGGAGCGGCGAAAACGTGTATTTCAGGCTTTGCGGGCGCATATGCGCGGGCAAACCGCTCACGGCGGCGTCAACGCTGTCGGCAAACGCGCGGAACGCTTCGGGCGAATACGCGTACTCGCCCGGCGCGCTCACTACGAGCTTCAAAACGCCGCCGTCGCCGAACGCGCACGCGTCGGCGGGCAGGCGCAAAAGCGCTTCCACAGCGTCGGGGCTCACGCGCTCGCCGTTTGAGCCGTTCACGAGGTCGTCTATCCTGCCGACGATCGACCACTCGCCTTTATCGTCTAACTGAAAGCAGTCGCCCGTATCGAACCATTCGGAAGGGTCGCGCAAAACGCGCCTGCCGTCCGAATAGAAAGCGGTGTTCACCGACGCGCCGCGCACGCTCAGCCGCCCGCCATCGCCTAACGTAAACTCAAGCGACGGAAACGGCGAACCCACGCTCGCGCGCCCGTCGAAGCGGTCTTTCAGGCTCACGCAGGCTATGCCTATCTCGGTCATGCCGTAGCCGTTTTCGAGGCGGTAGCCCAGCGCGCGTATGAGTTCAATGGTGCCCGCCTTCAGACAGCCGCCGCCGCTTATGCAAAAGCGGACGGACGCGCCCAGAGTCGCGCCGCGGGCTTCCCTTAAAAGCAGGGCGGAGCAGGCGCGCCCGACGGCGGGAGACACGCGAGATATTTTGGTTATCAGGGCGACGGCCTTATCGAGCTTTTGAGCCTCGCCGCGCTCCTCCGCTTTCGCCCTGACCCCCTGCGCGATGGAATCCCACAGAAGCGGCACGCCGAAAATGTGCGTCACGCTGTGCAGCCGACACGCGCGCAGTATGGTCTCGGGGCGCATGTCGTTTAAGAAAACGAACGTCCGCCCGAAAATCGTGAACCACAGAAAACACGCGCTCAAGCCGAACACGTGCGAAAACGGCAGAAACGCGAGCTGGCGCATTTCGCCGTGCCAGAAGCGCGATATATCGCGGCAACGCGACAGAACGTAGCCCGAATTGAGTATCTGCGCGCACACCGCCGAACCGTCGAACGCCGCGAGCTTGGGCTTGCCGGTCGTGCCGGACGTGGCGAGAATGATTTCATCGCCCCAAACAGAGCACAAATCCGCGTCCGTTTCGGCTCTAGCGGTTTTGAGTTCTTCCGCGCTCATGCCCCTAAAACCGTCGGGCGCGTATCCGAGCGCGTATTTGCAGCCCGCCTGCGTCAGGCATTCGGCGAGGGTCTGCGCGTCGAGTTTTTCAGACAGCAACAGCGCGCTGAAACCCGCGCGCAGTATCGCCCAGAAGCATTCGACCCACAGCGGCGAATTGCCCATGACGAGCGCTACGACGCCACCCTCGGGTTTATCGCTCAATATGGCGTTCGAAATGCGCTTTATTTCAGTCTCGCACTCCGCGTATGTCGTTTTACGTATTATAAGATCGCGGCTTTCCTCGAATATGGCGTTGTCGCGAAAGCTGAACGCGTGCCCGTATACGGTTTGAAGCGTATGCTTTTCAGCCTTCAACTCTCGCAGTATGCGTTCGTAAAACTTCATTCAGCCGGTTACTCCTAAGCGCGCAATTAAGCTAAAATATGACAAATTCCGACATGGACAACATTATAGCACATCGAACAGAGTTCGGCAATAAACCGCATTAAATAAAAGTAAAAGGACGGAAGCGCTTCAATCGTTTTTTTAGCGTCCCATATTCCATTTTATTGCTTTTATGTTATAATATAGGCGGAGAAACAATCAGGAGGTATGAAAATGCGGAAGATATTGATAAACGCCTGCATAGCGTTGATATGCGCGATATGCGCGTTCGCATACTGCGAAGCGAAGGCTATCGAGGCGGGAGATCCATGCCCGAATTGCAATAGTCCCGTTTATTTCAGGTATGATAACATTGGTTCAGGCGCGCACATGAAAGTATGCCAGTTCTGCAATCATATATTCGAATCCAGCGTGAATTGTTCGGGAGGACAGGCAACATGCCAATCCTCCGCGCAATGCCAATATTGCCATTTTGCTTACGGCGACCCTGATTCCAACGCGCACAGGTTCGGCATCGATCCCGTTTGGACGTGGAACGGCACTACTTCCGCGTCGGTGAACCTCACCTGCGGCGCGATAGGATGCGGTGCGACGAAAGATTTCGACGCGCAGTTAACATCGACGGACTTCGGCGGAGCGGGGAGAGATTCAGGAACTGTTTATACGGCTTATGTGGATACGGTTTATGACGGTAGACTCTCAGATGAAATATCCGTAGTACAACACCAATGGGGCGATACATGTGAACACATCGAGGGTTCGTCGCCTTCCCAGCACACGCTCAGATGCGTAAACGACAACACGACGATGGCTGAAAACTGCGAAATGACCTCCCGTTCGGATAGTATCGCCACGTTAGCGACTTGCACGCAAGCTCCCACATATTATTGCAAGTGCAATAAATGCGGCGAAATTTCCGATACGGAAACATTGCCATTCGGAAACATGAACGACCACGAATACGGAAACTGGGTATACAACATCGAGTTTTCGACGCATACGCGCACATGCGCAAACTGCCCAAGCACGGACACTCAACCCTGCGACTACGGCGTGACTGTCTGCCCGAACAGCGTCGTTTGTTTGATTTGCGGCGGTGAACGTTTACCGGCGAGGCATGATTACAGAAATACAGACATTGACAAATCGAACGCTCCAAACACAGTGACGGCGACGTTTGTTTGCAACCGCACCGACTGCTCGGATACCACGGAGGGTCACAGAATATAGCTCACGCAGGCGTACAGCGAGAGCTCGAGAAGGAATTTGCCCAACGGCGATATAGAAATTCTTTATAACACCGTGTTTGACGTCGGCAGAGTATTTAACATGGACTATGTTTATACTCAGCACGAATGGGGCGACGCTACGCACATAAACGGCTCGTCTCCGTCCGCGCACTCGATAAAGTGCCGCAACGACGATGATACGAAAACGGAAGACTGCGTAATGCAAACCTCATACATCGCGCCCACGTGCTTTTCGAGCGGGTACACGGTGTACACATGCCAAACATGCGATTACAGCTATAAAGTAAAAATGGGTAAAAGGCTGTCCCACTGGTACGGCGAATGGCTTCCCGCCGAAAACGGAACGCATTCGGCTAAGTGCCTGCGCGGGTGCGAATATATTGACGCGCAGAATTGCTCGCTGTTTACGGTCGTTGTAAACGCGGGCGAACCCGACGAAACGACCGCGAGCATCTGCCCCGTATGCGGCGAAACCGACGCGGGCTTCTCGCTTTCAATGGTTTCGGGCGCGCGGACGGAAAGCGCGGCGGGCAAGCTCCCGAGAGGCGAATTGATCGTCAGGCGCGCTTCTCTCGGCGATAACGCGGCGCTGTTGTCGGTCGCATGGGAATTTGCGGGGCGCTTGGAGAAACCTTCGGGCGCGGTGCGCGTGCTGCTGCCCGCGGGCGATTTCGAGGGCGCGATCATTACGCTGATAAACGGAAGCGAAGCGGGTTCTGAAATCCCGCCTGAATACATAGAAATCGGCGGCGAAAAGTATATATCGTTCGACGCTGACTTCACCGCGTCGGGCGAAGCGGAACAGGCGTTGTTTTATCAAATAAAGGCGGGAAACTGACGTTGCCCGCAGTAAACTATCCGTAGTCGCATATACTGTAACCACGGGTATTCCATTTGGTAATTTTTATGTTATAATGGAGATGAAACAAACAATCGGGAGGTATGAAAATGCGGAAGATATTCGTAAACGCCTGTATAGCGCTGATATGCGCGATATTCGCATTCGCATACTGCGGAGCGAAGGCTGATCCGGCGGATGTGCCATGCATGAATTGCGGAGCAACAGGAACTGTCACTTATATTACAGGCGGCGGTACGCATACCGGGCTTTGTACGTCATGCGGTCAACAACACTCTGCAACAACATTTTGTTCGGGAGGACAAGCCACATGCGTTACACTCGCGAAATGCGAATACTGCGATGCTCCTTACGGCAGCATTGATGAAAACGCGCACATGTTCGAAGTGAGTCCCACATGGCATTGGTACGGCACGACTTCCGCGTCGCTGACGCTCGGCTGCAGCGTGGTCGGATGCAGGGGGATTAAAACGTTCGCGGCGACAATTGTCTCACAAGAATACGAAGCAGAACCGGGCAAAGACCCCGGCACGATTTACACGGCTTATGTAGATACGCCTATTAGCGGCAGACTGTCAAACGTAAAAGATGTAAAACAGCACCAATGGGGCGCGGGCGTGCACATCGCGAGTTCGTCGCCGTCCCAACATGCGTTCAGATGCAAAAACGACGGCGAGACGATGGCCGAAAATTGCGATATGAGCGTTCGGACGGATATAATCGCCGTGCTAACGACTTGCACGCATCCCGCCTCGTATTACTGCAAGTGCTCAAAATGCGGCGAAGTTTCCGATACGGTCACGGTGCAACACGGAAACATACTCGATCACAGATACGGAGACTGGATATACGACGGGAACGATACGCATACGCGCACATGCCAAAAATGCCCGGACGTGCAAACACAACCCTGCCGCTACAGAGCCGCCTGCCCGAACAGCCGCGTTTGTGTGGTTTGCAGTAACGAACGTTACCCGGCGGGGCATAAATACGGATTTTTTAGCTCTGATTTTACAGACGCACCGAATACCATGACGGCGACGTTCGTTTGCTCGCGCTCCGACTGCTCTGATACTACGGAGGGTCACATGATAGAGCTAACGCAAACGTTTGATGAATCCTACAGAGTGACTTTGCCCAACGGCGATATAGAAATTGAGTATAAGGCGCAATATGAAATAGGAAGAATCTTCAATTTTACATATACTTATACGCAGCACGAATGGGGCGACGCTACGCACATAGACGGCTCGTCTCCGTCCGCGCACTCGATAAAATGCCGCAACGACGATGATACGAAAACGGAAGAGTGCGTCATGCAAACCTCATACATCGCGCCCACGTGTTTTTCTGTTGGATACACGGTGTATACATGCCAAACATGCGATTACAGCTATAAAGTCAAAACGG